>NZ_JADPIX010000131.1:0-322767 GCF_023073155.1 Bradyrhizobium sp. 45 | reverse complement strand
TGATCATCGTCTGCCATCACAAGGTGTCCACCTATTTTGGTGGACACCTCATGCATCAGAGCACTCAAAAGCAAAAGGTGCAGGGAAATTCGCGCTTACCCTACACCGACTGCGTCGCCAAGAAAGACGCGGCCTGTGTCGCTGCGCTCTATACAAAGGACGGGGTCCAGATCAACCCGGGCGGTGTGTTTTCCGATCTCAAGACCGTATACGAAAACAACTTCAAGAACGGCACCGATCATATAGAGATCAGAGTCGGCAACATGTCGGTCATCAACAACGATCTGGTCGTTGCCAACGGCGAGACCGACATCTTCGGTAAGGACCCTAAGAGCGGCGACGCCACCAAGGTTACAGTGTTCTGGGGCGCCATCGACATACGTGAAGGCGGCGCTTTAAAAATCCGCCAGTTGACCGTCGGCATGAAGCCGCCTCCAGCTAAGGAAGCCAGCGCCGAGAAGAAGTAGGACGTCATCATGTCGTAAGTCACCACGCGCCCATCCTCTTTGAGGGTGGGCGTTTGATCTTGCTGCACGCGTCCGAAAGCGAAATACGGTTGCCTCGAAATGCACACCGCTCGCGCGATGTCTGCAAGTGGCCCATCCACGTCTCATTGAGGTCCGTTCCATGGGGCTTAGCGGACTGAATATGCTCGCGTTGAGGTTTTCGCTTTTGAACCCGCACCGCACATCGCGCGGCTGGCAGGCGTACTCGAGATTCTGTGGCAGAAGTCATGGCCGGCCAGTCCCAATGTGTTAGTTTGGGGCGAGTGATAGGTTGTCTCTACCTTTGCCGAGGCATCAGACATGAAGCGGCGCGAGTTCATAACGGCACTCGGCGGCGCTGCGGTGTGGCCGCTGGCGGCTCAAGCGCGCAATCTAAAAAGATTTACCGCATTGGATATCTGACGGCTAATTTGAGCAGCTATCCTTGGGTAAACGGCTTCGTTCGCGAATTAAGTGATCGCGGCTATTCGGAGGGCAACAATCTCACCATCGAATGGCGGGAGGCAAAAGGACATTCGGAACTTCTGCCTGGGATGGCTGCCGATCTGGTCCGGCAGAATGTCGACGTGATCGTGGAACGTTTGAAGTTCGTTCACCGCCGGAATTTGAGGTCGCGTTTGCTTCAATCCTGCGCAAAAGGCAGGATCCGATGATTGATGCGATGACTACCGTCACCGATCCGATGTTCGTCTTTGATCGGAAGAGGATTGTCGACTTCGGAATAGAAAACAAAATTCCGAACGCCCATGAATATCGAGAATGGGTGCAGAGCGGCGGACTGCTTGCCTTTGGTCCTACAATTGATGGAATATGGCGTCGGGGCGCATATTTCGTCGAGAAGATCCTCAACGGGGCAAAGCCAAGTGATTTGCCCGTCGAAGGGCCGAGCGAATTCCATCTTGCGATCAACCTCAAAGCTGCCAAAGATATGGGCCTATCTGTTCCTCAGCATTTGGTCGCGAGGGCTGACGAGTTGATTGTCCGCTAATGACCACCGATTGCAGACCTCCGGGTTGAGGACCGGGAGCATTCCGATGTTCTCGAAGGTCAAGGCGCTCGGCATCGATCTCCCTGCGACGCTGCTCGGCCGAGGTGATTGAATAACGATCTTCTGCGCTGCACGAGTCTGCTGTTGGGCCCATCTCGGACATTCTGACCGGCGCTGATGATGGTCCCCGGAGCTCAAGCGGAAGTAAGCAGCCTGGGACACCAAAGGCCGCTCGTGACCCACTCTAGACGTCATATGCTTCAGGACCGCCTTGCCGTTGAGAGCGTAGCAGCGTCGCGGCGCATAGCGGGGCAGGTGGTCGCCTGCGCTCAGCAGCCCGCGAGATCAAAATGCGAGGGGTACGCGGATATGTCAGTTGGCCGAGGTTTGCATCCAGCCTAGGCCAATGCTACGGGTTTACCAGCGTCCCCTCGTCGGAAACGCGCCACGCTGCCAAGCCGAAACATAGCGTTAGCATCAAGTTGGCCAGCAAGAGCAGGACCGAGGCAAAGTGGCTCACACGCGCCTCGGGAACAGAACGTCCCTCCAGTCCGGAGACAGGTGGATGATTCGAAAAATGCAGCTGTGCTGACCTGGTTGTAGTTTGTAAAAATGCTGGATCAACAGCTTCGAACGGGGAGCGCATCCATCGAGCGGTTCGTGGGGAGCCGGGGACTTCGCGCCGCGCTGATCGTAGCTAAGAGGCACGGCAGGAGTTATGATCTGTTCCTTCTCGCTCGGGTCATTCGCTTCGAAGGAGTCTGGCGTGATAAAAATCTTACAAGGAATGCTCCTCGCGACCACGGTTCTGGCTGCTGCTAGTGGGGCGCACGCAGCGGGTGGCTGTGGCGAGGGCTGTCATAGGACAACCGGTGGCGCATGTGTCGTCGACGGCTGGGGCACGGGAGCCAAGGTTCGGAACGAATGCCCGGCGACCGCTCGCCCCCGTCCACCCTGCGGCGGCGGGGATTTCATCTGGGACCGCACCAAACAGGCATGCTTCCAAAATAACCGCACCTGGTTCTGATCTCGCGCCCCATTCAGGCGGGCTCTACACAGCGCAATCTGATCTCAGTGCGATGGCCTCAGAGCGGGTGACAACGAGTTCAGACGGGAACAGCTTGGCCCTTATCTCGGCCAGTGCGTTGCTTCATGGCCCGCTGTCGGCGCCGGCGCTGACGGGCTCGGTTCACGTGCTTCGGATCAGGTGCGGACCTCCAGGCACGGGAGCCGGATAGGGCTGGACTGCTATGATGGTTGTGCGGCCCTGCCGCTGGCTTACAGCTCAACTGCGGACTAGCCGTCTTGGCAGGGAATACCGAAGTTGTCACAAGCGAGAGCGAATGACTCTTTTGCTTTTGTATCCTCGAAGCAAAAGCGAGTGCCGACCTCTGCCTGATCGATCCACCAATCGACGTTACTGCCTTTTGCGATGCGGGAGGCTTCGTCGCGTAACAGGTCCAGTTGTCTTCCCGCAGCACGAACAATCAGGCAATTTTTCTCTTTGGGCATAATACCTTCTCCAATGGCACAGGACGCGAAGTCATTGGTACTAAGAGCCGTGATCACGAAGGCCGCAGCAGGGGGACTGCTGCTGCGGCCCGCGCGGTCAAAAATTCCGGGTCAAAAACGACTAGGTGAAATATGCAGCCAGCCCCGGTGCGATGATCGTACCGCAGCATCTCTGGCTCGCAATATGATCAGTTTCACAATCGGCAGAAGGCTTAACGTGCATCAGTGCCCCGGCTCTCAGGTCCATGGGGATCGGGAACATTCGGCAATCTGGGTGCGTTCGCCTCCAGCTCCGGGCGATGTCTCGGAGCGGACGCGTAGAACTTCCGGCCTCAGGAATCATCTGCCTGGGGCCGCTTTTTCCAGGACCGTCTTGGCGCCCAGTTTGATTTAGCGGTCGCCTATGTCAATTTGGCAGATGAAAGGGTGGCGGTCGGAAGCTATCCGGGATATGTTGGCAGCGGAAGCTGGCGCACTGAGAGACGACCCCGGCTTGGGGGCTTGAGGGTTGATGCCGGGGCCGCTCCGCCAGCTCGAAGAAGAGAGCTAACAAAACCTGCAATTTTTCCTCTGCGCGTTCGTTCCTCCAACGAGCGCTCGATCTCGCAAACTGCGGCGGCTTGCCGGTGCTAAAATCCGGTCTGACCTGAGCCCCTCGGTTGCCGCATCCGGCGCATACACAACGCGCCTCGATATCAGACAGGCAACATCGTCCGACCAGCGAGCGGCGCTGAGTGCAACGTTGTGGCCGGAGTGGCAGCAGACCAGGACACCGCGTAGGCCCATCTCGCGCATCTCGCCGAAGGTGATCTTGAGCGCTCGGCCGTTGGCGTGTGGCGTCTAGCAGGAGGGGACATGCCACCATCAAAGCGGAAGTACCTCGCAACCTATTGAATGCTCCGACGTAGCCGCCCTAACCGGGCCGCTTTTTCGTTGTGTCGGCTCGGTTTGACCCGACGGGGGGCACTTCCCCATCTAGCCATTCCTGCTCCTCGGCTAAAGCTCGCCACGCCTCTTCCATGCGCCGGTACCGCTTGTAAGCCGGACTATTCTTAGATGGTTCCCCTTCAGCGAGCGTTGCGCAGTTGTCTGCGTTCTCTTTGTAAATCTCTGATGGCTTCATCATCGGCCTCCTGCGTAATGCTTAGGAGAGGAGTCTGAAAGAAATGTGGTTTCGCCCGTCCCAGTTCGAGACGTGAAAGTAACCGGCTAGAAAGCTTCAGCCGTTGTAAAGGCATCGCATTGGGGGATCACAAGGTTCTACCCCGACTGTCAGGACGGCCGGGCTGTGAAGGACGAACACGGGGAGGAAGACCCGAGCGCCGCAGAAGTAAAGCATGAGTCGTTTCTGGTGGTCGCAACGAACTGCTCCGCGAAGGAGCGCTAGCGCTTCGATTTACTCTTGCTCTTCTTCGCGGTCTTCTTAGACGCAGAATTCTTGGTCGCCTTCTGTGGTGCGGCTTTCTTTGCAGCCTCCTTGGGTGGCGTTTTAGCCGGCTTCTTGGCAGACTTCTTCGCCGCGGATACGGTCTTCTTTGTACGAGCAGCTGCGACCCGTCTGTTAGCTCTCATAGGGGCAGGAACGCGCTTCTTCTTCCGAGTGATGATCGGCGGCGGAACAGCGGCAGCATCGGTCGCTTCAGGAATGTAGACTTGCTCGTTGGTCACTCCGGCAACCGCTTCTGGATCGGGCTTCATAGCATCCGCGGCTGCAGTCGAGGCGGTGTCCACGATCTCTTTTACAGTGTCTGAAATTCGTTCGACTATTGATTTTTTAGCCATGGGAGGCTCCCTGAGTCGGGGCAGGATATCTCATTTTTGCGTCGGGAGGGATTGGTGCCGTTCTGGCATCTCCGAGGATTCATTCGAAAGAGGGAAGCGGGATTTAGCGCCCGTTCTATCAAATGATACACCAGCTAGTTATTGCCGGAAGCAAGATGGCAACGGCGCGCTGCTTCGGTGGCACGTCGGGCGGCCCCGGCGCGTCCGGCGCCAGCCCCGGGACGACCGGGGTCGTTCCCCGTGCGCAGCGCGGACCAAAAATTGTGGCTGGTCGACGATCGAATGCCGGATGCGCGGCAAATTCGTACGGCCATCACCTCAGCGGCATCTCCGCTTCGCACGGCCGAAACTAGGCTCAAGGCCGCAACGAAGACGGACCCGGCATAGATAAAGAGGCAGATCAAGAACGCCGCCACAATGCTCACGAGCCATCTTATGGACCGGCAAATCAGGGTGGAAAGGGCATTATTCCAAGATGCGATCGGCAAGGACCTTTGACGCCTCTTGCGCGGCTGTCACCATGGATCGATCTGTTCGTCAAGGTCGCGCTTGGAGCGGCTCAGGGGGAAGCCCATCATCCATCGGGGAATGGCTCAAGCAAGGTCCGATCGATTTGGTTGTGTTGTCAGGGCTGAGAGCTCCTGCGTTCCAGCTTGGTGGCGTGAGGCGGCGGAATGGGACAGAGAGGGCGCTCGGTTTGCGACTTCGAAGGCGGCGCGAAGTAGGGCGTGTGAAGCGAAATGGGGGCACACCGCGGGCGTGACGCTCTGCTTCGTCGACCAGACCTCGAAGATCTTCCAATTCTGAGAGCTGAGAAGTGAGTTCGCTAAGTTGTTCGACGTAAAGGATTGCGCGAGAGCCTCGCATAAATGTCCTCCCCAGCACAAAAAAGGCACTATCAGGACGGCGTCAGAGCAAAAGATCGCGAGTAGTAAAAGTAAAAGACTACCACAGGTAAAATAGCTGACTGATTCGTCAGGCTCACTGCGTCAGGGTGTCGCGCTTGAGCCGCGGTCCGGTCGTTGGGCCGTCCGCCGGCCGGCACGAGCTGCTCGGTCCGAACGACCGGGATTTCGTTGCCCGTCGTCGTACTGATCGCTTGCGATCTGCTCGATGGTCTACCGATGCCTTTTGACCGTGCCGGCAATATCATTCGGATCGGCGCGGTCGGCGGCGGCACGTTCGCGCAAGGCTGTCCATTCGACCCTGCAACCAATACGGTCCTCGGCGCCGAACATCGTGAATAGAGCTTCAGGCGCCCCTCAGCGAAATCGCCGGATGGGTCAGGGGTAGGGGTATTTCGAACTCCGGACTCGGGGCCGCGAGATGCCAAGTATCGACTCCGCCCGTCGATCCTATTTTGCTCTTTCAGGGGATAGCCGGCCAAGGTTGTGGCGCCATCTCTCAGGAGAATGCGATACAATCGAAGCGGGAATCAGCTCAACCAGGTCCGACGGAATATTGCGATGACCAGAACTTTTCCTGCCGTCGGCCTATTTGCCGGACCGACGTTGGCGCAAGAAGGGCGACTGCCTTTCTGTGCCGAGCAACAGTCGTAGAAGCTCCTGCAGCTCCACTGATTGCTGCACGAGGCATCGGTGAGCGGCGAAGATCCGCTCACCGTGCTTCCGGGGTGCTTCCGGCGCGAATTTTGCGGAGAGCACGATGGAGGTAAGTGTTTGAATTAGCTGGTGCTGCCAGACAGGATTGAACTATGATCACAATCCTGCTTTTCATTGATTTTATTGATGTTTTCGGTCCGGCGATCTGTTTTTGTGTGGCACTCTTGCGTGGCGCCGTAGCACTGAAATTAGCTTAGAGCAGCCGCGATTGCATCACCTTTATTCACGTCGAATGTGACATGAGCAGTCTCGGCGCGAAGGTCGATCTCAGGACACCTGATGGCCCTCCCGCTGCATCGAACCCGCGCGGCTGCCTAGGGAAGTTAGTGGCTTCCATCGACTATCAGATCGGCAGGCCAAACTGCGGCTCTGCCAAGCCCTCCCCTTGCAGCGAGGAGAGTGAGACGTCCAACAGCCGGACCAGCCTGGGAAGCGGCATCGCGTTTTGAAGCAGTGCGATGGACAGCGCTCGAGGTCGTCTCTGCTCGAGACCACCACGGAGACAGACCGCTGCGGGTGATGATCCCGAAGTCCTTGAACTTTATCTTCAGCGTGTCCGTCCGGCCCGGTGCGCCCTTGTCCTCGCAGTGGGGCTTAGACTGATCCCGGATACGCAATCAGCGGGCCCGTACTCGCCGAACAGGCCGAAAGGCTTGCCACGGAAGCCTCCGCAGGATCATATTCGAAGTTCTCCTGAGTTAGCCAGCGCGTCGAATCCCTTCAGCTAAATTCTCTGCACGGCTCCTGCGTCTCGAACCCGATGCCGCGCTCCATTCCCGCCTGTCCGGGTTGCAAGAAGCCGAAAGTTGCAATTGCAACGCGCCCTCGACGTGGCGCTGCTTCAAATGCGAATCCGCCGGCTGATTCCGCTCTGTGCCTCCGGCATCGCACCCTCTCCCCCGGCGTTCCTGGAGAGTGCTGCTTTCAGCATATTCTCAATTCTCATTTTCGATTTCTTCGAGGGGCACTGCTGGCACTCTTGATTCCCGGCCGAGTTCGTGGAGCGGGTGAGAGTGATCTCATCACAAACGGCCTTTGAGGTGGCTGCTGGCGCCGGTGCCTCAGGCCTCGCCCGGTCCGGAGAAGATCGATGGCGGTGGCGTTGTGCGCGGCCCCGGGAGCGGCCGCTCGCTTGCTCCGGACCGGGACGCCGGCTTGCCCTTCGCATCGTATCGCTTGGCGAGATCCAGCAACCGACGGCGGGTGAACGGATCGGCCTTCGGGGCGATGGCGCGGACCCGCTGCGCGAGACCCTGGTAGAATTCCTGCTCCATGACGCACCTCGCAACATCACTGCTCTCAGTTGAGTAGGCTACGGTTGCGAAGTCAAGAAGAGCCGACGCACCCGCGCAACTTTCTGCGACCGACTTGAGATCGCAGTGGCGAAGGACGTTGATGGGCAGCGCGGGGAATCAGATGGCAGTGTCCTATCCATTCCGGAAGGCTTGCCCGGCCGGCCGATAACGGCTGCTTCCGATGAAACCGTGAAGGGGAGGCTGCGGTTCAGCGGATTAGACTCGCACTGAAAATGCAAGCGCCATTTCAGAACTGGCCTGGCTTCAAACAGATACGTCTCGCGTAAGTCGTTGCGCATGCAACCCCGAAATTATTGGACGAATGATGGCGAATATTTATGTCTCGCGATTCCGCAGAGGATTTGAGCATTCCGGCATCTGGAAAACGATCAACTTCGGGAGGAGAAGGACGGCACCCATCCGAAGGCCGGCAAATGAATAGCCTCGATCCGATTTCAGT
The DNA here is from genome assembly GCF_023073155.1 of Bradyrhizobium sp. 45. Taxonomy (NCBI): domain Bacteria; kingdom Pseudomonadati; phylum Pseudomonadota; class Alphaproteobacteria; order Hyphomicrobiales; family Nitrobacteraceae; genus Bradyrhizobium; species Bradyrhizobium sp. 45. The sequence continues at coordinate 314,602 of NZ_JADPIX010000131.1, read as the reverse complement.
CATGTTTGTTCGTCAAGAATTCTTCGTACTTTCTCCGCCAGACCGCGAAAGGTAAATGGCTTGCTCAACAAGTTGACCCCCGCATCAAGTCGACCGTTGTGGACTATCGCATTCCGTGTGTAGCCCGTCGTGAACAGCACCTTGATCATTGGATGCAACCTTCTAGCCCGATCTGCGATGTTACGTCCGTGAAGGCCATCCGGGAGCACGACGTCGGTGAAGAGAAGATCGATGGTGCGAGATGATTCAAGGAAAGCAATCGCTGATGCCGCGTCGGCTGCTTCGAAAACTTGATATCCGAGATCGCGGAGCACACCGGATGAATACGCGCGCAAATCGTCATGATCTTCCACAACGAGGATGGCCTCATTCCCCCGTAACATTGTTGCTGTCGGAATACTGCGATCTTCCTGCTTGTCGGGTTCAGTCTTGGACCGAGGAAGATAGAGTTTGACCGTCGTGCCATGCCCCGGTTCGCTATAAATCCTAATGTGGCCACCCGTCTGTCGCACGAACCCGTAAACTTGACTTAGCCCCAGCCCAGTTCCTTTGCCGACCTCCTTAGTCGTGAAGAACGGCTCGAACACGCGATCCAGGGTTGCCTTATCCATTCCGGTTCCAGTGTCGGTGACAGCAACCAAAACGTATTGGCCGGGAGGCACGGGTTCTGGGAGCGCGGCAACATACTCATCATCCAGCCAGGTGTTGCCGGTCTCGATTGTAAGTCGTCCGCCGCCGGGCATTGCATCCCGCGCGTTAACCGCCAGATTGAGGATGCCATGTTCTAGTTCCGATGCGTCAGCAAAGGCGCTCCACAAACCGGCATTGCCAACTATCTCGATCCTGATTTGCTCTCCTAAAGTGCTCTTGAGCAGTTCGCTCATTCCCCCGAGCAAGCGATCTACATCAATGGACTTTGGATCCAGCGGTTGGCGACGTGAAAAAGCTAGCAAGCGGGCGGTGAGTGTGGCCGCGCGCTGGGATGCATGATGCGCCATCGCCTGCGCTCGCATGATGCGCCCAAACTGTGGCGCATCGGACATGCTTGCGATCTGCCGTCCGATCGTATCAAGACCACCCATGATCACCGTAAGCAGGTTGTTAAAGTCGTGTGCAACACCGCCGGTAAGCTGACCGATGGCCTCAAGCTTTTGAGCTTGGCGCAGCGCTGCTTCGGCCTCCGTTCGACGCGCGATTTCTTCCGCTACACGCTGTTCCAGCGTCGCATTGAGTTGCTGTAGCTTTAAGGACGTAGCGGACACATCTTTACGCGCACCATCGAGTGCTCTCGCAAGATGCGTTGCGTGAGTAGCCGCCTCCGTGGCAGAACTTGCGCGCGCTAGGGCCATATGAACCCGCGCTTCAGTCTTTAGTAGTTCAATTAAAAGCGGAAGGCTCGATTCGATATCATTCCAAGGGATAGACAAGTTCCTGCCGACAAATACCAGGATTGCCGCAGGGGTCGAACGAGCGACCGCGGGAACGAGCGTGTTAGCGTCGGGAAATGCTACCTCTCCGAAGAACTCACAGCAGCTTGATGCTTGCTTCAAAAACGCTCGCCAAGACGGGCCGCCAGGCAGGCGCTGGTCAAATCCCTGAGCTGGCGTAAAACTCCCCGTTTCTTCATCCTTCAAGAAAATGAGGAAAGCATCGCCTCCCATAAACTTGGCTAATCGCGCGGCAGCTTCTCGCCTCCCGTTGGCGTTGGCAAAACCACTTAAAAGATGAGCCCCGTCATCCTTCAAGTGACCTACTCGGGAAATACGCAAACGACTGCAGTGCAGTTGTGAAAGCCACTGAACTGCCCCTCCGCTCGGGCGATTTGACCGTGGGTGTTACACCCCGTCAACGGCACTTCCGAAAATCGTTCTTGCAGGCTTGAGAGTTCCAACCCGAACTCGTCTCCCATACGGAGGCGAGTAGCGACGCAATCAAAGAAAAGGGCCGCCGCTGGGGGGCCGCCTAATGCATCCAAAGCAGCATTTGCAGCCTGCTTCGCGGCAGAAACTGCGGATGCCGTGCTAGTCTTCATAATTCTTACAACTGAACCAACGGGGACCTCAGCGGCGCACACAACTGCGCCTTCCTCATCCACAGCCAGAGGAACACGCAAGCGATGTTCAGCTCCGCTATCAACCCCAATAATATTGTGCAGGAAGAATGGTAACGGTTCTTTCCGATCCAAGTTCTGATGAGTCTCTTCCGCGTGTTCTACGAATGCTTCGATCGCTGGAAACCCATCAAGGCTTATCACTTTCATGCCGTCGCTCGCCGTGACGCGATAGGCTCGGGACGCAGGTTTCCAGCCGTGACTAACACCCACGCCGATCGGCTTCGAGGAGAGAATCTCCAATGCCACCGCGGCGTCGGACAAAACTTCTTCTCCACAAAATACAGTGGTCTTTTGAAATTGAGCGTTGTCCCCCGCTCCTCCACCAAAAAACTGATACTGACCGGCTGTAGCTAACGTCAACTGATCTACTAAAATATCAGCATGCCCAGCTAGAGCATCAGCTAGAACGAGAGCAGCCCGAAACGGAAATCGTCCGGGCGGTGTTGGTGTAAACCTCGAAACTATCTCCTGGGCTGCCGCAGTGGCATCCATCGCGAGGTTACGTCCAACACTATGTGAGAAGACCACATCGTCGCCCACCAACCCCAGTGCACACGCCAAGCCTTGACCACTGCTCACATTCGTAAACTCGCCGGCAGATGAAGCTCCAACAACGATGGTATCGGGCAGCTCCTTTTTTATGGCAGAAAGTATCGCTCCGTGGTCATGCTGAGGAGCTGCAAATAACACCAAGGCAGCAGGCGGTGTGCTTAGGGATCTTCGTATTTCGGTGGCCAGAAATTCGCCTGCAGTCGAGCTATCGCTCGAATCCGTCGAGACTACCGACGCTTTCATTGTTTCCCCCACTTAGACAACAGCAGTAAACAACCTCCGAAAGGATAAGTTCCAAGTAGCTCGAAAATATCAAGGGGCCTCGAGGCGGCAAAGTGACGTAAACCTTTTGGGGCTTTTACTCTGCAATCTGCCAATTCTCACCGTCGGTAATCAAAGGTTTAAAGCGAAGTTGGTTCGGGGTGTCGTAACGCTTTAGTCGGGACGCTTTCCTTCTGGCGACCCAAAGCGGACAGCTATCCGCGATCGAGCCGTGGTCGGCTGGACCTTTTTTCGGAGCGGCGGCCTGATGCGAATGTCTGCTGTCGGGCCGACGAGAAGTGGTCAACCGAACGGCCGACCGACGCGATTGACCCGAAGCGGACATCGCGAATCCTGCAAGTGCTGCTCCTGTCGCCTTTCCGAGTATGATTTTGGAGGTTACAATGACTCATTATTATCGTGCCTCGGAGCGGAAATGAAGTAGCGCCCCTTCATGGCTCTTGATGGCCGTGCAGCTTCTTGATGGCCGTGCAGCTGATGGCGGTGCGGGTCCATGAATGTGATCGGCGCAGCCATGGGAGCGCCCCGGAAAACGCCAATCAGCCGGACGCGACGAAGGCGTCGGCGGCTCTCAGAGGATCAGATCGTGTTGGAAGGGTAGCTGTCCGCCCTTGCCAGCAGCCTCCCCGTCGAAACGCCAACCCTCCGGCGCCTCATCGGCCGGATGGGGCCATGCGGCCGCGGCGGAATCGTACTCCGGATTGAGCGCGGCGACGGGTACCGAGGAAGTGACCGCCGGGGGCGTCGAGCTGGCATGCTGCTGTTCCGCACCCGCCTCGAAATGGAACGCGGGCTCGGCCCGGTTGTCAAAGCCTTGGTCGTCGGCGCCCTGAATGACCACGGTCACGATCTGCGGCGTGCCGTCGATCGTGGTCACGGTGAAGGTGTCGGTCAGCGCGTCACAAGACCTCAAGGCCTGGACCGCGGGATTGTCGGGGTTGAGGACATATGTCCACGTGCCGCAGGTCGTCATCGTGAAACTGCCGTAGCCGTGGTCGCTCGCCTGCGGACATGTCGTGGCCGTGAAGGTGTCGTCGGGATTGTCGACGTCCCGCTCGGACAAGGTGCCGCTGGCGCTTGGCGGGGGTTCGCAGGAATTGCTTGGCTCGGTCACGCGTCCGCAAATATCGCCGCAGACGACCGCGGCGTCGTTGGCGCCCTCGATGGTGACCGTCACCGTCTGTGCCGTACCGTCCGCGGCCCTCACGGTGAAATCGTCAGTCAGCGATTGACCTGCGTTCAGCGCCTGCACCGCGCAGTTGCCGTTGTCGAGCGCGAAGGTCCAGTGCCCATCCGCGGTCATGGTGAAGCTGCCGTAACCGTGGTCGCTCGGCTCCGGACATTTGACGGGATCGAACGCGTTCGACGGGCCGTCGACGTCGGTGGCGGTCAAAAGGCCGCACGCGGTTGGGACGCCCTGCGCGGAATTGTCGGCTCCGCCTGCTTCGACCACGCGACCATGCGTGTCCCCGGAGATGACGGCCGGATCGTCGGCGCCTTGGATGGTCATCGTGACGACCTGCGGCGTGCCGCCGATGGTGGTCACGGTGAAGGTGTCTGTCAGGGTCTGGCCCGCCGTTAGCGCCAGCACCGCGGCGCTGGCGGAATCCAGCGCATAGGTCCAGTGCCCGTCGGACGTCATCGTAAAGCTGCCATAGCCTTTGTCGCTGGCATGCGGAGAACTCACCGCCGTAAACGTGTTGGCCGGATCGTCGACATCGGTGTCGGCGAGTTTGCCGGTCGCGGTTGGGACGTGGTGCGCCATGGCCGCCGCCGCGATTGCGGCGGCAGTCATGGCGATCGTGGCGACGGATCCGCCGGTCTCGCCGCTTATCGCTGCCGCGTCATCGGTGCCGGCGATGTCGATCGTGAAGGTTTGGCTTGCCGAGGCAAAGTCGTCGGACGCCGTGATCGTGAAGCTGTCGGCGTTCGGCGCCTTCAACGCGTTGATAGCGTCGTTGTTCGGTACGTAGGCGTAGGCGCCGGTCCCGCTGTTCAAGTACAGGATTCCGAAGGAGCCGGCCTTCTCGACGTCGTAGCTTGCGCCCGCGACGGTGAAAGCGCCGATCGCGCCGCCCGCGATGCCGAAGGTCGGGGTCGTGCCGGAGCCGAAGCTCGTGGCCGAGAAGCTGCCGCTGCTCGCCGAGAACTCATCGAACGCGACTGTGTCGATCTCGACGGGGCCCGACCCGAGCGTCAGTGTCGGTGGCGAATGGATCAACGGCCCATCCGGCACGAAGCTGGCCGGCACCACCAGCCCGGGAAGGGCATGTTGTGGATTGGGCCCGTCCGGCGCGTGGAAATCGATCGGCTGCAGCGTCTGATCGACCGCTTCGCCCGGAGGCGTGCCGGATCCGGACGGCCCATGGTCCTTCGAGTAGTTGTCGAGCACGTCCTGCTGCCGGCTCTGCAGGTCCTCCATCCGCGAAGCGTTGTTGGCGACCTGCGCGAAGCTGACGGACGATCCGGTCTTGCTGAGGATGACCGTCTGCCCGGGATCGTCCACGATGATGTGGCGCGGCACCGCCTCCTTCGTGATGAGTTCGAAGGTGCCATGCTCGAAGCCCTTGTAGGTGATGGAGGCATCGTCGAACAACGCGAGATCGGGATCGGCGGCCCACGCTTCTTTCAGCGCCGTCAGGATCAACGGGACGAAAGACAGCGCTCCGGCCCATCCGAGTCTCGCGACAACCGCCGACTCTACAGCGCGCCCGCCGCGGACGGACGACGGACTGCGTTGGTTCTGCGCCGGCCAAAGACCGGTGAAGACACGTGCGAGCGACATCTTGAACGCCTCGCATGCTGCCCGCTTCCGCCGAAGCGGCCGGACCCATGGATCGCGTGTGAGTCCACCCGCCGAGGTGTCCGGTTTTGCGCATCAGACTACGCTTTGTCATCCCGAGACCCCTTCACGAAATGTTGACTGAGTGCGCGCAAATGCGCTCTTTTGTTGGCGCTGAGCGGTCGGGACCATCGTCCGTTGCGACTAAAGAGTGGCGGTCGCAACATGCGGTATGGTGCGCCGGGCGCGCTCTGGCATCATTCCGCCGAAGCGGGCACTTCACGGACGGGAGCGACGCATGCACGGACTAAGGACGGTCGCAGGACTTCTCTGCCTTTTGCTCGTTGCAGTGGCGTATCCGCCTGCGCCGCTTCGGGCGCAGGACGTCAAGCCAATCGGCAAGGTCGTGACCGTCGCTGGCAAGGCAGTGATCGAGCATATCGATGCCGCGGTTGTGCAGGCGAGACTGTCCGAGAACGGGGCCAGCGCGAAGGTCGGCGATCCAGTCTATCGGGGCGACGTCGTCAGGACGGGCGCCGACGGGCGCCTCGGTATCAATTTCGCCGACGGCAGCTCCTTCAGCCTGTCGAGTAACGCCAGCATGGAAATGAGCGAGTTCGTCTACGATCCGGACGGCAAGGACAATTCAACCCTGATCAGCCTGACCAGAGGCACCTTCACCTTCGTCGCCGGCAGCGTCGCCAAGACCGGGAGCATGAAGGTGGACACGCCGGTGGCGACGTTGGGGATCCGGGGCACCACGCCCCACATCGAGATTTCGGACGACGGCACGGTCAAGTTCGCCACCCTGATCGAGGAGGGCAAGGATGCGGTCATGAAGCGGAAGGCCGGTCCGACCGTTGCGCCTCCCCGGCAGCGGAGGGCCGACCGCGCTCTCGGCATCTGCCGGGGATGCTGAAGGTCTTCGGGACGGCGCCAGTTATGATCCTGCTGCTGGCCGCCCCCGCGTCGGCGCAGAAGCCGGAAGGTCAATTCCGGAACGTCGAGCTCTGCAACGCCGCTTCGTCCCCCGACCGGAGGATCGAGGCCTGCTCTGCCTTCATCGCAGCCGGCCGTGGCGGGCCACAGGCCTTGGCCATCGCCCACAACAACCGCGGCATCGCCTACGCAGCGAAGGTCGACTACGACCGCGCTGTCGCCGACTTCGAGGCGGCCATAGGCATCGATCCGACCTTCGCCAAGCCCGTCAACAACCGCGGCGCGGCGAGACTGAGGACAGGCGACTACGACGCCGCGATGGAGGATTTCGACCGAGCCATCGCCCTCCAGCCGGCATACCCCGGCGCCTTCGTCAACCGCGCCCAGGCCTGGCTGAAGAAGGGCGATCTCGTACGCGCCGAAAGCGACTACACCGCCGCGACTCGTCTGAACGCCGACATGGAAGTGGCTTGGAGCGGCCTTTGCTGGATCCGGGCGAGCACGGGCGACCCGCAAGGCGCGGTGGAAGCCTGCGACAAGGCGATCGGGTCGGGCGCGCATACGGCTGCGACCTACGATTCCCGCGCGCTCGCCCACCTCAAGGCTGGACGGACCGATGCGGCCATCGCCGACTACGACGCCGCGCTACGCATCGACCCCACGCTCGCCGCCGCGCTGTACGGTCGCGGCCGGGCAAAGATCCGCCGCGGCGAGACGGCTTCGGGAGAAGCCGATGTCGCGGCCGCGAAAGCTGTCCGGGGCGACATCGCCGAGGAATTCGCGCGCTACGGCGTACCGTAGTCCGTCCTCAACGCGTGCCCGTCGGAGAATGCCATCTCTCCCCTACCGAGAGAACCTGAGCTGCAGCAGTCGAGCAGTTTTTTTATTGATTTTTCCCCCAGCGAGCGATACCCGAAAAATGCTAAACGGTTCTGCTTCCTACAAAACCGATAAGCAGACGTACGAAACAGAGCCAGATGGCGAACTCATCAGCTTTCGAGTCAAAACGGGGTCAGTTGATCGACTGATAAGCTTTCATACGAAGCGGAGTCAGCTGGCCAACTGATAAGGTAATACGCAAAACCTTATCAGTGCTCCGCTGGTCCGGAATGTGGACGAGTACGTATCCCGCCTACCCGAGGATCACCGCTCCTCCAAACGGGAATGACCAAGGCGTTGAGGATTCTAAAATTTTCGGTGGGGTGAGGCGCGGTTGACGTGACTAACTACGGTTACAAGCTACAGGATTTGCTCGCCGCTGCGAGACCACCGCGGCACGTCCGGCCGACGAGCGTGCAGGTCGGCGGAAGGCCGGGATGTGAATCGGCATCGAAGCATGCCCCCTCCAATGTGATGTGAATCAGAGACTTATCGTGCCGATCAGCCTCGGGCCACGCCGATTCACACCACGGCTCAAGGCTCAATTCGCGCTTCAATAGTCTTCGCGCGCGAATTCGGAGGTCCCGCGCCGAAGCTCGCCGGCGCAGAACATATCGGCCAGTGACACCGCTAGGGTAACGTAGCCGATCCGGCCACGCCGCGATATCCGCTCAGGCGAATTGAGAATATCGGGAAAGCTGAAAGAAGGACTCCGCTTCGTAGGACGGATCGGTGGCCAGTCGGGCAAGCCTTTGCCCGATGGCAGGCGCGAACTTCGCACCGTGGCCTGAACACGCGGAGCAGACGATTAGGCGGGAATCCGGCCAGCGATCGATGATGAATTCCTCGCCCGCATCGGGCAGGCGGTCGGCGGGCACGGTGTTGGTGTAGAGGCAGACGTCTCGATCGATGATTGGCCCGGCCGCGCCCGGGACAAGGGCCGCCAACGCATCGCCGACCGGGCGGAGTTCGGCCTCGGTGGCCTGCGGACCCCAGTCGTCGGGGCCGACCACGGGCCCGTGGTTGTGAGGCGCCGCTTTGACGCCGCGCTGTTCGAAGTCCGGAAAGCCGTAGACCACGTCGTTCGGACCTCGGTCCAGAATGAAGATCGGGAAACGACCGAGCGCCACAGTGTCAGGGCGGGTCGGCTTGAACCAGCCGACCGCCTGTCGGGTCACGTTGAGCAGCGCGCCCAGTGTCGGGAGTGCGCGACCGAGCCATGGACCCAGCGCCAGAATCGCGCGCTCGGCGAAGAACTCTTCGGTCACCGTGCGGATCGATACGCCGTCGTGGTGCGGCGTGAAGCTCGCGCGTTCCGGAATCACACGGTTGCCGGCGCGTGAGCGCATCAGTCTCATGACGACACCGGTCCGCAGTATCGCGCCACCGTCTTGTACTACGACGTCCCAGTCGTCGGGCAGGGCGAAAGCCGGAAATTCCTTGTTCGCTACGGTCGCGGTCAACATCGGATCAGGGCGCCCTTTCGCGATCGCGGCCGCGCGTGACGACGCCACCATCGCAGAGCCGGGGAGGCCTGCCTCCAAAACAGGGGTTTCCGTCAGAACCGTTTGACGGCTTTCGGCCTGCAGCCGGATCCAACCGGCATGAGCCTCGTCGCTCAGGCTGGTGTAGTTGGGGTTTTCGAAATTGAAGCGACGGAAAATTCGACATGAACCATGTGACGAGCCTCGATCCGAACCGGGTCCGACAGGGTCGAAGCCGAGCGCATCGACGCCGGCATCCAACAATGAGTTGAGCGCTGCTCCGCCCATGAGTCCTAGACCCAGCACGGCGACTTCGCATTTTCGCATGAAGGCCTCGCGAGCGATGCTACGACTCGCCGATCATCCTGATGATTTCGCGGGTTTACAAGGTCTACGGGAGGGCGATTACGTAGCGAAAGGGACCGCGGGGCGACAGCGGGCCAGATCCGAAAGTCTGAATAGGAGCCGCAGTCAACGGCGCCCGTCTCCATAGCTTTAGTTTCGGCCGCAGGAGCAGGTCGGTCGCGGCTTAGCGCGACCATGGCCACGATAACGACGGTTGCGGTTTTATAGCTTGCGGTCTGGCAATTGGCGCCGGCTTTGGCGCCTGGGCAACATTGGCCGACTGCCGTGGACGCGGCAATGGTACTTCCTGCATGACCTGTGGCTTTTCTGGGATTGCGTTCGTACCTTCAGGCATCATCTCCTTTGGTGCTGAGGCGTTCGCCGTGGCGCGGGCGAGTTGCTCCTGGTTTGCGTTGAGGCGATCGGTGAGCGTTTGACTTTCGCGGGCCATCTGGATCTGGATCCCTTTGACATCGTCGATGACACGGCTGTTACGTGCGAGTTCTTCCTGGCCTGTCTTGAGTTGGCGCGCCACATTTTCATTGTCGTGGACCAATTTCTCTTGCGTCACGTTAAGCTGTTCGACTGCTTGCCTCAAGGCAGCGAGATCGCGCGTCATCGACTGCAGCTGCTGCGTCAAGTCGGAAACCAGGGCGATTGCAGACGGCGCCGCGTCTTTCGGCGCCGCAGCATCTCGGGGGCCCCGCGTCAGGGGTGCAGGGTCCGAAGGGGCCCTCATCGCCGGTTGTGCGGAGGACGACCACCACCACCAAGCAGCAAAGGACACAGCCAACAGAGAGCAGACGAAGGCCACGTGGGGCTGTTTCGTCGGTTGATGGTTCGTTGCCGGTGCGCGAGACGTCTCCATGGTCGGCTGGACCGAGGCACCGTCTTCCGCCTTGCGCGTCAGGTGCGAAAGCTCCTCCGCGATCTGCCGTTCCGCGACGCTGTCGTCCCGCGTGGAAGCCATTTGGTGCTCCATGTGAACCCTTGACGATGGTGCTGACTTTCGTTGTTTAGCACAGTTTTAGCCTGTGCGCTCGGGCCCAGCGCTGCGCGCGAAGGCGCCGTCGGCAAATGAGTCCGATCGCCGAAAGTTCGAGGCTGATCGAGGCAGGAAAAAGCGCCTAAACTCCAGAGCGGCGTGTGCTTATGCCGATGTATGACGTCGAATGGCAGGCTCGCGTGTCTTGCAGCGGGCGCACTCAACCTCCAGCCAGGCGAGTCCGCCACTAAGCATTGATCGATCGTCGGGCAGGGCTGCGCAGGGCCCCCGTAGCATTCCATGCGGACGGACCAGGCTTCCGCCTCCGCCCGTCGGCTTCTCGAACGGCCTCCTGGGCGCGCTCGCGGGCTCCTTGCGCATCATCATCGCGCCCATAATCCGGCCGCTCCAGACTACCTCTCCACACTTTTCGCGGAGGATTCCGCAGGTGGCTTGTGAGGCTAACCGTCAGCCGGGAGCCCCACACCTCACTTCGGGTCAAGCGCGACTGAGCCTAGCGGCTCCCGCGATCTAATGTGTCAACGTGGCTCGAACCGTAGAAGTGACAAGCTCCGCGCGGAAAAAACGCAGAGCGCTTTCGCGGAAGGGGGCGAGCTACTGGTCCCTGGTTCTCGCCGCGCCGAGGATATCCACTCCTCCGAACTCTGGGCGCTAAGCTTTCGCGAAGACGTTCATTTTTCGCAAACCGTGGACGGCTCTAGAAATAAGCTACAGTAAGGAACTACGGTAACTCGGCTAAATGGCGATACGTGATGCCACTGTGGACATCCGCCTGCAAGGATTTGAACTTCTTTGTCCTGCTGGGCTCTTCCGACTTCGACGGGCATAGTGTCCTTTGGCACGCCTCGTGCCGCTCAACTGCGAATACTTTCTGCACACGCCGGTTTCGATTGTAGCTTCTAAAATCTTCCTTGCAGTCGCTCTTCGTCGCGTTCGTGCTCGGAAGGTCGATCCCCCGCGGATTTAAGAGAGCTGCCAGCCTGCACGCAGGATGCAAGTTAGATCAAGATTTCAGAGCTCGCTGGGCGTCACCGATCTCGCAATTTCGCCTACGTGAACGGGCGCGGGAGCAGTTGGATCATCGCGGCCAACCGGGCTCAGGCGATGGCATGTAAAGACGCAGCCCTGCCGGGAAAGGCATCGATGAGCTGCAGCCGCGCCCTCTCATGCTGTGAGATAACGGCCGGCACGATCCAGACCTACAAGGCCGGCACGTAGGGCAGGGGGCTCCGGCTAATCGTCGAAGCACGGTCCGCATTGCAAGTTAGACGGGCAGCCGAAGCCAAAGGTCGTTGCTGGACAGCGTACCGGCCGGCGTGGCTATCTCCATATCGACGACGCGAAATGAGCCGGGTTGATCATCATACAGGTAACGAAGATGCCAGACGGAGCCAAGTTCTGGTGTAATGGCGAAGTCATCTAAGGCACTCGCGACGTATCGAACGGCATCGCGATGTGCTATCGGCGCGGAGAACATCGTGTCCGTCAGCGTGGCGAGGCTCATACCCTCCAGGAGCATGGTTCGCGCGACTTCGTCTCCGTGGACGAGCCTGAGGACGGATACGAGGGCCGCGATAGCGTCAGGGTTCTTTAGAGACACGGCAGATTCGTTTCAGGCCAAAAGGCGGACTATTGACGTAAGGGCGCGTGGGCGGCGGTCGCGTGTTTTCGCAGGGCATGGTCGTCCGCTACAACACCTCAGCACGAACCTGAGCCACGCCACGATTCGTAATCCCCAAGCTGCGCGCAGCCGCCAGCGAGAGGTCGAGGACGCGGCCACGGACCCATGGTCCGCGGTCGGTGATACGAACCACCACCGACTTGTTCGTCTCAAGATCAATGACGCGGACTCTCGTGCCGAACGGCAGACGGCGATGCGCCGCGGTTAGTAGATTCCGATCAAACGATGAACCGCTCGCTGTCTTGCCTTTGGAATACGAATAGTAGGAGGCTTTTCCGGAAATAACTCGATTGAAAGATTGAGCGCCTGAACGATCTTTCAGGGGCTCTTGTCCGCTCGGGCGTTGCGCTTGCGGCTCCTCCTTCTTTGTCTTATCGAGTCCTTCAGGAGCGGGCTCGGCGTGAGCGTCTGGCACGATGGACCATCTATCATTGAATGTTTGCCCAACGGCTGGGGCGGCGTGAAGCCCCGTCCAGATTGAGACCGCTGCAATCACGATCATTCCAGAAAGCGGACGCATGATCGACCTCACTACAAATCACCAGACTGACAAACAATGCAAACTCGTAAGGCGCGTTCCGGCACATCGGGATTCATGTGTAGAGAGGTGATCTGATACCGATTTGAATGTGTTGCATGGCGAAGAGTGGAAGCAGTGCAACAAGCAGATGGTCCGCTGCAGCGCATTCACGAGAACCGGCGAGCCGTTCTAGAGCTCGACGCTTTGCGAAGCAGCGTCAACCTGGCCTGGCGTGCAGGCGGTTCAGTGGCGTGAATCTCTTCGCCTGATTATAGAGACGAGCAGGACATTGAACGGGCCACGGGCAGCTCGTGGGGCGAGATGCCGCGAGCCGCCTAAGAAGCTCCGCGCGTTATCCAGCCTCGCTCGCAGTGGATCGCAACCGTACACGGCTCTTCTGTGTTATTCCAATCGCCGGCAGTTTGCGTCTTTCGCGCTTCTTCAGCGAAACTGCCTCGGAGCAATTGCTATGAACATAAATCTCCGAAACGAACTCGCGAAGTTGTTGGATGACGTCCAAATAACGCCAGAAAATGTCGGACCTCAGCAGTTGGCTACCACTTCTCCCACAGGAATGCATGCGCGAAGGAGGCCGGTGACATAGGGACTGCTCTCAGCTGGCGCATGCGCTCTGGTTCCACTGGCGTTTAACGTGGCCGCTGTCCTCTCTCCTCACTAAAACGGTTGAGCAAAGAACCAAAGGCCGCCTCAGTTGGCGGCCTTTTTACAAGTAGGGTACGCCAGTTTACGTGAACGAAACCTCTGATCAGTAGCGCCGATAGTACCGATGGGCATAAGGCCGACGAACGACGACTACGCCGCGGCGATAGGCAGGACGATAGACCGGGCGGGTTCGGACGCATCCGTGCCGGCCGCAAACCAGAGCTACCGTCTCAACGTTCGCGATGTTTGATTGTCCCAACGGAGCAACGGGCATTGCCGATGCCGTTGCAATTGAGAATGCCGCCCCACCGAGAACGGTTATTGCGGCAAGTGTAAGTTTGTATTTCATCCATGCTACTCCGGCGGAGCCCATCCCCGCTGACCAACCTTAGACGTTCCTTCCTGAACCTCGGATGACCACGCCGCAGCTTTCGCGCGCGCCCTGGCTGGCTGTATGTTTCGGCACAATTGGGCCACGCGCGAGGGGTTGTTCTCTCGATCCTATCCGCCGGGCGGCCGCGCGGTGGCTCTGCGACATGGCTTGCCAATGAAGTTCACGCTGGCGCGCCGATCACCTCGTATTCGAAGCCGACGCCCTCCCGATCGTTCTCATCAATCCAAGCCTGCGCCACCTCCTCTGTAGCGAACCACTTTCGGCGGGGGCGAGGCGCGCCATTACAGATCCTCGCGCAAGGAGGATCTTGTGAATGCAGCGCGCGTCGCGCGGAACGGCCCCGACCCCTGCGCAAGCATGGCTCACCGGGGAAGGGGCGCCCCGGTCCCCATTGCGGAACGAACTCCAACCGAAACGGATATTCGGGTATTCGGGTCCGTAGGCGCCGGTTGGTTCCTAAGCCATAGGTCGATCTTGGGAGCCTCGTAAATTGTTCTAGAGTACTGCGATGGCTGGCAAGAGAACGTCCGAAAGAGAGTTCCTGCCCTCCTAAACCAAACAGGCGAGGTGGAGGCGCGGCAGGTTGTCCAAGAGCAAGTCTCGATCACCAGCCGGCGCTCGTCAAAGGTTCGAAAGTAAGATGAAACGAAGGCCGTCACAGTTGGCGGAGTCGTATTGTAGCTTCCGGCACTTGGGAACTGCCATGCGGTACGTTGCGTATGTGGTCGATTTATCCGGCGTTGCTCGGGCGGTTTATCAAGACAGTCTGACGGATGAAGGCGCCAGAACGCGAGCAGAGAAATTTCTCGATACGTACCCCGCCGTAGAGGTGTGGGATGGTCCTCGCAGAATTGCCCGGCTGGTGCGTGAGAGCTCGGGCTGACCGGTCGAGAAAAAGCGAGAGCTACGCCGGGTTGGTTCGGATCTGCTTACGATCATGAATTGACATTTCGCCGCGGCTCGTGGCTTCCAAAATCTTCATGGCGCGCAGGAACGAGCGGTTCGACTTTTAATTGTTGCCCAAGCAACCGTCCAGGTGCGGGAACCTCGTGGCATTAACATCGACGCGCGTGTTATGACGACTGTTCAAACGGCCTTGCTATTGCGGCCGCAGTGCACGCTCTGCACTAGATCGTGGGCGGTAATCGACACATCAAGCATCAGAGGGCACGGCGGATGTAACCGGCTCGACGATCTTAAGGGCCCGACGTGGAATGCGTCGGGGCCGTTTGTTAGGGCTCCATCTACACCGGCAGCCGCTCAGGGGCGCGAAGCGGAAATTATATCGCTTCGATCCGAGCGTTGCCGGTGGTCACCCCGGAGCAGACTTGACAAGTCGGACGAGTGCAAGGCTCTCTCTCTCTCTCTCTCTCTGCGAGTTAATCAGATAGCGTCGCAACGTCTGGCCGTGAGGGTTGACGATATTGGACCGCGATCGCTGTTAACCTTGGCCGCTTTTCGGCCAAATTGTTGTTTGTTGCTTGGTACTCGGGGCAGGACCTCATTTTGGAGCCCTGCAATGTTCAAGCAAGTATTTTCTGCGTGTCTCTTCGTTGTCCTCAGCTCGATCTGTTCGGAAGCAAGACCCTACCGCATCGGCCACGCGCCCGAATGCAACGTGATCATGCCATGTGACTTCTCGTCCGCGCAGACGCGCGGCGAACGAATTTCGCAATATTCACTGCAGGCGTATCGTCCCAAACAACTCGTAGTAACCGCAGCCAACAGCTTGGCGATGAGTGTCCCTGCTGAGAGCCGGATCGCCGGGGGTCGGCCGCCCGGCTGCCCGGCGGCATTCTGTGGTTGTGGCGCAGCGCTGCGCGTGTTTGGTCGTGTGGTGCCTGAACTAAACCTCGCAGCCAACTGGCTACGCTTTCCGCGTACGTCGCCGTCGCCCGGAATGGTCGCGGCACGCCGTGGGCACGTCTTCGTACTAGAACAGCATCTCAGAGGCGACATTTGGATGGCGTATGACGCCAACTCAGGCGGACACGCGACAAGGATGCACGCGCGATCGTTGCGCGGCTATACAGTTGTCAATCCACACGTTGCGGCCTGAAAGAGCGCGCGCCAGTTGGTGTACCGGTTTGTCGCTACCCGAACGTCAGCGCGTGTGCCCACGACCGCCGCCTGTGGCGCACTGGAAGGGACGGCCCCCGACCGCCAGCCCCCGTGTTGGTCGGGGCCGATTTTCGTCTGGTGCCCAACGCTCTGACACCATCTGACGAGAACCAGCCGGTTGGTTTTCCGGTTTTTTACAGAGTGGCGTTATGTCGCGTGCGATTGCCACCGTTCAAATTCGACTGGGGCGCCGCTACGCGCTTCCAAGTGGTTCGCAGCGTCATACCGTTTGGAGTTCAGGGATTGTCGAATTTTAGTTCGTCTGAGTTTAGCAAAGTAATCGTTCTTTTCTGATTGGGAATGGCGGCGACATTCGCGGAGGTGCTGGCTGCAAGGTTGACCATCATACCTTTTGTATTTTCGTCAACCGAGTATGTGCCGTAATAGGCAAATGCTTGACGCCACGATACTTTGCGCCTCCTCGGGCGTCGCCTTGGCTCGGTCATTAGCCGCAATCTTTGGAATTTCCGCGCGCGATTGGAAAAGCGAGAAATGGCCATCAACTGAGAAAATCATCACACCCTTTGGGGAAGGACCGAAGGGTTCGCCTATTTGGCCGTTGTCCATTTCACTGGTAACAGCGACTAGCGTCCACGCACCAACAAGCT
The DNA here is from genome assembly GCF_023073155.1 of Bradyrhizobium sp. 45. NCBI lineage: Bacteria > Pseudomonadati > Pseudomonadota > Alphaproteobacteria > Hyphomicrobiales > Nitrobacteraceae > Bradyrhizobium > Bradyrhizobium sp. 45. The sequence goes on along the minus strand of NZ_JADPIX010000131.1, from coordinate 298,233 downwards.
GTTCCTTAGCCGACTTCTCTTGCGCGAATGCTGCGCCCGACAGGGCAAGCCCAAGCCCGATAGCAACAATGGCTTTGTTCATTATGTCCTCCACCACAAAATTTAATTGTTCAACTACGGTCACGTGAGATCAAGGTCGGCGTGAGCTTCGGGGTCAAAATCGGCGATGAAAACCCACACGATGCCATTCCGATCTAACCTGGACAGCGGGCCCACCCACAGACACAGACTAGCCGCAGTACCCACGTGCCAACCGCCAACCCAGCAGGAATGCCGGCTGATCTCCTACCCAGATGTGTGTCTCGGGATCATCGACCTGCGGCGGAGAGCGGGTCGGCCCACCCGTAAATTTCCCAAGTGCCGCGCCTGCCCCTGATCTGGTACGACGGCCCCAGCTCACCGGAATGAGGCGCATTCGGCCAAATGGATGATCTCGCAATGCTTCTCGCCGAGCTGGAGCGGTGCAAGGCAGAGTTCGAGCACCTGCAAACGGAGCTGAATTCCCCAAGGGGCGCCGGCCCAGTACAGCCAACAACGCTCCAAGATCTGGCGCGCCGGATGAGCGAGATCGCGGCCCGTCTTGAAGCTGCAACGCGCGCGATCTCAAAGGGACCTGCCAGCGGAATACATTGAGCAGTTCCGTAGCGCCCTAGCGAGCCGGCCATCTCCGGTTTGAAGCCAGAACGGACTTGTCCACTTCGCGGAGTACATGGTCTAGTTCGCCATTGGCCGTTGCTCAAGCACCGCAACTCTCCGGCTTGCGCAGGATCAAAACGGACAGCCCCGTTCTCACTAGCCTCACACCTAGCCGAACAACCTGCGGTTCAGTCTGCTGAGGTTATGGGCGCCCAATTGACCTACCCCGATGGAGCGCCGCGCCTGTTACGCCAGTACTCTCGCAATGGCATCCCGCAAGGTTTGCCGTGCGAACGGCTTGCGCAAATAGGCGACGCACCCGGCGTCCACCGCCTCAGGGCCTCGGTCAGATGCAGCTGGAACGCGCGCAGCTCTTCCGCCGTCGCACTGTCGGGGGGAGGGCTGAGGAAAACCCTAAGCCTCTTGACGGCGCGGATGTACTCGCGTTGCGTATCGGGTACGAACCTGCGCATGTTCATGTCGTCGAGCATGCGTTGGCGCAGCGGGCTGATGGGCTTCTCGCTCATTGGGGGCTCCTGTCTTGAGGTTGGAGTGCTTGACCCCTCGATCCTGCAGACGGAGCGCCCGCCCGTCACCTGTGCTCGTTCAAACGGTTACAGCGGTAGACGTGATCGGCGGACCGCGCCGCCAGCCCTCCCGCGAGAGCGGGTTCGTTCTTTGACCCGAAGCCGAAGTTATCAGTCAGCCTTTCATGCCATCCAGACCGGGATAATCTTTGTAAATGTTTTCCTGAAGCACGGAGTCTATTCCGAGAGATGATATCGCCGACCGATGTCCTCAATCTCAGAAACTCAGCTACTGGAGATTCTTGGGCGAGCGTGAGCGCCAGGGATAACTCTCCATGATCCGATCTACGTGCTGTTTAAATCGTGTGGCTGATTTCGCGTCCATAGACCATCTCGCGGCAACAGGGCCTGCCTGGTAAGAGGCCCCTCCAAATATCTAGAGCGCTACTCTACCGCTTGGCCCAAATGCGAAGTGCACGACGTCCGCTATTTGAGTCGCTATCGGGGGAAAAGAGGACGTCGCACACAATCCGCGGGTCTTACTGTGCTAGAAATCCGAATGCGACAACCAGTGCCACCATGCTCGAGAAAATCAGCAGTGCCGGAAGGGATTTTCGGGTCATTGGCCTCGTCGAATGGCGCGCAGCCGATTGGCCGGGTTGAGGTGTAGGCGGTCTCTAGGACCGCACGACGTTGCCCTCTCTCGTTGGCGTTGCCCGTGGAGAGACGTTCCACCGGCCTGCGACCGTATGGCCGGGTTCACTCAAACATCAGTGTTGAATTGTTCTGCAATTGAGAGTTGAATGTTTGTATTTGAGAACGGGGGTTAATTTGCTGCAGCTGGAGGCACATCTCGGTATATCCGATGTGCTTCGTTTGATTGAAGAAAAGCTGGGAGCAGGTGTCTGGCGCTGTGATGCAGCCGGCCAGATGCAATGGTCGCGTGGCTTTTTTAGGCTGCTCGGATTGGATCCGCATGCGGTGTCGCCGTCATACACCGAAATCCAACGAAGGATTCATCCGGACGATCGCGGTCCGACTCGCGGTCCCAGCGAGTTGATGATAGATCGGACGTTGCTCGACGGTGAATTTCGCATCATTCGGCCCAATGGCGCTTTGCGCTGGATTAACTGCCATACCGAAGTGCTACTGAATAGCGCAGGTGAGCCGGAATGTATTTTGGGGATCGCTCTCGACATTACAGCGCAACGTCGGTTGGTCCAGACGCTGCGAAGTGACGCCGAGCGCTACAGCGCTTTGACCCAGGTGGTAGGCGGTCTGCTGTGGATCGGTAGTTCCGACGGTCGAATCACGGCACTGCCGAATGGCGAGAAGACACCAGAGGCGCATCGGTTGCTTGGCAAAGGCTGGGCTGATCTTCTTCACGAAGACGAGCGTGAGGCGGCCTTGAGAAGCTGGACGGCCTCGGTCGAGACCGGACGGCGGTACAGCGTCGAGCATCGCCTGCGAGAGCCCGACAATACATATCGGTGGTATCATTGCACGGCCGTGCCTGTCACCAATGCGGACGGCAGCATCCAGGAATGGATGGGTCTCTCCATTGACGTGCATCAGGAAAAGCTCTCCGTTCAACACGCGGCAACATCGCAGCTTACGGGCGCGCAACTGCGCGCAGCCCGCGGCATCCTAAATTGGTCTGTGAAACAATTGGCCGCGCGAACGGGGATTTCGTCCGCCATCATTCGTCGGCTTGAAGAGTACGATGATGCTCCCCCAATGTCGGACGAGACGACGGAGATTCTTCGTCGCGTCTTTTCGGATGCGGGAATCGAGTTCTTGTTCCCGTCTGTCGGCGAGCCTGCAGTTCGGCCGCGACGATGATTTGAGACAAGTTGTCGCAAGCTGGCTATCTCACTTTCCATAGGTAGCTTTGGAAGGACCGTCTTGGGGCTCAGTTTTTGGGTTGCTCGCGCATTTCGCGGCCGGGCGAACCAAAAATTTGCGAAATGCGCCGAGCTAATTTCATCATACGCGCTGAAGCAGCAATTTTTGCGCGCGTGAGGAAAATCAGGGTCGATTTCTTCTTAACCAACTCGCAGCCAATTGTCTTCACCATGGTCTGCACGCTCAAGTAGGGACGGGAAACCTGAGCTACTGTTTTATTATCGAGTGACCCCACGAGGGATCTTTTTGCCATCTGACCTAAAAGCCGCCGTCGGTTGCGGCGACTAAGCGCGTCACATCCAAATCCATTCTTGCCAATCTTTTTAAGGGTCCAATGACCCGCGGAGTGTTGCCATGCCCTTCAAACTCAAACTTCGGATTCGTGGCCGGCTGATTTCGGGATTTCTTTCCGTATGCGCGATCATCGCGCTTTCAGTCGGATACACCGTGTTTGCGGTCGGCGGGATTTCCACGACCGTCGATCGCATGGTGAACCTGCGGACACCCGTCGCGCTCGCGAGCACAGAGCTGGTCGGCAATCTCTATTCCACACTGGCGACATTGCGTGGCTATCTCTTGACCGGAAATCCGCAAGGCAAGCTAGATCGGGCCGCGATGTGGAAGGAAATGGATGCCACAGTTGCCGGCTTCGATGAGAAGGCGGTACATTTTACCAACCCGGAGAACAGCCGAAAATGGGCCGAGGCCAAGGCGCTGCTCGCAGAGTTCCGAGCTGCCCAAGACAAAGCCGAAGCCGTCGCGTTCACTTCCGATGCATATCCAGCGACAAAGCTACTTGTGACCGAAGCCGGTCCGCGCACCGAAACAATGTTTTCCGAGATCACCAAGATGATCAACGAGGAGGAGGGCCAGGAGGCGACGGCGGAGCGTAAGAGATTGCTGAAAGCAATGGCGGACACGCGCGGCAATTTTGCCGCTGCCACCGCTCAACTTCGCATGTACCTCCTGTCGGGCGAAAAGAACGACAAGGAGAAATTCTTCAAGCCGTGGGAGCTCTCTGAAAAAGGCTATACCGCCGTGAGTGCGAAGAAGGACCTGCTTACGCCGTCTCAGCTGCTCTCTTTCGAGAAGATCACGAAGGCGCGGGGCGAATTTGTTCTCCTTTACGAGAAGATGTTCGCGTTCCGGGAGTCAGCGGACTGGAATGCACCCGTGCATATTCTCATAACGGAAGCGGCGCCGCGCGCGGTGAAGATTCTCGATCTGCTCGACGGGCCGAAGGGCGCCGACGGCACCCGCTCTGGAGGCATCAAGACGAACCAGAACAGCATGCTTGCCGAGGAAAGCCATCAGGTGCAGACGAGCATATCCTTCCTGAGGCTGGTCCTGTGGGGCTTGCTTGCGGCAGGACTGGGCCTCGGGGCCGCCATTGCGCTGCTGACCGCTCGCGCGATCGCCCTCCCGATCCAGGGGATGACCGCCGCCATGGGCAGGCTCGCGAGCGGCGATACGTCGACCTCGATCCCAGGTGTCGGCCGCGCTGACGAGGTCGGCGAGATGGCCGAGGCGGTTCAGGTCTTCAAAGACAATATGTTCGAAACCGACCGGCTGCGGGCCGAACAGGCGCAATCAGAGGCCCGTGCGGCCGCCCAGCGCAAGACGGACATGCACCAGCTCGCTGGACGCTTTGAGGATGCGGTCGGAGAAATCATCCAGACGCTCTCATCATCCTCGACCGAGCTCGAAGCGGCGGCCAAGACCCTGAGCAGGACAGCCGAGAGCACCCAGCAGCGCTCTAGCATGGTCGTTGCGGCTTCCGAGGAAGCCTCGAGCAACGTTCAATCGGTTGCCTGCGCCACCGAAGAGATGAGCTCATCAGTCGTCGAAATCAGCCGCCAAGTGCAGGACGCAGCCAGGATTGCCGGCGCAGCGGTGGATCAGGCACAGAAAACCAACGTTCGCGTCAACAAGCTGTCACAGGCGGCAACTCGTATCGGCGACGTGGTCGAACTGATCAATACGATCGCGGGGCAGACCAACCTTTTGGCGCTGAACGCAACGATCGAAGCGGCGCGGGCCGGCGAGGCCGGACGCGGCTTCGCTGTCGTTGCCTCCGAAGTCAAGGCGCTCGCCGAACAGACTGCCAAGGCGACTGGGGAGATCAGCCACCAGATCGCCGATATACAGGCCGCCACCCAGGATTCCGTCGTCGCGATCAAGGAAATCAGCGGCACGATCGGTCGGATCTCAGAAATCTCTTCCGCCATTGCAGCCGCGGTGGAAGAACAGGGAATGGCTACGCAGGAGATATCGCGCAACGTCCAACAGGCCGCGCAAGGTACCCACGAGGTCGCCTCCAACATCACGGAGGTGCAGCAAGGGGCCACGGAAACCGGCTCTGCCTCTAGTCAGGTGCTTGCCTCGGCGCAAACGCTGTCGAACGACAGCGCGCGGCTAAAGACAGAGGTCGAGAAGTTCCTGATCACTGTGCGCGCAGCTTGAGGTGCTTCCATGACAAGTACCTCAACATCAGCGAGTCACGCTGGAAGTGTCCCAGCGAGGATCCGTGATGGAGCGTCCGAGCCGGTGGCTGCCAACATCATCCCGCTGCCATTTAGTCGAGAGCGATACCTGATCGTCCAGACCAGAACGGACTAAGTTGCTGCGACGGAAGGTCAATGTCGTTATCGAATGTCTTAGAGTTCTCAATGGCCTGCTTGAAGATGTGGATAACGGATCGATACGTGAGGAATTTCAGTCTCGGGTAGCGCGGCTGAACGAGCTGCTCGTGCTTCGGCTTGATCAGCTATCCGCCGCGGATCGCTTGCTGCAGGAGATGCTCCCTTATGCCTGACACGGGACGGATTGTACTGCAGCGCGTACGTTCGTCCTTCAATACTTCGAAGCAGGTGTCGGTGACCACGCAGCCACATCTTGTCCCGTCGCGCGGAATCGGCCGCACGACCGCTCTGACCCGTTACAGCAATAGCGGCGACGCGAGCGATCGATTAGCTAATGCGACGGTAGGTCCCGCGGTCGCGATATCTCCCTTCACCAATGCAAGCGGTGTGACCGATGTGCAACGAGCGCGTAGCTTCACCACAGCTATGTCGGCAACCGAACAATCCGGCTCACGAGTACGCGGTAGCATCCGCGCGACCAATTACTGAGGGCCTGCGGATGAACTTTTCAAGCTCGGAAGATCAGACGTTATTGTCTCTTTGGGAAAGTGTGCGGCGGCAAGTGTTGGCTGATCGCGCGAATGGCGGCCGCTCCCGCATTGTTGGTGACAATCTTCGCAACTATGCTGAGTTGCTCCGTTCGGAAATAGATCGGCGTGAGCTCAAGTACACCTCGATCAATTCAACTGAATGAAGAGGATGCTGCCGGGGGCACTCTAAAATGAGAGACATCCGTGAGCAGTTGGACAGACTCCGCAACGATGCCGCCGACTGCAAATCGATCAGCGATCTAGCCACTGATCTGCGAAAACGAGAATTGTTCGCGAGGCTTGCCGATCATCTGAGCGCGTTGGCTTCAGAGGTCGAACGCGCTACGGCTGTGACAGTCTCTGGCACCCCACCAGAGCTATCACCGCAACATCGGCAATGTTGGGATGCTGCAGCAGGCAGGTTTCGACCTCGGCCGGGTAAATATTCTCTCCGCCGCGGGATGTCCTCGAGGCGGCCCGTGACACGCAAGTAGCCGCGCTTATCCAGCGTCCCGAGGTCGCCCGTGCGCAGCCATCCGTCAGCCGTGATGGCCGGACGCGCATTCTCCGGCGCGTCGAGATAGCCGATTGTGGGTCTGATATCCACGGACTTGAATTACGCCCTAAGTGCCGGTCGGCAAAATACGAAGATCCATCGGAACCGCAACGCGCACTTCCGACGTTCCAGAGCGCTTTCCCGCGGTCCGGACGAACTCAGTCTCCGGATGTCGACGCTCGTCTGCGCGACAATCGGGCTGAGCTCGGTCTGACCGAAGACAGTAAGGACCGGAAGGTCGAGCGCTACCCTCACGCGGCGATGGATCTCGGGAGAGACCAGTGCACCTCAGACAACGCGACGTGCAGCGACGATCCCGACCGTCTCAGGCGTGCCCGCCGGACTTACCGCGCTGTGCCTCGGTGCCGCGATGGCATTCTGATAATTTCGTTAAGCCAACGCTCGGAGCCGCGGCCCTTCCAGCATCAGTGCCACGTCGCAGGCAGGCCGCGGCTTGCTGAACAGATAGCCCTGTGCCTGGGTGCAGCCCTCGCGCCGGAGCAACTCGAGCTGCGCGTCGTTCTCGACCCCTTCCGCGGTCGTGACGATGCCGAGGCTGCGGCCGAGGCCGGTCACGGCGCGGATGATCGCCATGGAATCGGCGCGGGTTGCCAGCTCGGAGACGAAAGAGCGGTCGATCTTGATCTTGTCGAAGGGGAAGCTGCGCAAATAGCTTAGCGACGAATAGCCGGTGCCGAAATCGTCGAGCGAGATACCCACGCCCATGGCGCGCAGCTCATGCAACGTGGTCAGCGTCGCCTCACCGTTTTGCAGCAGCACGGATTCAGTGATCTCCAGCTCGAGACGACGGGCTTCCAGTCCCGCCTCCTCCAGCGCCGCGGTCACGGATGCGATCAGGTTCGGACTCTTGAACTGCACCGGCGACAAATTGACGGCGACGTCAATATCGTCGGGCCAGGTCGCCGCGTCGGCGCAGGCGCTGCGCAGCACGAACTCGCCGAGCTGGATGATGAGACCTGTCTCCTCCGCCAATGGAATGAAGTTGATCGGCGCGATCAGGCCACGCTGCGGATGTGACCAGCGCAGCAACGCCTCGAAGGCGACGACGCGGTTGGTGGCGACGTCGCGGATCGGCTGGTAGTGCACCTCGAATTCGTTCCGTTGCAGCGCCGCGCGCAGATCCATTTCCAGCAGCCGCCGCGCCTGCGCGCGCGCATCCATGCCGGTCTCGAAGAAGCGATAGGTGCCGCGACCGTCCGCCTTGGCGCGGTACAGCGCAAGGTCTGCATTCTTCAACAGCTCGTCCGGATGGCTGCCGTCCTGCGGCGACAGCGAGATGCCGATCGAGACGCCGATCACGATCTGATGGTGGTCGATCTCGTAAGGCGCCGAGATCGCCTCGACGAGACGGCCGGCCAGGAACCTTGCAGCGGTTTCCTCGGAGCGCCCGATCAGGACCACGGCGAACTCGTCGCCGCCAAGCCGGGCCACGGTGTCGCTCTCGCCGACGGTCGCCTCCAATCTGCGCCCGACCTCCTTCAGCAAGGCATCACCGATGGGATGGCCGAGCGAGTCATTGATGTCCTTGAAGTGGTCAAGATCGAGGCAGAGAACGGCGAGTTGGTCGCCTGAATTGGTCCGGCGCAGCCCATGCTCGAGCTGCTCGTGGAATAGGACGCGGTTGGGCAGGCCGGTCAGCGCGTCGTGGCGGGCCATATGGGAGATCCTCGCCTGCGCCTCCAGCCACTCGGTGATGTCCTCGAAGGTCGCGACCCAGCCGCCACCCTGCATCGGCTGGTTGACGACCCGGATGGAGCGGCCGAACCTGGTCACGATGTCGGTCGTGGTGCGGCTCTCGCGCGCGTCGGCGACGAGGCGGGCGAAGAATTCGCCAGCATCGCCTTGCCACTGGCCCTTGGCCTGCTCCTCCCGCAGCACGTCGACCAGCAGCCGGCCGGTGAGCAGGATGTCGGTGCGGCCGAGCATCGCGGCATAACGCTCGTTGAACAGGATGATCTTGCCGTCCGCGTCGAACATGCAGAGCCCCTGCGACATGTTCTCGAGCGCCGTGTCCAGCACCCTCTGCTGGCGGCCCAATTCCCCCTTGGCCCGCCGATCGAGCAGCGCGGCGACCAATGCGATCACGATGATCGCAGCCGCAGCACTCGCGGTCAGAACCGACAGCGACGTCGGCGGGATCGACAGGCCGCTGATCGGCAGCGTCGGATCCGGCGTCAGCTGCACCGCGCCCATCGCCGTAAAATGATGCGAGACGATGGCGACCGTCAGCAGCACCGCAGCACCGAGCGTGCCGGACAAGTTGTCTCGCCGTTCAGCGACATGGAGCGCGAATGCGCCGAAAACCACCCCGAGCAGGATCGAAGCGGCCACCGTGCCCGTCGCCCAGCTGACGCGCGCAGGGATCTCGAGCGCCATCATGCCGGTATAGTGCATCGCCGCCACACCGCCGCCGACGATCGCCCCGCCAAGAGCGACGAGGCCCGGTCGCATGGTCGAGACCGCAACGCTCAAGCCAACAAAGGTGATGGCGATGGCGAAGATTAGCGACAACAGCGTCACCGGAACATTATAGGCGCCGCTGGCGCCCGGTCCGTAGGCCAGCATCGCGATGAAATGCGTCGCCCAGATGCCGCAGCCGGCAACGACTGCATCGAGCGCCAGCCACACCAGGCGGCCCGATCCTTGCGTCGCGCGCGCCCGGTGAAACAGGCTGATCGCAGCCGTACTTGCGAGCAGGCAGAGCGCGCCCCCAAGCGCGACCAGTCGCCAATCGTGTTCATCGGTCAGACAGTAGAGCACTTGATACATCAGCATCCCCCAAGGCCTGCGATCACCAGAGCGGGGAAGTGGTGGATTTTAGGTAACGAAGGAGGACCGGCTTGCCGGATGGTGAACAGAGGCTTCCAGAATCAACCATTCGTTGTCAGTCGAACGACATTCGTCAAACTTCTTTCAACGGGCGATGGGCTTTGCCTGGACAATCAATCTTGACGCGCAAGCAGCAGCGCCGGTTTGCAGAGGGGACGGCGCATCATTGTTACGAGCAGGCTCTCGTCCATGGTGCCTCGCAAATAGAACGGCCACCGCGGAGCAACGCGAAGGCCGCTGCTGGGTTGCCTAGAGCTGACAAGGGCGTTTCCAACCTCCACCCGAGGGGTGAAACGAACTGGATATTTCGGGTTATATTCGTCGCGCTCCGCCGAAGGGCGACAACATTTGGGATGTTGCCGAGAGGGCGCGGACGAATGGCAGAGTGCCGAAGGTACGCCGCAGAGAGTAACGCCACCTCAGTTGCCGGGCTCCTGCGCGATGGCGGAGAGTGCCCCGGCTTCAGCTTGGCTCTGAGGCGGATGGCCGGAGCCGCCTCCGCCGGCTCGGCGGCGGGCCGGCACGGATTAGCTTTCTGCTGATTTTCCATGTTCCCGTAGTACGTGAGATATTGCATACTTTTCCCGATTTGAGACTGCTGCTTTTCCCTTGAGGCTTTTGCAATGTCGAACAGAATAATCGAAGATGATCTGGAGATGCTGCGCCTGATCAAGGCATTCCAGAAAATAACTGACCAGGACACCCGGCGAATGATCCTTCTCTACGTCGAGGAGCAGCTCGAAAAGCGCCAAGCGAAGGTACCGGAAAGCCCTTCGCGCTAACGCGCCAGGCGCCGAAGTCGCGGCCTTTCGAGAACACGTCTCCAGTGCCGATGGCAGCCACCATCGCGCTCGAGATGATCGGGCCAATGCCGGGCACCGTCATCAGTCGCTCGCAGCTTTTGTCTTGACGGGGCAATGCTTCGATCTCGCTGGAGAGGTCCTCGATACGCTCATCCAGCCGGCGCCAGTCGCCCGCCAGATCCTCAATGATGCGCAACATGCGAGGCGAGAGCACATCGGTGCGCGTCGCGAGGATACTCGGCAACTCGGACCGCAGGCAGCGCAGGCCTTGCCGCACGGCGATGCCCCGCTCCAGCAGGAACGCACGGATCTGATTGATGACGCCGGTGCGCTGACCGACTAATCGCTCGCGCACGCGGTGCAGCGCATGCAGGTCGAGCTGGTCGGCGGTCTTGGTTGCGGCGAACTTCATGGTCGGGCGTTGGACCGCCTCGGCGATGGCTTCCGCATCTCGGAAGTCGTTCTTCTGTCCCTTCGAATAGGGGCGCACGTATTTCGCCGGCATCAAGCGGGCGTCGTGGCCAAGCGTTTGCAGCTTGCGACTGAGGTGATGCGCGCCGACGCAGGCCTCCATGCCGATCAAGCACGGCGGCAGGTTGGCGAGCCGGGTTTCCACCTGGCCGCGCGACCACTTCTGCCGCAGCACGATGCCGCCGCGCTGATTCTGGCCAATGATGTGGAACGAGTTCTTGCCGATATCGATGCCGATGACGGCGGGCGAAGCGTCGAGTTTCTGAGACATGGCGTGCTCCTTGTCTTGGGCGCCCTTGCCAGCTTCTCGTACCGCCAGGGCCGCAGCACGGCCGGACCATTCCATTAGCGGAAGTTCGAGCCGAGGCACGCGGAAAACAAATGGTCAGTAAATTGGAACCTGCCTCCTGGGCGAGGGTTTGAGCCGCGTTGTTTCTGCGTGCTTGAGAGGAATACCGGCGATTTCGCTCCAGAATGGCCTTGGGAATAGGCTGCTGGCGGCAACGCCGCCAGCGGACCTTAACTTGCTCGCGCCCTACACCCAGAAAACGTCGTTCGACCTTGATACTGTACTGGTGCGAACGGGAGATGAGTTCAAGCTGGTCTATTTCCCCCTCAGCGGGGCCATAGCGTTCCTAGTTGAAATGTCGGACGGACGCATTGTCGCGTCAACTCTCATGGGCTCGGAAGGGGCGGTCGGCGCTCTCTCCGTCCTAAGTCCCTCACGCTCCCCAGTCACAGCAACTGCCTACGTCCTTGGAGCCGCGCTCCAGGTCCCTGTTTCGCAATTGCAGCTTGCTTATGAGCAAAGCGACACGATCAGGCGTGTTCTACGGCTCCATCTCCGCACACAATTGTTGCAGCTTAACAACGCGGCAGCTTGCAACGCGGTGCATCCGGTGGAGTGCCGCATGGCTCGATGGTTGCTTGAGATTCACGACCACACCGCAGAGAGCGGAATCCAGCTAACGCATGAGGCGCTCGCACAACTTCTCGGGGTCCGCCGAACGACCGTGACGCTAACGATGGGCAGACTTCAGGCCGCGGGCGGCGTCTTATCGGACCGACGCGGAATGCTAGACATCGACCGAAGGCGGCTCGAGAAGATCGCTTGCGAGTGCTACGCCGTGATGCGACACAGAATCAAGCGCATGTATGACAAGGAGCTGGTGGCCGCCTGATCCGCGAAAGTGAGCCGCCGCTCTTTGTTTGACTGGACCTTCGTGCTTGCCTGCGGCTCAGTAACGGCCGACGGTCGCGGTCTAGCGGTAAGTAGCTCACGTTCACCACGCCCCGACAAGCATTAGACCGATAATGGTCAAACACGAGACGCAAGCCACCGTTACAGTGTAGCATTCTGGGGTGTTCATAGTTGCCTCCCGAGCTGTTGCCTGTCACTGCTGCGCCGGGAGAGGCCGCCTGTCTCGGGGCCGCTGTTCGGCACGCCTGTGACCGGTTCGGTGCGGTGTGTTGGTCCTGTCGTCGCTGCTGTGATCCGCAGGATTGTAATCCCACATGTCTGGAGCTTCAGGGCGTTCAGCTGGGATCAGAAGCTGCTTTCGCATTTCAGCGAGGCAGGCGCGGCAATATTCACGATAGAGCAGGTCGAATATGGCGGGCATCGTCACCCCCACCGTTTGAGTGTCAGTGTCAGATCTTTCCACCGCGATCTTCGCGTGATTGTAGCCACTTCAGACGGCTCTTCGATGTGAGCCCGTTCGCAGACTGCACCAGTTCCAAGCTCAACAGCCGATTGGTTGACCTGATTGTCTGCCCGAAAAAACAAAGTCACGCTAACACAGACTATAGCAACTCATTGTTTCAGGAAAACTTCGTCAAACAACTCCAGGGCGCCGAACGCCAACGAAAATCCAACCACAGCGCGAATAACTTTACCACTGAGTGAGAGCAACATTCGTTGCAAGCCGACCGAGTATGAGGACAGCATTCTTCCACGCGTTGGCCGACGGCGGCTTCGTAGCCAGCGGCACGCGTGACGCCGCGCTCACCACCGCCTCGGCAGAAGTGAAGTGTATCAGCGGCTGGTCCGGCGTGGCGACGTCGTTTTCCGACGTGAGCCGGTGCTATGCCGGGCAGGGCGTCGTTCCTCGACTTCCGGTGTTGGCCCATCTGCGACCTCGGAGCCCACCCGCTCTTTGGCCGATGTTGGCGGCAAACCGGACATCAGGCGGCCGCCGCTTCATGAGTACGTGCCCTAGTACGGCGCCGGCGAAATAGTTTGAGCTTGTGCATGTGAAACTTGGGGCGTGCCGATTACGGCCGATTGCGGCACGTGCAATGGGACACCGGCCCCGGCTGTTTCTCCCAACCTGGCTGGGGCCTACGCGCCCTTCAGAAAACTGTCAGCACTGTTGGCTGTTTATTTCGAGCGACGCCGTAACGCAGTTCGCTATATGGTTTCGTTCCCGTTTTTTACATCACCGACTGCCGGGCGATCATAAGAAAGCTGCTCCGCAAGTTTATGCTTTGGACTTTGCCGTCGTCGCCGGGTGTTCCGGGATTTTTGTATGAAATACATATTCATCGCGGTCGGCTGCTGGCTGCTGCTGAACCTGCTCTACATTCTCATAGTCACTCCGCCACGTAGGTCGCTCTGGCCTAGACAGCTCGCTCGCACCATTGCTGCGGTCAAGCGACTCATGCAACGCGGACGGCAGCCACCTACCTGAAGGGAGTGAACTTGGGAGTTTTGTGGCGCCATTCCACCCATAGATCGAATGCATCCGACATACGGCTCACCTCCTTGGCTTGACGCGAAATGGACTGTCGATGGAGAAGGCGTCCGGCGCGATCCCGCTCTCGATGCGCTTCCAGGTCACGGGCGCTGCGATCGGAAATCCCTCGCGCGCTCGCGGGGAATAGGTGCCGATCGCCGTCGTCCCGCGGCCATTGCGCAGATAATCGAGGAAGATGCGGCCGCGACGTTTTGATTGCGCAGACAGAAGGTAGCGGTCTGGATGACGCGCTGCGAGCGCGGAGACGAGCTGATGCGCGATCCGATGCGCCTTGTCGTGCAGCATCGGCTGAGCCAGTGGCGCCATCAGATGAATTCCTTTGCCGCCCGTGAGCTTGGGCCAGGTCTCGAAACCCTCGCACTTCATCAGCGTGCGCAGATCGAGCGCGGTCTCCACGACGGCCTCCCAGCCGACGCCCTCGCCGGGATCGAGATCGATCACGATACGGTCGGCATGTTCGAAGTCCTCGACGGTCGCATTCCACGGGTGCAGCTCGACAGCGCCGATCTCGACGAGACCAAAGAGGCCATCGAGGCTGTCGACCCACAGGCGCGTTCCCTGGCCGCCCTCCCGCTTCTGAATACGAAGCTGGTGCACGGCCGCCGGAATGTCCTTCGGCAGCGGCCCCTTGTGGTAGAAGGTGGTGCCTTGCACGTGGCGCACCAGCTTGAGCGGGCGATGGCCGAGGTGCGGGAGGGCCTTCTTCCACACCCTGCGCCAGTAGTCGGCGAGTTCTTCTTTGGACGGTGCAACGGCTTCGGGCAGAAGCTGCAGGATGTTCTCTCTGGGGACGCCGAGCTTCGGGCGGCCGGCCGCGCAGGGCACGAGGCGCGGCGCCTTGACCTTGCGCACCGCAAGATCATCGCGAAAGCCTTTGAACACGGCCTCGCGAGGCAGGCCATCATCGGTAAGCGCGCCATACCGGACCTCGATTTCGAGGATCGGATCGACCCAGGTCGCCTTCGGCTTTTTGACTGGCACGTCCAGGGGAGACGTCTTGCGGATCAACGGATCGAGCCGCTCGCGCAATTCGCGCGCGGTCGTCTCGGTGTAGCCGGTCCGCACCTTGCCGGCATAGAGCAGCTTGCCGTTCTCGCGCCGGCCGACGTAAAGCGAGGCCACTTTCCGGGGGCGCGCCCCTAACTTCTCCACGAACGCGACGATCGGAAAGGCGTCGCTCTTCTTGCACTTGAGCTTGATCCAGCTCTCCTGTCGGCCCGAGCGATAGGGCTCGCCGAGCCGCTTGCCGATCAGGCCTTCCAGCCCCAGCTGGCACCCTTTTTCGAAGATTACGTTGCCGTCGCCCGCAAGCGCCTCGACGTACATGAACGTCTCGGGCGCGTCCTTCAGAAGCCGCTGCAGCAACCGCTTGCGCTCTTCGTACACGACGCCACGCAGGTCATAGCCGTCGAGGTACAAGAGATCGAAGGCGTGATAGCGCACGCGCTCGCTTTGCTTCGGGCCGAGCTCTCGCCTGAGCTGCTGGAAATCCGGCAGGCCGCCACTGCCGTACACCACGGCCTCGCCGTCGATGACCAAGCTGTTTGCTTTGAGTTTGGCCGCGCCCACCGCGATCGAGGAGAACTGTTCCGTCCAGTCCAGGCCGGTCTTCGAATAGACCTTGGCGTCCTCATCTCCCCGGTGCAGTTGAGCGCGGTAGCCGTCGGCCTTGATCTCGTAGACCCAGTCCTTGCCGCGCGGCGGATTCTCGCGCAGCGTGGGATCACACGGCTCGATGTAACCAGGAATCGCAACTTTGGTGGCGCCATGGACACGCGATACTCCCCAACGAGACTGACGCAACGCCACGGCACACATGGCGATTCAACGCCGTCGCGCTGATTCGTTCCGTTCCGCGGAGGCCGCTTGACGGCCTCGCCAGCGCGGCAGGTCGAGGAGGCCAAATCCGACGAAACCGGGTGGTCGCGCTACGTCTGCACCAGGATATTCCACTTGCGCGTCGGTCTCCCGACAGGAGCACCGGGCCTTCGGCGGAGCTCATGATCGTACCGGCAGGCCGAACCCGCGCCCCGAGCAGGTGCGCTCGATGTTACGGGATGAGTTCGTCGGGCTCTGGACGCGGCGCCGCCGTGTCGGCGCGCAGCGGCGGGCCACGAACATCGCCGCGCTCGCGGGGTGGTGGGCGCGTGGACAGGTCCCGGCCGATCGCGGCTCGCAGCTCCATCAGGTCGGTGAACACGTCCGCCTGCCGCCGGAGTTCGTCCGCGATCATCGGCGGCTGGGTCGCCATGGTCGACACCACGCTCACCCGTACGCCTCGGCGCTGCACCGCCTCCACCAGCGAACGGAAAGTGCCGTCGCCCGAAAACAGAACCATTTCGTCGACGTCGCCGGCCATCTCCATGGCATGCACCGCGAGTTCGACGTCCATATTGCCTTTGACCTTGCGCCGTCCGAACGAGTCGACGAACTCCTTTGTCGGTTTGGTCACGACGGTGTAGCCGTTGTAGTCAAGCCAATCGAGCAACGGCCGGATCGAGGAGAATTCCTGATCCTCGATGACAGCCGAGTAGTAGAAGGCGCGGAGCAGGATACCTCGGCTCTGGAATTCCTGCAGAAGGCGCTTGTAGTCGATGTCGAAGCCAAGGCTTCGGGAGGTGGCATGAAGATTGGCGCCATCGATGAACAGGGCAATCTTGCTGGGCGAGGACGACATGTTGGCAGGCCCGAATGATCCCGGCGGAAGCACCGCTCCCGCTTGGCGGATGGTTTGCTCAAAGATGGAGTTTGGGCACGGGGCGGCCTTGGCCCGCCGCTCACTCGCATTCTGCGTTGCGGCAAGAACGTGAGCTCCGACGGAGCAAGGCTATATCCAAGAATTCGAGCTTTCAAATCCTTTTTCATGAACAGTTGAACCAGGAGCCTGCTGCAAAGACAATGCAGTAGGGGACGCCGTGAATGCCGCACGAATTGCCGCTCTTCGAAATCCACCTCAGGCGGCGCCGCCGGGCATGCAGATGGTGTCTCTGCACGACTGATGGGCAAACCATCATGCAAGGCTCGGAAGCCAACCGGCCGGCTGCCCGGTACCAGGCCAATCGGGCGCTCTTTCTGATGCTGCTCGCTTCCGGGAGTCGCTCGGCAGGCCGCGAAGACCCGTCGCGGAGTCGCTCGCGCCGAAGCGCCTGATCACCCGGGAAATTGCCCGCAAGCGGGCCGACAGCTCGTTATCACGCAATCGCCCGTCGAGCGACGTTCATCGTCACTTGAACGCCCTTGTTCGGCGCGGACTCGACCTTGAAGTCCGGTTTCGCGTTTTCCCTCAAGGTCTGCACGATCAGCGCGCCGATCTTTCCCGGGATCGGCCATGTAATGCCCTCAGGCAACCCGACTCCGTCGTCCGCGATGACCACGCGATACCGGTCTTCGCTCTGGCGCAGACATTCGATCGTGATCACGCCGTGGCCGCGGCCTTCGAAGGCATATTTGAAGGAGTTGGTCAGCACCTCGTTCACAACGAGCCCCACCGACCGCGCGGTGTTGACCGAAACCGGGGCATACTCCGTCTTCTGCTCGAGCCGAATTCCCTGGACGGCGCAGGTGTTCATGACCGCGGCGGCGATCTGGCTGAGGTAATGGCCCAGATCGACCTCGTCGCCGGCGGCCTCGTTCGACAGGCCTGATAGGGCAGATGCAGGGATTCGATGCGGCCGGCCAGCGTGTGCAAGTCGACCCTCTCGCCCCGTCTTTCGTTGCGTGCTTCGAGCCGTATGAGGGCGACGATCAACTGAAGATTGTTCTTCACGCGGTGCTGCAGCTCGCGCAGCAGGATGTCCTTGTCGCGGATCCGGCGCGCATACTCCTCACGCTCGGCACGCGCCCTGTCGGTGATGTCGATCAGCGCCGCGATGCGATAGTTCTCGGTCCCGTCCTCGTTTTGAATGAGACCGGAGAAGGCCTCGACCAGGAGCGGTCTAGGCCGCTCCGCCCGGAAGGTGCCGAGAAACTCTCCTCCGTCCTTCAGCACGGCCAGATCCAGCGAGACGTTCGGATCGCTTTCGTCCGTGAACCCGGCCAGGATCGACCAGCCCTTGCCGGCGCAGTCTTTCGCGTCCTGGCCGAAGAGCGTTTCGAATTCCTTGTTCGCGTAGCAGATGCGCTGGTCGCCGCGGAAGAATTTCGAGACTGGCATCCTGCTCGATGGACGGCGCATTGGTATGATGCGCTCATCGTCAACATGGCCCTACCACCCTGCTGGACGTCTTCGAGGGCCACAGCATCTCGGGTGGAATTCCTACGAGGTCGAATTGCCCCAACAGCTTGTTGTCGGCCGCCAGCTCGCGTTCGCCCTGGAACACACGTACCGTGACGGCATTCTGATTGTCCTCTGCCGTCGAGAACACCTGGCTGCGTTTTGCGGGAATTGTGGTGTTGCGGTTGATCAGCTTCGTCATCACGCCGCCGAGCGTCTCGATACCCAGGGACAGGGGAGTGACGTCGAGCAGCAGCACGTCCTTCACGTCACCCTGCAGCACGCCGGCTTGAATGGCGGCCCCGATGGCCACGACCTCGTCGGGGTTGACGCCCTTATGCGGCTCGCGCCCGAACAAGGCCTGGACGGTCTCCTGCACCTTGGGCATGCGGGTCTGGCCGCCAACCAGCACGACTTCATCGATCTGACCAGGCTCCAGACCGGCGTCCTTCAGGGCAGCCCGGCATGGTGGAATGGTTTTCTGGATGAGGTCGTCGACGATCGCCTCCAGCTTGGCTCGCGTCAGCCTGATGTTGAGGTGCTTGGGTCCGTGCTGGTCCGCGGTGATGAACGGGAGATTGACATCTGTCTCTGTGCTACTCGACAGCTCGATTTTGGCCTTCTCCGCAGCGTCCTTGAGACGCTGTAACGCCAGGCGGTCGTTCCGCAGCTCGATGCCACTTTCTTTCCTGAATTCATCTGCGAGGTAATCGATAATGCGCTTGACGCCCCTGTGCTGGAACTCCTCGATCTCTTGCTCGCGGCACGAGCGGCATCGGCCTCGCCGGCGCGATGAGGACGGCGCGCCGCCGATCGCGCACGCCCAGACTGTCTCCCAGCCCTACATTGTCGCGCTGATGACCGAAGCGGCCGCACTGAAGTCCACGGACAAGGTGCTCGAAATTGGAACCGGTTCAGGCGCGCGGAGCTCAGTGAACTGCGCGGATCGGACGGCGGACGGGCTTCCGCATCACGCAGCCCGTGCACTTTCTCCGGGTCTTGCAGAGCATACGGTCGGAAGCTTGGACAAGGGAGCCGTGCCGCCGTCGAGATCGATCAGCGCATCAATGGCCTCATTGAGCTCCGAGGCCGCATCCGACTGCATGCCTTGCTTCGCGGACGCTACGAGGCGGTATGCGTCTAACGCCCACCGGCGGAGCAGATCTCGCTTCTGCTCCTCGCATAATGTCGGGTCGCGCAGAACCTCGCTCGGTCGCGTATAGCGATCGCAAGTTCGACCTGCACGCTCTCCTCGGCCGCTAGGCCTTTTGCGGCCGCAGGTTGAGGTGGCTTTCTGGCGACGGCACTCGCCGAAGCGCGTAGCGCGTCTTGCCGGTCGCCACACCCACTGCCGGATTGTCTGACATTTGGGATCTTGTTCGGCATAGAATCCTCCCGATACAGCGGGAGCAGGGGTCAAATGGTATCAGTCCCAATACACCTCCAATGGCGTTGCGCCGCTGGGTGTCTGAGCCAAACGCCGGCGAAGGGCGACAAGCAACTAGTGAGCAGCCAAGGAATTTCAAGAAGGACACCAAGCCTCATTACTCCACAAGATTTCCGAAGCCTGAGGAGTTTGCCTGCAGAAACTTCTCGGGAGCGGGTTGGCTATGCCGTCAGCCGCCGTGCCTTTTGGATGAGCAACTGCCGCAGGCGTTGAGGGTCAGGCATCCCCACAGGTCCGTCGTCCCCAACATGATTGGGCTGCCATCCAGGACCTCTGAGGGCGCGTCCGCAGCGAGCGGCCCCTTCAGCCGCCGTGCGGCGGAGCCGTCTGCGAGTTGGCCCCGAATCCACCTAGGATCACGCGGGGGCGGGCGCCCCCTGCGCACCGGCAAATGATGGGTCCGCGATCCAGCCAAAGGTCACTCCTCATACTCTTGAATCGGTGTCGCCGTAGGCGGGTGCTCGCCGACGCCCCCGTTACTACCCCAACTTGTATCGTTGTGTTGGGCAAGAGCGAAACGCCCGGGCGGCCGGCAGGCACGGCGAGGATCGCAGGATACGTGAGGTGTAACTTAGCGTGCGATAAATTCGCATCTAGAATTTGCGCGGGTTGTCGTTCTAGGTCCTCGTTTGTCTCAGCCACAACACACAGTTCGTACGCGCGGTGCCGATTACTGTTCTCGGCCACGAATTCGGATCGGAGTCCGAGTCCCTCCCGCCATGCCAGATTGAACAGCCGACGGCATTAGGGACGACAAGGTGGGTGCAACGGACCAAGACAATCGATTGGCGGCGCGTCTTGCGCATTGTCTCACGGACGTGTATTACAGCCTCAGCAAGGCAGCGTGAAAAGCACGATTTTTCATAGGGTTACGTAGGAGTCTTCGGAGGTTCGATCCCTCCCGCCCCAGCCAGATGTCAAGCTGTTGAGTTCATTCGGTAAGCAGTTTCACTTTGGGCGCGTTTGGAAACACAGATTTTAAGGCTCGGTCCAGAATCGAACTAAACGGCGTGGCCATGCTGGCTTATCTCCGAGGCTTCCATCCGAACATATACCGTGGAAGCTGGGCGGGCAGGTGTTTTGCCCTCATCGTAGAATAGGGTGCTACGGCGAACGAAGCGGACAACCGGTCCAGATGCGCATGTGCGGAATTGCAGCCGTGCCGCAGTCGGCCCGGCCGGTGGCCTCGGGCGCGGTCGTTGCCCCGCTACCGGGGACCATTACGACTGCAAATCGCGTGGCCTTCGTTTCCTTGGCCGACCGGAACGATATAGACCCCGCACTTCCTGCTGTTGAAAGAGCTCCGCGCAGACGCCACGCAGCCATTGGCTTGCCGGGTCATGATGGAAGCGGGCGTGCCAGTATTGCTTCACCGTAAATCCGGCGATTGCCAGCGGGCAGTCGAGCACGCGCAGTCCGTAATAGTGAGCCAGCGTTTCACCAATGTGCCTTGGAAGGGTGGCGATCAGGTCAGTCGTCCCGACGATTGCAGGCAACCCCAAAAAGCCGGGTAGCTCCAGCCCAACGTCTAGGACTAATTTCTGCTCCTGCAGCGCAGCGGCGAGCAACTGATGCCCGGTGCCGGAGCGAATGAGGACGTGTGCCTCACGCCTGAAATCCTTTGCCGTGATGCGGTCGCGGATCCGGGCATGTTTCGCGCTCGCCAGGCAGACCCAATCCTGCGGAAACAGTGCCTGTTGGAAGTGTCCCGCGTCGAGATCCGAGATGTAGCCGAGCGCCAGATCGGCCTTTCCGGACTGCAGCATTCTTGGGGTGTCGGGGCCGATCTGTGTCGCCTCGATACGAACGCCAGGCGCAACGCGACGGACCTGAGCGAGAATGGAGGGAAGCAGCGTGACGTGACTTCCATCCGTCATGCAAATGGCGAAACGGCGTTTCGCGGTTGTCGGATCGAAGTCGCTGCGAAGCTCGGCCAGGCGACGCAGCATCTCCAGCGCCTGCCTCGCCGTGCCGATCAGAGCCTCCGCGCGCGGCGTCGGCAGCATGCCGTCTGCTGACCGGACGAAGAGCGGATCGTCTAATTCCTTTCGCAGACGGGCCAGCCAGATCGAAATGGTCGGCTGACTTTGACCGAGCTTCTCGGCTGCCTTGGTGACGCTACCCGTTGCGAACAATGCGTCGAACAGCCTGAGCAGGCGCGGGTCCAGCAGGTTGGTCTCGATGGGATCCTGGTGCTTCATTGCGATTCACAATAATTGCTATAAAGATCATAATATATCTAAATATCGAGCGGCCGGCTACCGTGCTTCCAACGCCGAGAATGGCGCGGGAGAAGCGTTCGGATGAGGATCTGCTTTATCGGAGCGGGAGCCTTGGGCTCGACCATCGGCGGTACGCTGGCGCGCGGCGGGGCCGAGGTCTGGCTGATCGATCCGTTCCAGGCTCATGTCGACGCTATCAATGCCGGCGGCCTACGGGTGCTCGAAGTTGGCGCCGAGACCGTTGTGAAGGTCACTGCGTGCACTTCCGCGACCCAGGTTGGCGTAGAGGCAGACCTCGTCATTGTCCTCGTCAAATCCTACCACACGCGGGATGCCATCCGTGCCGCGGCGCCGATCATCGGGCCGCGGACGGTCGTGATGTCGCTTCAGAACGGTCTTGGTCACGAGGACATCCTGTCGGAGGAGGTTGGTCGTGACCGGGTCATAGCGGGCAAGACCTACGTCGGCGGTGTGCTGCTCGGCCCTGGTCATGTTCGTTCCGGGGTCCTCGGCAAGGAGACCATCATCGGCGAGCTTGACGGTCGCTTGACGGAACGTGCGCAGCTAATCTCCGGGACTTTTAATCGCGCCGGAATTCTCACGCGGCTCAGCGACAACATCTTGGGCACGATGTGGGACAAGTTGTTCATCAACGTCGCCGGAGGAGGAATTACCGCCGTTACCGGGCTGACTTATGGCGGCCTGTATTCGCTGCCAGTTCTGGAAGATTGCGCGCTGGCCGCAATCTCGGAGGGCATCGCGGTTGCGCAAGCTGCCGGCGTGAAGATCTCGATTACCGATCCGCGACGCGCCTGGACGATGGCGTCCGCCGGACTTCCGCCCGAGTTCAAGACGTCGATGCTGCAGAGCTTGCAGTCCGGCAATCTGACCGAGGTTGACTACATCCACGGCTCCGTCGTGCGTTGGGGCGCCAGGCTCAACGTGCCGACCCCCGTCAATTCCACCCTCGTCGCGCTGGTCAAAGGCATCGAATACGCCCGCAGCGACTATCCTGGAAGGTCTTGAGACAATGTCATTGCCCCGCGCTTATGTCGAACACGTCGCGATCCGTGTGCCGGACGTTGATCGTCACGTCGACTTCTTTCGTGAGGTGCTTGGTCTCGCCAATCGCGATGAGCAACCCGCCGATGGTACGCGCCCGCGTCAGGTTTGGGTGCTCGGAAGCGTGCAACTCATTGAAGATCCGAATTTCGTCGGACCAGAGGGGCGTCTCGCCCATCTCGGCATCATGGTCGACGATTACGAAGGTGTACTCACCCGTGCCGCCGCCTGGGGCGCCAAGGCGTTGCCCGCCGGGCCGAACTGGCTCGAGCTGCCGGGCGGGCTCAACGTCGAAATCTTGCAAGCCAGCGCAGGCGCCGTGGAAGCCGCCCTGGCGATCAATCCCCGTGCCTAGAGGAAGACGCGATATGACAGATGAGCGCTACTGGGACGATGCCAAGGTCGGCGATGAATGCGTTACGCCACCGGTGACGGTCACAGAAGGAATGGTAAATGCCTACGCCGAACTGACGGGCGATTTCACGCCGGTCCATGTCGACGAGGAGTACGCGAAGACAACGCCGTTCGGCACGCGCGTCGCGCACGGGCTGTTTGGTCTGTCGCTGGCCGACGGTTTGAAGACCCGTGCCTACTACCGCTTCCTCCCGGGAATGTCGCTGGGCTGGACGTGGGATTTCAAGCTGCCGATCAAGCTCGGGGACACCGTGCACGTGAAGTTCCGCGTGGGTTCAATGCGCGAGACAAAGCGGGACGGGTGGGGCATCGTGGTGCTGCCCTCGGAGCTGATTAATCAGCGCGGCGAAGTGGTGCAGCTCGGTGAGCATCGGCTGATGATTCCGATGCGCCCGAAGACCGGCGTCGCGGGAGAGCGCGCATGACCGCGCAAGATCTGCCGCTCAAAGGCGTCCGCGTCATCGACTACAGCCATTTCCTGGCCGGCCCGTTCATGGGCCGTTGCCTCGCCGCGATGGGCGCGGAGGTCATCAAGGTGGAGCGTCCAAAGGGCGGCGACGCAGGCCGGGCCCATGGATATTTCAAGGACGAACAATCCGGCTACTTCCTACAGCAGAATATGGGGAAGCAGGGACTTTGCATCGACCTGCGCGACAAGCGTGGTCTCGACATGATGATGAAGCTGGTCGACACAGCCGATGTCTTCATCGAGAATTACCGACCCGGCGCACTCGAACGTCTCGGGCTTGGTTACAAAGCGCTATCGGGGCGGAATCCGAAGCTGATCTATTGCTCGGTCTCCGCCTATGGTCACACCGGTCCCTATGCCGATCGTCCGGGCTTCGGCCTGATCGCAGAGGCGATGTCGGGGGCCCTGGCGCAATTGGGCAATCCCGGCGAAGCGCCGCCACTGCTGCGGATGCCGCTGGCCGATATGTACACTGGCATTCATGGCGTCGCTGCTATCAATGCGGCGCTGGTTGGCCGTGCGTCGTCCGGGCGCGGCCAACATATCGATCTGGCGCTGTACGATTGCATGGTCTCGATGCACGACTATGCGGTTCAGCGTTACTTCCTCTCGGGCGGCGCTGACCTGCCGAAGCAAACCGGCAGCGGACAGCCGGACTCGACCGTTTACGGGGTCTTTCCGGCCAAGGACGGCAATCTTGTCATCGCTGCGCAAGTCGATGATGCGTGGCGACGATTGGCGAGCCTGATTGGAGGAGACACGCTGGCATTGGACGAGCGTTTCGCCAAGCCCGCCGCGCGGAACGCCCATTATGCTGAAGCCATGGAGATTGTGCGCAACTGGACGCTATCACAGCCGTCTCGGGATGCGTGTCTTGCGGCACTCGAGGAAGCAGGTGTGCCGTCCGCTCCCGTGCAGACCATCGAAGAGGTCGCGAGGGATCCGCAGATCCATGCGCGCGGCATGCTGGTCGAGCAGGAGCATCCGGTGCTCGGCAAGGTAACGCTGCCGAACCTGCCGTTCCGGTTCTCCGATTGCGACACTACGGTGCGTACTCCGGCGCCACTGCTTGGGCAGGACAATCGCCGCATTGCCGCATCGCTGGGACTGTCGGCCGAAGCCGTCGACGCGATGGTGCGCGACGGCGTGCTTTACAACGAAGCTGCAGTGCGGGAGTGAGCGATGAGCGATCGTTATGCGGTGATTGGCAATCCGATCGGCTTCAGCAAATCACCCTTGATCCATGGCACTTTCGCCAGAATGACGGGACAGGATCTCGTCTATGAGGCGATCGAGGGACCTATCGATGGCTTCAGCCGACGGGTCGACCAATTCCGGACAGAGGGTGCCAAGGGGCTGAACATCACCGCCCCTTTCAAGCTCGATGCCTTCGCTTATGCAAATGAGCTTTCAGAGAGCGCCAGACGGGCAGGTGCCGCAAACTGCCTGAAATTCGAGGGCGACCGGATCATCGCCGAAAATTTCGACGGGGTAGGGCTGGTGCAGGACATCACTGCCAATCTCGGCGTCAAAATGGCCGGTCGGCGCGTCCTGATGCTCGGCGCCGGGGGAGCGGCGCGTGGCGCGTTGCTGCCTTTCCTGCGCCAGCAACCGTCCGAGTTGGTTCTCGTCAATCGAACGCTGTCCAAAGCCGTGGCATTGGCCGAAGAGTTTGCCGGCTGTGGTCCCCTGATGGTGAGCGGCTACGCTGAACTGGCGGACCTTGCCGAGGGCTATGACGTCGTGGTCAACGCGACCTCTGCCAGCCTGCGAGGTGAAATGCCGCCGCTTCCGGGGAATGTCTTCCAGGGCGCGGAGCTGGCGTACGAACTTGCCTATGGCAAAGGATTGACTCGCTTTCTGCAAGCGGCCCGCGCCGAAGGCGTGGCCAAACTGGCTGACGGCGTCGGCATGCTGGTCGAGCAGGCGGCGGAAGCCTTCGTCTGGTGGCGCGGCGTGCGACCGAGCACGGCCCAGGTCATCGCCGAATTGACTGTTCCATTGAGCTGACGGACGACGCCGACAATGCATCGCAAACCCGGCTTTCTCGTCGGCCTGATCGGCAGCGGCATCTCGGCGTCTCGCACGCCGCCCATGCACGAAGCGGCCGCCGACGCCGCTGGCATCCGCTATCTCTACAAGAAGATCGATCTGACCGAGTTGAACCTCGGCGTCGAAGCATTGCCGGAATTGCTCACGGCCGCAAGGCGGATGGGCTTTGACGGTTTGAACGTAACCCATCCCTGCAAGCAGGCGATCCTTCCACTGCTGGACGAGCTTTCGCCCGACGCCGAGGCGCTTGGTGCGGTGAACACCGTGGTCGTCAGGAACGGCCGAATGACCGGCCACAACACCGACTGGTTCGGCTTCGCGGAGAATTTCCGCCGCAACATGCAAGGTGCACCACTTGGTCGCGTCGTGCAATTCGGCGCAGGCGGCGCCGGTGCGGCGGTTGCTTTCGCGCTGATGAAGCTTGGCGTGCAGGAACTGACCATCATAGACGTCGACCTGGCCAAGGCGCAGAGCGTGGTCGACGGCTTGTCCTCTCGATTTGTAGAAGGGCGCTTGAGGGTCGGCCAGGATGTTGCCGCCGCCGTGGCGGCCGCAGACGGAATTGTCAACGCGACGCCGATCGGCATGGACAAATATCCGGGAACGCCGCTGCCGCTGGCGATGCTGTGTTCCGGTCTCTGGGTTGCCGAGATCATCTACTTCCCGCTGGAGACCGCGCTGCTGCGCGCGGCGCGGGCCCTCGGCTGCCGCACGGTCGATGGTGGCGGAATGGCTATCTTCCAGGGCACCGAAGCGTTCCGCCTGTTCACGGGCGTCTCGCCTGATCCAGACGTCTTCTTCGCAACTTTCGCATCCCTGGGAGGGTGACACCCGGCCGATGGGCGAGCGGCACGCACAACGCCCGAGAGGAAACGCAAGATGGGCTACACGCTCGATTTCTCGGTGGTTTGGCACGCAATGCCCGCGTTGCTGTGGGGTTGCGTGGGGACGTTGGGTTTGGCGCTTGCTGGCATGACGCTCGCAATGATCATCGGCGTCGCGGGCGTCGCGGCCCGCGATGCGAAGGCGGCCTGGTTGCGCGCCATCGTGATCGGCTTCGTCGAAATCGTGCGCAACACGCCGTTCCTGGTGCAGATCTTCTTTCTGTTCTTTGCACTGCCGCTCGTCGGGGTAAAGCTCAATCCGACCGCCACGGCCATTATCGCACTCGGCGTCAACGGAGGCGCGTACGCCATCGAGATCATCCGCGGCGGCGTGCAATCGATTCACAAAGGGCAAATCGAGGCTGGCTACGCGCTCGGACTGCACAAAGGGCAGGTATTCCGTTCCATCGTACTCAAGCCCGCGCTTCGCGCGATCTATCCCTCGCTCACGGGACAGTTCATCATGCTGACGCTGACCTCGTCGATCTGTTCGGCTGTGTCGGCTTACGAATTGACGTCGGTCGCGCAGCGAATCGAAAGCGACACATTCCGCAGCTTCGAGGTCTATTTTTTCGTCACTTTCCTCTACCTCGCGATCTCCTGGCTGCTGATGGCGGGCTTCGCAATCATCTCTCACCGCTTCTTCTCATATCCGACGCGCTGAGGAGCACAGATCATGACACCGCATTTCGGCGTTCCCGAGTTCGGCTTCCTCCTGCGTGGTCTGCAATGGACGGTACTCCTGACGCTGGTTGCATTCGTCGGTGGCTGTACCGCCGGCCTGGTCGTCGCATTGTTGCGCACCTGCGGTCGCACGACCGTGGAATGGATAGTTCGGATCTATATCGGAATCTTCCAGGGGACACCGCTGCTGCTGCAACTGTTCGTGGTGTATTACGGCTTGGCGCTCCTCGGATTGAAGCTGTCAGCATTCGTTGCGGTCGCGATTGGGTTCACCGTCAACGCCTCGGCTTTTCTGGGCGAGATCTGGCGCGGCGCAATCCAGGCCGTGCCTCGCGGTCAGACCGAGGCCGCGATGGCGCTCGGTCTACACTATTCCGCGCGCATGCGCGACATCGTGCTGCCGCAAGCCATTCGCATCGCGCTGCCGGCGACCATTGGCTATCTCGTGCAGCTCATCAAGGGTACCTCGCTCGCTGCCATCGTCGGCTTCATCGAACTCGCCCGCGCCGGTCAAATCGTGTCGAACCAGACCTACCAGCCGTTGCTCGTCTTCGGTGTGGTCGGCGCGATGTATTTCATCCTCTGCTGGCCACTCTCGTGGTGGGGCAGTCGGATGGAGGCCAGGCTCGCCCTGGCCGGTCAAAGGTAGGTTCGGCGCACCTACTCAATCAAACACAGCCATCACCAGGAGGAGATACTCATGTTGTTTTCGCTCAATCGCCGCCAACTCGGCGTTACGCTGCTGACGCTGTCGGCCATCGTTGTCGCAGGCGGCTCGCAGGCGGGCACTCTGGAGGACGTGAAGAAGAAGGGCGTCGTCGTCATCGGCATTCAGGGCGATAATCCGCCCTGGGGCTATGTCGATAGCTCAGGAAAGCAGGATGGGATCGATGCCGACATGGGGCGTGCCTTCGCTGAATATCTCGGCGTGAAGGCCGAGTTCGTCCCGCTGGCGGTGGCCAATCGTATTCCGGCGCTGACCACAGGCCGCGTAGACATTCTGTTCGCGACCATGGCCATGCTGCCCGAGCGTGCGAAGGTGGTACAATATTCCAAACCCTATGTTGCCAATGAGATTACACTTGTCGCTGCCCAGGCAACGCCGATCAACAGTAACGCCGATATGGGGAAGTACGTTATCGGCGTCCCACGCTCCTCCACGCAGGACACCCAGGTAACCAATAATGCTCCTGCGGGCGCCGAAATCCGCAGGTTTGATGATGACGCGGCCACGATCCAGGCACTGCTCTCGGGTCAGGTGCAGGCGGTCGGGGCAAACAGCTTCTACCCGCAGCGTCTGAACGCTGCAAAGCCGGAACTTGGGTTCGAGCCCAAGCTTCACTTCACCGCCTTGTACAACGGGGCCTGCACGCGCCTCGGAGAGAAGGAGTGGAACGAGACGGCGAACAAATTCGTCGACCAGATCAAGTCCAATGGCAAATTGGCCGCTTTCTACGCCAAGTGGATGAAGGCGCCCGTGCCGGTCTTCCCCGACTCGGTCCCCGGCGTTCCGTTCACAGTTCAATAGTCACTGCAAGCGGCCGACGCGCTGGGCGCGTTGGCCGCCGTCCGATAACGGAGGCCGAATCCATGCAGGACCAGATCCTGATCGAAATGAAGGGCGTGCAGAAATGGTACGGCGGGTATCAGGCTCTCCGCAACGTTGACCTCACTGTGCGCAGAGGGGAAAAGATCGTGCTTTGCGGTCCGTCCGGTTCGGGCAAGTCGACGCTGATACGCTGTATCAACCGCCTGGAGGCAATCCAGCAGGGCAGTATCGTGGTGAACGGTCATCGGTTTGACGACAGCATCAAAGCCATCGATGTCGTACGCCAGGACGTCGGCATGGTCTTTCAGAGCTTCAACCTTTTTCCGCATATGACGGTCTTGCAGAACTGCATGCTCGCGCCCATTCGCGCGCGCCGCATCAGCAAGACCGAAGCGGAGGCGAGCGCGCGAAAATATCTCGAGCGGGTGCGCATTGGCGAGCAGGCCGAGAAGTATCCGGCGCAACTCTCGGGCGGTCAGCAGCAACGTGTCGCGATCGCGCGTGCTCTCTGCATGCAGCCCAAGGTCATGTTGTTTGATGAACCGACTTCGGCTCTCGATCCGGAAATGGTCAAGGAAGTGCTCGACACGATGATTGGCCTCGCCAACGACGGCATGACCATGATTTGCGTCACCCATGAAATGGGTTTTGCCCGCCAGGTTGCCGACCGTGTCATCTTCATGGCTGAAGGGCAGATCATCGAAGAAGGTGTGCCCGACGCTTTCTTCCGCAATCCGCAGCACGCTCGCACCAAGCAGTTCCTTGGCGAGATCCTCGCCCATCACTGAACGGAGTTATTCCATGAGCCGTCTTGTCTACGTCCTCAACGGGCCAAATCTCAATTTGCTTGGCAAGCGTCAGCCCCACATCTATGGCCACGAGACGCTTGCGGATGTGGAGCGAGATTGTCGGGGGCTAGCCACGGAGCTGGCTCTGGAGATGCGCTTTCACCAGTCGAACAGGGAATACGAGCTGATCGACTGGATCCACGAGGCGCGCGAGACGGCTGTCGGCATCGTCATGAATCCCGCGGCTTTCACCCATACCTCGGTCGCCATCCTAGACGCTTTGAACACGTTCGAGGGGACAGTAATCGAGGTGCACATTTCCAATGTGCACAAGCGCGAGGAATTCCGCCACCGCTCGTTCGTTTCCAAACGAGCTGATGGCGTTATTGCAGGCTTCGGCACTCAGGGTTATCTGCTCGGTTTGCGTCGGTTGGCCAAGCTGCTCGATGAGAAGGGATAGAATCGTATGAGTGCACCCGTCCGCCTGACGGTCATGGGAGCGGGTCTCATCGGCAAGCGACACATTGAACATATTCTCGCGCGGCCGGAGGCGGTCTTATCGTCAATCGTCGATCCGATGCCGGTTGCACGGGAGTTGGCGGTATCGCTCAAGGTGGACTGGTTTTCGTCCGTTCAGGACATGATCTCTGAAAACCGGCCGGAGGGGGTGGTTGTCGCCACCCCCAACCAGATGCACGTGGCCAACGGCATGGATTGTATCGCTGCGGGCATCCCGGCGCTGATCGAGAAGCCGTTAGCGGATGATATCGTGGCGGCACAGACGTTGGTCGAAGCATCCGAGCGGGCGGGCGTGCCGCTGCTAACCGGCCACCACCGTCGCCACAACCCGATGATCCAGCGCGCCAAGGCGGAGATCGACAGCGGCAGGCTCGGTCAGATCGTGTCAGTGCATGGCATGTTCTGGCTGATCAAGCCGGACGATTATTTTGAAGTGCCCTGGCGCGGCGAGAAAGGAGCGGGTCCCGCTTTCGTGAATCTCATCCACGATGTCGACCTGCTGCGGTACCTGTGCGGGGATATCGTGGCGGTACAGGCTGCCCAATCCAATCGGCTGCGTGGAAATGCGGTCGAAGAGACCGCGGTGATCATCCTGCACTTCGCGTCCGGCGCGCTGGGAACGGTCAATGTCTCCGATACCATCCAGTCGCCTTGGAGCTGGGAATTCACCACCGGAGAGAATCCGGCCTACAGCATACGCTGGAGACCTGCTACCAGATCGGCGGCACGAGGGCATCGCTGGCCATTCCGCAACTCGATCTGTGGCATCACCCGAGCAAGGCCAGCTGGTGGGCGCCGATCGAGCGCGAGCGGCTGAGGTTCGAGAAAGAAGACCCGCTTGGCCTGCAGATCGCAAATTTCTGTGGCGTTATCCGCGGCACGGCCACGCCTGTGGTGAGCGGGCGCGAAGGGCTAAAAACGCTCAGGGTGATCGACGCGGTCAAGCGCGCAGCGGAAACCGGAGATCTCGTGTCGTTTTGACTCTGGTAAGCACAGGTGTCTACGCTGAAGTATCGATATTTTATTTGGCGAACCATCAAGGTGCCGCTGATAGACAATGCTGGGAGCACTATGATCCTGCGACGAAGGCCCGTTTTCGGCCGGATAAACCCAGTGGTGCGATTGGTAAGTCATTGATTGTTCTCTACCCGTCGCTATCTCTTAATCAGCGGGTCCCAGGTTCGAGCCCTGGTGCGCCCACCAAATAAATCAAGACCTTAGCAAGAGAAACCGTTTGAGTCCGACGGACTAAAACGGTTTTTCAAACGGTGTTCTTGACGGCCAGCCGGCGAGTCCACTCTCGGCATTGTGATCTACTCTGTCCGTCTCGACGGAGGCCAAGGCGACTCGAAGGCGTCCGGCAGAACCACTTCCTTGATGTTGTATGTAGATCAGAGCCGCCCGACATAGCCGGCATTTTTCCACTTCTGTTCAATTTCATCAGCGACGCATTGGGTAGCCGCGCAGCGCCTCCACCGAAATAGTGCTTGAAGTCGATGTGAACTCTTATGTTGTCTGGCCAATAAGCCGCCATGCGGTCATAGAGGAGAACCGATCCGGTCTCGAAGCGCCGATAGACCGATTTGTGCATCGGCGATTTTGATTCCGCCATTCGGAGGTTCGATCTCTCCCGCCGCAGCCAAGCAGTCACTCAATTATAGAGAGTGGGACCGTATTGGCTGAAAGTGCCGCATTTTACGGGATTTTTGTGCGGCTCTCTAAAGTCTCTGCTCCTCTGAAACCGGCAACCTTGGCGAGAAGTCGTCGAAAGTCTCCAGCCCAAACCGCAGAAATTACCTTTTTCCGTGGAGACGATTGGCAGAGACCGGTTCGATCACCACTGGACAGTGGGGGTGGCAGTGAATTTTGACGGTTTCAAACCGCTCGACGACTATTGGCTCTGCGATGGCGATAGCTATTCTGCAGAAGCGGAAAACGGAACTCGAAATTGCTAAACGGCTCTGTCGAACGATTGCTATCGCATGCGCGGCAGGGCTCACAGGGGACAGTGGTGATGCGACAGCGCGTTCGCTTTGAAAGCGAGTGCAACCACACCCTTCAAATTGATCACTTCTCTCTCCAGAGGCATACGTAGCCAAGCGCGCATTCACGCTTCGCAGTCGATAACCGCTCCGAGTGGGGGCAAGTGGGACGGTCGGTAAGGTTCATGAGCATACTGAACCAATCTCATTATATACTGTCGAGCCGCGGAAGCCCTTCCCACCAGCACCGATCGTGTCCCGTGGCGTGGTGTAGCTGGCGGCGGGTCACCGCGTTCGCCGGCTGGAGAGCCGGGCTGGTCAGCTGGCGATAGCCGTGATGCTGACGCTCGGATCATCGCTCAACGGCGCGATGGTTTCCAGTGCCATGTAGCGGGCACGCTGGACGGCCCATTCATCATTCTGTTCGAGCAGGATCGCGCCGATGAGGCGAGTGATGGCGTCATCGTTGGGGAAGATGCCGACCACCTCGGTCCGCCGTTTGATCTCGCCGTTGAGACGCTCGATCGGGTTGGTCGAGTGCAGCTTGGTCCGATGCTGTGCGGAAAGGTCATGTAGGCGAGCACATCGGTCTCGGCCTCGTCGAGGAAGCCGGCAAGTTTGGGCAGCTTGGGGCGGAGCTGGTCGGCGACCTTGCGCCACTGGGTTCGCGCGGCCTCGGCGTCGTCCTGGGCAAACGCTGTGGCGATGAAGGCGGAGACGACGCGCCGCCCGCTCTTGCCGGCATGCGCCAGCGCGTTGCGCATGAAGTGGACGCGGCAACGCTGCCAGCTGGCATCGAGCACCTTGGCCACGGTGGGCTTGATGCCTTCGTGGGCGTCGGACACGACCAGCTTGACGCCGCGCAGGCCGCGGCGGGCGAGCTGGCGCAGGAACGCCGTCCAGAACGTCTCGGCCTCGGAAGGGCCGATGCCAATGCGGAGGACCTCGCGTCGGCCGTCGCTATTGACGCCAACCGCGACAATCACCGCGACTGAGACGATGCGGCCATTCTGGCGCACCTTCACGTAGGTGGCGTCGATCCACAGATACGGCCAGTCGCCCTCGATCGGACGGGCGAGGAAGGCCTTCACCTTGTCATCGATCTCGCCGCACAGCCGGCTGACCTCGCTCTTGGAGATGCCGGTCATGCCCATGGCCTGGACGAGGTCGTCCACCGAGCGGGTCGAGACGCCCTGCACATAGGCTTCCTGCACCACGGCGGTGAGCGCCTTCTCGGCCATGCGTCGCGGCTCCAGGAAGCCCGAGAAGTAGGAGCCTCGCGCAGCTTGGGAATGTGCAGCTCAACCGCGCCGGCGCGGGTCTCCCAGATCCGGTCGCGGTAGCCGTTGCGCTGGGCCAGGCGTTCGGGGCTCTTCTCTTCGTAGGCCGCCCCGGTCTGGCCTTCCACAGCTCCATCAGGCGCTGGGCGGCAAAGCCGATCATCTCGCGCAGCAGATCGGCGTCGGGGGTCTTCTCTACGAGCGTGCGCAGGTTCATCATGTCTTCGGTCATCGGTGGTTCCTCGGTTGCGTTGGCGTGTCGCAACCCGATCCTACCGGAGAACTGCCGGTGACCACCGCAAAGCTGCCCGCCCGCTACGGCGCTATTTGAAGGCGCGCATCCGGGCGGCTTTGCTCTACCGAGCTACACCACCACCGGGGACACGACCCCAGCAACTAGTAAGTGCTGGCAATATTTCAGAATTATAAGTAGCGTCGCGGCAAGAAAAATCGCGATGGCCGCCCGGTCAACGCAAGTTAAAAATGGGGAGATTCAAATGCTTTTGCTGAAAGCCGCAGTTGCAGCCGGTCTAGTCATCACAGCTTTTACGGGCGCTGCGCTTGCGCAGAGCAAGCCGCCGGAAATCAAGATCGGTATCACCACTTTCCTGTCGGGACCGGCTTCCGTATTCGGCGTACCGGCAAAGGCCGCGGCCGAGATGATTGCAGAAGACCTCAACAAGAAGGGCGGAATCGGCGGTGTACCGGTAAAACTGTCTTTCATCGATGAAGGCGCCGGCGGCGAGGCATTGGTCTCGAACTACCGGCGCATGGTGCAAGACGAAAAGGTCGACGTGACTTTCGCCTCCATCTCCTCGGGCAGCTGCAATCAGCTTGTCCCGGTCGCCGAAGACCTCAAAGTCATGAACTTTATGTGGGATTGCGGTGCGGCTTCTATTCTGGAGACGAAGAAATATCGCTACAATTTCCGCACGCAGGCTAACGGCACGCCGGAGATGCTGGCGGTGCTCGTCTATCTCCTTAAGACAAAGCCCGACTTTAAGACCATCGCGGTCGTCAATCAGGACTACGCGTGGGGCCGCGAAAGCTGGGAAATCTTCTCCACCGCATTGAAGGCGCTGAAGCCCGACGTTCAGGTGTTGGCGGAGCTTTTTCCGAAGTTCGGTGCGCCGGACTATTCCACCGAAGTTTCGCGCTTACTGGCATTGCGGCCGGATGTCGTTCTAACCACCTCCTGGGGCGGCGATCTCGACACGCTGGTCCGTCAGGCCGGTCAACGCGGCCTGCTGCAACAGTCGACCTTCGTGTTGGGCATCGGCGAATCCTCGATCCAGCGACTGGGCAAGGATCTGCCGGAAGGCCTGATCGTCGGCGCGCGTGGCGATCATTGGTTCCTGCATCCTGAAAAGAAGAACGATCCGGCCTTCAAGGCGTTTGCCGAGGCATTCAAGGCAAAGACCGGCGCCTGGCCGATTTACCCCGTCTACCACATGGCGCAGGCTTTCACGGCGCTGCAAGCTGCCTATGACAAGGCGATCAAGGCCAATGGCGGCAACTGGCCGACACGGGAGCAGGTCGTAGACGCAACCTCCGGCACCGAGTTCGCGACCGGTTTCGGCCGGCCGATCACGCTGAGGCCCGAGGACAACCAAGGTCTGGAAGCGCAGCTCGTCGGCGTCACCAAGTCTTTCCCGGGCTATGACTTCAAACTGCTCGACAACATGATGATCTTTGATCCGAAGGTGATCACCAATCCGGCGGGCGTGCGGTCGGTCGAGTGGCTGAAGACGCTCAAGCCGGAATTCGTTAAAATGGACGTTCCGACCTTCAAGCAGTAGGCCAGATCATCGTCCTCCGGGCAAAAACCGCAGGACGGCTTTCCTGAAGGTCTCCATGAATTCGACTCTCGCCATATTGGCCGTCCTTGACGGGATCAGTTACGCCGCCTTGGTGTTCCTGGTTTCCGTCGGGCTGAGCCTGATTTTCGGTGTGCTTCGCGTGGTGAATGTCGCGCACGGGTCGCTTTATGCCTTTGGCGCCTATCTCGCCGCGACGTTGAGCCTCGTGATTGCGCAGGTGTCGCCGTGGCTTACCTATCCCGCATTGCTGGTTGCCTCCATCGTCATAGGGTTTGTGTGCGGCGGTTTCATCGAGCGCTTCCTGTTGCGGCCGCTTTACGGACGAGACGACGTGTTGCAGCTCCTGATCACCTTCGCGGCCTTCATGATCATGGACAATCTGCAGCGTCTGATCTGGGGCGTGCAGCCCATCTTCGCTGCTGAGCCCTTGAAGCTGTTGCCGAACATCAGCGTATTCGGCGTGAACTATACGTCCTACCAGGTCGTCCTGCTTCCAGGCGTGGCAGTCGCGACGC
This sequence comes from Bradyrhizobium sp. 45, assembly GCF_023073155.1. Taxonomy (NCBI): domain Bacteria; kingdom Pseudomonadati; phylum Pseudomonadota; class Alphaproteobacteria; order Hyphomicrobiales; family Nitrobacteraceae; genus Bradyrhizobium; species Bradyrhizobium sp. 45. The sequence continues at coordinate 262,657 of NZ_JADPIX010000131.1, read as the reverse complement.
TGTTCGGACTGCGTTACTTCTTGCGGAAAACTCTTGCGGGAGCCGTGATTCTAGCAGTAACCGAGGATCGGGAGGCGTCAACCGCCATCGGCATCGACGCCCAACGCGTCTACTCTATTACGTTCATCATCGGGGCGAGCCTGGCGGCGCTCGGCGGCGCGCTTGCTTCGCCGACCACGTCGCTGGTGCCCGGCATGGGCGCGGACATGATCGTGCTCTCGTTCGCGGTGGCAGCCACTGCGGGTCTGGGGCAGATCGAGGGCACCGCCCTTACGGCCCTTATGATCGGTTTGACGCGCGCCTTCGTCATCTATCTGCAGCCGGAGTTCGAAGTTCTCGTACCCTATCTGCTGATGGTACTGGTGCTTCTGGTGCGTCCGTTCGGACTGTTCGGTACGGTGCAGATGAGAAAAATCTGATGGCGGGCCGTATCAAGCCGATCACGGCAGTCGCAATCATCTTGTTTCTGGCCAGCGCGGTACTGCCGCTCTTCGTCGCGAGCTGGGCGACGTTATTCGCGCTCATCCTCGCCAAGGGCATCGTGGTGCTCGGCATCGTCCTGTTGCTGCAGGCGGGACAAGTATCGTTCGGACACGCGATGTTCTTCGCCACCGGCGCCTATACCGCGGCGTTCTGGGGCAAGTACATCGGCGGCGGCGATATCCTGATCTTTCTCGCGCTGGGAGGCATAACCTCTACCGTTTTTGGCCTGATCGTCGGCCTGTTCGTGGTTCGCTACAGGGAAATTTTCTTTGGAATGCTGAACCTGGCATTCTCCATGGTCTTGTGGTCGCTGCTCGAGAAAATGTTCCACTACACTAACGGCGCGGACGGCATCCGGGTCGCCCGTCCTGGCTTGTTTGGGTTTTCGTTCACGCCGGAGACGTTCCAATACGTTATTCTCTACGTGAGCCTTTTGGTCGCGATTGCTGCCTTCTACGGCGTGCAACGCTATCTCGACAGCCCGCTCGGTCACATGTTGCGGGCAATGAAATCTAACGAAACCAGGCTCGAATATCTTGGCATGTCGGCGCGGCGCGTGCTGCTCATCGGCTACGTGTTCTCCGCATTTCTCGGCGGCATAGGCGGCACTCTGGTATCGATCATTCAGCAGATCGCGACCCCCGAATTCGGCTTCTGGACCAAGTCCGGCGAGTTCGTGTTCATCGCGATCCTCGGTGGCAGCGCCCATGCTTTCGGTGCGTTTGCAGGCGCGGCGATGTTCGAATGCGTACGGTTCTATGCCGCGGCGCATCTGGCGGATTCTTGGCAGCTCATTCTCGGCGTCGTGCTGGTCGTCATCATTCTTTACGCGCCGAACGGCCTTATCGGCCTCCGCCAGCGCTACGGTCAATCCGGGCGGGGAGGGCATTAATGGCCAACGTCCTGCTTTCTGCCAAGAACATCAAGATCCGGTTCGGCGGCGTCATCGCCGCCGATGGCATCGACCTCGACGTCCTGGAAGGCGAAAACCTTGCCATCATCGGGCCGAACGGGGCCGGCAAGACGACGTTCCTCAACATCTCGACCGGTTATCTTCGGCCGCAAGCCGGCACCGTTACCTTTCTCGGCCACGACATCACCGCGCAGCTGCCACGTACGATCACCAGGCTCGGCATTGCCCGCGCCTTCCAGATACCACAGCTGTTCCTCGACCAGACCGTGATGGAGAACATGTTGATCGCGGCCGCCTCCCTGCGAGGCCGTCCGTCTGGTTTCCAGGCTCTTTCTCTCATGCCGGAAGTGCCGGAAATGAAGCGGCTGCTGGATCTCGTCGGTGTCAAATCGTATGCGGAACGAACGGCGCGCGAACTGCCCGAAGGGCAACGCAAGCTGGTCGATATTGCACTCGCGCTCGCGCTGAAGCCAAAGCTCCTCCTGATGGATGAGCCGACTTCGGGCGTCGCGTCATCAGAGAAACTCACCATCATGGACATTCTAACCACGGCGCTGGCAAAGGAGAAAGTCACCTCGGTCTTCGTCGAGCACGACATGGATATGGTGGAGCGCTATGCCAACCGCGTCGCCGTGTGGAATGTCGGCAAGATCCAGATGGTTGGGACGCCGGCTGAGGTTCTGGCGGACCCGAAGGTCCGGGAACAGGTGATCGGGATATGACACCGATGCTGAGTTTCGAGAATGTCAACGTCGCGATTGCTGACGCGCCTGTGTTGCGAAATGTGAGTTTCTCGCTGCTGCCGGGTGTGAGCGCAGCGCTTATCGGGCGAAACGGCGCCGGCAAGACCACGACCGTGCGCACTATCATGGGCTTCACAAAAGCGAGCGGCACCGTTCGTCTGGGCGGCGAAGATCTTGGAGCGATCGCGCCGCATCGCCGGCCGTCGCTGGGTCTTGGCTACGCGCCTGAGGACCGGCGTCTGTTTTCCGCCTTCACCGTCGAAGAAAATATTTTGCTTCCCGGTCGTGTCGCCAAGCTGAATCCGGACGAGACGCGGCGGCGGCTGGAGCGAGCGTATTCGGTGCTGCCGGAACTCAAAGAGCTTGCCAAACGTCCGGCGGGATCGGTCTCGGGCGGCCAAGGCAAGATGGTGGCGCTTGGGAGGGCGCTTATGCTTGGTACCCGGCTGCTTATCCTGGATGAGCCATTTCAGGGTCTCGCGCCTGTGTTAGCGCAGCGATATGCGGAAGCACTCCGGCGGCTTCGTTTGCAGGATAAGGACATTACGCTGCTGATCACCGAGTCGAATCCAAAGCTGCTCGAAACCTTTGCCGACGTGACGCTTACCATTGAAAGAGGTGAGATCGAGGCCCGCCAAGCTAATTGAAGACGCGGTGGAGGAGCCGCCGGCCTAAGCAGACCTCGGCGGTTTACCGATTCAGCGTCCGCTCTGCCACGTGATCGTGGCACTCTGTTTCGACCGTTCCTCGTAATCGTCGCGATTCAGATCGACCGTCGTTGGATTTCGGGCACGTCGGCTTAGTGCAGGTGTTTTAGTTTGTCCGCAGGGGCTGGCCGTCACATGGTCGCGGCCCGCTTCAGCCGCCCAGTTGAACAACCCCGAGGCGGCCTTGCGCATATGACGTGCGTTGCTGACGGAGGGCTTGCCGAACTTGCCCGCGACGATGTCATTCGAGAGTGTCGCGATGTCATGCTTCGTCACCCGGCGCTGACGCACCATGAATTCATGGAAATGGTCGAGATTATCCGCGCTCTCCGCAATTCGTATCGCCTGGCTGCACTGGAGCCAGGAAGCGGCTTTCTCTACGGACGCTTCACCTTCAATTTCTGCCGGGTCGTTGTGTCGTGTGTCGAGCGGTAGGCGGCACTTCGGTGGCGCCCGGGTGTCGAGCATCTACGGCAGCGACCGTTTGCTGTGCGTGCCCATTATGGTTCAACCCGTGCAGACCATCGTGCGAGGCCCATGAACTGCCTCACGCGAAGGATCGGATCAGATATCGCAGGTCTGGTTGGTGTGGGGAAAGACGGTAGCACCCTAGTGACTCGAACCCCCGACAGATCACCGCATAATCTAATACGCTTACCCTCGCAGGCCTCGGCTGCTCCGCCGCAAGTCCAAGATCCCACTGACGCGCCGAGCGCCGTTCTCCCTCGCCGCCGCCGCAACGAAATCGCAACGAATTGGGTGAAACGAGCGTGAACAAAAACGGGACGGAAGCACCTGCCGATGAGAGAAAGATCAACAACTTAGAAGATGTTCACTGCGTTCGGGACGCAGCGGTCGCAGGTACAGAAGGCGCCGCCGAGCAATTTACATTTCGTCTGTAACCTGTTGATTTCGATAGTGCTGTTGTGACGGCGTTTTACAGCTAAGTAGCTGAAAGTTATTGTGAAAGATGAGACTCTTAATCTGCGGGTTCCAGGTTCGAGCCCTGGTGCGCCCACCAAGCATAAGCCCTCTTCTTCAAGAACTGACGAGAAGGGTCGCTGAGAACAAAACGGGTCTCGTGCGACGTTTTGTTGTCGGCGTTTTTGCGGTCGGATTGCTGCGAGACTTTCCTTTGTTTCTGCCCCGTCGCCGCAGGGGACCGCTGCTGCAGAATCGGTTGGTATCGTCACAGGATGCTGCCCAACGGGCTAGATGACCCCGTCTTTGCGCATTCGTTCCAGCTCGGGCTCCTGGAGCCCGAGAAGATCACCGAGTATCTCTCGGTTTCGTGCCTCGATAGCTTCGCCAACCAGAGAATTTCTCCAAGGCGTCGCGGCCCCGTGCGCATTCGCTTGTTCGCCGGGGCAGGTGATCGAGGAGCGACGTCAAGGCGCTGCCGGGGGGCGTCGCCGCGGTCGATGTCGACGCGGCCGCAGGGCCAACCGGGATCGTTACCCGCGAAGAGCTCCAGCGCGAGTCCGATCGCGCAGCCGGCATCGTCCGCAAGGCCGCCGCGCCCTGACAGTGCCTTGGGCGCGGCGGCGGCGTGGTCGAAACTGCAACCGGTATTCTACCTGCTAGCCGATCATTGAAGGCCAGCACTTGGTCGCGAAGCGATCATCTCGCCTCCGGCTTTGATGGCTGTCAGTGTCACGCATCTTGCGGCGCGGCTGCTCCGGCGGTCCGCCGCCGTGCCGGCAGGAAACACCCCGCAATCGCGCCGGCCAGTGACAGCGTCGCGGCGAGGCTCATCGCCGCGGCAAATCCGCTCTCGAAATGCGCGGCCGAATCGACCCCGCCATGCGCCGAGAAGTTCGCCACCAGCGCGGCGATACCGAACATGCCGCCGAGGAAGCGGCCCATGTTGAAGATGCCGGACGCCTTGCCCATTTCGGCCACCGCGACCGAGCTCAGGATGGCGTTCTGTGCTGCCGGCATCGCCATCGAGACGCCGACGCCGGCCAGCACCAGCGGCGCGACCAGGGCGGAGTAGGTAACCGCAGAGCTCACGAGCTCCGCGATCCAGCCAAGTCCGATCGCCTGCATCAGCAATCCCGTCACCACTAGCGGCCGCTCGCCGAACCTGTTGACGACCGCGCCGGCGATCGGGGCGGTGACGAACAGCGTCGCGGTCCAGGGCAGCAGGCGAAGTCCGGCGCCGAAGGCGTCGAAGCCCAGCGCGGTCTGGAGGAACTGCGGCAGCAGGAACAAGACGCCGTACATCGCGGCGTAGAACAGCACGCTGGCGGACATGCCGGAGGCAAGCGCCCGCGATGCAAACAGCCGCATCGGCACCATTGGCGCGGTCGCGCGCAATTCCCAGAGAACGAAGCCGGCTGTGAACACCAGGCCTGCCATCAGCGCGGCCATGATTTCGGCGCTCGCCCAACCCACGGCGTTGCCGCGCAACAGACTCCACACCCACGCCAGCGCCGCAAGCGCGACAAGCGCCAGTCCGGGGATGTCCAATGCGGCGGCCGGGCCGAAGCTTTCGCGCAAGCGTGCCAGTACCAGGGCGATCGCGATCAGGCCGATCGGCAGGTTGATCCAGAACACCCAGCGCCAGCCGAAATGTTCGGTAATGAAGCCGCCGATGGCGGGACCGATGATCAGCGCGCAGCCGGTGATGCTGGCGAAAATGCCGAGCGCGCGAGCGCGCTCCTCGCGGCCGAACGTGCCGCTCAGGATCGCCATTGCCAGCGGCATCACCAGCGCGGCGCCGGCGCCCTGCAGCGCGCGGGCGGCGATCAGCGCGGTGGCATTGCCTGCGAGCGCACAGGCCGCCGATGCAACGACGAACAGGGCGAGCCCGGCCGCGAACATCCGGCGGCGACCGAAGCGGTCGCCGAGTGCGGAGCCGGTCAGGAGCAGCACGGCAAAGGTCAGATTGAAGGCGTTGACGGTCCATTGCAGCGTCTCGACCGGGCTGCCGAATTCGGCGCGGATGGTCGCGAATGCTGTCGTGATGATCATGGCATCGAGCGCCATCATGAAGGATGCCAGCGCGGTGACGCCGAGCACCCAGTTCTGCGCGGCGCGATTGATCGGGGTCTGCATCGCCCTGTCTCCGTGTGTCGCGCCAGCCTGTCGCGGCGCGTTCTGCGGGCTAGACGAGGGCTGAGCGGCAAAGGATGCGCCCAATAATAATTTGTTCCGGGCCGCATCCTTCGCCTGCCGGCAAACGTCCTAGGGGTGATGCGGCCATTTGCCCGATTTTGAGCGAACCAGGTCGCGACATCAGCAAGGAGCGCGCGATGAGAAGGACGTTGATCAGGTACAAGGCCAGGCCGGAGCTGGCCGATCGGAATGCCGAGCTGGTTTCGGCCGTATTTGCCGAATTGAAGGCGGCCGGCCCGGACGGCGTGCGCTACCTGACGCTACGGCTGGAGGACGACACCTTCATCCATCTTGTCGAGGCCGCGGCCGAAAACGGCTCGAGCCCGATTCCGAAACTCAAGGCATTTCAGACGTTCCAGGACGGCATCCGCGACCGCTGCGCGGAGCCGCCGCTGGTTCGTGATGTGAGGATCGTCGGCAACTATCGTATGCTGGACGAGTCCTGAACAAGCGAAGCGGAGGAGCAATGGCGCCAGACCCGCTGGCCACCATCGATACCGAGGCCCTGCTGGCGCGGATGCGGCCGAAACTGCATCGCTACTGCGCCCGCATGGTCGGCTCGGTCATCGACGGTGAGGATGTGTTGCAGGATGCGCTGATCAAGGCGATGGAAGCGCTGCAATCGGTCACGCCCGTCAATACGGAGGGCTGGCTGTTTCGCATCGCGCACAACACCGCGCTGGATTTCCTGCGTCGCCGCAACCGGCAGGAGGCGCTGCACTCGGCTGAAGAGGTGGAGATGATTGCCGACCAGCTCGATGATGTGGAAAGCCGCCAGATCGCCGCGACCAGCCTTCGCACCTTCATGCGGCTGCCGGTGGCGCAGCGCTCCAGCGTGATCCTGGTGGACGTGCTCGGCTGCTCGCTTGCCGAGGTCTGCGACATCATGGATTTCAGCCTGCCGGCGGTGAAGGCCGCGCTGCATCGCGGACGCACGCAGCTGCGGGAGTTCGCCGGAGAGCCCGACGATGTGCCGCAGCCGGGCCTGTCGGAAGCAGATCGCACGCGACTCAACGCCTATGTCGGCCATTTCAATGCCCGCGACTTCGACGCGATCCGCGCCATGATCGCCGACGACGTCAGGCTCGAGCTCGTCAACCGTACCAGGCTGAAAGGCAAGGCCGAGGTGTCGAACTATTTCGGCAATTATTCGAAGAACAGCGACTGGCACCTGGTGACGGGGCAGGTCGAGGGACGTCCCGCGATCCTCGTGTTCGATCCGAATAAGCCGGCCGGGCGGGCGAAATATTTCATGCTTCTCGACTGGTCCGCCGGCAAGCTCGCCACCATCAGGGATTTTCGTCACGCAGCCTATGTTATTGATGGTGCGGAGTGCGTGGTGGATAGAGGGTGAACTCGCCTTCTCCATCGGAGCAGGCGCGTCGCTTGACTAGAAGGCCGTGGCAGGTTGAATGGGAGGACTGCCCGTCGGGCAAAACACCCGCCATCCCGTCAACCCCTCTCCACAAATATATTCCGCTTTACCGAAATTCGGAAACGGCGTATGTGTTGGCCATCCCGGCTCATCCTTGAGGGGCGATCTTGTGGTCGTCATGTTCGCGAGCCGGGCTTGCGGTGGACGCGGCAGCGTTCGGGTGCGAGAGGCCAAGGGCAGGGCGGATTGCTCTCCGTGAGCCCAAGGCTGCGTTCCGACGAGCGGCGCTGCTAGGCTTCGTCTCGTCTGTAAGTTTCCGGCTCCGTCGACAGGGCTGGAAAAACTGCGGCGAAATGGCGAGCCGTGCGTACGGCAAAAACCGTGTGGTCCTGGCCGTCGTTGCTACGGTCAAGCCCTGGCGAATGCGGCATCTGCGTCAACCGGCGCGGTGCCGGTGACTTTCGCTGGGACGAGGGAGGCCAGAACGAACTCGGCTCCCGGGAGAGCACGGCATAAGCCGTCCAACCATCGCGCAGGGAAGGCCGAGTGATTGGCTACACCTGTATGCTGCTGTGCGGTTTCCTTGCGCTACATTTTCGCGCAGCGGACCGCGGGCGCCAGCCGGCACCCGGCCTTCCCTGCGCCCTCTTGGACAAGAGGGTGAAGCGACGAAGCAAAGCTCGGGCGGAATCAGCCGCGAGGATGCGAAGCTGCGCGGTTCGCCATCACGCATGCCGAACTACAGTCGCAACCAGGAGGACGAGGACCGCGAAAACGACAATCTCCATGGCATGCGAACGATTGGCCGACGACGGAGGTTCCCCGATTTCACGAGCAATGCCGAGCAGGAGCCCGCAAGGTCGCGCACAGCAGGCCCAAGACATCGCCAAGCCGGCAGTGGCCAGGCAGCGAAATTTTAAGATCATTAACAATGTTGAATCCCTGGCCGGAGCGATTGCCCTACCGTGAACCTTTCCGCCGGGGCTTTCCATGATCGATACCGCGACCAAGGCGTTGTTGCGCACCGTTCTCGACGAGGTGTGTGAAGCTGTTCCACGCTGTGAGATCGGCGCCAGGACTCGCGTAGCCTCGAAGCTTCTGGAGACTGCAAGCAGGGGCGACATCTCTGCGGATCGTCTCAAACTAGCGGCCCGCAATGCCCTTTCAGAAGTCCCGACGATGTGATGATGGTCATGTGGGGGCAGGGGTGAATTTCCACGTGACGGTCCTCAAGATCCTGGTGAGCTACCCGGATGGGTTCGCGGCCATGGAGGATCTCAAGCGGGATATGGCCATTCTGGCGACCAGCGGTCGCGACTGGACCGAGCGCACCCGGCGGCTCGCCGGGCGGGTGCCGGGGCTGGACATCTTTTCGCAAGGGCTGATCGACCGGACAAATGGCGGGTGGCGCATCACGGCCAAGGGCCGCGCCGTGCTCGGTCTGATGGAAGCTCGTCCGGACCAAGCGCCGATTGCCACCCAACAACCTCCCTCAGAACCAGAGCTTGCCCCGGCGATCTCGCGGCACATTCCGGCGGAGAGGATCCGAGGACGACTCGCCGCGCGCCGTCGCCGACGCAATGCCCGCATGCAGGCTCGGGCGTCCTAGCGAGGAACGAGCGTCGCTCCCGAAGCTTGAGCAAACGCCTTGTGATGGAAGACGCTCATGCAAAGTTCCGACGCTACCTTGTCGACGGCCCGTTTGTCGCGAGCGACGGACGATATCTGGGTCGTGGACGATGCCCCGATCAGCGCTGCCGGTCTGAAACTTCCGGTGCGTATGACCGTCATTCGGCTCTCGAACGGCGATCTTGTGCTGCATTCGCCGGTGAGACATTCGCCGACTCTCCGCGGTGAGTTGGAGCGGCTAGGGCCGATAAGGTACTTGCTCGCGCCGAATATCGCGCACTGGATGTTCCTGTCCGACTGGCAGAGAGAGCTGCCACAGGTGACGACTTTCGCGGCGCGCGGCCTTTCGGCGCGTCGGCAAGTTCGAGCAGCACGGATCCACATCGACCGCGAGCTTGGAGAGGCGACGCCTGAGGAATGGAGGGCCGACCTCGAAGCCGTCTCGGTGAACGCTCCGATGTTCTCCGAGATCGAGCTGTTCGACAAGCGCAGCCGGACACTGATCCTGACGGATCTGGTGCAAAATCTCGATCCCGATGATCTCAGCGCGTCAAACGAGGCCGCGGCAAACCTCCTCGGCATTTCCAAGCCAAACGGAACGGCGCCGGTCTATCTCCGACTGCTGCTGCGCCTCGGCGGCCGTTCCGTGCGGTCGGCAGCCGAGCGGCTCATACGGCTGTCGCCGGAGCGGGTGATCTTCGCGCATGGCGACTGGTTCGAAGCGGACGGAACCGAGCGTCTCCGGCGATCCCTGCACTGGCTGCTTCCGGCGGGCGGCTCCGGATCCGAGCCGCGGCAAATGACTGGCACGCGCGTCGTCATAACCGGTGCCTCGAGCGGAATCGGGCGTGCTGCGGCGCTGGCCTTCGCCGGAAAGGGCGCAAGCGTGGTCCTGGCGGCACGCCGTGCCGAAGTCCTGACGAGCCTCGCTGCAGAATGCGAGGCGCTCGGAGGCCGCGCATTGGCAATCCCGACCGATGTCACCGATGCCGAGGCGGTGCAGCGGCTGGCCCGAGAGGCGGAAGACGCGCTCGGTGGCATCGACGTCTGGATCAACAACGCCGGCACCGGCGTTTTCGGGGCCTATCAGGACGCGGATATCGCACTTCATCGCCGAACGATCGAGGTCAATCTCCTCGGCACGATGCATGGCGCTTTCGCGGTGCTTCCGATCTTCCTGCGCCAGAACCGCGGTATCTTGATCAACAACATCTCGCTCGGGGGCTGGGCTCCGACGCCTTTTGCTGCGGCCTACACAGCGAGCAAATTCGGCCTTCGGGGCTTCACCGCGAGCCTGCGTCAGGAGCTCAGGGCTCATCGCAACATCCATGTCTGCGGCGTCTTCCCGGCCATGGTCGACACGCCGGGCTTCGTCCACGGCGCCAACATGTCCGGCCGGACGCTCGATCCCGGTCCGCTGCTGTATCAGGCGGAGGACGTTGCCGAGACGTTCGTGAGCCTCGTCCGCGCACCCCAAGATGAGGTCGCCGTGGGCTGGCCGGCGCGTGCCGGCCAAATTGCCTACGCGATGGCTCCGCAGATTACCGAGAACATCCTGGGGGTTGCCTTCCGCTACCTGCTGTCGCGCGCGCGCCCGGCGAAGAGCAGCGAGGGCACCATGATCGAAGCTGGTCCGCAGGGCACGTCAATCGATGGCGGTTGGCTGTCACGCAAGCAGCTCCCACCTGCCGGGGTCATCAGTCAGGGGCTCGCGGCGCTGGGACTAGCTGCGGGCGTGGCTCTCCTGGCTTCAGCAGTTGCGCGTCGCGCTGGCAGATCGGGACAAGGCGTCGCCAAGCACAAGCATGTCCTGCCGAGGCAGATCACGGCAGCGCGTAGGCCCGCACGTAATCGCCGAGTTTAGTTCCGAACGAGCCGTGGCCGCCATCGACCGTGACGACATATTGCTTGCCGTTGGCCTCATAGGTCATCGGCGTCGACTGGCCGCCGGCAGGAAGGCGGTCCTGCCAAAGCCGTCTGCCATCGCGAACGTCGAACGCGCGGATGTAGTCATCCATCGTTCCCGTGATGAAGACGACGCCGCCCGCGGTGACGATCGGACCGCCCAGCATGGGAACGCCGAGCTTGAATGGCAGCGGCAGCGGGGCCTGATCGCGGATCGTGCCGATGCGATGCTGCCAGACCACCTTGTGCGACTTGAGATCGATCGCGGCGATGTTGCCCCATGGCGGGGCAAGGCAGGGGATGCCGAGCGGTGAGAGGAAAATGCCGAGGTCGACGCCATAGGGGGCGCCGTACATCGGCTGCACGCCGAGCTCGGTTCCCGGCGGATGCGCCGCGTTCGGCGCTGCCGGATTGTCTTTCCCGCGCGGCACGAGACGCGAGACGAAGGGAATCGATTGAGGGTTCGCGATCGCGATCAGGCGTTGCGGATCGACGGCAATGCCGCCCCATTCGAACATGCCGAAGTCTCCTGGAAACACCAGCGTGCCTTGTTCAGACGGCGGCGTGAACGGCCCCTCATAGCGCAGGCGCTTGAACTTGATCCGGCAGGCGAGTTGGTCGAACATCGTGCTGCCCCACATCTGCGCGTCGGTCAGCATGCCGGGCGGGCGAAAGCTCAACTCCGAGAAGGGCTGGGTCGGCGACAGCCGGTCTCCCTTCGCGGCGCCCTGCGGCACCGGCTTCTCCGGTGCGGGCACCAGCTGACGCCCGTCGCGGCGGTCGAGCACGAAGATGTCGCCGGTCTTTGCCGGGATGTAGATCGCAGGCGTCACGCCGCCGTTAAGGCGCAAATCGACCAGACTGGGCTGCGACGGCATATCCATGTCCCAGAGATCGTGGTGCACGTTCTGGAACGACCAACGCAGTTTCCCGGTCATGAGATCGAGGGCAATCAATGCCGAATCGTAGCGCTCGTTCTCGGGCGAACGGCCGCCGCCCCAAATATCCGGAGAACTCGAGCCGAGCGGCACATAGACCAGTCCGAGCTTCTCGTCGACCGCGGAAATGCTCCAGGAATTGGGTGAGCCGGCCGTGAAATGATGCGAGGCCGAGGGCATCTCGTTCGGATCGGAATTGCCGGCATCGAATGCCCAGATCAGCCGTCCTGAATAGATGTCGAAGCCGCGGATCACGCCCGACGGCACGCGATCGGAATAGTTGTCGATCACCGCTCCGCCGACGATCAGCAACTTGTCCGTGACGACGGGCGGCGAGGTGCCCTCGTAGAAGCCGAGTGTCTGGATCTCGCTGCCCTGCTTGAGATCGATCTGTCCCTGATTGCCAAAATCCTGGCAAGGCACGCCGCTCTGCGCATCGAGCGCGAACATCCGTCCGTCGTTGGTCGGTATGAAAATGCGCCCCGCACAATCGCTCGGGGCCGGCGTGCCGTCGGCAGTTATCGCGCCGGGCTTGGTCGCGTGATAGGACACGCCGCGGCAGGTCATGTGCTGGAAGGCCTTGTTGTGCTGCACCTGCGGATCGAACTTCCAGCGCAGTTTTCCGGTCGCGGCTTCGAGCGCGAACACGATCTGGTGCGGCGAGCAGGTGTAGAGCAGATCGCCCACCTTGAGCGGCGTCGCCTGGTTGGTGATCTCGTCGGGATCGTCCGGGCCCTTGTGATCGCCGGTGCGGAATTCCCAGGCGAGCTTGAGGTCCTTGACGTTGTCCTTGGTGATCTGGCTCAGCGACGAGAAGCGCGTACCGAAGCCGCTGCCGCCGTAGGCCGTCCAGTTCTGGCCGGCAGCGGGCTGGTCCGGTTCGGGAGACGCAATGGCCCCCGTTGTTTCGCCCTCAGGTATCGTGCCGGCAAGATCGCGGCGATCGCTCGTCAGGGACATGCCGACGACGATGGCTGCGGCGACCAACACAAGGCCAAGCGCCCATCGCGCTGCGCGCAAGCGAGGCGCCAGGCGGGAGGCAATGAAGGGCAGCATCAGCCACAGGCCAAGCGGCACGAGTACGTCGCCGCGCGGCGCCAGCGACCAGAAATCGAGGCCGGCCTCCCAGATCGCCCAGGCCATCGTTCCGGCCAGCAGCGCGGCATAAACCCAGAGCGCCTCGGCGCGGCGGCGCCCGAGCAGCCAGCTCGTGAGCAGAAGCATGATGCCCGCGATCAGATAGTAGACGGAGCCACCGAGGGCCTCGAGCCAGGCACCGCCAGCCAGGAGGCCCAGTCCCATGATAGCGACGAGCACAATGGTGATGGCCAGCAATGGCGCGTCACGGAGCCAATTCATTGAACGATGCATGGGAGGCATGATGGTCACTTCAGCGTATAGAGAAACGCCGCGATGTCCCGCGCGTCCTTCTGCGGGATGCCCATTCTCGGCATGGCATTGCCCGGCAACGCCCGCTGTGGATCCTCGATCCAATCAGCCATGTTGTCCGGCGAGTTCTGGATGTAGCCGGCGATGTAGGTCCGCGTGCCGATCCGATGCAAGGGTGGGCCGACATTGCCTTCGGCGCCGGCAATGCCGGGAATATCGTGACAGCCGCCGCAGTGATACTGCTTGACGAGGTCGGCGCCACGACGCGCGTCGCCGGTGAAGTTGTCCGGGCCCGCAGCCTTGCAGGCGGCGCCTGTGGTAGCCAGCAGCGCGGTGACTAGCAATCTCGTGATCGGATTTGCCATCGCTGCTTCCCGGCGATCAGGGCTTCTGGCCGAAATTGAAAGACTTGGTGGCAGACCAGGGATCGGTCGTCGAGACCTGCTCGCTCGGGACTTGCTCGACTTCGGGCGAAGGCAGATTCGCGGAAAAGGTTCGGCCCCATTGGTGGCTCGGCTCGTTGCTGATCTTGCCGATATAGGTGACGAGATCCCAGATCACGCTGTCGGGCAGCACGCCGCCCCAGGCCGGCATTCCATTCGGCCGCCCCTGGTAGATCGAGAGAAAAATGTTCTCTGGCTGCGAGCCGTAAGTAAAGTTGTTGTTGCTCAGTGCCGGACCCATGCCGCCGCCGCCATTTGGCGCGTGGCAGCCGACGCAGTTGAAGTTGACGTAGTAGGTCATCCCGCGCTGCTCCGCATTGGGATCGCCCTGCACAGGGTTCTTGATCTGCGGCGGGTCCGGCTGCGCGCCGGGATGGAGGTGACTGACGGGGACCTGCATGAAGACGCCGGGCCTGCCATTGCCGACGCTGCCACCGAAGTTCGGGCGCGGAGACAGCGTCGGCATCTGCGCCTCCTGCGACTGCGGCAAAGTCTGCTGGGCCAGTCCCGCACCATTCGGCACAACCGCCAGCAGCAACGACAGGGCGCTCGCGCGCAGCACTGGAGCAGACATCACTCATGTCCTCCCGATACCGTAACCGGTTGGTCCACCAGCGGAACGCCGTAACTGCGCAGCAGCGAGGTGATCTCGGACCGGTGCTCGTCGATGAATGCATTCAGTCGGTCGCGCAAGGCGTCGTCGCCTTTGCGCACGCCCATCGCGATGGCGAACTGGAACTGCTGAGGTGCAAAGCGCTCGTAATCCCGGATCGGCGTGACCGTCAGGGGGACGGGAGAGCGCTGGGCGAAATATCCGGCGAGCGGACCCCAGGCTGCGGCGACATCGAGGCTGCCGCTTTCGACGGCTTCGATCAGGCGCGCCGGCGGATCGGCCTGGCGATAATCACCGTAGATGGAGTAGCCGCGGACGTTGTCAACGATGCCCTGTTCGCCGAGCGCTTGCGCGGGCGGCGGATTGTTGCCGTCATCGCCGATCAGATGCACGCCGATCGCGAGGTGATGCAGGCGCGGGTCGAGCAGGGACGAAAGGTCGAGGTGCTGGTCCTGCCGCGTGACGAACACGTAGCTCGAGCGATAATACGGCTTCGTCGTCTCGACGAGATCATAGCCGGACGGCACGCCCATGACGACGTCGCATTTGCCGGCTTTCAGCGTGTTACGGATGAAGCCGCGGCGCTGCGCCCACCAGGTGTAGGAGACCTGCAGGCCGAAATGCTCGGCCACCATGGCCGCGAGCCTGTTCTCGAATCCTGCTTCGGCGCTGTTCGAGAAAGGCAGATTGTTGGGATCGGCACAGACGCGAAGCTCGCGATCCGACGCTGCCGCCGCCGTGGTTGCAAGCCCGACCAGAAAACCAAGAGCGATGCCGGGATAACTATTTCGAAGGCGCATGGCTGGTGTCCTCACCATTCGCGCCGCCGAGTTTGAAGACCAGCAGCTCACTCCCGCCCGCGGTGTAGAACGGCAAATCCTGGGTCGCACCGACAAAACCGAGCGCGCCGTTGCGCACCCGCGGATCGACCTCGGCGTTGGCCACCACACCCGGCCAGCCGCCGACGCCCGACAGGATCGCGATGTATTGCTGTCCGTCGGAGCCGCGATAGGAGATCGGCTGGCCAATGAATCCGGAGCCGGCGCGGAATTGCCAGAGGACATGCCCGTCCTTGGCATCCACGGCCTTGAACAGCCGATCCATGGTGCCGTAGAACGCGACGTCGCCTGCCGTAACCAGCGCGCCGCTCCAGACCGGCAGCTTCTCGTGGATCTCCCAGACCTTCTTGCGCGCGACGGGATCCCACGCCATGAATTCGCCGCGGTGGCCGCCGGGGCCGGCATACATGTCGACATCGGCGCCCACATAAGGTGTGCCTGCGATATAGCCGACCTGCGATGCCTTGAAATTCATGCAAAGATGCTGATGCGGCACGTAGAGCAGCTTGGTGCGGGGCGACCAGGCGGTTGGCTGCCAGTCCTTGGCGCCCGGCGCGGCCGGGCAGATGTTCTCGACGGTCTTGCCGGCGAGCGGCGTCTTCTCCTCGTTGGGGATGATCTTGCCGGTCTTGAGATCGACGCCGTTATAGGCATTGACGAATTCAAACGCGTCCGCCGAGATGACTTCGCCGGTCGCCCGATCCATCAC
This sequence comes from Bradyrhizobium sp. 45, assembly GCF_023073155.1. Classification (NCBI taxonomy): domain Bacteria; kingdom Pseudomonadati; phylum Pseudomonadota; class Alphaproteobacteria; order Hyphomicrobiales; family Nitrobacteraceae; genus Bradyrhizobium; species Bradyrhizobium sp. 45. The sequence goes on along the minus strand of NZ_JADPIX010000131.1, from coordinate 246,851 downwards.
GTACATATAGCCGTTGCGGCCCGGGTGGATCAGCACCTTGCGCGGCTTTCCATTCAGTTCGAGATCGACGAGCACATTCTCGTTGATCTCGTCGTGGTCGAACAGGTCGTGCGGGTTGATCTGGTAAGCCCATTTGGCGCGGCCGGTGTCGGGGTCGCGGGCAAAGATTGTGGTGCTCCAGAGATTGTCGCCGCTGCGCTGGTTGGCGTTCCATGGGCTCGGATTGGCTGTGCCGTAGTAGATCAGATTGAGTTCGGCATCGTAGGAGATCCATCCCCACATCGTGCCGCCGCCGACCTGCCAGCGGTCGGCCGGCCACGTCTTCACGCCGAGATCCTTGCCCTTGAGACTGTCGTAGAACGGCTTGAAGTCGTCGCCGATCAGCACGTCCTTGTCCGGGCCCGTGGCGTAGGCGCGCCACGCAATGGCCCCGGTGTTTTCATCGAGCGCGGTGACCCAGCCGCGCACGCCCATCTCGCCGCCGCTGTTGCCGACGAGCACCTTGCCCTTGACCACGACGGGAGCCATCGTGATGGTCTCGCCCTTGTTGATCTCCCCGAGCTTCGTATGCCACAGCTCCTTGCCGGTCTTGGCGTCGATCGCGACCGTGTGGTTATCAAGCGTGTTGAGGAAGACCTTGCCGTTGTCGAAGGCGAGTCCGCGATTGACGACGTCGCAGCAGGCAACGCCCGCGGCTGCCGGTTCAGGCTTTGGCGCGTAGGACCATTTCAATTCACCGCTCGTGGCATCGAGTGCGAACACACGGTTGGGGTAGGGGCCAGCATAAGGGCCGACCACATACATGGTGCCATCGACCACGAGCGGCGCCGCCTCCTGGCCGCGATCGGCACCGACCGAGAACGTCCATGCAAGCTGGAGGCGCGATGCATTGGACGTGTTGATCTGATCAAGGTTGCTATAGCGGGTGTTGGCGTAGTCGCGCGCCGCCATCGGCCACTGGCCGGGATCTTTCATGCGGCTGGCGAGATCGCTCTGTGCCGAGGCGGACGACAGCAACGCGCAGGACGCGCAAAGGGCACAAAGGAAGCCTGGAAGTCGGCCCAGCAAACGCGTGAGACCACGCACTAACATATGTAAAGATCTCCACGGCAGTGATGAGGCCGTGCGCCGTTGCAGGCCGGTTTACGAACCTACAAACGTTCCGACTTCGCTTGGTTCCAAAGAGGTGAGACCGACGACGAGCTATCTCACGACGTTGCCGGACACGCCGGCGCCGAGGTCAACTGCGATCTGATCTTCCTTGCCGTTACACTTGGGGTGGCCAAATCCAGACGGACTTTTGCCGTCGGGTCCGATGTCATAGATGATTGCGTCTTTCATGTTGGGGCTGACGCCGGCCGGCACGCGGTCGAGCCCGAGCTGGTGACGCACGCGCCAGGCCACGTTGTGATCGGCGCAGGAGCTGTCGCCGCTGACGCCCAGCGCGCCCGTGATGCCGTTGCCGTCATAGAGCGCCAACCCGCCTCCGAACACGATGGTGCCGCCGATCGGCTTGCCTACCATCGGATCCTGGGCCGTGCCGAAGTTGTCGGGAGATCCGGCGTACAAGGCTTCCGGAGACGGCGGGTTGCCGAGTGCCGCTCCGAACAGGAACCCGCCGGGCTGCGCACCGGCATAGAGATTGGCGGTCGCGATCGCCTTGTCCTTCAGGCTGAACGCATTTGCCGTATTGGCCTTCTCGGCCGCGATGGCCCGGCTGCCGAGCCACTGGTCGTCGACCTTGCCGCCGCTATAGGCAACTGCGCAGACGATGCCCTGCCGATTGACGACGGCAGCCCACTCGTTGTTGTCGAGACCGCCGTTGCTGGGGCCGCCGCCCGGCTTGACACTCTTCTTGAGGATATCGGCGAGCTTGTCATGGTCGACCGGGCACGACATCCCTGACTTGGGTTGGTCCTGCGCGCTCAAGACTGCAGGCACCAAGAATGCTGCGGTGATTGCCGTTAGCACCATGACGGATCGTTTTTCCATGTGGCCTCCGTGGAGTGTCGCAGTCGGCAGGCGAACGTTCGAACAGAAGTTGCGGTTCCTATGCAGCGTCGCTCAGCCCGGATGTTGAAGGGAGCGGCAGGCGGGAATGACCGCCGTTCGCAGTCAGCCAGCGGTGAGCAAAGAACAACGCGGCGCCGGTATAGAGTAGGCCCATGGGCACCCACATCAGGATGCCGGCGAGCTGCTGGTCCTCGAGTGCCGAGAGGCCGAATTCCCCGGCGAGGGCGCCCTGGCCTGGGATCCACAGCCGCGGCGACACGGTCAGCAGAGCTCCGAGCACGCCGGAATGCAAAATGGTGATGAAAAGGCACGCGACAGCGATGCCGTCGCGAATTCGAGTGCTACGGCCCTGACCGCGGCCATGCAGCAGCACCCACCAGAACAACAGCGCAGTCGCGAAGAAGCTGATGTGCTGGAGACGATGGATCGCCGTATTCTCGAGCGCCCACGCATATAAAGGCGGTGCATGCCAGACCCAGAGCGCTGCGCCGTGCAGGATGGTCGCGCTCATGGGGTGGCTTACAAAACGCCAGGGCCACGCCAATATCGGCAGATCGAGCATGCGGCCTGCCGCCGGGCGAAGCCGGGCCGGCAGGCTCCACAGCAGAGGACCATTGATCCGGGCGAACGCCATCAGCGGTGCCGCGACCACCATCAGCAGTTCGTGCTCGACCATGTGCGCGGTGAACAGACGCTCGCCGAGCCAGTGCAGCGGCGAGGTCACGGCAAGTGCGGCCACCAGCCATCCGGTCCAGAACGCGGCCACCTGGCGGAAGCTGACGCCACGGCCACCACCTGCATGATGCCAGAGCCGCTGCGTTCCGACATAGAAGCCGATACCGACGGCATAGAGCGGGGCCATGAGCCAGGGATCGTAGCTCCACAGCGAACCGGGATCGACATCCGATAGTCCGTGCGCATCGGCCGGCGCCGCGAGCAGCGCGAGCAGCAGTGCTGCAAAGCTCAGCGCAGGCATGGGCTGATCATGAGCGAGGCGGCGAACTGGTTCGCAATCACCAGCGCAAATAACACGCCGGAGCCGACGCCGAGCCAGGCCATGAACGTTCGTGGTCCGCCACCCCGCGCATCGGCCCATTCAGCCCCCGCGCCGCGCCGAACGGCGCGGGCCGAAATGACAGTGCCTGCCAGCGCGACGACAGCCAGAACCGCGCTCATGATCGCGCCGCTGAGCCTGGTCTGTTCGCAGGAGAAGTGCGCGAGCACGTAGACGCCCTGCAAGTTGATACCCCACGCGATGGGCCCGAGCGCAACGCCGGCCCAATAAAGCAGTCTGGAATGTCGATCGGCTGCGGTCATAGGCGTGGCACCCAATCGAGCAAGACATAGAGCGGCAGCCAGGCGAGCACGACGAAGTTCCAATAGAACACGTTGTCGGTCACGTCGCTGAACCGGCGCGGTTTCGCATGGCGCGTGAACATCAATACCGCCAGCACGACCGTGTCGCCGACATCGGTGGCAAGGTGGGTCGTGTGCAGCCCCAGAATGAGCCAAACAATGGAGCCGTAAGCTGAATTGTCCCAGCGGGTGTTGAGATGCGCGAACTCGAAGCCGCGCAGCACCAGCAGGGCAATGCCGATCAGGGCCATCACGATGAGTCCGGTCCGCACCTTCGCGAGATCCTGCCGGTGTGCGGCGCGGTTGGTGATCTCGTTCGGGATGATGCTCAGCAGATAGACCACGACTTCGGCTGTGCCTGGCCAGAGATCGGGCGGCGAGGCGCCGATCGGCCAGCTTGGGTTGACGGCGTAGAGATAGAGATAGGCACCGATGGCAATGGCAAAGCCCATACCTTCCAGCGCCATGAAGCCCATCGCGCCCCACCACGGTCCGCTGCGCGGGCCGTAGCCGTAAGTCGGCAGTTCAGCGACATTGCGGACGATGGTCTGTCTCACTCCTCGTCCTCCTTGCTGCCGCTCGGCCAGAACCAGCCGATCAAGGTGACGGCCATCGGCGGCGTGCCCCAGAGCACCGCCCAGGGCGTGAAGATCGAGCCGATGAAGAACACGGTCGTTGCGATAGCTGTGAGCAGTGGCCAGATGCTGGGTTCGGGCGAAGCCTCGCGGATCTGCGGCTCGGCTTCCGCGAGCGACGTCAGCAGGACCTCGCGCCGCTCGGCGCTCAGACCCGCGACCACGGGCAGGCTCTCGCTATCGGCCCACAGCGGATCGCGGTGCTTGACCACCGGAATGCGGTCGAAATTCTGCGGCGGGGGCGGCGATGACGTCGCCCATTCCAGCGTGGAGGCATCCCAGGGATTGTCGCCTGCGAGCGCGCCCTTACGCAAGCTGTAGACCACATTGACCAAAAGCAACGCGAAGCTGAGCGCGAAAATGAGAGCACCACCGCTGGACACGAGATTCAGGTGCGCCCAGTCCATGTCGGCGGTGTAGGTGTAGACCCGGCGCGGCATTCCGATCAGCCCGAGGATGTGCATCGGGAAGAAGGCGACGTTGAAGCCGATGAAGGCGAGCCAGAAATTCCAGCGCCCGAGTCGCTCGCTGAGCATGCGGCCGGCGATCTTGGGAAACCAGTAGTAGACCGCGCCGACCAGCGGGAACACAGCGCCGCCGATCAGGACATAATGGAAGTGGGCGACGACGAAATAGGTGTCGTGCACCTGGGTGTCGATCGGGACCGAGGCGACCATGACGCCGGACAGCCCGCCGAGCACGAAGATCACGATGAAGCCGATCACGAACAACAGCGGGGTCCGGTAGACCGGACGCCCGTCCCAGAGCGTTGCCAGCCAGCAGAAGATCTGCAGCCCGCTCGGCACCGCGATCAGCATACTGGAGGCTGTGAACAGGGCCGCGCCGAGTTGGGGCAGGCCCGTGACGAACATGTGGTGGACCCAGAGACCGAACGACAGGAAGCCGGTCGCGATCAACGAGAGGATCACCACGGGATAGCCGATCACCGGCCGTCGTGCGAACGTCGCGAGGATCGCCGAGACCATTCCCGTGCCCGGGATGAAGATGATGTAGACCTCGGGATGGCCGAAGAACCAGAACAGATGCTGCCAGAGCAGGGGATGTCCGCCCGAGGAGGAATCATAGAAGCGCGTGTTGACGAGGCGATCCAGGATCAGTGACGTCGATGCGACCATGATCGAGGGCATCGCGAACATCACAAGGAAGCTCGTCACCAGCATGGCCCAGACGAACAGGGGAATGCGGTCGAGCGTCATGCCGGGCGCGCGGAGCTTGAACACGGTCACGATGATTTCCACGGAGACGGCGAGCGCCGCGACCTCGGTGAAGGTGATCATTTGCGCCCAGACATCCGGGCGCTTTGTCGGCGTAAATTGCAGCGAGGAGAGCGGGACATAGGCAAACCAGCCAACGTCGGGGCCGACATTCAGCGCAAAGGAAATCCAGAGAAAGCAGCCGCCGAACAGAAACATCCAATAGCTGAAGGCGTTCAGTCGCGGAAAGGCGATGTTCCGCGTGCCGACCATCAACGGCACCAGATAAACGGCGAACGCCTCCATGACCGGCACGGCGAACAGGAACATCATCGTCGAGCCGTGCATCGTGAAGACCTGATTGTACTTGTCGGCGGAGAGAAACGTCTTCTCCGGCCCGGCCAGCTGAATGCGCATCAGGACCGCGAGGAGGCCGCCGAGGAGCAGGAATACGAACGCCGTGATGATGTAGCGGCGGCCGACCACCTTGTGGTCGACCGACGTCAGCGCGCCCATCCAGCCGGACGGCGTGCGCCACACTTTCTCCAGCTGTGTGGAAAGTCGAAGGCCGTTCAGGACGTCGTCCCGCAACTCATTTGGTTCAGCGGCGATGCTCACTTGAGCTGCTCCAGATAATGAATGATGGCGATCATTTCATCCGATTGCAGCGGCATCCTCGGCATGAGATTGCCGGGCTTGATGTGCTGGGGATCGGCGATCCAGGCGCCGAGCGTGGCCGAATTATTCGGCAACGTTCCCGCCGCGATGGTCGTGCGGCTGCCGATATGCGTGAGATCCGGGCCGAGCTGCCCGCCGGCCAGCGTGCCGCTAATGTTGTGGCACAAGGCGCATCCGCGCGCCCGGAACAGAGCCTCGCCCTGCTTGCCGAGCGGATCGGCAGGGCTGTTGGCGCTCTGGTTTTCATGGTGGCGCCAGCGGCCGAACTCGTCGGGTGACATCGCGATCACGGCAAATGCCATGTGGGCGTGCTGGATCCCGCAGAACTCGGCGCATTGCCCGCGATAGATGCCCGCGTTCTTCGCCGTGAATTGCAGCTCGTTCTTCTGCCCGGGGATCAAGTCCATTTTGCCGGTCAGGCTCGGCACCCAGAAGCTGTGGATCACGTCCGCCGATTCCAGCTCGACCTTCACCGGCTGGCCGGTCGGGATCCGGATCTCGTTGGCCGTCACGAAACTCTGCTGCGGACTGTCGGCCTCATAGCGGACCTCCCACCACCATTGGTGGCCGATGATCTTGAGGATGTGGGCTTTCTCGTCCTTGGCAAAGACGGTACGTTGTCCGGCATAGCTCACGAAGGAGAGACCGAGCACGACGGCGGTGGTCGCAATCCCAAGCGCGAGGATGACGCGCCCGGAGCATTCCTCGAAGGCTTGGTGAAGGTCAAGCGGCCGATCAGCCGAACGTTTTCGCCGCATCATTCCGATGCAGAGCGCGATCACGACGGCGGTCCAGACGACCGCCGACACAGCGAGGAAGATGAACAGCGTGTGCAAGATCTGGTCGGATTGCAGCCCTTGCGGATCGAGCGCCGATTGCCGGCCCGCACACGCCGTGAGCGGCCAGATCGTGCACAACACCAGAACCCTTCGCACCCAGACCTGCATTGACGCCTTGTCGCACTCCGCTTCACAGGCGGAACCGGGCAGGCCTACAAAGGTTCCTATCCGCTAATCGGAGCGATGGGCCGAAGAGGGATGTCCGACATCAATCATCGGGCTAGAATGGCCAGCCCTTCACGGCGATCACGATCGCCGCATCGCCAGCGGCCATCAGCAACAGGACGGCGAGACTGGCGATGATTGCGCCCGGCTGGGCAAGCACGCGCAACTCTCCGAGCATGTGTCGGCTCCAAAAAGCAGCAATGCCGCGATGACCCTGAGGGTTCCTGCGCACACGCCGGGCGTTGACGTGCGAGCGCCGGAACGAAGGCCCGAGATCGCGCGTTCCTGCGACGAATTGAGGGTTCACGTGCCGCGCTATCATTTTGATCTGGTCGACTCCGAGACCGTCGCCGACGAGGGAGGAGCTGAATTGCCCGACGACATCGTGGCGCTGGACGTTGCCGAGGAGATCGCGAAGAGGCTCCTTGCGGAGCGTCCCGAACTCAGGAATCGTCATTTTTCCATCCTGGTCACGAACCAGCAGGGTGAGGAGATCGGGAAAGTGCCACTGGATGTCCTGCACTGAAGTCGCGGCCTGACATGGCGTTGAGGATCGGAGTGATCTCGGATACGCACGGCCTTCTCAGACCTGAGGCCGGACGCCGTCTTGCAGGGGTGTCGCATATCCTCCACGCTGGTGATATCGGCGCGCCGGAGGTTCTGGAGAGGCTTTGCCGAATAGCGCCCGTCACCGCCATCAGGGGAAACGTCGATGTCGGCAGTTGGGCGAGGCGCTATCCCGAAACCGAAACAGTGCACCTCGGCGCTCGTTGTTTCTACCTCCTTCACGATCTCAAGGCGCTCGCCATCGACCCCGCGGCAACCGGTGTGAACGTGGTGATATCAGGACATTCGCATCGGGTGCAGGTCAACACGATCAACGGAGTGCTTTTCCTGAATCCTGGAAGCGCCGGTCCAAGGCGATTCAAGCTGCCGATCACGCTGGCAACGCTCGATCTCGATGAGGGCGGCGACCTGCGGCCCACCATCCATGAGCTCGACGCGTGAACGAAGCGCATGCGTAGCAGCTAGTGGGTATTCGACTTTTGCCATCGCTCCAGATCAATCGGGGGACGCTTTGGGTCGATCTGCTCCTTCTCGGGATTTCCCTGCCAAGGCTGGTCCGTCTGCCGGTGGGTTGGCAAATCCGTCTGCTGTCGCGGATCGTCGACCGGTGTTTCTCTCGGGTCGTTTTCAGGCGCTTTCGCTTTCGGCATAACTTGTCCTCTCTGCGATCTGTCGGTGTGGTGGCACGCGATCAACGTACGCCAGCGATCCCGCCATCATCAGCTTCCGGGTGCCGTCCTTCTCCGTTTCCCGCGATAGAGCCTGGACCATGAACAAAAAGCCTTCCGTATGAACTGCGGGGTCAACACGGGCAGGAATCGTTCGTTCCTAGGGGCATGCATCAGCATCGATCAGGAACGACCGCCGCCCCATCTCATTGCCAGCGCATGAGGTCGCGAGACCGAAACAAGGAGCATGCAATGTCCAAATTGCCCCCCATGCCGCCAGAGCAGCGCAGCGACAAGGGACCCGGATCTGATCCCAGGATCGAGACGGATGAAAGAGTCCCCGACCGCGAGAACTTCGACACCCAGGGTCGTCACGGCAACATCAAGCAGAACACGACAAACCAAGGCTACCAGCAGGACCGATGAATGCCACACAAGAACTCAGACAGTGAACGCTTCGGTGGTCCGGGCTCCTCGCGGCAGGATCGCAAGCACCCCGAAAAGGGAGGTCGCGAGCATGAGCGCCCTGCGCCCGGAACGGCTACCAACGACCGCAAATCACACGTCTCGGGAGGCGGTGGTGAGCGCGATCAACATCACACGCACGACGATCGTGAGAGGAGCTGAGCAATGGCTAAGACAACTTCGAGCTTGATGCTGATCGCGTTCCTGGCGACCGCGTCGATAGGGGCCGCCTCGGCGCAGAGTGGCGGTGGCGGCGGTTCGGGAGGATCGGGCGGAGCAAGCGCGAGCAGCACGAGCGGCGGCACCGGCGGTGCCACAAGCCCTGGGTCGGCAGGCCTTGGGTCTGCAGGAGCTACAAACCAGACGGGCGGTGCATCGCCCAGCCTGGGCAATCCAGGCGACGCGGCCGCGGCTTCGCGTGGCACGACGGCTACCGGCACGAACACCGCTGGAACGGCCCAATCGAGCGGTGGCGGGCCGCGAGGATCGACCACCGTCGGGCGGGCCGGCAATCCCGCAGGGGGGACCAGCAGCGGACGGATTGACGGAACTGCGACACCCGGTCCGTCGATCCCGGGCGACGCCGAAATACGCTCGGAGAACTCTCAGGATTCCCACGTCGATCGAAAGATCAAGAGCATCTGCAAAGGCTGTTAGATCGGCGATCAGGACGCCGGGTTTTCCGGCGTCCAATCGAGGTCGTCCTCGCTTCGAGGTTCGGGGTCGGGCGAGCAGGGCTTGATCTTCAGGTCATCCTCGAGCCTGGGCTGACCCCCGCCGCTTTCGACCAGACCGGCGTCTTCGGCCTTTTTCAGGGTTTCCTCTTTGGTTGAAAACGTCCGGCTCAGTTTTTCGCCGTCCTTGAACAGGGCATACGCCATATTGGCTCCTCGCGATTGGAATCATCGAAGACTTTGACGTGGGCGGACACACACGGCCACCGTCGCTCCTTTGTCGCTTGGTGAAGCTCTAGCCGACTTCCCTGAGATTGCTCAGGATCGCCAGGTGACGCTGAATGATCGGCGGCGACATCTATGCGACCTGCTGTTCGCCGGGGTGCCATCTGATCGCAAATACGACGTGGAATCTCCAATGTTGGATTCACAAGACGCTGCGACCGTTTCGAACGTTCCTATCGCCGCCGTAAGCAGCCGGGCGATGCTCCACCTGATGTCGGCATCCTGGCACGAGCCCGCAGGTTAACGCAGGTTATTGGCACGGGAAGTGCGTCATGATCATAGGAACGGCAGCACTGAGGACGGTTTGTCCATCATCCAGATGCCGACCGGCGCACGAGCAAAATCATGCAACACAGAAATTCACGCAGCTTTCCGATTTCCGCGGGCGTCCTTCTCGGGCTTGGTCTGGGCGGGTTTTTTGACGGCATCGTGTTTCATCAGCTGCTGCAATGGCATCATATGTTAAGCGGCTGGTATCCGCTCAACTCCATCGACAACGTCAAGCTCAACACGACCTGGGACGGCATCTTCCACAGCGCGGCCTATGTTGTTGTGCTCCTCGGCCTGTATGTGCTGTGGCAACGGGCGCGCGGGTCTGACATCCACTGGTCGCGCGGCCAGTGTCTCGGCGCGGTGTTGCTCGGTTGGGGCATCTTCAATCTGGTTGAAGGCGTGGTTGACCATGAGGTCTTCAAGCTGCACCAGGTGAATGAGACCGTGCCTCACGAGCAGCGCATCTTCTGGGACATCGGCTTCCTGCTATGGGGTGCGGCCATGTTGGTCATCGGCGCCGCCATGACACGCGCCGGCACGCAAGGGAGGGTCCATGCGGAAAGCAGTCTACAGCCTCGCTAGAGAGACCTCGCCAGCTCTGGTCTATGCCATTTTTATATTGCTGCTGATGCTCGCTACAGCACCGGCCTTTCGCATCGTGCTGTTGGGTGTGTCGCTGGATGATCTTCTGCAACTACGCTGCTTCAATCCCGGCTGATGCGCGGTTATCACGCCTCATGTCTTCCCGGAGGTAACATGGTCGAGTTCAGGCTTCCGAAACACTCCCGCGTCGAAAAGGGAAGGATCTGGCCCAAGCCGGACAGCAAATCGTTGCGCGAATTCCAGGTCTATCGCTGGAATCCCGACGACGGACGCAATCCCCGGCTCGACACCTACTTCGTCGATATGAGCGATTGCGGGCCCATGGTTCTGGATGGTCTGATCTGGATCAAGAACAACATCGACTCCACGCTGACATTCAGGCGGTCCTGCCGCGAAGGCGTGTGCGGCTCCTGCTCGATGAATGTCGCCGGCCAGAACACGCTCGCCTGCACCAAGTCCATGAGCGAGGACGTTCCGAACGGCGAGCCGCTGCGCGTGCTGCCCTTGCCGCATCAGCCAGTGGTCAAGGACCTCGTTCCCGACCTGACGAATTTCTACGCACAGCTCGCATTGATCGAACCTTGGCTGCAAACCGTGTCACCCACACCACCGAAGGAATGGCGACAGAGCCATGAGGATCGGGCCAAGCTCGACGGGCTCTACGAGTGCATCCTCTGCGCCTGCTGCTCGACATCTTGTCCAAGCTACTGGTGGAATTCCGAGCGTTTCCTCGGCCCAGCGGCCCTGATCCAGGCGGCCCGCTGGGTCAATGACAGTCGCGACGAGGCGACGGGCGAGCGCCTCGACAAGCTCGAAGACCCCTTCAGGATTTATCGCTGTCACACCATCCTCAACTGCGCGAAGGCGTGTCCCAAGGGCTTGAATCCGGGCGAAGCCATTTCCGGATTGCGCCTCAAGATGGTCGAACGGAAGTTCTGATCGGGGACGGACACTCGCGCATAAAGGAACGATGGCTGCGGGGTAGGCTTATCGACCAAACTGGAGGCGCCTGATGGGCAAGAAACAATTCGCCGCGTTGCCGTTCATGCTGAACAATTCCGAATTGCGCGTGATGCTGATCACGACCAGGCGCAAGCGCAGGTGGAGTGTCCCGAAGGGATCGCCGATGCGCAAGACGGAGCCGCACCGTACGGCTGCGCTCGAGGCGTACGAGGAGGCCGGTCTCGTCGGCGTCACCGCAAAGCGCGCGCTGGGCTCCTTCAAGCATCGCAAGCGGAAGGGTGATCGCAAGCGGACCATGAACGTTGCCGTCTTTCCCATGAGGGTCCACGGGCAGGAGCGCTGGTGGCCGGAAAAGGGAGAGCGTGAAGCAATCTGGGTCTCGCCGAAGACGGCGGGCCGTCTGGTGCACAAGGCGCAGCTTCGTCGTCTAATCGCCCGCTTCGCGGCGCAGACGGAGAAGACCGCCCCCTCACCGCTGAGCGATGGCATGGCTCCAGGAACCCGCGTCTCGTCCAGTTATTCAAGGTAGATGAACCAGCAACCGACCGGACTCGCATTCGAGGAGCGACCGCCTCATGAGGTCTTGGCCGCGGCGATCAAGCGACGCTGCGCGATCCTGTTCGTCGGCGCCGGCGTCTCGATGGCTGTCGGCCTGCCGTCCTGGCAATCTCTGATCGACCATCTGCTGGATGACCTTGGACTTGAGCGCGACGTGATCGCTGGGATGCACGGCGGCTATCAGATGCTGGCGGAGTACTACCGGCTGAAGCGCGGCGGAATCGGCCCGCTCCGCAGCTGGCTCGACCGCAACTGGCGCGTCGACCCGGACAGGATCGCGGCCTCACGGCTCCACCGGCTGATCGTGGAGCTCGATTTTCCGACCATTTACACCACGAACTACGACCGCAACCTCGAGACGGCCTTCGAGGTCCTGGAAAAGCCCTATGCCAAGATCAGCAACGCAAAGGACATTGCAAGCGCCCGTTCCGGCGTCACGCACATCATCAAATTTCATGGCGACTTCGACGACGATGCCTCGCTCGTCTTGACCGAGACCGACTTCCTCAACCGGCTCGCGTTCGACTCGCCACTCGATATCCGGTTTCGCGCCGATGCCTTGGGCAGCACGCTGCTTTTCATCGGATACAGCATGTCCGATCCCAACATTCGGCTCCTGCTGCATCGGATTTGGCAGAGTTGGGATGAGTCCGGGCACCGCCAGGACCGACCGAGGTCCTTCGCGTTCGTCACGCAGCGCAATCCGGTGCAGGAGGCTGTATTGGCGAACTGGGGCATCACCACCATAGCGTCGCCTGACGGCGTCAGCCCAGATGATGGTGTCAGCCAGTTTTTGCTGGACATCCGCCGGCGTATCGAGCGAGAGAGCTAAAGCGGTCCCTGGCGCGCCTTGAGCGTTTGCTCTGCTGCCGCGGGGCCGCTCGGCTCAGCGGCGGGATCGGTCAGAAGGAGGATCGATGACCAGTCTGCACCTGGGCCGGTCACCGATATCCCCTATATCGCCGTGCATAGGCATAGCGAGGATTGACGCCGCAATAGGCGTGCGTTCCCGATGCAGTCGCCATGCACTGAGCGTAACTGGCGAACTGGCAGTTGCCCGGATAGCCCCAGACGCGGCCCTGAAGGCAGTAGCGGTCTTGTGCGACGGCCGCCGTTGGGGAGCCGAGGCCCGTCACGAGCGCGAGAGAGGCGGCGGCCAGGAGCAATCGATGCTTCATGGAAATCTCCATTTCAACATTGAACGTGCCTCGTGAAGCGGCGTTCCAAGTGCAACGTTTACCGACTCCTCTAATTGCGACCTGAACGCGATGCGGCCCCGGCGAGGAGAGGATCTCACCGAGGCCGCTCTCATGCGCGCAACAGCAAGGGCGCGCTTTGGAGGATTGCTAACCGCGAACCGCTAGCGACGCGGCGTGGCGCCGTTGGACGGTGGGGTCGTTTCGTTGCGCATGCCGGAAGGACTGGAAGCACCTTGTCCGCCCCGCTCGACATGGGTGATGCCGCCGCCGCCGCCGGTTCCGCCTGAGCCGCCATCTCCAGCTCCAGCACCGCCTGCGCCTGCGCCGCCAGCCCCGGCACCAGCGCCCGCGCCGCCGCCAGCACCGCCTCCGGCCCCACCACCGGCGCCGCCTGCGCCACCACCGGCGCCACCGCCAGCACCTTGCGCGAACGCTGCGCCGACTGAAGCGCCTGCAAGCATTGCTGCCGTAAAGATCGTCAGGATTGTCTTACGCATCTGTCTTCTCCTTGAGGTTTCGATGTCGGATCAATCATGTGAAGCATCCACCGTTCCTAGCCGTGCAGCGTGATCAAGCTCTGTCGTCGACGACTCCGCGTCGATATTGCGAAGGCACGGCAACTTCGTCGAACCGTTGGGCGAGAGCATCGAGAGCCGCGCGCATCTGCGGCCCCTGCATGGCCGCGCCGTGCCCCGTGACGACGATCTCCGGAGCGAGTGCGGCAAGTGCGCGCACCGATGTCTTGGCGCTTCCCCAATCGGGGGTGAAATACATCGGGGGCCCGTGCATCTCCGGCGTTTGCGTCACTGCGGCGTAGACGGATTCCTGCCGCGTCGTGATGAAGGCATCGCCGGCAATCAGCACGCGGTCGCGTTCGCGCCAGAGCGAGATATGCCCTGGGGTATGGCCGGGGGTATGGATCCACTGCCATTCCGGCATGAAGGGCACGCTGTGATCACAGGGAAGATCATAAAGGCGCGATGCGACATCCACCGGCTTTGTCGGGAAGAGCGGAGAGAGCCGAGCGAGCAGCCCGCCACCGACGCTGGGATCGGCCGACGGATAGGATTGGCTTCCGTCCAGATAGGGATGCTCGGCCGCATGGGCATAAACCGGCACGTGCCATTCATTCCGTAGCGTTTCGAGCACGCCGACGTGATCGAAGTGCCCATGCGTCATGACAATGCAGGAAGGCCGGCCGTTTCCTCCAAACCGGGCTTTCGCGGCGGAGCGGATGGCGCCAGCCGATCCGGGAATGCCGGCGTCCACCAGCACCCAATTGCCGTCGCCGGCGTTTTCGAGGCCAACGAAAATCACGTTGACGATCGCGAGCTGACGATAGGCGACGTCAGCGACGATCTGCCGCGTGTTGTCATTGCGGTCGAGGTCGGATTGCGCGTGCTCCGCGTCGGCGGAAGAGGGAAGCGGGATCTGCGTCATGTCCATTCAAGTCCGAGTTGGTCAGCTCACTAGCGCTCGATTGTGCCGATCCGCCGGATCTTCCTCTGAAGCAGCATCACGCCGTACAGCAGCGCCTCCGCGGTCGGCGGGCAGCCGGGCACGTAGATGTCGACCGGCACGACACGATCGCAGCCGCGCACGACCGAATACGAATAGTGGTAGTAACCACCGCCATTAGCGCACGACCCCATCGAGATGACGTAGCGTGGCTCGTCGGGCATCTGGTCGTAGATCTTGCGAAACGCCGGCGCCATCTTGTTGGTGAGCGTGCCCGCGACGATGATCACATCCGACTGGCGCGGCGATGCGCGCGGCGCGAAGCCGAAGCGTTCGGCGTCGTAGCGCGGCATCGACATCTGCATCATTTCGACCGCGCAGCAGGCGAACCCGAACGTCATCCACATCAGCGACCCGGTTCGCGCCCAGGTGATCAGCTCCTCCGCGCTCGCCGTGAAGAAGCCCTTGTCCGCAAGATCGTCGCGGATCGTCATGAAGAACGGATCGGAAGTGTTGTCGGGCCGTCTCTCGCCCGGACGGCCAAGTGCAGGCCGGCCAAGCGGAGGGCTTGGGTTGCTAATTTGCGGAGAGCTGTTTGTCATTTTGTTCCTGAGCGCTGCGGCCGTTTGCCGATGCGACCACGCTCCGGAAACCCGTCGGCTGTATGCAGCGTTCCTGCGGCGGTAGAGGATTTGTGTTCTGTTATCGCAGGTTAGCCTCGGGTCCGGCGGCCGGAACCCAGCGTCGGCGTCACGGATCACTCTAGGAACGATCCACCGAAACTGCGGTTGGCGGCGACAAGGCCGGTGAAATGGAGGAACATGAAATGACGAACGCAGCCCGCGATACATTCGTGGTTGGATTACGCAATGCGCATGCGATGGAAGTGCAGGCGCGAGAGTTGATGGAACGTCAGTCGGAACGATTGGACGAATATCCCGAGGTCAAGGCCAAGGTTGCCGCCCACCTTCAGGAAACCAACGAGCAGCTGAAGCGGCTGGAGAGATGCCTGGAAGCCTGCGGGGAGAGCACCTCCAGCCTCAAGGATACGACGCAATCCATGATGGCGAACATGCAAGCCATGGCACACTCTGTCGCCGGCGACGAGATTCTCAAGAACACATTCGCCAACAATGCCTTCGAGAATTTCGAGATTGCTGCATACAAGTCTTTGCTCGCCCTCTGCGGCGCCGCTGGGTTCGCGGAGGCCAAGGAGCCTCTTGAGACGTCGCTGAAGGAGGAGCAGCGCATGGCCGCCTGGATCGACTCGAACGTCGAGAAGGTGACAATGGAATATCTGGCGCATCAGCGCCAGGCGGCCTGATCGCACTCCACACCCACCACGGCGAGACCGGCGGCTTCGGCCGCCGAGTCCGCCTGCGGTCATATCGGCTCGCAGGACCGGAACCCTCTTATCCACGTTTGGCTGTAATGGCGCACATCATTTTCAGCGACTACCGTAGTCCCGCTGCCGAACAGGCCTATGAGATCGCGTGGGACTTTCTGGCCCGCAGCGGGGCGATCCACGATGAGTTCGAGGCGTGCGTGTTTCTGGCCCAGCGCATCACCATGATGGTCGAGGAAGGCCAGGAAAACCGGATCCGGATGGCCAATCGCGCGATCTCCGAATACCAGTACCATCTCGAGAACTTCTGCAAGCGGGCCCGTGGCGCGGCTGCTACACGGGCTTGAGAGTTCGCGCGGGTTCCGCGCGTTCCTCGGCTCGTTCTGCCGTTTACTGCCCATCGGCGATCGTTAGCTGTCCGCGTGCCCCGGTACGTCCGCTCCTGCGCGGTGCAATGGCCGGAACAAGTGCCGGCGCTTCCCCGGCCATGCGCATGGCGAAATAGGCGATCGTCGCCTTGAGACCGTCTTTGAGCGCCACGCGCGGGCGCCATCCCAGCGCTCGAACGGCTGTGTCGATCACCGGTTTGCGGCGCTTTGGATCGTCCTTCGGCAACTCCTCGAATCGGAGCGGCGAGATTGACTCCGTATACGCCAGCACGTCCCGCGCAATAGCCTCGATGGTGACCTCGTGGGGATTGCCCAGATTGCACGGACCAGTAATCGAGGATGGACTCTCCATGAGCAGCTGGAGGCCGCGCACGAGATCGTCGACGAAGCAGAAGCTCCTGGTCTGCGTACCACCTCCATAGATCGTGATCGGCTCTCCGCGAAGCGCCTGCACGATGAAGTTGGAGACCACGCGTCCGTCATTCTCCAGCATACGGGGTCCGTAGGTGTTGAAGATGCGCGCGACCTTGATTTCGACGCCGTACATGCGATGGTAATCGAACATCAGCGTTTCCGCGGCCCGCTTGCCCTCGTCGTAGCAGGCCCGGGGCCCGATCGGATTGACGTTGCCGAGATAGGTTTCCGGCTGGGGATGCACTTCGGGATCGCCGTAGACCTCGCTGGTCGATGCCTGCAGCACCCGGGCGCCTTTCCGTTGCGCGAGCTCCAGCATGTTGATGGTGCCGAGCACGCAGGTCTTCATCGTGCCGACTGGATCCTTCTGGTAATGCCTGGGTGAGGCTGGGCAGGCAAGGCTGTAGATCCGGTCGATGTCGCCCTCGATCTCGATGGGATCGCGCACGTCGTGTTCGATGAAGCGAAAATTCGGATGATTGAGCAGCGGGCGGATGTTGTCGATCCTTCCCGTAAACAGGTTGTCGAGGCAGATCACGGTATGACCGCGCTGCAAAAGCGCATCGCAGAGGTGGGATCCGATGAAGCCGGCGCCGCCGGCCACCAGAACGGTGGGAGAGCGGCGGGACGCGTTGATGCGGGTCTGAACTGTCATGTGCTGCCTTTCAGATTTGAGCGACCTGCATGGGACGCGAGGCGGGAAGTTGCGGGGCTTTCCGGCGGCGGCGGACCGACGCCTCGGCGTAGTAGGTCTCGACTTGCCGGGCGCGGTGGTCGGAGGTGTGGTCAGCCAGAACGCGGCGCCGTGCGTTTTCCGCGATCGTGCGCCTTTGCTCCTCGGGCATGTCGCGCAGGATCTCCACGACGTCGCGGGGGCTCGATGCGAGCAGGATTTCCCGGGAAGGCTCGAAGACGGTCTCGATTCCAGGCCACCGGTCCGAGATGACGGGCGTGCCGCACGCGGCCGCTTCGAACAACCGAACGCTAGGCGAGAAGCCGAGCGCGCGCATGTCGGCGCGGGTGGCGTTTAGCGTAAAGCGTTGCTCTGCGTAAAATCCCGGATGATGTTTGGGCGTGAGGTGCTCGATCCGGGCGACATTGGCGGGCCAGACCACCTCATCGGGATATTGCGCGCCGGCGACGACGAATTGCTCGCGTGAGAGAGTGCGAGCAGGGGCGAGCAGCAGCTGCTCCAGAACCGGCTGCCGGTCCTCGCTGTAGGTTCCGAGATAGCCAAGTGCCCATTTCTTCTCCGCGCGTTGCGGCGCGTAGATGTCGGTGTCGGCACTGCAATACAGCACCCGAGCCAGCGGACTGCCATAGTTCTCCTCGATCATGCCGGGCACCGGGCCGCCGGCAAAGGACAGGTAAAGGTCGAAGCGCGGGATCATCGCCGCGGACAGATAGTTCAGGCCCTGCTCGAGCTTCGCAAGCGTGACAGGCGTGTCAATGTCGTAGAAGGCAGTAATCCCCCGGGCGTGGGTCGTGATCCATTCGGAGATCGCGATGCCGTCGGGCACGTAGGAGCCGATGACCACCAGATCGGCATCCCGGATCATCTTTCCGAAACGCTGCGGGATGTCCTTCAAGGATTGGTAAAGCTCGACAGTCCAACCGGAAGGCTTGGCAAGATCACGATGCTCGCGATACCAGGGGACGTCGCGTTCCAGAAACGTGACGTGGTGACCTCGTCGTGCCAGGGCTTCGATCAGGGCGCGATAGGTCGTGGCATGACCGTTGCCCCAGGACGAAGTAACCGAAAGACCGACGACGACGATGGTGAGGTTCATTCTGCTGCCTCGATTCGCGAACTGCTTGCGGCAAAGAGATCGTTGAACTGGCGGGCGCGCTGCCGGTAGGTGTGATGGCTCAGAATGCGCGCACGAGCGCGCGCTGCGATCGCCTGAGCCCGCTCGGGGCGCAGTGCGGCAAGATGCTCTGCGACCTCCGCCCCGCTCGCGGCCACCAGCACCTCGCGATCTGGCTCGAGAAAATGATCAATGCCGTCCCACTGGTCGGTGATCAGGCAGGCTCCGGCACCGATGGCCTCGAACACGCGCGTTGGCGGCGAGAAGCCGTAGCGCGCCATGCTGTCGCGATTGACGTTCAGCGTAGCCAGACCGGAGCCGAAGAACGCGTTGTGGTCGCCGGTCCCGACATGCCCGACCTTATGCAGATTGGATGGCGTGTCTTTGGAGTCCCACCCCGATCCACCGAGCACGAACGTTTTGTCGGGCAATTGGCGCGCGACGTCGAGAAAGAACCGCTCGACGCGCTGCTCGCGGTCCGGGAGGCGGTTTGCCAGCAAGCTCAGATCGCACGTGAAGTGTGGATTGGGCGGCGCCGGAAAGTGCGTGGCGGGGTCGAGCGCATTGTAGATCGGCACGCAGTCTCGCGCGCCGATGCCGCGATAAGCGGATACGACAGCATCGCCGCCGCCATAGGTCAAAACCATGTCGTAGGATCGGATCGCATGGCGCAGATGATGGTCTGGATTGTCCGCCACGGACTCCAGCGTCGCGGGGGCATCGACGTCCCAGTAGATGCGCATTGCATTCGACGGAATGTCGGCGACCGCGTTCTCCAGCTCCCGATCGAAGACGCCGACGCCGCTGGCTTTGACCAGCATGTCGGTCGAGCGGGCGGCTTCCTCAAGCGAGCTACGCCAGCCCTCGGGCGTCGCGGCGTAGACCACCACCTTCGCCCAGTCGGGATCGTCGATGTCGCGATGGGCCTGGCGCTCGAAGGCATCGGGCTCGAAGAATGTGACGTCGTGGCCGAGGGCCGCAATCTCCTTCAGCATGCCGCGGTAATAGGTGGCGGCACCGTTCCAGTAGGATGAGACGAGGCTGGATCCGAAGAAGCAGATCTTCATGCGGAGGCTCCGATGTATCGCAGGGGCTGTGTCGCGTGGCTTGAAGCCCTGAGGTCCTGCACGATGCCGACAAGCTGCTCCGCCCGGTGACGGCAGGTGTGACGCTCCTTGATCGCTCGGAGTCCAGTCTCCACCGTGGCTGACCATAATTCCCGGTCATCGAGGAGCGCACGAAGCGCCCGCTTCATTGCGGTGCCGTCGGAGGCGCTGAGATAGGCACCTTCCGGGAACAGGCCTTCCGCGTCCGACCAGGGGGCCGAGACCATTGGAATGCCGCACGCCATCGCCTCGAAGATGCGAATGGTCGGAATGCCCGGTAGCAAGCGGACATAGGGACCGCGGGGGACGTGGACAGTCGCGCGTGCGCCGGCGAAAGCGATGGGAGCCCAGTGTGCGGGCAGCCAGCCGCCATACCGAATGCCCCCCGCCTGAATGGTCGCGAGGGCTGCGTCCGAATAGCGGACGCCATAGACGCCCGCGCGCAGCTTCAGCTCGGCCACGGGTTCGACCAGAAATTCGTTGAGCTCGGCGCTGCGTTCGCCGTCGCCCCAATTGCCGATCCAGACGACATCGTCGGTGCGCTCGATATGCGGCAGCGGATGATACAGGGCGATGTCGGCCGCCTCGTGCCAGGTGAAGGCTCGGTCCGCCCAGCCGAGCTTCAGATATATTTGGCGAAGGACCTCGCCGAAGGCGAGCACACCGTCGAAGCCGTCGAGGTCGAACTGCGCGAGTTCGTCCGGTGCGCTGACGGCGCGATGATGGGTGTCGTGGAACAGCAACGTGAAGGGCGCGCCGTGAGCCCGTCTCGATCCGATGTCTGCGATCAGATCAGGCGAATTCCATTCGTGGACGATGACGAGATCGGCGCCGTGCAATGCCTCATCGAGATCAAGGGAGGCGTCGTAGCGGCGGATGCCGATGCCGGGAAACAGCGTTGGAATATCCTCCATCGTCTGACTGCCACCCTCGCGGATCGCATTCAATCGGCTCCAGCCGTCGATCGGCTCGAACACGACGACCTCATGACCGAGCGCGTGAAGTTCGCGGGCATAACCGCGCAGGAAATGGGCATTGCCGTTGTTCCAGCAGGAGGTGAACGCGTGATAGAATAGAACGCATTTCATGCGCGTACCTCCATGGGGGCAGGCGCGTGATGGACGGCAAGCAGCTCCTCGTAGAGGCTGAGATAGGCGCTCGTGGTTCGGGTCAGCGAGTAGGTCAGGGAATGCTCAAAGGCGGCACGTTGCAGCCTCACCCGCTCGCGATCGTCGGTGCACAGACCTGCGAGCGCTCGATGCAGCGCCTTGCTGTCGGTGGGATCGACGAAGAGCGCGGCCCCGCTCCACAATTCCCTGAAAGTCGGAATGTTGGACAGGACGAGAGCGCATCCCGCCGCCGCGGCTTCCAGAACGGAGAGGCCGAACGGCTCATAGAGCGCGGGGCTGGCGAAGATGCCGGCCTGCCGCAAATGCGCGCGCATGACTTCGTGAGGCAAATGCCCGAGCCAGGTGATGGAAGCCGAAGGGCACTCATCCGCCGGGCCCGCGACCTGAACGGGCCAGTCCAGCCCAGGCGCCGCGGCCGCCAGGACCTCGATGTTCTTGGCGCGGTCCCAGAGCCGGCCCGCCGCAAAGATCACGTCTTGCTTCCGTCCCGCAAAGCCCTGAGGGCCAATTCCATTCCAGATCACGATGCCGCGCGAGCGAGGCCGATAAATTTCCGCAATGTCATCGTGGAAGGACTGGCTGGGACAAACCCAGGCCTGTGCCGTGTCGAGTGCGGCCGTTACCCGTTCGGTGTAGCTGCGCCATTTCGGTTCGCGGAGCCAGCTCGTATCGTGGCAGGCGTGCCCCCAGGAGTTGACGCAGGAATGCGCGACGACCATCACAGGAGCGCGCCAGGCGAAGGCCGCCTCGCGAAAACTATTGAGGTGAACGACGTCAGGCACGATTCCGGCCTCGAGCTTCGCAAGGACGCGCCTGGCCTGGACCAGATCTTGGCCTTCCGGATCCTGCCATTCGAGTGCAAGGTCCGTTTCGATCAGGCGGACCCGCGAACCACGCAGCATCTCTAGCTGGCCGGCCTGCGCGCGCGGGCCCATCGTCACCAGGGTAACGTCGGCGCCCTTCGAAGCAAGGGACGAAGCTAGAGAAGACGAGTAGGTCCAGACGCCTCCGACAGTATCGGTCGTCATCAGGATTCTGAGCTGCGAGCTGCGGCTCATGATGCCACCTGCAGTTCGAGAGCCTCGAGCGGGACCGGGCGATCGTTCTGCACGTCGCTGAACTGGTCGAACATCGCGAGATAGTGCCGGTGTGCGCGCTCCCAGGCGAAATCGTCGGGCTCGCCCCACAGCTTTCGATAATCCGGCGACCCGGGATAGGGATACAGCGGGACCGGATCGTTGGCCCAGATGCCGGCATCCTGCATGGTGCGACGCCAGCGCTGCACGATGGGGTCATCGTCCTCGGGGACTTCGATCAAATTGGCCTGGACGAAAGGAACGTGACGGCGCGCTTCGACCAGCCGTTCGGCAAGCTGGTCGGTCGTCATCTTGCAGTTCTTGGCGAGCGCGGCGCGACCCTCGACGGTGAGGCTTTCGATGCCGGCTTCAATCGAGACGCAGCCGGCGCGGCCGAGCAGAGCCAGCATGTCCGGCTTCCAAAGGTCGATGCGGGTCTGCACCCCGAACTTCAGTCCGCGTGTGGTCAGCCCTTCCAGCAGCTCCGCGTTCGGAAGGAAAATCTCGTCGATGAAATAGACATATTCGATGCCTTGACGGCGCAGACCGTCGATCTCTTCGAGAACGATAAGGGGGGGCCGCTTGCGGTAGGCGTTGCGAAAGTTCTCCTTGGCGCAGAACGTGCAGTTGTACGGACATCCCCTGGATGATTCGACCTCGGCGCCTGGCGCCTGCGGCTCGGCTTCGAAGCGGTGATGGTGATGGTGGTGTCGCCGGATCATCTCCTCCGGCCAGTCGAGCGGCGGCTGATCCTTGAACGCGACGGCCTGCGGGCCGCCATTGACGCGGAGCGATGCGCCATCGGCAAAGCACAAGCCCGGAAAGTCCCGTTCGCCATTGGCTAGACGCAGCAAGGACGCCTCGCACTCGCCCATCACGACGATGTCGGTGCCGAGCTTTCGAAGCGCCGCCCTTGGCACGGTCGAGCCATGGGGACCCACCGCGATGAGGATCGGAGCCAAGTCGCGCACCGCCATCGCAAGCTCCTGCGGAACGCGGAGCTCGGGAGGGGCGCAGCGCCAGAACAGATAGGTCGGCGCTGTCGTGATGACGATCTGGTCGGGGCCGAACGCGCGCAGCTCGGCTTCGATCTCGGTGAGAGAAAGGTCAAACATGTGGGCGTCGAGCAGCAGCGTCTTGTGCCCGGCCGCCTTCAGGTAGTGCTCGGAGATCCCGAGTTCGAGCGGAAGGTGAGGCGATCGGCAGCCGAAATAGATGCTGCCGCCAAAGTCCCAGTTTGGGTTGATGAGGGCAACACGCGTCATGCGAGCGCCTCGCGGTTGTCTTGTGACGATCCGAACCGGCCGGCCAGCCAGGTGTGAAGGGATCGGAGTCCGTCTGCGAATGAAATCTGAGGTGCCCAGCCGAGCGCGCTGGAGAGCGCGCGCGTGTCGGTCACGTACCAGGGCTGATCGCCGGGCCTCCAATCGGCAAAGCGATAGGCCACCTTGCGGCCGGTCAGATCGGTGATGCGGTCGATCAATTCCAGCAGACTGATCGCGTTGGCCGGACCACCGCCGAGATTGAATACGCGCCCACGGGCGAGCGCGATGCCATCGAGCACGGCGAGCCAGGCCGCGGCCGCGTCGGAGACGTGAAGCGCATCGCGGACCTGATGGCCGTCGCCATAGATCGTCAGCTCTTTGCTGCGGATAGCGCTGAGCAGGAAATGCGCGATCCAACCCTGATCCTCGGTGCCGAATTGACGGGGCCCGTAGATGCAGCTCATGCGCATTACCACGGTCTGGAGGCCGTAGACCCGCGCATAGTCGTGGACGTATTGATCCGCCGTTCCCTTGGAGCATCCATAGGGGCTGTAAAAGTCGAGCGGCGCATTTTCCGAGATGCCGGCCGCCAGCAGGCCGCTTTTCGGCGTGTAGCGGCGGCCGGTGAGCGCGATGTCGCCATCATCGATCAGGCGTCCGTAGACCTTGTTGGTCGAGGCGAACACGATCGGTGCGGCGTTGTTGTGGAGGCGCACGGCTTCGAGCACGTTCAATGTGCCACGCGCATTGATCTCGAAATCGGCGGCCGGATCGCTCACGCTGTCGGTGACGGCGACCTGGGCGGCCAAGTGCAGCACGGCGCGGGCTTCGCGTACGGCGTCGATCACCGGGATCGGCTCGCGAATGTCGGCCACGGTGATTGTGACCCGGTCGCCATGCCGGGACTTCAGCCACTGCGCATTCTCCCGCACGCCGGTGCGGGCGAGGTTATCCAGGATCAGCACCGGCTCGCCGCGCTCCGCGAGGCGGTCGGCGAGGTTGCAGCCGATAAACCCGCAGCCGCCGGTGATCAGGACGGGTCTGTTGTCTCGTTCACTCATCACGCGACCAATCCTCGTTGCTGCAGCTCCTTGGTGGCTCGCTCCGCCTGATCGTCGGCGATCTGGTCGGCGAGATATTCCGCCAGCTCTTCGAGCCCGTCCCTGAATGCGACGCGAGGCTCGAAGCCGAGCACGTCGCGGGATTTTCCCATATCGGCGAAGCAGTGCCGGATGTCCCCGGCGCGATATTTCCGCGTCAGCTCGGGCGCAATGTCGCGGCGCCCCATGACTTCGGCCAGATCCTCCGCGACCGACAAAATGGTGCGACTCTGACCAGAGCCGACGTTGAAGACGTCCTGCGCATGCTCCGCCTCCAGCGCCATCCGGCAGGCGCGGGCGACGTCATGGACATGGACGAAGTCGCGGCGCTGCCGGCCATCCTCGAACACGAGGGGAGGACGGCCGTTGAGCAGCCGGGCGGCGAAGATGGCCAGTACGCCGGTATACGGATTGGACAGGGCCTGACGTGGCCCGAACGCATTGAAGAAGCGTAGCGCCACCGTCGGAATGCCATACGCCTTGCCTGTGATCAGGCACATGCGCTCCTGCGCATATTTGTTGAGCGCATAGATCGAGCTCAGCGAAGGCTGCTTTGTCTCCGGCGTAGGGACGGGATCGAGCGGGTTGCCAGCGGCATCGCGCAGCTCCCAATCGCCGCGGCGAAGCTGCTCGACCGCCCGCTCCTCGCAGGCGACCACGCTCTGATCGGCGCTCCGGTAAAGGCCCTCGCCGTAAATACTCATGGACGAGGCCACCACGAGCCGCGCGACCGGGCGCTTGGATAGTGCTTGCAACAGCACGGCGGTACCGAGCTCGTTGGTTCTGACGTAGGGTTCGATGTCATACATGCTCTGGCCGACGCCGACCGCTGATGCGAGATGCAGGACCATGTCGGTGCCGCGCAACGCATGATCGACCGCGAGAGCGTCGGTGACGTCACCGACGACGAGCTCCGCGTCTTTGGCAAGATAGGCGGGACGCTGGCGGTTGCCTCCGTGGACCTGCGGCGAGAGATTGTCGAGCAGGCGGACTTCGTAGCCGGCCGCGAGCAGCGCGTCCGCTGCATGCGATCCGATGAATCCCGCACCTCCAGTGATCAATACTCGCGTCATTCACCGCTCCGTGCCGCCGTAAGATCGATCCTGCGGGATCAATCCGTGATGAGAATGAAAGCGCGCTGCTGTTCTGGTCGAGCGACCGGCGCGCCAGTCACATTTGGAAGTAGAAGCGGTGCAAGGAATGTTCGTTCCTGCGAAACCTACAAACGAAAATTTCTCTAACCTGGATCAATAACCCAGGTGAATCTGCGCGGTGCAGCAGGCTAAAAATACACGCCGTGACCCGGTGCCTGCAGCTCGAGATGGCTCGCGACCGTCGCGCCGATGTCCGCAAATCCGGCGCGCTTGCCGATCGGAGAAGTTAACCGCGCGCTCCACGCCAAAACCGGCACTTGTTCCCGCGTGTGATCGGTACCGCTCCAGGTCGGATCGCAACCATGATCAGCCGTGATGATCAGGAGATCATCCTCGCGCAGGCGGTTCAAAAGATCCGGAACTCGCGCATCGAAGGCTTCGAGCGCCGCTGCATAGCCTGCCACATCTCGGCGATGGCCGTACAGCGTGTCGAAATCGATGAAATTGGCGAACAACATCCCGCCCTCCGCGAGAGAGGCCAGCCCATCATACGTGGCATCGAACAGCGCTTGGTTGCCATCGCCGCGCAGGTTCCTCCCGGTGCCGCGATGGGCGAAGATGTCGTCGATCTTGCCGATCGTTACGATGTCACGGCCTGCGCTCTCGGCAAGATCGAGGATCGTTCGCTCCGGCGGGGGGACGGAGAAGTCCTTCCTGTGCGCTGTTCGCTTGAAGTCACCTACCGACGTGCCGATGAAGGGGCGTGCGATGACGCGCCCGATGTTGAGGGGGTCGACCAGTCGGCGTGCAACACGGCAGACCTCATAGAGGCGTTCGAGACCGAACGTCTCCTCGTGCGCTGCGATCTGAAACACGCTGTCGGCCGATGTATAGCAGATCGGTTCGCCCGTTCTGATGTGACGCTCGCCGAATTCGGCGATGATCTCCGTGCCGGAGGCGTGACAGTTCCCGAGGATGCCGGGCACTCGAGCCTGTTCGCACAGGCTCTCCGTCAGGTCGCGCGCGAAGCATGGCTTGGTTCTTGGAAAATAGCCCCAGTCGAATGGCACCGGCACGCCGGCGATCTCCCAATGGCCCGAGGGCGTGTCCTTGCCTTTGGAGATCTCGCTCGCGCAGCCAAATCGCGCATGCTCAGTTGGGCCATCGAGCCCCGGCGGCACGCGCCCGGTGGCGAGACGGCAAGCCTGGCCAAGGCCGAGCGCAACCAGATTGGGAAGCTGAAGCGGCCCCTCCCGGTGCGGTCCGTCGGCATTGCCGGCCATGCACATCTCGGCAATGTGGCCGACGGTATCGGCACCCTCGTCGCCGTAATTGATGGCATCGGGCGCGGCGCCGATCCCGACGGAGTCCATCACCAGGATCACGGCACGCATGTCGGCTCCGAGATGGCCGGGCGCGAAGACGCTGCGGACGGCGCGAGCCCGGTTTTCGCGCAATAGCGTTCGACCATCTGCGCGCAGAACTCGGCGAACTCGTTCACGTCGAGCGGCGGGCTGGTGTGATGAGGCTCGATACCCCGATGTTCCGGGGTGAAGCAGAAGGTCACCGTGACCTGAAACTCGGCCAGCGCGTCCATCTGCCGATCGAACCAGTCGAGCGCATTGGGACGGAAGCTGTCGGCCCAGGACAGGCCAGTCCTGAGATGCTGCACGCCCAGCCGGCGCATCCAGCGCACGGCGTCGTCGAGGCGGTGGTCCTCGAAGTGAAACCACTGGCACAGGCCCATCGCAGGTGCATATTGGGCGAACAGGTCCGCCGAGGCTTTCGGCGTTCCGTCCTCGCGTAGCAGGCCCATGTGAAAATGCCTGTAGTAGGATGAACCTTCAGCTTCCTTGTGCCGGGTCGTGGCCTCCCAACTCGAAGGCAGATCGTAGAGGCTGTACCAGTGAATGCGCGGAGCGCGGCCGATCAACAACTCCGCCGTTCGGGTCAGGCCCCAAGCCTGCACCTCCTCGGCGCCGAAAGACGAGACTCCCACCTCCGTGACCCAAACAGGCAGCGGGGTGACGGCCTTGATCTCGTCGATCTTGGCCGGCCATTCCGCGATCTGCCACAGGTTCCAGTCCAGCGGAAAGCCGTGCACGGCCACGACATCGACATGATCGAGTACGCCGCGCGCCTGCATGTTGCGCAGGAAGGACGGATCGATCGGCGATATGCCGCCAAGCACACGTGGGAGTGTGGGATGCGCGCTGCGGATCGCCTTTCCGGCAGCGAGCGACAGGCTCGCGAACATGGTCCAATCCGGATCGATCAGGATGTCCCAGTGCGACTTGTTGTTGGGCTCGTTCCAGATCTTGGCGGCTTCGATCATCGGCCAGTCTCCCGCGACGGATAAACCGGACCTTCCGCCTGCGGCCTTGTCACCCGTTTGCAGAGATAGACTTCCTCTTCCGGATGCGCCGCGATCGCAAAGCCGGCGCTGCGCAGCATGGCTTCGGCGCAGGCGCGGTTCGGCACCCACCAATTGGTGGGGTCGTCGGCATATTTGTTCTCGATGAAGTGCAGCTTTGGATAGCCCGGGGAATCGAACTGATCGGTGGTCCAGAAGTCATAGTTCTTGTCGAGGGAATCCACGCGGCTGTCGCCGCGCTGCATCGACTGGAACAGCAGGAGATCGTCAGCCACGTGCTCGTGGATCAGGTCGAGTGCCAGCAGAGGGTGCCGCAGGTGGTAGAGCACGCCCATGAAGATCACGAGATCGAATTTTTCGCGCAGCTGGCCGACATCATAGGCTGACATCTTGCGGAATTCGATCCTGAGCCCGTTCACCTCGGCCGCGAAGCGGGCTTGCGCGAGATATTCGTCGTCGGTGTCCAGGCCGAGGACGCGCTCGGCGCCGCGCCGCTTCATCTCCATGGCGTAGAAACCGGCATTGCAGCCGATATCGAGCACGGTCTTGCCTTCGAGGCGGTCCGGAATGATCCCGGAAAAGCGGCGCCATTTCACGTTGGGATAGTCGCCGAGAAAGTGTGAAGGCGCTGTCGGCACGCCGTTCAGGTCCAGATTGTGAAACCATGGCCCGAGCGCATCGACGCGCTGGCGGATTTCCTCGCGGGAGAGGGCGCCTCTGCTCATGCGGTCACTCCATTGTTCATTGCGGAGGCAGGGCGGATTGCCTCCGGCGAACCGCCGGCCAGCAGTCGAGAGCGTCCGTTCCCGGCGGAGCTTTCCGCGAGCAACGCCATTGCCGTCCGGTAGCCATCGATGGTGCCGACGTCGACATAGGATTCGCCGGCCTTGACGCCGAGACCCTGGCCGCCGCCCGCGATGTAGGCATTGACGAGCGTCCCGAAATATTCATCGCGGCGGTCGCGCTTCGTCCACAACGACTGAAGCTCGCGAAATCCGTGGCCGGACATCTTGAAGGCGCCCCATATCCATTTCGACACCGCATCCGGCTGCTTGACCTGGATCTCCGTGACGCGATCGCCGTCGAGCACGACGGCATCGAAGAACTCGGGATGTTCGACCGGAAACAGCAGAAACGACAGGTCGGCGGCCGGCAACGTCTGCAAGGCCGCCTTTGGGAACCATACGGTATCCGGAAGTCCGACCAGGACGTCTTCGTCGTGGCCAACGACCGTGCCCGCCCTGAACACGGCATCGCACAGCCCCGACGCATCGGGCTGCACGACATAGGCGAGCTGGGCGCTGCCATAATGATCGCCGAAATATTCGAGGATGTCCGATTTGCCGGGGGAGATCACGAAGCAGATCTTGTCGGCGCCCCCAAGGATCAGCCGCTCCAGCAGATATTCGGAGACGGCGCACGGACGGTCGATGCCGTCGTCCCGTTGGCTTCCGACCGGAAGCAACTCCTTGGAGAAGGCGAGCGGCTGGATGCGGCTGCCGCGGCCCGCGGCCGGAACGATGCCCCACATGATCAGGCCTCCTCGGGTTGCTGTCGGCGCGCGCCGAGCGATGCCGTCTGCTCGAGCAGCCAAATCAGTTCGGCTGCGCGCTTGTCGGATGTGTGCTGATCCATGGTCCGTTCATAGGCGCGCCCGGCAATGTGCTGAAGCTCGGCGTCGGCCATCGTCAACGCAGCAAGCGTGTCCTTCGCATCGCATGCGATCAGGATCTCCTGCCCAGGTACAAAGAATTCATCGAGTCCCGGCCAGTCGTCGCTGAGCAGCGGGGCCTTGCAGGCAGCGGCTTCGAACAGGCGGCCGGAGGGGCACCAGCCCATCTCGGCCATGGCGCGGCGCGTGACGTTGAGTGTCAGCCGGGATGACGCAAAGAACGCCGCGTGCTCCGACGGCGGCAAGTGCTGCACGAAGTAGATGTTTGGCGACCAGGGAAAATCTTCCGGATATTGTGCACCTCCAATCAGGAAGCGCAGATCCTGCCTGTTACGTGCGGGTTCGACGAACAGAGCCTCGAGTGCGCGCTGGCGATCCTGCGAATATGTGCCGAGATAGGACAGATCCGCACGGTAATGCGGCTGCGACGGCACCGGCCGATGGATGTCCGTATCGACGTGTCCGTAGAGCGGGCGGACGTTGCAGGCGCCGAGCCTGTCGCGAAATTCGTTGCAGATGCGGGAGCCGCCGGTGAAGCTCAGGACCAGGGCGAAATCCCGCAGGCCGCGCGGCCCGATATAGGGAACGGCCTCGCCGGCCATCAGCTTCGTCAGCGTGACCGGCGTGTCGAGGTCATAGAACACGGGCACCGCACGACCCTCGGACAGGACAAGCTCTGTCGCGGCGATCGCGTCGGGACAATAGGACGTTATGATCGCGACATCTGCATCACGGATTTCGCTCCGCGCCAAAGGCAGCACATCGTCCCAGTTCGAGAACAGTCGCAATTGCCCGCCGGGCAGTTCGTGCAAATCCCGCGCGCCCGCGTAGTAGGGCACGTCGCGCTCGAAAAAGACGACGCTGTGGCCGGCTCGCGCGAGATGCTTGCAAAGCCCTCGCCACAGGGTGGCGTGACCGTTGCCCCAGGACGAGGAAATTGTCAGGCCGAAAATGACGATCTTCACGCTGGCACCCGCTGATTGATCCCGGTGATCTTGAGTCCGCGATTGTCCACGCTGAGGGTGCTGACGCTGCCGGGGTCGATCTCGATCGAGAGGAAGTCGTCGAGCTCTTTCCGGGAATAGTGCAGCAGCGCCGCGCGGATCGGTTCGGCATGGCTGACGGCGACGACGACGGTGCCGCTACCATGATCGTTGCGCAGCTGCTCCAGATGGGCGACGACGCGCTTCTGAAGCGACCGCATGCTTTCGCCCCCCGGCGGGCGGTTCGTTCCGCGTTGTTCGTTCCAGCGCGACCAGCGGGGATCCCGGGCGAGCGCCTCGAACGACAGTCCGGTCCATTCGCCGTAGTCGAGCTCGTCGAGTGCCGGCACGATCTCGACCGGCAAGCCGAAGCGCGCCGCCAGGATGCAGGCCGACTGCATGCAGCGCCGCTGCGGGCTCGACTGAACCATGCTCGGCGGGGGCGTGAAAGTATCGGCGCATCGCGCGATTTCCTCGCAGCCGAGATCATCGAGCTCTACGCCCTTCATCCGGCCACAGAGCGTGCGGCCGAGCAGGGCATGATGCCCGTGGCGGATCAGATGAATGATCTTCGCCATCAGGTATACGCCTTGTCGTCGATGAAGGCGCGCGTTCGCCGTCCGGCCTCTTCGTCCGTGAACTGCTGAGGCGGCGACTTCATGAAATAGCTCGAGGGGCCCGTCAGCGCGCCGGCCTGCCCGCGGTCCATGGCGAGCTTGGCGCAGCGGACCGCGTCGATCACGACACCCGCCGAGTTCGGGGAGTCCCAGACTTCGAGCTTGACTTCCGCGCTCAAGGGAACACCGCCGAACGTGGTGCCCTCCAGGCGGATAAAGGCCAGCTTGCGGTCGGTCAGCCACGGCACATGGTCGCTCGGGCCGACATGGATATTATCGGCATCCATGGGCACGTCGAACTGGCTGGTTACGGCTTGGGTTTTGGAGATCTTCTTTGATGTCAGCCGCTCGCGCTCGAGCATGTTCTTGAAATCGGTGTTGCCGCCGATGTTGAGCTGGTAGGTTCTGTCCAGCCGTACGCCGCGTTCACGGAAGAGATTGGCGAGCACACGGTGCAGAATGGTGGCGCCGACCTGGCTCTTGATGTCGTCGCCGACGATCGGCAGGCCTGCATCCTCGAAACGCCGCCGCCAGTCGGGATTCGAGGCAATGAAGACGGGGATGCAATTGACGTAGCCGCAGCCGGCCTCGATCGCGCGCGCGGCGTAAAATTCGCTCGCACGCTGCGAGCCGACGGGAAGATAGGACACAAGCACGTCCGTGCGCGAGGTCGCGAGCACTTCGGAGACGTCGGCTTCCGGGACATCCGCAATCGGGACGTCGTCCTTTAGATAATGGCCGACACCGTCCATGACGGGGCCGCGTTGGACCATGACGCCGGTGGGGGCGACGTCGGAGAAGCGGTGCGTGTTGTTCGGCGCTGCGAAGATCGCCTCGGCCACGTCGCGTCCGACCTTGCCGGCATGGACGTCGAAGGCCGACGCGACCTGAATGTCGCTGATGTGGTAGCCGCCGAGATCGGCGTTCATCAGCCCAGGCACCGGTTCATTCGATTTGGCGTCCCGGTAATAGGAGAGCCCTTGAACGAAGGAGCTCGCACAATTGCCGACACCGACGATGCCGACGCGCACGCGCCGCCTGTCCTGAAGACGAGAATGCATGGCTAGAGGCC
Source organism: Bradyrhizobium sp. 45 (assembly GCF_023073155.1). Lineage (NCBI taxonomy): Bacteria > Pseudomonadati > Pseudomonadota > Alphaproteobacteria > Hyphomicrobiales > Nitrobacteraceae > Bradyrhizobium > Bradyrhizobium sp. 45. The sequence continues at coordinate 214,793 of NZ_JADPIX010000131.1, read as the reverse complement.
CTCCGGAAGACGTGCAGCGTTAAGGCATGCAGTGTTGAAGAGATGCAGTGTTGACGTAAGTACGTCGGCGAACGTGGGGAACGTATGTTCGTTCCTGAACTCACTGCACTATGTCCGCCTCACGTCGGATTCCGGCCGAAAAAATCTCGCGCGCTTAACCTGGGATAGAATCCCGGGCGGGTTGGTGGGAACGAAAAGCTTCCATGATGAAGATGAAGAAGATGATGTTTTGAGAGAGTCCGGCCTACGAAAGAACAAATGCTCGCGCCCGGCGTTCACGGCGAAACAGTCCGACGCGAGGGCCGATCCGTCGCTCGCTCCTTGTCAGCAATCGAGGTGTCACATGTCATCCAAATCACAAACCAGCGAAGCCCAGCAGACCACCAGCCATGATGTGATCCGGAAATGGGCGGAGGAGCGCGGCGGAAAGCCTGCAACGGTCAAGGCCACGGAGGAGGACGGACACGCCGGTATCCTGCGCATCGATTTCGATCCGCCCGACGAAGGTCTCGATCGGATCAGCTGGGACGAATTCTTCGCCAAGTTCGACGAGGCCGGCATTGCCTTCCTCCATCAGGACCAGACCAAGGATGGGAAGCCGAGCCGCTTTCACAAATTCGTACGGCGCTAGTTGGATCGCCACGTGTCGGGCAGCTGGACCGAGGCGATGCGGGCAGGCGACTTCGAACGCGCCTGGGCAATCAATGACCGCGATCTGGCAATGCTTGCGTATCCACCCAAGCACACCGGGCCGCGTCACCTGCAGCGGATCTGGCGTGGTGAGGAACTGAGGGGCAAGGATGTGCTGGTCCGCTGCTACCACGGGCTCGGCGACACTATCCAGTTCCTGCGCTTCATGCGGCCGCTTCGTGACGTCGCGCGCCGCGTCACGGTCTGGTGCCAGGGCGAGCTTCTGCCGCTGGTCGAGCGAGCGGCTGGCGTCGATCGGGCCTTCGCGCTCCATGATGGTGCACCTGAGGTCGACTTCGAGGTCGATATCGAGATTATGGAGGTGCCGCATGCCATAAGGGCGAGGCGAGAGCAGGTCGAGATGCGCGCACCTTACCTGTCGTTGCCGACCAAGGTCGAACCAGCGCTCCCGCAAGACCGAGGTCTCGAACTCAGGGGCCTTGCCGTGGGCCTGGTTTGGGAAGTCGGCAATTGGGACAAGCGGAGGACCGTTCCGCCGTCCCTGTTGGGACATCTTGCCGTTCCCGGCGTGACGCTCTGCTCACTGCAACGCGGGGCCCGAACGTGCGAACTGGCCGAGATCGGCGCGAGGGACGTCAGCACGCCTGACGTTACGGTTCTCGGTCATCTCCTCCAGCGGCTCGATCTCGTCATTTGCGTCGACACTATGGTGGCCCATCTCGCGGGAGCACTCGGCTGTGAGGCGTGGGTCTTATTGCATGCGGATTGCGACTGGCGCTGGCCGGCATCCGAGGCCCATTCCCTTTGGTATCCGAGCCTGCGGCTGTTTCATCAGAGGACACCAGGCAACTGGGATAGCGTCCTTGAAGAGGTGCGGGAGGCCCTGATTGCACGCTCCGCAAGTTTCCAAGGTGTCGTCCGAAAGGAGCTCAAGCGAGCGCAAGGTCCGCCGTAAGTGGCCTGAGACGCGAGGACGACGCATCGTCGCGGCTGGACGAAATGCTCAGGTAAGTCGGATCGAATCTTGCGAGCCGCACGAGTCCCTGCCAGTCCGTGATCGTTACCGTCTTGCCCTGCCATTGCAGGAGATTGCATCGTCGCAGTTCCTGAATCGTGCGGTTGGCGTGGACCGGGGAGATGCTGCATGCTGCCGCAAGGTCCGATTGGGTGAAGGGTGACGGCAGTCTGAAATCTCTCGCCAAGCCGACGCTTTGCAGCCGGGTGGTGATCTCGCACAGCAGATGCGCCACGCGCGTCAATGCATCACGGCTACCCAGGTTCACTGTCCAGTTGCGCTGAATGGCGTGGGTGGTGAGCAGCATCAGCAGCAATGCGCGAGACATCGCGGGCGAACGCGCGGACAAATCGTGAAAGAAGCGGTGTGGCACGAGAGCGACGATGGCAGGGCCGAGCGCGATCAGGTTGCCGTCAACGCGAGGACGATAAAGCGTGTGTAGATCGGCGATGTCACCGGGAACATGGATTGACGTGATCTGCCCGTCCGCACTCTCTGCATCCTGCCACGACAGATATCCCTGAAGGAGCAGGCAGCACTGGGTGGCATCATCGCCATGCCGCAAAACGGCCTGACGCGAACCGAGATGCGCGATTGTGCTTGCCATGTCCGCGAGCAGGTGGAGATCGTCGGCCGTTACGGGAGTGAGGCTCGCCAACCGGTCGGCGAGCTTGGAGAACGCAAATCCTGCCTGCATTGGTCGCCTAATAACTCAGAACCCGTCCCCAATTTGATCGATGAGAACGACAGAGCGCATTAAACTTTGATAGTTTTACTCCATGCAGGTCATTGTTTGTCTGCCCAGCATGCGCCCAGAAGTGCGAGGGCGATCGGTCAAACGGTTCCGGAATAGTAGACGGCGCATGCGATCGTCCTCAAGGATCGGACGATTCGGGAACCGGAAGCGCGAGTCGCGCTCAGGCGAAGCATCTGTGTTTCTCGCGGCGGGATCCGCGGAGATCGCGCTAGTCATGCTCATACTGTTCCGAGAGAAACTGATTGATCGCGTCGAAGGCCTGCAACCGGTTCTTCTCCAGCAGGACCATGTGCGTGCCTTCGCCGATCTCGACCCGTCGCCGATATCGCGCGGGTTTGTGCGCACTGAAATTGGCGTGCGTGACGCGTGCCCGTGCTCCAGGTCCACGCCGAGGGCACTAGGACGTGCGTATCAGCTGGTCACATGCTCCGCTGTGCGAGATAGACAAGAGGTGCGATTCCGACCGTCCAGGGCCGGTTTGACCCGCTACGGCTCTCGCCGCGACGGCGACGCATCATTTCCTGATCGTCCCCCTATGGAGGCTCGTTCTGAAACTTGACGCTTGCGCAATCAATTGCGTTGTCAGCGTTGCCGCCATCGCGCAGGCGCCAGGCCGAATTCCCGGCTGAATGCTTCTCCGGATCCGTAACCCACTTCCTCTGCGATTTGGTCGATCGGCTTGCGTGTTTCTCGTAGGCTCACCTTGGCTGCCTGAAGCCGCCAGATGGTCAGATACCGGATTGGTGGCACCCCGATCAGGGTTGTGAAGCGGTCGACGAAGGCGCTCCGCGACATCGAGACTTCTCTCGCAAGGGACTTCCGCGGACCACGGCAGCCCGACGTTATGATGAATGGAGGCGAGCGCGCGTCCGATTTTCGGATCGGCAATCCCCTTCAGCCATCCTCCATCTTGATCGGTGTATGTCACGGAATATTGCCGCATCGCCTCTACGAACAGCAGTTCGGAAAGCCGAGACATCAGGTTTGACGAGGCGAACCTGCCGGCCGTCAGTTCGCCGGCTGCATATCGCACTGAAGCCTCGATCCAGTCGCGTGCGACCCCCTCGCGAATGTCGAGCTTCAGCACTCTTGGCAGGGCCGCGATCAACGGATTATAGGTTTCCTCGCTGCCGAGAAAACCGCACACGATTTGCGCCGGCTCACCGCCTCCGCCGTGCATAATTTTTGCCAGCCCCCCATCCGGTGACGGCTGAATGAGATGACGCGCGTTTGTCGGTACCAGACCCGCGTCGCTGGCGAGTGTATGAACATCGTTTCTGGGCAGCAGTACGATCTCGCCGGCCCGCACCTCGACTGTAGGTTCGCTGTCGACGCTGAGCAGAAATTTTCCGGCGATGACGAAGTGGTAAGCGATCAGCAGCGAGGGCTTGACCGCGAAGGTCACGCAGTCCTCAGCGACGATCTGCGTATGGACGCTCCACGGCGCGGTGAACCGCGCATCCAGAAAAATGCCGCCGGTCAGGCGAACCGATCGAAGCACTTCCGATAGCGGATCGATCATTAGGCTAATCTCAGATTTGGACGATCGGTCAACTGATCCGGCTGGGCGATCATTCACCGTGGCGGTCCCCGCGCTTATACGGGGCTCATGAATGAACTGCCAAGCAACCGATTCCTCCACGTTTCCTTGAGACGCTGTCCAGACGGTCAGGCGGACGCGGAACCGGTTGCGGAAGAATGGAAAAGCGGGACGCCACGACGGGGTTCTGGATGGCAACCAAGCAGACGGATATCCCGATCATGAGCATCGCGCAGGCTACCGCAACCGTCACGCCGTATATCGATTTCTGGAACGCTGTACTGGCTCCGAAATTCAATGCGTGGCGGCACATCCTCGCCGGCGGCCTTCACCTGCATAGCGCTAAAGTCTTCCCGTCGCTGCCGATCAGAGCCGGCGACAGGGCCCTGGATGTGGGATGTGGCTGGGGCGACACCGCAATTGAACTTGCGCGGCGCGTCGGACCGACCGGATCCGTCCTCGGCCTCGATTGCTGCAATGCCTTCCTCGACGTCGGCCGCGCAGATGCGAAGGAGGCAGGGGTGACCAATCTCAGCTTTCTCGAAGCGGATGTTCAGACCCATCCGTTCGAGCCGGTACATGATTTTTGCTTCTCTCGCTTTGGAACCCAGTTCTTCGAAAACCCAACGGCTGGCTTGAGCAACTTGCGATTTGCGCTCAAGCCGGGTGGACTGATGACGATGGTCGTCTGGCGCGAACGGGCGGACAATCCGTGGCTTACACTGTCGAAGGAGGTTCTGCTTCGCTAGCTGCCCCCCGTCAGGGAAGACGCTGCAACCTGCGGGCCCGGACCGTTTTCTATGACCGATCCCGAGGCCGTGACTCGGCAATTGATGATTGCCGGCTACGGCGGCATCAGGTTCGAACGGATGCCGAAGTCTTGGTCGGGCGAGATCTTGACGAAGCGGTCGCGTTTCAGCTCGCGATCGGTCCCGCAGGGGAGGTTTATCGCGAAGCCGGTCCGAAGGCTGCTCGTTTGTTTGATACGCTGGTGGCGGCCTTGAAGGACGAGTTGAAACAATTCGTCCGCCCTGAAGGCGTGATGATGAATTCAAGCTCTTGGATGGTCACCGTGCAGAATCCGGGATCACCGCCGCGGCCCCGGGGTGACGTACCCGCGCCAGTCGCTGCTCGAAATCTCTTCATTGTAAGCACCGCCGCAGCCGCCGCCGCTATCGGACGAATCGATGCAAAAAAAATGAACTCTCTGGGAGAAGATTGATGGCAGGTCTAGTTGCGGTCCTCTACGGCACTGCCGCTTACGGTGTCACGCTCGTCGCCTTGCTCTATCTCACTGGCTTCACCGGGAACCTGCTCCTCCAAAGTCTATCGATTCCGGGGCCATTGGTCCGGTTCTGGCAAGCATTGTTATCGATGTGCTGCTAATCGGAGTGTTCGCGATCCAGCACAGCGTGATGGCGCGTCAGGGCTTCAAGCGCTGGTGGACGCGAATCGTGCCGGCTTCGGTCGAGCGCAGCACCTACGTGCTGTTCGCCAGCTTTGCACTGCTGTTGCTGTACTGGCAGTGGCAGCCGATCCCCACGCCGGTCTGGACCGTGAACCACCCGGTCGCGGCGGGGGCGATCGACGCCGTCTTCTGGCTGGGTTGGGTCGTGCTGGTGGTCAGCACGTTTCTTCTCAATCATTTCGAGTTGTTCGGCCTCAGCCAGGTGTTCATGCACCTGTTCGGTAAACAACCGCCCGAAGCCAAATTCCGCACGCCGTTGCTCTACCGGTATGTCCGCCATCCGATCTATCTCGGCATCCTGCTCGCAGTCTGGGCCACGCCTGCGATGACGGTCGGTCATCTGGTCTATTCGCTTGGCATCACAGCCTACATCCTGATCGGCATTCAGTTGGAAGAGCACGATCTGATCCAGCAGTTCGGCAACCGGTATCGCCGCTACCGCCGTCACGCGGCCATGCTCGTCCCGCTTTCATGCCGAAGCTTCGCCGCGTCCCAGGACGCCGACATCTGACCCGAGACGCTCGTCAAGACAGGCCAATCAGTCCGCAAGCAGGGGTGGATTCAAGCGGCGCGGCGTCCGGTCGCAGCCGTATCGACACGGCCAGGGCGGCGTGCGCATCGCGTTCTGATCAACTCATTTCAACCTGCGGCGTCCGGCCAAGAGGATCACCGACCGCATGACCATCCTCCATTTGAAGGATGGCCGATATTCCCTGCGGCTCCGGTGGGACACGATCAAAATGATTTGAGCGCGATAACGGCTCGCTATCAGCGGAAAAGCTTAAAGTTGTCTCACAGCTATCCTCACACCGGGGGCGCGTCTTCGAATGAACAGGGTTTCACATCCGCGGTCGGTTTCGGAATCGTCGAAAGACAATTCAGATGATCAGCAGCAACTGAGCGACCTGATCAGCGTCATCTACGATGCCGCCATCGATCCCTCTCGTTGGGAAGACGCCATCGTCAGCATCGTGCAATTCGTTGGCGGCGCAGCAGGCGGGCTGTTCTGCAAGGACGTCGGTGTCCAGCACGCCACGGTGCCCCATCGCTTTGGATTTGACGTGCCGTTGCGGGTCGAACTCTTTCGGCAGATTTATTCCTCCGCGGAGGGGCACTTTCTCGGTGACCTCGAGCAGCCGATCGCGACGACCGATTTGATGTCTTTCGCAGCACTCACCCAGAGTGAACTATACCGGCAGTGGGCCGAGCCCCAGGGGCTTGTCGATTTTGTCAGCGCGGTTGTCGACAGGACCACGGTCAGCACAGCTATTTTCGGGGTCTTCCGCCACCGGCGAAATGGGCTCGTCGACGAGCACGCGCGCCGGCAAATGAGGCTGATCGCGCCGCATATCAGGCGTGCCGTCGTGATCGGCAAGATGTTCGAGTTCAAGGCCGCTGAACTCGCGACGTTCGTTGACACGCTGGACGGGCTCGGTGCTGGCATGTATCTCGTCTATCCCGGTGGACGTCTCATTCACGCCAATACGGCCGGCAATGCCATTCTCGACGCTCGTGATATTCTGAGTTCCGTGGGCGGGCGGCTGGTCGCCAGCGATCCTCAGGTCGACCGCACCCTGCGAGATGTCTTCGCCACCGCGGGGCAGGGCGATGCCGCACTTGGTATAAGGGGCATCGCGTTGCCGCTGACCGGCAGGGAGGGCGACCGCTATGTGGCCCATGCATTGCCCCTCACGTCAGGCGCGCGTCGGCGTGCTGGTATTGTTTACACCGCCACGGCGGCCTTGTTCGTTCGCAAGGCGTCGCTGGCGGTTGCTTCTATTCCCGGAGCCATCGGCAGCGCGTTCAAGCTGACGCCGACCGAACTCCGCGTGTTGCTGGCCATCGTCGAGGTCGGTGGCGTTCCTGAGGTCGCTATGGCGTTCGGGGTCGCCGATAGCACGGTTAGGACGCATGTCAGCTGGTTGTTTGAAAAAACAGGCACCGCGCGCCAGGCGGATCTCGTCAAGCTGGTTGCAGGCTATACGACGCCCCTGGCGGGATAGGAGAGAGGGCGCTCATTGCAGCACCCAGAAGCAGCAAATATTTGCGCGCTCCTCCCACATTCGCAGGACGACACCCAAGCAGTGGTTGTTCAGGATGGCATGCGTCCGGCCAGCATGCAGTGGGTAGGTGATCAGGCGTCCCTGCCTCGCCGCATCTGGACAGGACTTGGGAGCGCAGCATGTCCATTGAAGTCGAGGGCACGGTTTCTGCGGCGGGGCACGGACGTCAAGCAGGGGCGGCGGCGCGCAGAATAGTGATTTGTGCCCTGGCGGCGACAGGAATCCTTGCGACCAACATCTTCTTGCCTTCGCTGCCGGTCATCGCGGACGATTTGCATGTATCCAGCGCGGCGGTCACGTCGGCCTTCACGATCTTTCTGGCGATTTTCGCCATAGGGCAATTGATTGCCGGCCCGCTGTCGGACCGGTTCGGGCGACGCATGCCGATTCTGATAGGGCTCGGAATTTTCATCGCCGGTACGATCTGGTGCGCTTTCGCGCGCGATCTATCGAGCCTGCTGATCGGCCGATCAATGCAGGCTTGCGGCGCATGTGCGGCTTCGGTGCTTTCACGTGCGATCGCCCGGGATCTGTTCGATGGCCAGGCACTTGCAAAGGTCATGGCCTCGATCACCATGGCAACCGCGGCCGCCCCAGGCTTTTCACCGCTGCTGGGGAGTGCGCTCGATCTATTCTTTGGCTGGCGCTCGGAATTTGCCTTTGTCGCGGCCTTCGCGCTCTGCACGGCTTTGGCCTATGCGACCTTCGTCGGCGAAACCAATGACGGCGCGCGTCGTTCTCTGAATCCGCTCAAAATTGCCGGCTTCTATCTGGAGCTTGTTCGGGATCGCCGGTTCGTTGCGCCTGCTAGAACCGCTGGACTGGTGATGGCCGGTCTTTTCGCGATTTTCTCCAGCGCGCCGCGGGTGCTGCTCGAATCGTTTGGATTCTTGCCAATCAAACTTGGTGAGCTATTTGCGGGCGTGGTCTTCCTGGTGTTTGCGGCCGGCATGCTGGCGCCTAGGCTATCGGCGCGGGTTGGTTCCTGCCGTGCGACGTCGGTCGGCTTGGGACTAACCGTCCTCGGAGGCGCCGGGCTGCTTTGCGCGGTGCTGCTCGCGAACGGCGCGCTGCTGCCATTTCTGTTAGCGGCTTCCGTCTTTCTGTTCGGCGTGGGAATAGTGAGCCCGCTGTCGAGCGCGGCAGCGCTGTCGCCGTTTGGCAGCAAGGCCGGTATCGCCGCAGCCCTGTTCGGATTCTCGCAAATGGCGGGCGCTGCATGCGGTGCCTCTCTCGCGGCGATTGTCGCCAGCGATCCGGCCGTCGGGCTAGGAATCGTGCTGACAGTAACGTCGCTCGTGGCGGTTATCCTTCACGAGCGGCGCTAATCTGAGGTGGATCTTGCCGAGAACACAATGGGTTTGGTGTGAGGTTCTTTGCGGCGCCCTGGCATGCCACTATTGTCGAGCGGCGATGGCCGTGATCTCGAGTTTGACGCCGGGACCGAGATCCGCCACGCCGATTGCGGCGCGCGCCGGCAGATGAGCCTCTGCAAAATGCGCCTTCCAGGCCGCGTTGAAGTCTGCCTTCTCCTTGAGGCTCGTCATGTAGATGGTCACCTGCAAGACGTTGCTCAGATCGGATCCGAGGGTCTTGAGCAGCTGCGCCAACTGCCCGAGGACGTCATTTGCCTGGCCCGACATGTCGAGGCTCGTGTCCTCTGGGACGATTCCACCGATGTAGAGCACGCCATGATGCTCGACCACTTCGTGGAGCAGACCCTCGTAGGGCAAGACGCGCTTGATCATGATGGGACCGATGTTGTGTGTGACGGGCGGCATATCGCACATTTCAATGTCAGTGTCGTCGCAAAGAGATCTCGCGCCAAGTCTCACCGAAAGACGGACCGCGCGGCTCTGAATGCAACCGACTAAAGCGTTGAAAATAAAAGCAAAATTGGACGAAAAATCGCCGCCGGGTCGTTCCTGCGAACGTTCGCCAATCTGTCCTTGCACGAGCGCCCGGCATTTTCGCCGGCCCTGACCCGACGACATCGAAGCGCGGATCGCTATACTGCGACGCGGATGACATCGGTGCGGCCGGGACAGTGCCGCGACCGGAACAAGGAATGCGACGATGGACGATACGATTGGCTTCCCCGACCCCGGCCTCGACCTGTCCGACGGCTTCAAGCCGCACACCTCGCATTGGGGCGTGTTCTCGGCACGTCAAGGCGAGGCCGGGCTCGAGGTCAGGGCCTATGCGGGCGATCCCGATCCGAACCGCATCATCGACAATTTTCCCGGCGCGCTACGCCATCAGGCGCGCATCACCCAGCCGGCGATCCGCCGCGGCTGGCTCGAACGCGGTCCGGGTCCGGACGATCGCCGCGGCCGCGATGAATTCGTATCCGTCAGCTGGGAAAAGGCGCTCGATCTGCTCGGCGACGAGCTGGCACGCATCCGTGATACGCGCGGCCCCGGCGCGGTGTTCGGCGGCTCCTATGGCTGGTCGAGCGCGGGCCGCTTCCACCACGCCCAGAGCCAGGTGCATCGCTTCCTCAACATCGCCTTGGGCGGCTATGTGCGCTCGGTGAACTCCTATTCCTCCGGCGCGTCCTCGGTGCTGCTGCCGCAGATCCTCTGCGGCTACGAGGATATCACCAAGCGCAATGTCACCTGGGAGCAGATCGCGGCTGATACCGACATCGTGCTGGCGTTCGGCGGCATGGCGCTGAAGAACTCGATGGTCGCAGGCGGCTCGATCAGCAAGCATGTCGAGCGCGGCGCGATGGAAGCTGCGCGCCGCCGCGGCTGCGCGTTCATCCTGGTCAGCCCGTTGCGCGAAGACCTGCCCGTCGAGGCCGGCGCCGAGTGGATGACCTGCGTGCCCGGGACCGACACCGCGCTGATGCTCGGCATCGTTCATACGCTGATCGCGGAGAACCTGCACGACCAGGCCTTCCTCGATCGCTACACCGAGGGCTGGCCGGTCTTCCTGCGCTATCTCACCGGCGAGAGCGACGGCCAACCCAAGCACGCCGAATGGGCCGCCGCGGTCTGCGGCGTCGACACCGACACAATCCGCAAGCTGGCGCGCCGGCTCGCCGGCAAGCGCGCGCTCATCACCGTCTCTCATTCGCTCCAGCGCGCCGAGCATGGCGAGCAGCCGGTGTGGATGGGCATGGTGCTGGCGGCAGCGCTCGGCCAGATCGGCCTCTCCGGCGGCGGCTACGCCTATTCGTTGGGGGCAATCGGCTATTACGGTCGCCGCGTCAACGACGTGCCGGGGCCGACATTAGGGCAGGGCCGCAACGCTGTCCGCGATTTCATTCCGGTGGCGCGCATCGCCGACATGCTGCTCAATCCCGGCAGCGCCTATCGCTACAACGGCGAGACGCGCACCTATCCGGATATCCGCCTTGTCTACTGGGCCGGCGGCAATCCCTTCCATCACCACCAGGACATCAACCGCCTGCGCAAGGCGTTTGCGAAAGTCGACACGCTGGTCGTGCACGAGCTCGCATGGACTGCCACGGCCCGGCATGCCGACATCGTGCTGCCCTCGACGATGACGCTCGAACGCGAAGACATCGGCTATTCCAGCAACGATCCCCTGATGGTCGCGATGCACCGGATCGCCGAGCCGTTCGGCCTTGCGCGCGACGACTACGAGATCTTCGCCGATCTTGCCGACCGTCTCGGTGCGCGCGAGCCCTTCACCGAGGGGCGGACGTCACGTCAGTGGCTGGAACATCTTTATGAGCCGACCCGCGCCTCGCTCGAAGCGCGCGGCCTGGAAGCGCCGAGCTTCGAAGAGTTCTGGCGGCGCGGCAGCCTGGTGGTGCCGCAGCAGCCCGACGACGGTGGCCGGATGCGCCGCTTCCGCGACGATCCCGTCAATCATGCTTTGCCCACGCCGAGCGGTCGCATCGAAATATTCTCTGCCAAGATCGCAGGTCATGGTGATGCGGATTGCCCGGGCCATCCGGTCTGGCTGGAGAAGTCCGACACGCCCAAGCCGGGGGCGCCGTGCTTCCTGGTCGCCAACCAGCCCGTGACGCGTCTGCATAGCCAGCTCGATTTCGGCGGACATTCGCTTCAAAGCAAACATCGCGGCCGCGAGGTCGCGCGCATGAACCCGCAGGACGCAGACGCACGCGGGATCAAGCACGGCGACATCATCCGGCTGTTCAACGCGCGCGGCGCCTGTCTCGCCGCGGTCCACGTCACCGACGGCATCGCGCTCGGCGTGGTCCAGCTCCCGACCGGCGCCTGGTACGACCCGATGGACCCCGAAGACGACGCGCCGCTCTGCGTGCACGGCAATCCGAACGTGCTCACCCGCGACGTCGGCACGTCGTCCTTTGCGCAAGGCTGCACCGGTCAGCTCACGACAGTCGAGGTCGAGAAGTTCACCGGCAATCTGCCGCCGATCCGGGCTTTCGATCCGGTGTAGAAAAAAAGGGGCCGTCCTGTGTGGGTGCAGGGACGGCCCCGAGTGGCTCGCAGGCCCGGGAGGATGAGGGCGCGAGCGAATGCTTACGCGGCTGCGCTGATCCAGTCCCTCTCCGTAGCAGGACGACGCGGCGGGAGTGCTTGCACCTCTCGCCGTTCGCCCTTGCTGGCGAGGCGCCAGCGTGCCGGGGATTGATCGGTGATGCGCTTGAAGACAGTCGAAAAATGCGCCTGCGTGCTGAAGCCGACGGCGAGTGCGATCTCGGCCAGCGGCCGCTCGGTGGTCGCCAGCAACGTCTTGGCCTGCTCGATCCGGTGATTGAGCAGATATTCGCGGGGGCGATAACCGGTCGCGACGCGGAATTGCGCCGCAAAGTGCATTCTGGACAGGCCGGCGACATTGGCGAGCTCGGACAGGCTGATGCAGCGGTGGAAATGATCGGCGATATATTGCTCGACGCGCCGCAGCCGCCATTTCGGCAGGGCATTGACCTTGGCGCGTGGCAATTCCAGCCGCGCCAGATGCATCGCGAGGGTTTGGCCAATGCAGCGCGTGAACTCGTGGTCCGCGGCGTCGCCAAGTTCGATCAGCGCCTTGGCAAGCTCGGCCGCGAGCGGATCGCGCAACAGGACGAGATCATTCAAACCTTCAGTTCCGGAAAATTGTGCCGGAAATTGATCCGCGGAGATGTAAAAGTGCAAGAAGGCGCATGGCGACTGGAATTGTACGGCGAGGGGCTTTGACGGCGCGGTGAGATACAGTGTGCCCGCGGGCATGGTCCCGTCGAAAATGACCTGGCGATCCCGGGTCAGTTTCGCGCGCGTGGTCTTGAGGGCGATGCCGACGAAATAGCGATCCTCGGGCGTCGTCGCTTGGTGCGACGAGGTGCTCCGCGGGTCTTCCCATCGCGAGATCGCGATGTCCTCGGCCGCCGCTCCCGTGCGCGGATCGATCTGACGCCATTGACGCTCCCGAATGATCGCGTGTGTTGCCCGGGGGAACTCGCAATCCCCCGAGGTGCCCGGAAATTCAATCCAGGCATCACCTGCCTGCAAATTGGTCAACATCGTTCGTCCTCTCCGGGCGTTCTCCGCTGTTTGCAACCAGCAAACGCGCAAAGCCCACGTTTTCCATGGTGAGAGGATAGGCGTGAGCTGACCTGCAAGCTCGTTAGTGGTGATTAGGATGTGTTAGTTTTTGTGGGAGCGCATCAGGTGCGGCATCCCGTCTCAGGAAGCGTCGTTTTTGTACAGTTTATCAGACATTTGCGTATCCCCGACACGACTCAGGAGAGCACCGGTCATGGCGTGGAGATCGATGTGGAGGTGTGAGTTCTGTGGGTTGCCCTCGCTGGACCTCGCACTGGCGCCGGGTATAGTCGCGCCGCATTTCGCTGGAGCGGCCGTCAAGATGAGCCAAAAGTGATCGAGCTCTCGGCAGGACAGGGCCCCCGCGGCCGCGACGCCGCGGCGATCCCAGATTTCGATGCCGTCGCGTTCGGGCCATTTTCGCTGCGGTCGCGGCTGCTGGAGAAGGATGGCTTGCCGGTCAGGCTCGGCAGCCGTGCGATGGATATTTTGCGCCTGCTGGTCAGTCGCGCCGGCGAAGTGGTCCCGAAGAACGAAATTCTCGGCTATGCGTGGTCCGGACTTTCCGTCGAGGAGGTCAGCCTGCGCGTCCATGTCGCGGAGCTGCGCAAGGTGCTCGGCGACGGAAAGGATGGTGCCCGCTACATCACCAACATCCCGGGCCGGGGCTATTGCTTTGTCGCGCCCGTGCGGCGTGGCGGGCGCGCGGAGGTGGCTACACCGGCGTCGCGTGTGCCTGAAAGGGCCGCGCCGCCACCGTCGCTACCGCGCCGATTGGACCGGATGGTCGGGCGAGAGGACGCCGTGGCCGAGTTGGCAGCGCGCTTGCTCCGCGATCGCTTCGTCACGCTGCGAGGGCCGGGCGGCATCGGAAAGACCACCGTTGCGACTGCGCTCGCGCACGAGATGTGCGATAGCTTCGACGGCAACGTCCATTTCCTCGAATTCGGTCCGCTCAAGGACGGAGCGCTGGTCGCGAGCACGGTTGCAGCCGCGTTGGGCCTCGTCGTGCACCACGAGGACCCCTCGGCCAGCATCGTCAATTTCCTGCGCGGCCGCCGGCTGCTTCTCGTGCTCGACAGCTGCGAGCACGTCATCGAGGAGGTCGCGCGCCTTGCAGAAAACATCTACCGGGAGGCGCCTGGCATCGTCATCCTCGCAACCAGCCGCGAGTCGCTGCTGGTGGAAGGCGAGCAGATTTTCGAGCTCGTTTCGCTCCCCGGTCCGCCGCAGGGCACCCGCCTCAGTGCCGGCGAGGTGCTTGCTTATCCCGCCGTGCGCCTGTTCGTCGATCGCGCCGTCGCGGCGGGGCATCGCGACGACATCACCGACGAGGATGCCGAAGTCCTGGCCCGGATTTGCGGCAAGCTCGACGGCATCGCGCTGGCGATCGAGCTGGCTGCCGCACGTGTCGGTCTCTATGGACTGCGCGAGATGGCGGCGCTGCTCGACAACCGGCTGCAGCTCGAATGGCGCGGGCGGCGGACGGCGCCGCCGCGGCAGCAGACGCTCGGCGCTACGCTCGACTGGAGTTTCGGTCTGATCGGCGAGAGCGAGCGGATCGTATTTCAGCGCCTCGCCGTCTTCGCAGGTCACTTCACGTTGAGGGGCGCGATAGCAGTCGCGGCCGGGGCGGAGATGGCGGAGGATCGCGTCGTCGAGGCCCTGGAGCAACTCGTGGTGAAGTCGCTGGTTTCCACCCAGCCGGACGGCGCATCGCGGCGCTATCGCCTGCTCGACGCAACGCGTGCCTATGCCCTGCAGAAACTGGCCGACGGCGGACAGCTGGCGCAGATCGCGCATCGTCATGCTCTCTATGTTCAATGCACGCTCGAAGCGGGCATGAGGGACAAGGAGGGCGGCGATCATGCGTCACGTTTGCAGGAAAGCGCGAGCCTGCTCGCCGATGCCCGCGCTGCGCTGCAATGGGCTTATGCCAACGACGACGGCGCCGGCTTGCGCGTGCCGCTCGCCGGCAGCTGCACAAGGCTGTTCGTCGAACTCAATTTGCTGAACGAGGCCCGCATCTGGTCCGATCGCGCACTCGCAATGCTGGACGAGGCCGACCGGGGCGGCGCATGGGAGCTCGAACTTCAGTCGACGCTCGGTCACGCCTTGATGTTCACCGAACGTAACAGCGAGCAGGCGGAAGCGGCGCTCAGGCGCGGGCTGGAAATAGCGGAAGCGCTTTCCGATCACGCCAACACATTCAGGCTGTTGTCCCGGCTCAACATGTTCTACCGCCGGACCGGTCGCTATCGGCATCTGGTGCCGACTGCGCTTCACGCCGAGCGGATTGCCCGCGTCATCGGCGATACCGCGGGCATCGCCGGGAGCAAAGCGCTGCTCGGCGTGTCATATCACCTCGCCGGAGACCAGGCCGCGGCGCAGGCTCATCTCGACCAGGGCCTGCGAGACGACGCTGCGCTCCGCGGCACCCAACCCGGGCATTTCGCCTACTCACGCACACCGCAAATTCCGCTCGCGCGCGTGCTATGGCTGCGCGGCTTTCCCGATCGTGCGCTCGAATGCATCCGGCCGCTGGTCGGCGCTTCGGCGCCGCATGACGTGGTCATGCATTGTATCGCATTATGCTGGTCCGCTTCGGTATTCGGCTGGCTCGGCGACTGGTCGTCGGTCGAGGCGATGACCGGTCGTCTGACCGCGCATGCGAGCATGCACGGGCTCGTGCCTTACGAAGCCGTCGCGGCGGGTTTTCGGGCGCAGAGCATGATCGCTCGGGGCGAGGCGGCCGGCGGCGTCGACCTGATGCGGAGTGCGCTTCCACGCCTGCATGCCGACCGCTACGAACTCTATGCCTCGGCGTTCGCCGCGGATCTGTCTCGGGGCCTGGTCAGCTTGGGACAATTGACGGAAGGCATTCAGGTTCTTCACGAAACCATTCTGCGGGTCGAGCGGGAAGGCGGCGCGTTCGACATGCCCGAGCTGCTCCGTCTGCGGGGAGAGCTGGAGGTCCAGGGCGGCAATCCCGACGCGGCCGAGGCCGATCTTGTCGCCTCGATCTCGCTCGCCGAACAGCAGGGCGCGCTATCGTGGCGGCTGCGAGCCGAGATGTCGCTGGCGCGGCTTCGAACCCGGCAGCATGTGCAAAATCCGCTCGAACAGCTCGCTCAAACCTATGCCCGGTTCTCCGAAGGGTTCGAGACCGCCGATCTCATTGCAGCACGACGCATGTTGAACGAACCGGGGGCCTGAACAGTCGATACGACCGTCTCTTCTCGCTGCTGAGCGCGTCCATCAGCGCTCAACCCTTGTGTCCAGCCAGCTGCCCCAGGAAGTCGCGGACAAGCAAAGCGATCTCGTCGGTGGCTTCATCCAGCGCGAAGTGGCCGGCTTCGAGAATGTGAACCTCGGCATCCGGCACGTCGTCGCGATAGGCCGTCGCGCCTGCGACGGCGAATGACGGATCGTATTCGCCCCAGACCACCAGCGTCGGTGGCCGCGTCTGGCGCAACCAAGCCTGCCATTTCGGATAGGAGGCGACGTTGGTCCGGTAATCCAGGAACAGCGTGGTCTGAATCTCGGCCTGGCCGGGACGCGTCAGGAACGCGTATTCGTCGATCCAGGTGTCGGGGTCATAGCGCTCGGGACGCGGACTGGAGCCGAGATGCCGCTGACTCGTCGCCTCCAGGGACGTAAAGTTGGCCTTGAGCGCCTCGACCTCGTGCGCCGGGTCGGCCCAGTACTTCCTGCGCGCATTCCAGAGCGGGCTCAGCCCCTGCTCGTGCGAAACCGCGTTCTGGACGATGACACCGCGGACGCGTTCGGGATGCGCCAGCGCCATGCGGAAGCCGACAGGGCCTCCGTAGTCCTGCATGAACAGGACGTAGTCGGTGAGGCCGAGCTTCGTTGTGAGCTCGCCGATCACGGCGGCGATGTTGTCGAACGTATAGGTGAAGTCGCATGGCGGCGGCGCGCTGCTGTTGCCGAAGCCGGGATAGTCCGGCGCGATGAGATGATATTTGTCGGCGAGCAGCGGCATCAGCGGCTCCCACATCCGCGACGACGAGGGAAATCCGTGGAGCAGCAGCACCGTCGGAGCGTCGGTGGGCCCAGCCTCGCGGTAGAAAATCTCGAGACCCCGGATATCGGTCTTGTGATAGCTGATCGAGCGCCGGCTCGATCGCAGATCCTGTGCCGAGGCCTGCACGGTCGCGCAGGCCAAAGCGGCCGAGAGGGCAAGAGTGGCTGGGATGTTCATGTCATCGCTCCGAATCCGGCATGTGAAGTGAAGATGTGTCGCAAGTAGGGGACATCCGCTTGTGACGGCGGCGTCGAGAGGCACCATCGCGGGCGCCTCTCGCGATGTGCCGCATCTGGGCTTTACGACGCGCGCGCCAGCGGCTCGCCCTTCAGGGCGGCGAGCAGGGCCTGCGCGGCCGGACCCGAGGAGTGCGGGTTCTGGCCCGTGATCAAGAGGCCGTCGGTGACGACGTGAACGCCCCAGTTTGCCGTCTTCGAGAAGACGGCGCCAAGCTTCAGCATTTCGTCTTCGACCAGGAAAGGCACCACCTTGGTGAGGCCGACGTCCTCCTCTTCACCATTGGTGAAACCGGTCACCTCCTTGCCCTGAACCAGGGGCTTGCCGTCGGGCGTCTTGACGTGGCGCAGCGCACCAGTCGAATGGCAGACCACGGCGACTGTCTTGCCGGCGGCAAGGAAGGATTCGATGAGCTTGACCGAGTCCTTGTCCTCGGCGAGGTCCCACATCGGGCCGTGACCGCCGGGATAGAAGACGGTGTCGAAATCTTCCTGCTTGACGCTGTCGAGGCGAACCGTCTTGTCGAGTTGGGCTTCGGCGGCGACGTCGGCCTCGAAGCGTAGCGTCAGGTCGGTGCGGAATTCGCGCTCGTTGCTCTTGGGGTCAAGCGGCGGACGGCCGCCTTTCGGCGAGGCGAGGGTGATCTCGGCCCCGGAATCCCTGAAGATGAAATAGGGGGCGGCGAGCTCCTCGAGCCAGAAGCCCGTCTTGCGCCCGGTGTTGCCGAGCTGGTCGTGCGAGGTGATGACCATCAATATTTTCATGACCGTTCTCCTTGAGTGCGTTTGCTGCGATGACGCGCTCCATTGCGGTGGAGATGCGCGGAGCTGGGTCTCGTTCGAGCACGTCACGTCGTTCGTTGCTCGCGAACCCAATCTGCGCTCAAGGCCGACTGTTGGCTCGTTATGTATTGTTAGACGTTGAGAGTTGGAGATATCGCGCGGGCCGCTACTCGAAGACGGCGTCAAAGATCTCGACATCCATCAGCACGGGCTTGGCGACCACGGTTCCGTCGGGCCGCAGCGTCTGCGCGCGTCGGAGCGTCGGCACCACGATGCCGCCGAAGCTGTCATGGGCCCAGGAGTAATGCGCGACTTTCATTCCGAACAGATCGTGATCGGTCCGCCGTTGCAATGCGTTCTCGTCGAAATAGAAGATCTGTTCGGGCGCGAGCGTGATCAGGCTCGGTGGGAATTGCGCCCGCAGCCGCCGCCATGACTCGTTATTCTCCTGCCACGGCGGCAGCTCCTCCACCAAGACATCGGGATGGGCGAGCAGGAATGGATTGGTCAGATAATTCCAGATCGCGACGCCGCAGAAGAAGACGAGATGCAGCTCGCCCGCGAGCGCGGGCGAACCGGCCTCGGTGAACGCAAGACTCGGATTGCGCCAGGTCCGCAGAATCTCACCTTCGAGGCTTTCGATCGTGATCGCGTCCGGCTGAAACGAGCCGGAGTGTTCGCCTCCGGTGATGCCGGTGAAGCGGACCGATTGCGTGCGGGTCGAGCCCTCCGCCGTCACGTCCTTGAATTCGCTGGCATGTCCGGTGCTGGAGAACAGCGTTCCCGCGACGGAGAGGTGAAGCGTGAACCGGCTCAAGCTATTCCAGCGGGCCATTCCGCCGCTGGCATCAATTACATCGTCAAGAAGCGCCATGTCCCGCCATATCCACCATGAAGTGCCACCACCATGGCGGGGCGGATGCGGCTTGGCGTGTTAGAATTTGTTAGGAGTTGCGAGCGGATAGCCTTGCGGTATCTCATTGAAGATACTCTCAATTCAGCGCCGCAAGGAGCTCCCTGGCGGCGACGAGATCACGGGTCTGGAGGCCCTCCTGGTACCGCGCGACGAGGGGGGCGAGCAGGGCGCGTGCGTCGGCGGCTTTTCCGGCCCCGCGCCAAACCCGGCCGAGACTAATTGCCCCCCGCAGCTCCCAGCCGAGCGCGCTTTGGCGGCGTGACAGATCGAGCGAGTCCAGGAAGCAGCTTTCGGCTTCCGCGGCATTGCCCGACCGGGCGAGGATGTCGCCCTTGACCCTGAGCATCTCCGGCATGTCGAAGGATTCGCCATGATCGGGGATCTCTGCGATGGCATCGTTGATGGTCTGCAAGGCTTCGTCGGCCTGGTTCTGCGCCACAAGTCCCTCCGCGAGCGCGGTCGCAAACACCGTGGTCATGATCCGGTGTCGCGTCGCGTACAGCGTGGCCTGGCTGCGGCGGAGGTGCTCGATGCCGGCGGCGACGTCGCCGCGGCGAAGCAGCAGCTCACCCTTCTGGCCGATGCCGACCGCGTGATAGGGCCCGAGGAAGTGGCGCGCGGAATGATCGATCAGCCGCTCGATCAGGATTTCCGCATTGGCCAAGTCGCCGACCCAGAGGAACACGTAGATGGTCCAGATCAAGGAAATACCGAGAGTGAGCGGCTGTTCGAGCAGTTCGGCTTCGCGAACGGTGTATCTCGACGCCTCGATCGCACGATCGGGCCGGCCGGTGAGCCAAAGCCCGCGTGCCAGCGCCACCAGTGCGACGATGCGGTCGTCATAGCCGAGATGGCCGATATTCAGCCGCTGCGAGCCGGGATTATGCAACATCGCGCTCTCGCAGAGCTGCACCGCCTTGTCCTGGTTGCCGATCAAATGATGGGCGACGCCCAGCATCCATTCGACGTTCAGCGTGCTGGCGGGATCGTTCAGCTTCCGCGCGACGCTCTCGCCCTGTTCCCCGGTTCCGAGTGCTCCGTGAAAATCTCCGACCCTGGTGAGATAGATGTGCAATCCGCGGAGCAGCCAGAGCTGCCAGTGCAAATCCTGGAGCTCCTGGGCAAGCTGGAGACTGCGCGTGAATGCCGAGCGGACCGCTTCGGTATTGCCCTGCGTGAACATCGCGGAGACGCCGAGCGCGGCCTGCAAGATCATTTCATTGCGGCCATCCACCGCGCTCGCGTCGAGGGACGCCAGCGCCTGCTGGGTCCAGCGGTAGCATTCCGTCAGCAATGTCAGCTCAAGGAAGAATTGCGCCGCTGACGCCGCCAGATCCACGCCGATCGTTCGGTCCCCGCCGTCCGAAAAGCTCCAGGTCAGCGCGGCCCTGACGTTGGGCAGGTGGTCGGCATAAGGAAGGAAGCCGCCGGCGCTCTGCATGCCCGTGGATTTGACGGCGATGTCGCGCAGGAAGTCGCGGAAATATTCGGCATGGGCACGTGCGACGCGGTCCGCTTCGCCGTTCTCGACGAGCTTCTCCGCGACGAAGGCACGTGTGGTGTCGAGCAGGCGATAGCGCAGCCGCCGCTCCGCAGGCGAGGTCGCGATCAGCGATTTGGAAAGCAGATTGGAGATCGCCTCGGCGGCTTCTGCTTCGCCAATGCCCTGACAGGATGCGACCGCAAGCGCGGCTTCCAGGGTGAATGGCCCGACGAATGCCGACAATCCGCGCAGCGTTGCGCTTTCGGTTGCCGGCAGCAAATCATAGCTCCAGGCGAGTGCCGCACTCAGGGTGTGGTGCCGCGGCACAGCGGTGCGCCGCCCGCGCCACAGCAGCGAGAAACGGCTGTCGAGCAGAGAGGCCGTCCCAGCGATGCCATAGGCATTCACGCGCCCGGCCGCGAGCTCGATGGCGAGCGCGATGCCGTCCAGCCGACGGCAGATATCGGCGACGAGCGGCGCATCCTCTTCGCTGAGCTCGAATTCGCTCAGACTCTCTGCGATGCGTTCCACGAAGAGCTGAGTTGCAGGATAGGCAAGGATGTCGGCGATGCCGAGCCCGTCGCGCTGTGGCGGGCAATCCAATGGAAACAGCCGATGGACACGCTCACCTTCGGCGCGGAAAGATTCGCGGCTGGTGGCGAGAATATGCAGCTCGCCCGCTTCCCGGACGATGCGCTCGGCCAGGGGGGCGAGATCGTCGAGGATGTGCTCGCAACTGTCGAACACCAGCAACATCCGCCGGCTGCGCAGGAATGCCAGCAACCCCGGCATCGGGTCGTCGGAATTGACTGTCAGGCCCAGCGCGGCCGCAATCGTTCCCGTAACGAGCCGGGTCTCCCTCAGTGCGCCGAAATCGACAAAACACACTTGGCCGTCGAAGGCCTGGAACTCGCGATGCGCGACCGCCAGTGCGACCGAGGTCTTGCCGATCCCGCCGGGGCCCACGATCGTGACGAAGCGATGCAAGGCAAGCTCGGCGGAAATCTTCTCGACCGCATCGTCTCGCCCGATCATCTTCGCGAGCGGCGAGGGCAGCGAGCGCGGCGCAGCAACGGGCAGGCTGGTCCGGTTCTCCGATGGGGCGGCCCGGAGCAGCGCGGCCGTGAAGCAATAACCCCGTCCGGGGACGTTGACGACGTAGCGGGAGCCTTCGCCCGGATCGCCCAAGGCCTTGCGCAGCGTCGTGATGTGAAAGCGCAGGCTGCCTTCGTCCACATTCACGTCGGCCCAGACCCGCCGCATCAACTCACGCTTGTCCACGACCTCGCCCGCGCGCTCGGCGAGAAAAACGAGAATGTCGAGCGCACGGCCACCGAGGTGAACCGGGGCGCCGTCCTTCTCGAGCAGCCGCGTCTTTGCGAACAGCCGGAATGGCCCGAAAGCAATGGCCGAATCCTGGTCGTTAGTGTCCGGCACGGGCCAATCATTCCAGTGAGAGCTGAACTCTGCACTTTGATCTAGCAGAAGGGAACCCTGAGTAAACTGGCCGAAAGTGGCGAAATCGCGTGGAGGGTGCCGGCAATTGGCCGGTCGCGCGCGACGATCCGTCGCAAATTGTACTCAACGCGAGCCTCTTTCGAAGCGATCGGGACAACCCGGCAGTGTGCTTGACCGACCAGCTCACGTTCGGAGTGCCCGTCGTCGTACCCCATCATAACAGAATCTTGCAACGTCTAACGAGCAATGCGCGCGAACTGCATCCAGTATCTGTTCCGAGTTTGACGCTAATTCCAACGGGGAGGCTACGATGTCCGGTATCAATGCTCGGCCGAATGACGACGTCGTTCGATCTCAATTTGTGGCCAGTTTAGACGATCAGTCGCGTGACTGGGAGCTCGTGCTGCGGGAATCCCACCATCGGATGAAGAATACGCTGACGATACTCGGTGCGTCAGTCCGCCGCGATTTCACCAGAACGGGTACCAGGGATGTGTCGCTTGCAGCGGACCGGCTCGAGCGGCGCATTGTCGCCTTCGGCAGGCTCTATCAACTCTTGTCCGACAATGACGACCATACGGCGATCCCGGTGGCGGCCTTCTTCGAAAATCTGTGCGGAGCGATTTCCGAGGCCGTGCTGGAGCCGGCGGGCATCCGCTGCGAGGCTGCAATTGAAAGCGGCACGCTGCCGGCGTCGCAATGCCATCGGCTCGCGCTGATGCTGACGGAGCTGGTAACGAATGCGGCCAAGCATGCCTTCCCGAACAGGAATGACGCACTGATCCGCATCGAGACGGCCAATCGCGACGGCGCCTGGTTCTGCACGGTAATAGACAACGGGATCGGCGCGACGGGCCGCTTCAGGGCACCGGCAGCCGGATTCTCGAAGGACTCGCACGCAGCATTCACGCCCGGCTGCAGGGCGAGGCGGGAGAGGACGGCACACGCGTAACCATCGTGATGCCGATCGCAGCTGCTTGAAGCTCGTCTTAAATCCAACCCAGGGAGTTCGACATGGCCACTACCGAAATCGACCGCGACGCCGCGGCCAAGCCTTCCAACAAGCCTTCCAACAAGTCTGCCAACGAGCCTTCGGTATCGCGTAGCGTTGATCAGAGGCTCGAGGTGATCGTGATCCCCGTGTCCGATGTTGATCGCGCCAAGGCCTTCTACGCGCGTCTCGGTTGGCGACTGGACGCCGATTTTGCCTCTGGCGATGATTGGCGCGTGATCCAGTTCACGCCGCCAGGTTCGGCCTGCTCGGTGATTTTTGGCAGGAACGTGACGGCGGCAGCGCCGGGCTCGGTGCGAGGCCTCTACCTGATCGTCTCCGATCTGGAGGCGGCGCGAAAGGATCTGCTGGACCGCGGCGTCGAGGTCAGCGCTCCATTCCACGGTGCCGGCGATGTTCACGCGGGGACCGACGAGCCTTATCTCTCCGGCAGCGTTCGGGTGAGCGGTGCTGACCCGAAGCGCGGCAGCTACGGCTCATATGCGTCGTTCAGCGATCCCGACGGCAATGGCTGGTTGTTCCAGGAGGTCACGACGCGATTGCCGGGACGGATCGCGGGCGACGGCACGACATTCGCTTCGCAGGCTGCGCTGGCCGCAGCACTGCGCCGCGCGGCGGCGGCCCATGGCGAGCACGAAAAGCGGACCGGCGGGCACGACGAGAACTGGGCCGATTGGTACGCCGATTACATCGTCCGCGAACAGGCGGGCCAGCCGCTGCCATCCTGAGCTGGGCAGCACGGATTCTTCGACTGATGCAAGCCGACACGGCGCGCGATGACTGAGCTCATCGCGCGCCGTGTTGTTTTGGCGGCGCGCGTCGCGAGTCGACGATCGCTCTCCTCGGTGTCGCGCGGCTCGCAACGGCTAACGCGCTCTAACAACCCATAACGAGCAAATTGCCAGGGCCTGCGCCAATCTCTCGGCATGGCGAACCGAGGCGTTTATGTCAAATTCGGTCAGCGTCACCGACCAAAGCCAGGGAGATCGAACATGACCACGCAAGCACGTACCGACATTCTCAATCCAGACCGCCGTCAACTGTTGAGTCAAGCCGCGATGACCGCGGTCGCGGCAAGCGTGTCGAGCCTGCTGCCGCTGCATTCTGCGAAGGCCGGCGTGAGCGGGGCGGTCCGCCCGTTCCACGTCAGCGTGCCCGAGCAGGATCTGCTCGATCTCCGTCGCCGTCTCGCCGCGACGCGCTGGCCTGATCGTGAGATCGTTGCCGATCAATCGCAGGGCGTGCAACTGACGACGGTGCAGCAGCTCGTGAGCTACTGGCAGAACGACTACGACTGGCGCAAGATGGAGGCGCGGCTGAATGCCTTGCCGCAATTCGTCACCGAGATCGACGGCGTCGACATCCATTTCATTCACGTCCGCTCCAGGCACGAGAATGCCTTGCCGATGATCGTCACGCATGGCTGGCCCGGTTCGATCATCGAGCAGATGAAGATCGTCGGCCCGCTCACCGATCCCGCCGCACACGGCGCGACGGCGGCGGACGCTTTTGATCTCGTGATCCCTTCGCTCCCAGGCCACGGTTTCTCCGGCAAGCCGGCGGAGCTGGGCTGGGATCCCCAGCGCGTCGCGCGTGCCTGGATCGTGCTGATGAAGCGGCTCGGCTACAACCGCTATGTCGCGCAAGGCGGCGATTGGGGCAATGCCGTGACGGAGCAGATGGCAGTGATCGCGCCGCCGGAACTGCTCGGCATCCACACCAACATGCCCGCGACCGTTCCTGACGACATCGCCAAGGCGCTTCAGCCCGGCGGATCGCGGCCGTCGAACCTCTCGGCCGACGAGCGCTACGCTTACGATCAGCTCGATGACTTCTACAAGCACGGTCTCGGCTACGCGATCGAGATGTCCAACCGGCCGCAGACACTCTATGGCCTGGTGGATTCGCCGGCGGGCCTCGCGTCCTGGATGCTCGACCATGATGCGCGCAGCGCCGCAATGATCGCCCGGGTGTTCGACGGCAAGACGGAAGGGCTGTCGCGCGACGACGTGGTCGACAACATCGCGCTCTACTGGCTCACCAACACCGCGGTGTCGTCGGCGCGGCTGTACTGGGAGAACAAGCTGGTGTTCTTCGAGCCCAAGCACATCAAGATCCCGGTCGCCGTCAGCGTCTTCCCGGACGAGATCTACGCTGCGCCGCGCAGCTGGACCGAGAAGGCCTATCCGAGGCTGATGCACTACAACCGTCTCGACAAGGGCGGCCATTTCGCCGCCTGGGAGCAGCCCGCGTTGTTCTGCGCGGAAATGCGCACCGCCTTCCGACCGCTGCGTCAGTCGATCTGAGACCTGCGGGGACGCGCACTTCCGCGCGTTCCCTTCTTTCCCCACAGACCAGGAATCCAATCATGAACCGCCCCGAACGCACCTTCACGACCGACCAAATCCGCCTGGAACGTCGGCTGCCGTCGTATTGGCGTGTCACCTTCGACATGCCCCCAGTCAATATCTTCGGCCCCAAGCAGCTTCCGCTTCTTGATGACGTCGTCAAGGCGATCGAGACCGATCCTGAGGTGAAGGTCGTGGTGTTCGACAGCGCCGTCGAAGGCTTCTTCATCACGCATTACGACTTCCTCGCGCCGCTGGAGGATTCGCTTCGTATCCCGCCGGGGCCGACGGGCCTGCAGGCACTGCCCGACATGCTGGTGCGTCTCAGCCGCGCGCCGGTGGTTTCGATTGCCTCGATTAGGGGCCGTGCGACCGGCGTCGGCAGCGAACTGGCGCTGGCAAGTGATATGCGCTTTGCCAGCCGCGAAAAGGCGGTCCTGTCGCAATGGGAGGTCGGTGCGGGCCTGGTGCCCGGCGGCGGCCCGATGGCGCGGTTGCCGCGCCTGATGGGCCGCGGCCGCGCGCTCGAGGTTCTGCTTGGCGCCGACGATATCCACGGCGATCTCGCCGAACGTTACGGCTATGTGAACCGCTCGTTGCCGGATGCCGAGCTCGATGGCTTCGTCGAGGCGCTGGCCATGCGCATCGCGTCCTTCGACAAGGAGGCGATTGCCGAGACCAAGCGCCTCGTCGACGTTGCGAGCCTGCCACCGGATATCGAGATCAAGCCGGAATGGGACGCGTTCCTGGCCTCGCTCAGCCGCCCGGCAAGCCAGAGCCGCATCAAGGCGCTGATGTCGCGCGGCTTCCACCGCGCCGGTGATGTCGAGAACCGGCTCGGCTTCCATGTCGGACAGATCGGTAGCTAAAGCGTTTTCAAGCGAAGTGGATACCGGTTCGCGTGAAGAAAACGCGTCAAAGCAAGAATCAAGTTCCGTTCCGATTTTATCGGAACGGGATTTGGCGGAACTGCTGCGGCGCTCGGCCGGTTGGAACGGCGACAGGCAGTCGTGCCAATGTCGCTTTCGTACCGTACCGAGTGCCGGTGCTAAAAAAATCAACCAGGAGAATTGAGATGATCCGCAAGGCAACAGCAGTCTGGAAAGGCACCGGTCGCGATGGCACTGGTCAGTTATCGAGCGAATCCGGCGTGCTCGCCGCGACGCCTTATTCGTTCAAGACCCGCTTTGAGAACGAGAAGGGCACCAATCCCGAGGAATTGATCGCTGCGGCCCATGCCGGCTGCTTCACTATGGCGCTGGCCTTCGGCCTGCAACTCGCCGGCTTCACGCCGGACGAGCTCACGACTGAAGCTGCGGTCAGCCTCGAGCCGGAAGGCAAAGGCTTCAAGATCAGCAAATCGGCGCTGACGCTACGTGCCAAGGTGCCGAACCTCGACGACGCTGGTTTCGCCAAGATCGCGGGCGAGGCCGAGAAGAACTGTCCGGTGTCGAAGGTGCTCAACGCCGCAATCACGCTCGACGCGAAGCTGACGTAAGGCGCGCTCAATTTATGTCCATCTGGTTCTGCTTGGGGAAGCTGAGGTCGTCGAAGCTTTGGCCTCCACGAGAGGAACCGGATGGGCAAATGCCTGGCTTTCGACTGGGCCGCCGAAAGCATAGGATGCGACGGGTTCAGAACGGACAGACCGATCAATTGGGAGTGGAGATATGACAACGGAACGCGCAATTTTGGCCGGAGGCTGCTTCTGGGGCATGCAGGATCTGATCCGCAAGCAACCGGGCGTGGTCTCCACCCGCGTCGGCTATACCGGCGGCGCGGTGAAGAATGCCACCTACCGCAACCATGAAGGTCATGCCGAAGCGATCGAGATCACCTTCGATCCCGCCAAGACCAGCTTTCGGACCATGCTGGAGTTCTTCTTCCAGATCCACGATCCGACCACGCTCAACCGCCAGGGCAATGATTTGGGCACGAGCTATCGCTCGGCAATCTTCTATACCAGCGACGAGCAGAAGCGGATCGCCAAGGACACGATTGCAGACGTTGAGGCGTCCGGTCTCTGGCCTGGCAAGGTCGTGACCGAGGTCGCGCCCGCGGGCGAGTTCTGGGAAGCCGAGCCGGAGCATCAGGATTATCTCGAACGCTATCCGGACGGGTACACCTGCCACTTCATCCGCCCCGACTGGAAGTTGCCGCGGCGCGGGGCTGCCGCGGCAGGCTAAAGCTGGTCGTCGCTATTGCCGGGGAGAGCCATGGCTGAAATCCGCGAGATCATCGCCGGCATCCGCAGATCACATCGACCGCTTTTCGGGCCATCTCCCTCAGCTCGGAGCGGCGGGCGCCGGCACGGGCGCGAATGGCGATGGTGTGCATCGTGGCTGAAGCGAGAATGGCAAGCGCCGCCGGATCGGCGTCGCGCTTCAGTTCGCCCTTGTCCTGCGCGAGCCGGAAGCGGGCTTCGAAATCGGCATCTATCATGCGCAGTCCCGCCGCAACGCTGCTCCGGATCGCGGCATCTTCTGCGACTTCGGTCACCGCCGTCCCCACCACGAAGCAGCCGCGTGCGGCTCCCTTGCCGGAAAAGTAGATCGACAGCGCCGCGTCATAGGCCAGGATCAGCGCTTCGTCCAAGGGATGGTCCCCGGCGAGAGCCTCACGCGTCGCGGCAAGGCTGATCTCCCAATACCGCGCGAGGGCCTCGAGATAGAGCGCATGCTTGTTGCCGAACACCGCGTAGAGGCTCGGCGGACTCATCCCGGTCGCGGCAGCGACCTTGTCCAGGGAGGTACCGGAATAACCGGTCCTCCAGAACGTTTCCGTTGCCCGCTTCAAGGCCGTCTCTGCGTCGTAGGCCGGTGGGCGTCCCCGGCGCGCCGGGCTCGTTTCGCTCTTTTTCCGTGCCATATCGTCAGAACCCCGGTTGGCATGTTCCACACGCATATTTGTATGGATCGTTATAAAAATCAAGGTCGCGGACTTGATCGCCGCGTCGGGGTACAATATTTGTAACGAACGTTATTAAATAGATTGAACCCGAGGATCTTCCGATGCGTTTCGATTTCGCGCCAATCGCCGGCGGGCTCGGCGTTCGCAACAGCTTCCGCCCGAGCGACGCAGCCGCCCAATGGTTTGGGGCAGGGCTCGGCAAGCCGCTGCGACGGCCGCTGATGCTTGCGCTGCCGATGGCGGCGGCCGTGGTCGGCGCATTCATCTATCTGGCGCAGGAGCAATATGTCTCGACCGACGACGCCTTTGTGCGTGCCGCCAAGGTGACCATCAACGCGCGCGTTTCCGGCCAGGCGGTCGAGATAGCCGTGCGTGACAACGAGCGCGTCCGGCGGGGGCAGGTGCTGTTTCGCATCGACCCGGAGCCTTATCAAATTGCCGTCGACCAGGCCGAGGCGCGCCTCGGCAGTGCGCGGCTCCAGATCGAATCCCTCAAGGCGACCCACCGTCAGCAGCAGGCGGAGCTGCAGTCGGCCAAAGAGACGGCTACGTTCGACGAGCACGAATTCGACCGCAAGAGGATGCTGGTTGCCTCCGACTTCACGCCACGCGCGGTCTATGAACGGGCCGAGACGGATCTCAAGGTCGCTCGCCAGCGCGTGGCGTCGGTCGAGCAGCAGATCGCCACCACGATCGTCGCACTCAACGGCGAGCTTGAGGGTGATGTCGATCGCCATCCGGCAGTCCGCGCAGCCAAGGCACAATTCGACCGTGCGCGGCTGGATCTCTCCTACGCCACCGTGACGGCGCCGGACGACGGCATCGTGACCAAGGTCGACGATCTCCAGATTGGTGGCTTCGTCAATGCCGGGGCACCGACGTTCTCGTTGCTGTCGAGCCGGCACGTCTGGGTCGAGGCGAATTTTCGCGAGACCGGTCTCACTCATATGCGCCCTGGCCAGGAGGCGACGATCGACGTCGATGCCTATCCCGATCGCAAGTTCAAGGCACACATCGTCAGCATGAGTCCGGGGACCGGCTCGGACTTCTCGCTCCTGCCGCCCGAGAATGCGACGGGAAACTGGGTCAAGGTCGTCCAGCGATTGCCGGTGCGCTTGGAACTCGACGATCTCGATCCAAACCGGCCGCTGTTCTCAGGCATCAGCGTGACGGCGCGGGTCGATACAGGCCATCGCCGCAGCTGGGCGCATCTGCTCCAACCGGCGCTTGCGATGGAGGGCAAATGAGTACGCCCCTCCCATCGTCCACGGCGCCCGGCGGTCATCACGCGATCGCCGCGGCCGCCCTCATGGCGACCTACATGCAGGCCGTCAACATCTCGATACCGAACGCGGCGCTACCCCATATTCAGGCGACGCTCTCGATGGCCAATGACGAGGTCGGTTGGGTGTTTTCCTCATATATCGCGGCGAGCGCCGTGACCATGTCGATCACGCAATGGCTGGCGGGACGCTACGGTCGGAAGGTGGTCTATCAGGCCGCCGTCACGATCTTCGTGTTGGGTCTCGCGCTCGACGCGCTGGCGACGACGTCGATTCAGTTCGTGCTGGCGCGAATCCTCCAGGGCGCGGCGAGCGGACCGCTGGCACCGCTCTCGCTGGCGATCCTGCTCGAGGCGACATCGCCGGTGCGACATGCGCGCATGAGCCTGGCGTGGACCGTCTGCTCCCTACTCGGCATCAGCAGTGGCCCGGCCATTGGCGGCTGGCTCAGCGAATATTACGGCTGGCCCTCGATCTTCTATTTCAGCCTGCCGATGACGGGCTTCATTTTCCTGACGATGGCTCAGCTGCTCCGCGAGAAGCGGGCGGAGCGGAGCCGGTCCTTCGACTTCTTCGGTCTGACGACGTTCTCCGTCGGCATGATCGGGTTGCAGATGTTGCTCGACCGCGGGGAGCGCCTCGAATGGTTCGCCTCGACGGAAATCTGGATCGAGGCGGGCGCCTCCGTGCTCGGCTTCTATCTCTTCATCGTGCACGTCATGACGACAAAGGAGCACTTTCTCCGCACGGCGCTGTTCAGGGACCGCAATCTCGTGCTCTCGACGGTCATCTCCTTCGCGCTTGGCTTCGTGCTGCTGCCGACCCTGGCCTTGACGTCCCCGATGCTGGAGGAATTGCTCAACTACCCCGTCGACACCACCGGATACATGACCGTTCCTCGCGGCGTCGCGCTGGTGGGGGCGCTGGTGCTGACGAGCCTGGTCCCGGCGCAGATCGACTACCGGCCGTTCCTCGTGGGTGGAATGACGCTGGTGGTCTATGCCAACTGGCTGATGCTTGGCTATTCACCGGCGATGGATTGGCGGCCGGTCGTCGAGGCCGGCCTGCTCCAGGGAGCGGGTCTCGGCATGTTGCTGCCCGCGCTCGCCAGGGCCGCGTTCGGCACGCTCGATCCGAAGCTCCGCCCGGAAGGCAGCGCGCTGATCAACCTGTCGCGCCTCTATGGCAGCACCATTGGCATCGCGGTCGTCCAGCTCTTCTTCTACGCCAACACGCAGGCTGTGCATGTCGCACTCGCAAAGAACCTCACGCCCTATCGTGTCGCCGCTTACGTCGGGGGCTCGGTCGGCAAGCCGGGTCTTGCGGCCCTCAACGGCATGGTCACGCGTCAGGCGGCGACCGTCGCGGTCATCGACCAGTTCGAGATCCTGATGTTCGCCATGCTCGTCATGATTCCGCTCGTGTTTTTTCTCCGTAAGCCGCGGCCTACCGGTTAACGCCTGGAGTCGTGGAATGACATCGCATCGTCAATTTCGAATACCTCGTCCCTTACTTTTGAGGGAGCTGAGGGCAAACAAAGGAGCATCAGCATGACAACGTCGGATTCGCTTCGTTATACGAGAATTCTAACTCATCAATCCGGGACGATTCCCGCGGTGGGATTTGGCACGCTCATTCCGGATCCGCTCGTGACCAGGCGGGCCACCAAGGCTGCATTGGAGGCCGGATTTCGACATCTTGATTGCGCGGAGCGCTATCGCAACGAAGAGGCGGTCGGCGATGCGCTGCGGGAGGCATTCAAGGCGGGGACGCTTCAGCGCAAGGACCTGTTCGTTACGACGAAGCTATGGAACACCAATCATCGGCCGGAACGGGTCAGGCCTGCCTTCGACGGCAGTCGCCGGCGGCTGCAACTCGACGAGATCGATTGCTACATCATCCATACGCCCTTTGCCTTTCAACCCGGCGACGAGCAGGACCCGAGGGATGAGCACGGTCGGGTCATCTATGATTCAGGGGTTACGCTGGCGGAGACATGGGGGGCGCTGGAGCGCCTCGTCGACGAGGGGCACTGCAAGTCGATCGGTCTGTCGGACATCACCCTGGACAAGCTGCGCGAGATCGTTTCGATCGCGCGGATCAGGCCCGCCATGGTGCAAGTCGAATCGCATCCGTATCTTCCCGAATGGGACCTGCTCGACTTCTGTCGAGAGCACGGGATTGTCTTGCAGGCGTTTGCAGCGCTGGGACACGCCATGAAGCCGAACGTGCTAGCCGATCCGGTGATCACTGCCATCGCGGAGCGCTTGCACAGGACGCCGGCTCAAATTGCGCTGGCGTGGGCGGTCCAGCGCGGCACCGCTTTCCTGACGACTTCGACCAATTCCCGGCGCATCCAGGAAAACTTCGATATTTCGGCCTTGCCCGAAGACGCCATGCGAGAGATGAGGGACCAGATTACGACAAACATCAGGTTCAACACGGTCGTCGAGACCGGCGTGCCCGGATTCATTCCGCGGGCCGGATGAATCGGAGCCGGTCAGCCGACTCGTCAAGCCCGGAGCTGCTCGATCAGATCGTGGGCGCTGCGGATCTCGGCAATGCCGGCGCCCTCGGTGAACGGCCCGCATGCGCGTTGCAGAATTGCCAAGGCCTCCGCGCTCTGGCCGGCCCCGATCATGTACCGCGCCAGGCTGACCGCGCTTCGCAGCTCCCAGAAAAGCGCGCCTTGCTGGACGGCAATGTCCATGGCCTCGCGAAAGCGCGCCTCGGCATCCTCTGAATGCCGGGCGTTCCTGAGCATCAACTCTCCCTTGATGCGGATCAGCTCCGGCAGATACCAGAGCTCCTGCCGGTCGTTGCAGCGGGTCAGGACATCCTCGATCACGTCGAGCCCGCGATCGACCTGGTCGGCCTCTCCGGAACACGCGGCGAGCTCGCCGAGCAAGGGCAGAAAGCGCGGCAGGAAGCGCGCATCGCCGGCGCGATTGAGCTCCTCGCGCAGCAGCGGCAGGCCGGTCGTGACGTCGCCGCGCCTGACCATGACTGCGGCGTTGAAGGCCCGTGCCCACAGGCCCCACAGCCGGATGGCGTGGCGCTCGGTGTGTTCGAGCAGCTCGATGCCGTGACGCTCGGCGGCGTCGAAATCGCCGGACCAGAAGGCGATCGGGCAGGCGGCTTGTCCGAGCACGCTGCAGAATGTCAGCGCGTGGCCGTTGGCGCGGCCTTCCTCGATGTTTCTGGCGGTGAGGGCCTGAGCCTGATCGGCCAGACCCTGAAGCCACAGGATGCGAGCTCGAAAATATTGCGTCGATATTCTCAGATCGAGCGGGAAGATTTTCGGCTTCTCCGCCAACACATGCAACGATGCATTGACCCGGTCGATGCGCAGCCGAGCCTCGTTCTGATCCCCGAGATAATGCAGCGCGACGGCCATCAGCCGGTCGCCCAGCATGACATCGGTCCTGTCGGGCGAGTTCGCGGCTGCGTTCGCAAAGCGATCGGCGAGCGCACGGGCCTTGCCGAACTGTCCGTTATTGAACTGGTCGATGCACAAGCCCCAGAGCGCGCGCAGCCGGAAATCCTTGTCGTCGAGCCTGTCAGCCAGCTCGAGGGTCGTCTCGAGGATCGGCCGCGCCTCGCGCGCGCGGCCCTCGCCATACATCAGCGACCATCCGAGCGCCGACAGCAGCTGCATGCGGATGCGGTCGTCGTCGGCGGTGTCTCCGAGCGCCGCGAGCGCCGTTCTGCTGCGCTCACGGCATTCCGCGAACAGCGAAAGACGCACCCACAGCGTGACTGCGGCCGACGTCAGCGCGATCCCGAGTTTCGGCTCGCCGTCGGGCCCGAAGGCCCAGTCCAACGCCGCGCGCACATTGTCCAGCTCCGCGCCATACATGCTCAGCCATTCGGGCAGCGGCGTCGAAATATCGGCCTCCGCGCGCTGGAATAAATCGCGAAAATGCTCGGCATGACGCCGCGCGAACTGCCCGGCTTCGCCGAGCTCGTTGAGTTTTCCGTATGCATAGGTGCGCGTGGTGTCGAGCAGCCGATAGCGCAGCGTCCGCGAGCCGGACGGCGAAATCAGAGACTTGGTCACCAGGCTGTCGATTGCTTCGAGGGTCTCGGAGGCGTTGAGGCCGTCACCCGACGCGACCGCCGCAGCCGCCTCCGGCGCGAAAGGCCCGGCGAAGACCGACAGGCGTCGCAGCGTTGCGCTCTCCGCGGCAGGCAGAAGGTCGTAGCTCCAGTCGAGCGCCGCAGCGAGTGTCTGGTGCCGCGGCACGGCGGTGCGTCGGCCGCGCCATTGCAGCGAAAAGCGGCTGTCGAGCAGGGATGCCGTGCCGGCGATGCCGTAAGCATTGACGCGGCCCGCCGCGAGCTCGATTGCCAGCGCGATGCCGTCGAGGCGCCGGCAGATGCTCGCGACGAGGGGGGCCTCTTCCGCGCTGAGCTGGAACGGGCCCGAGCTCTGCGCAATGCGCTCCACAAAGAGCTGAGCCGCAGGGTAGGCAAGGACCTCGTCGACAGCAAGCCCTTCGCGCTCGGGCGGACAGTCCAGCGGGAACAGCCGGAAAATTCGCTCGCCTTCGCTCCGGAACGACTCGCGGCTGGTTGCGAGAACACGAAGCTGCGGTGCTTCGCGAACGATGCGCTCGACCAGCGGCGCCAAATGATCCAGCACATGTTCGCAACCGTCGAAGATCAGCAGGGCCGGGTCGGTCTTCAGAAACGTCAGCAGGGCCGGCGTCGGATCCTCCGCGCTGATGGTCAGTCCGAGCGCCGAAGCAATGGTGGTCGCGATGTGACTGGCATCCCTCAGCGGACCGAAATCGACAAAGAAGACTCGCCCGCCGAAATCCTGGGAGCGGCGATGCCCGACGGTGACGGCGACCGAGGTCTTGCCGATGCCGCCCGGGCCGACGACGGTCATGAAGCGATAGAGCGAAAGTCCGTTCGAGATCTTCTCGATGACACCTTCCCGGCCGACCATCCTGGTGAGCTGAGCGGGCAAGGAGCGGGGAGGGGCGCTTTCGGCCGGGAGCGGGGCGGCCGGAGGAGCTGCTTGAGCGAACGAGGCGACAAAGCAATAGCCGCGGCCGGGCACGTTGACGACGTAACGCGCCGACTTGCCGGTGTCGCCGAGCGCCTTGCGTAGCGCTGCGACATGGAAGCGCAGGCTACCCTCGTCGACATTGACGCCGGCCCAGATGCGCTTGACCAGCTCTCTCTTGTCGACCACTTCTCCGGGGCGTCCGGCAAGGAAGATGAGAATGTCGAGCGCGCGGCCGCCGACATGAAGCGGCGAGCCCTCCTTCTCCAGGAGCCGGGACTTCGGAAACAGTCGAAATGGCCCAAAGGAAATGGCCGAATCTTCGCTACGATCTGGCACGCGCCATCGCCCCCTCGAAGGGAGTCAAAAGGTATTACTTTCTGATCTAACAGAACGAGGCGTACAGTAAACCGGTCGAAAGCAGTGGGCAGGGCTGACAGCCCTGCGCGGACGGATGGCTCGCCGAAATAATGCTTGTGAAATAAAGAGTTAGGCCGACATGACAATGCGATGACGCCGGGGCACGGCCGGATGGAGCATTGACTGTGATGCCGGATTGCTGCGATGGCATGGTCCGGGAGCCGGTCCCGCCACCACATTGACTGCCGACTTCCGGAATTTCCAGCATGGCCTCTTTCACGCGGCGACAATTGGTGCACGCGTTGTCGGGCGCAGCGGCGCTCGCCGCGCTTCCCCGCAGCGGACAAGCCGCCGACTATCCGTCTCGTCCCATTCGCCTGGTGATTCCCTACGGAGCCGGCGGATCGGGTGACCAGATCGCGCGCCCCTGGGTGGACAGGATGCCGTCGCTGCTCGGGCCGACCTTCGTCGAATATATCGGCGGCGCGGGCGGCGCCATCGGGACCGCGGCGGTCGCGCGCGAGGAGCCCGACGGCTATTCGCTGCTGCTCGGCAACGGCAGCACGCAGGTCATCATTCCCATGACGGCGGCAAATCCCGGATATTCCGTTGGCGATTTCCGCGCCATCTACCGGCTGATCAACAGCGCGCTGGTTTTCGCCGTCAATCCTTCGGTGCCTGCCGCAAACCTGCGCGAGTTGATCACCTATGCGAAAGCCAATCCAGGAAAGCTGTCCTATGGCACGCCGGGGATCGCCACCGGAAACCATCTGGTCGGCGAATCCTTCAAGCAGCAGGCCGGCGCGCTGGACATCGTCCACGTGCCCTATCGCGGCATCGCGCAGGCGACCAACGACCTCGTCAGCGGCCAGATATCGCTCGTCATTGCCGTCATGTCCGTTCAATTGCAGCAGCTGGCCCAAGCGGGAAGAGTCAGGCTGCTTGCGGTCACCACCGAAACGCGGCTGAGCGGCGCGCCGGAGATCCCG
This sequence comes from Bradyrhizobium sp. 45, assembly GCF_023073155.1. Taxonomy (NCBI): domain Bacteria; kingdom Pseudomonadati; phylum Pseudomonadota; class Alphaproteobacteria; order Hyphomicrobiales; family Nitrobacteraceae; genus Bradyrhizobium; species Bradyrhizobium sp. 45. Next base: position 178,976 of record NZ_JADPIX010000131.1, on the reverse strand, counting down.
ACCGCCGTCGAATCCGGCATGCCCGGCATCCGGTATGAGGGATGGTTCGGTCTGTTCGCACCCAAGGACACCGACGATGCGATCATCGACCGGATCGCGCAGGCGACGCGGCTCGCCATGGCCGATAGGGCGCTTCTGGCGAGCTATCGCGCCCAGGGCATGGAGCCGGACAACGATTCAAGCCCGGACAAATTCCAGCGCATCGTCGAGGCCACATCCGCAAGCCTCGCGCCCCTGATCAAATCGATCGGGCTGATCAATTTGTGAAGCCGCTCAGGCATCGGCGCGCGTGACAATGCGCGCCGTCAGCGTGACGAGGCCCATCAGCGCGGTCAGGAGCCAGAACGCCACCGGCAATCCGCCAAGACGTGCGATGAAGCCGACACCGGCGGGGCCCACGAGAACGCCGGCGTAGCCGGCGGTCGTGATCGCCGCGACGGCGAGGCCCGTTGGCATCACCTTCTGCCTCGCCGCTCGGCGGAACAGCACCGGCACGAGGTTGGATGCGCCGAGGCCGATGAGTAGGAAGCCGCCTATGGCGACCGCCACGACGGGAGCGGTGAGCAGGACCACGAAACCCGCGATCGCAATCAGGCTGCCCCAGAACAATGTCGTGCGGTCTCCGATGCGCGCGACGACGGCGTCGCCGCCGAGCCGCCCAATCGTCATCGCGACCGAGAACACGATGTAGCCGATCCCGCCTTGCGCTTCGGAAACGAGACCCGCGCCGATGACGAGCAACGCGCCCCAATCGAGCATCGCGCCTTCGACGAGGAAGGTGATGGCGCAAAGCAGCGCGAGCAGGAGCACGGCGCCATGCGGCAGCACGAACAGCGGTCCTTCCTGCACCTGCACGGAGCGAAGCAGCCGCGGCCAGGCCCCAAGCATCGCGATCAGCATCAGGACGGAGCAGATCAGCGTGCAAGCGAGCGCGCCGAGTTGCAGCGAGAGCAGTGCGGTCATGAGCGCGGCCCCGGCGAAGCCGCCGATACTGAACAGCGCGTGGAAGCCGGACATCAGCGGACGTCCCGCGGCGCGCTCCACCTCAACCGCGTGGATGTTCATGGCGACATCGATGGAGCCGAGCGCGGCGCCGAATGCGAGGAGTGCCAGCGCCAGCATCGCGGGCGAGTTCGCGATTGTCAGCAGAGGCAGGACCAGGGCAAGACCGATCCCGCCCGCCATGATGATCGGCTTGCTGCCATAGCGCGCACTCAGCACGCCGGTCAGAAGCATCGCGACGACCGAGCCGATGCCGAGGCTGAGCAGGAGCAGTCCGAGGATGCCGTCGTCGACGGCGAGCCGCGCCTTCGCGAACGGCACCAGTGGTGCCCAACACGCCATGCCGAAACCCGCGACGAGGAAGGCAAGTCTGGTCGCAAGGCGTGTCGCTGGCCTGTCGGCAGAAGACATGGGAACTCCGGGAAGGGGGAATCAGGGCAGGGGCAATCGACAAGCCCCGCAATTGTCGCGTCTTTATGTCCGCGGCGGACTCGGATTGTCGCAGGCGGCCCCCGGGCGGCCGCAAGCGGACACCAGGCCTTTTGGCTCGTCACCGGCATCTCGGCGCGCCGGTGGGCTGCGCCGTCGGGCGAAACACCTTGACAGCCCGACCCGCACCGGTGTCAAGCCGCACTGATGAAAATATTCCGCTTTACCGAAATTCGGAAACGGCGTATGTGTTGGCCATCCCGGCTCATCCTTGAGGGGCGATCTTGTGGTCGTCATGTTCGCGAGCCGGGCTTGCGGTGGACGCGGCAGCGTTCGGGTGCGAGAGGTGTGGGCAGGGCGGATTGCTCTCCGTGAGCCCAAGGCTTCGTTCCGACGAGCGGCGCTGCTAGGCTTCGTCTCGTCTGTAAGTTTCCGGCTCGGTCGACAGGGCTGGGAATACTGCGGCGAAATGGCGGGCCGTGCGTACGGCAAAACCGTGTGGTCCTGGCCGTCGTTGCTACGGTCAAGCTCTGGCGAATGCGGCATCTGCGTCAACCGGCGCGGTGCCGGTGACTTTCGTTGGGGCGAGGGAGGCCAAAGAGAACTCGGCTCCCGGGAGAGCACGGCATAAGCCGTCCAACCATCGCGCAGGGAAGGCCGAGTGATTGGCTACACCTGTATGCTGCTGTGCGGTTTTTCTGCGTGTGCTTTTCGCGCAGCGGACCGCGGGTGCCAGCCGGCACCCGGCCTTCCCTGCGCCCTCTTGGACAAGAGGGTGAAGCGACGAAGCAAAGCTCGGGCGAAACACGCCGCGAGGATGCGAAGCTGTGTCTGTAATCGTTCTAGCCGCCGAGTATCCGCTGGCAAGCGTCGACAAACACCTGGGCGCCGGTGACGATGTCGACGTCGGCGGTGTTCTCGGTCCAGTGATGACTGATGCCGCCGATCGACGGTACGAACAGCATGCCCGCGGGCATGATTGTCGCCAGCATCTGCGCGTCGTGGCCGGCGCCGCTGGGCATGCGGATGGACCGTCCGCCGGCCAGGGCCTTGCTCGCGGCTTCGATCGCGTCCTGGATGCCCGCGTTCATCATGGCCGGCGCACCGGTGCGCAGTTTGTCCACGGTGACGGTGCAGGGGCCGTTCGCGCTGACCTCGTCCGCCATGCTCCGCAGCAGTTCTTCCAGCCGTGCGACGACGGAAGGATCGTCGTCGCGGATCTGGAACAGCATTTCGGCCGCACCCGGAATGATGCTCGGTGCGCCCGGATCGAGCGTGATGCGGCCGGTGGTCCAGACCGTGCGCAGGCCGCAGCTCTCGGGGAAACGCTTGTCGATCGCGACGCAGAACTTTGCCAGCGCCAGCCCGGCATCCTTCCGTGCAGCCATGCGGGTCGTGCCGGCGTGATTCTGTTCACCGACGAAATTGATCTGGTATTGCCAGATGCCGACGATGGAGGTGACGACGCCGATCGCAAGGCGACCGCTTTCGAGCGTGTCGCCCTGCTCGATATGGGCTTCCAGATATCCGACGTGCCGGCCCGGCTCGGCGGCGATGCGTGGTCGTCCTGCGAGCCCCATGTCGGCAAGTGCGGCCCGCATGGTGCGGCCGCTGGTGCGGTCGCGTGCGGCATCGATGTCGGTCTCGGTCAATTGGCCGACATAGGAGCGCGAACCGAGAAAGTGTCCAAAGTGTCCTTCCTCGTCGCACCAGGCGGCAACCTCGACCGCGCCTTCGAGCGAGGGATCGGCATTGAGCACGCGGGCCGCTTCGAGCGCGTAGACGACCCCGAGCGGGCCGTCGAGCCAGCCGGCGTAGTTCTGGCTTTCGAGGTGCGATCCCGCGAGCAGCTTGGGTCCCGACTTTGCGCTGGTGCCAAAGACATTGCCGATGCCGTCGATCGCGGCGGAGAGGCCTGCGTCGGGCAGCTTCTGCACCAGCCAATCCAGCGAAAGCTTGTGCGGCTCGGAGAAGGTCGGCTTGTGCACGCCGGTCTTGTACGCGCCAATGGCACGGAGCGCATTGAGATCGGCGAGAACGCGCTCGCCGTTTGCGCGTGAAAAGGTGTTAGGCATGCTCGGCAACCTTCAACGCCTCGGTGCGGATCTCCTCGACCAGCCGTTCCTTCAACTGCACAAATTCGGGCGTGGTCTTGATCTTGTAGGAGCGCGGATGCGGCAGGTCCACATTGATCTCGGCCTTGATGCGGCCGGGACGCGCGCTCATGACGATGACGCGGCTGCCGAGGAAGATCGCTTCCTCGATGTCGTGGGTCACGAACAGCACGGTCTTCTGGTCGCGCTCCCAGATCCCGAGCAGCATTTCCTGCATCAGGGCTCTCGTCTGGTTGTCGAGCGCGCCGAAGGGCTCGTCGAGCAGCAGGATCTTGGGATCATTGGCGAGCGCGCGCGCGATCGCGGTGCGCTGCTGCATGCCGCCGGAGAGCTGCTTTGGCCAATGGTTCTCAAAGCCGGACAAACCGACCTGGCGGATGAAGGCATCGGCGACCTTGTTTCGCTCCACCTCGGGCACGCCGCGCTCGCGAAGGCCGAAGGCGATGTTCTCGCGCACCGTCAGCCAGGGAAACAGCGTGTAGGACTGGAACACCATGCCGCGGTCGGCGCCCGGGCCAGTCACCTCGCGTCCGTCGAGCACCACACGTCCGCCGGTCGGGCGATCGAGGCCGGCGACGATGCGAAGCAGCGTGGACTTGCCGCAGCCGGAAGGGCCGAGGATGGTGACGAAGTCGTTGTTGCCGATCACAAGGTCGGTCGGCTCCAGCGCCCTCGTTGGCGCGTTGCCGTGGCGCGCGGGAAAAGTTCGCGAGACCTGTTCGATCTTGAGGATCGTCATGCGAGCCTCCAGGGAAACAGCCACGCGTTGAACGCCTTGAACAGGAAGTCCGAGACGAGGCCGATCAGCCCGATCACGATGATGCCGAAGATGATCTGGCCGGTGTTGAGCAGCGCCTGGCTGTCGGTGATCATGTGGCCGATGCCGGAGGAGGAGCCGATCAGTTCGGCGACGATGACATAGGTCCAGGCCCAGCCCAGCACCAGCCGCAGGATCTCGGCGATCTCCGGCGCGGAAGAGGGCAACAGCACGCGGCGGATGATGCCGCGGTCGCTGGCTCCCAGCGTATAGGCCGCCTCGACCAGGTCGCGCCGCGTGGTGCCGACGGTCACCGCGATCATCAGGATGATCTGGAACACCGAGCCGATGAAGATGACGAGCAGCTTCTGCAGCTCGCCGATGCCTGCCCACAGGATCAGGAGGGGAATGAAGGCGGAGGCCGGCAAATAGCGCGCAAAGGAAACGAACGGTTCGAGGAAGGCCTCGACCGGCTTGTACGCGCCCATCAGCACGCCGAACGGCACCGCGATGATTGCGGCCAGCACGAAGCCGCCGACGACGCGCCAGATCGTCATGCCGATGTCGAACAGGAAGCCCTGTTTGATGATCAGATCGACGCCTTCCTGCACCATGGTCAGCGGGTTGGCGAGGAACACCTTCGACACATGGCCGCCGAAGGTCGCCCAGGACCAGAGGGCTACGAACACCACGAAGAACGCAAGGCCGTAAGCCACGCGCTGCCTTGACGTCACGGGATCGAGGGGACGCATCAAACTGTCTATCCGGGCGGTGAACAAGTTTGCCGGCCCCGCGGCGAGACGGGGCCGGCGGCTCCTGGGAGATTTACTTGATATAGCTGGCGTCGAAGAGATCCTCGACCTTCGGCGCGGCCTTGATGATCCCGATCTCGAGCAGGAGGTCGGCGGCCTCCTTGTTGAAGGTCAGGAAATCGCCGGCGAAGAATTTCTGGTTCGCGGCCTTGTCCTGCCAGCGCAGATATTTTGCCGAGTTGCCGAACGCCTCGCCGCTCTGCTTCACGTCGGCACCCATGATCTCGTAGGCCTTGGCCTGGTCCTTGGCGATCATGTCGAGGGCCTCGAAATAGCTGTCGGCGAGCGCCTTGGCGGCCTTCGGGTTCTCGGTGAGGAATTTCGGCGTGCAGCCGAACGTGTCCATGACCATCGGATAGTCGAGCGTGGTCGCGATGATCTTGCCCTTGTCGGGGGCGGCACGAACCGTCGACAGATACGGCTCATAGGTCATCGCGGCATCGTTCTGGCCGGAGACAAAGGCCTGTGCCGCCGCCGCCGGCTCGAGGTTCACGACAGTGACGTCCTTCACCGACAAGCCGTTCTTCTTGAGCATCCAGGCCAGCGCGAAATAGGGCGAGGTACCGGGCGCGGAAGCAGCAACCGTCTTGCCCTTCAGATCCTTGATCGCGGCAAGCTCGTTGCGCACGGCCATGCCGTCGGCGCCGTAGCTCTTGTCGAGCTGGAAGATCTGCTTGGTCGCGACGCCGTTGGCGTTCCAGGAGATCCAGGTCTCCACGGTGGTCGCCGCGCACTGGACGTCGCCGGACGCGATCGCGAGATGGCGATCCTTCTGCGGAATCTTCTTGATGGTGACGTCGAGGCCGTTCTTCTTGAAAATGCCGGCTTCCTTCGCCAGCGTCAGCGGCGCGAACCCGGTCCATCCGGAAATGCCGACGCCGACCTTGACGTCGTCGGCGAGCACGGGGGTGGAGACCGCAAGTGCAATGACTGCCGCAAATACTTTCGAACTACGCATGATTGTCGTCCTCTTGCCGATCGATGGATTGACGTCCTGTTGATCTTGGTCGGTCCTCGCGGACCGTTGCCCGAAGCTTTGCACGATTTGTGCCGACATCGTCCTCTCAGCCTCCCTTGAATCGGGCGACAAGGCGGTGAGAGTCACCGGGATAGAGCAGCCGCACGGCGGTGATCGTGCGCGCGCTGCGCCAGGTATAGCGGTCGATCACGAGGCAGGGCGCGCCGACCGCGATGTCGAGCGCTTCGGCCGTGCGATCGTCCGCAACGATAGCGCTGATCGTATGCTCGGCCTCTGTCCATGGCACATGGTGAAGCAGCCACGAGCCGGGCGGCTCACGCGAAAAATCCGCGGCCGCCGCATCCGGCACCGACGCGAGATCGATCAGCCGGTCCTCGACGGCGAACGGCACGTTGTCGGCGCTGTGGCGGCAGGTGATCGCGACGACCTTGCCGGCCTTCTTGACGCCGAGGCGGTCGCGGTCGGCAGCCGTTGCGGCGCGGAGCTTGCGGCCGATCAGCTCGTAGCCGTAAGCGCGCCCGAGCGCGGTGATCTCGGCGCGCATGTCGGCGATCTTGAGCACGGCGGATTGATGTTGCGGGCGTCGCACGAAGGAGCCGGCACGTCGCCGCCGCTCGATCAGGTCGGCTTGCGCGAGCTCCGACAGCGCCTTGTTCACGGTCATGCGCGAGCAGCCGTAACGCGCCACCAGTTCGTGCTCGAACGGGATGCGATGCCCGGGCGGCCACTCGCCGGTCAGAATGCGCTTCTCGATATCGGCGCGGATCCGCTTGTAGAGCGTCGGCTTGTCGCCGGCATCTGTGGCGAGGCTCATGCGACGAGCCTCCGCACCGATGCGTTGAAGTGTTCGCGCGCGGCCTGGCGCAGTCTGTGCCGCCCGCCTTCGACGACCTTGTCGCCGCCGGCCCAGACGCAATCGATCGCGCCGTTGCCCCCAGCGAAGATCCAGCCGTCGATGGCGGCATCGCGCGCGCGCCCCGCCAGCGAGGGATGCGTGATGTCGAGCGTGACGATGTCGGCGCGTGCACCTGGCGTCAGACCGACTGACATCTGGGCTAGTGCCCGCGCACCGCCTGCAAGCGCATGATCGAACAGGGCGCGTCCCGTCGAGCGGCCTGCGCCGGCAGAGAGCACGTTGCGTTCACGGTGCTTGAGCCGTTGGCCATATTCGAGCTGACGCAGCTCGTCGGCGACGCCGACCAGCACATTGGAATCCGTGCCGACGCCAAAGGCACCGCCGGCACCGACGAATTCGCGCGCCGGGAAAATGCCATCACCAAGGCTTGCCTCGGTGATGGGGCAGAGGCCGGCGACCGCACCGGTCCTAGCGAAGGCGCGGACTTCCTCGTCCGTGGTGTGGGTGGCGTGAATGAGGCACCAGCGTTGATCGACGGGTGCGTGCTCCAGCAACCATTGCACCGGACGTCGTCCGGACCACGCCAGGCAATCCTCGACTTCCTTCACCTGCTCGGCGGCATGAATGTGCACCGGGCCGCCCTCCGCGAGTGGAATGATCGGTGCAAGCTCGGCCGGCGTCACCGCGCGCAAACTGTGCGGCGCGATGCCGATATTCGCGCCCGGCAGTCGTTCAATCGCCTTGCGCGAGGCAGCCATCAGTGCGGAAAATTGATCAACCGTACAGATGAAGCGGCGCTGGCCGGCATGCGGTGCTGCGCCCCCAAATGAGCCATGCGCATAAAAACTCGGCAGCAGCGTCAGCGCAATACCCGAAGCTTCGGCGGCCTGCGCGATGCGTGCGGCCATTTCGCCGATGTCGGCGTAGGGCGAGCCGTCGCGATCATGATGCAGATAATGGAATTCGCCGACGCGGGTAAAACCCTGCTCCAACATCTCGACATAAAGCAGTGTCGCGACCGCTGCGACGTCGTCAGGCGTCATCGCCAGCGCGAAGCGGTACATCGTCTCGCGCCAGGTCCAGAAGGTGTCGGTGCTATCGCCGCGCAGTTCCGCGAGACCCGCCATGCCGCGCTGGAAAGCGTGGCTGTGCAGGCTCGCAAGTCCCGGAAACGCGATGTCGTGGCGTTCATCGCCGGAGACCGGCGCCATGCCCGGCGTCACCTCGGCGATCGCCCCGGCGGTGATCACCACCTGCACGTCATTGGCCCAGCCCGAGGGCAGGAGCGCGGAGGCGAAATGCAGTCGTGTCATGTTTCCATGCCGGCTGGACAGAACCGCGACACGATTATATGTCTAGACATATAAGTCAAGCATCCCACGCGAAGGGACAGTTGCATGGCAGAACGCTTCGACCGGATCTGGCATAACGCCCGGCTCGCCACGATGCGGGCCGATGGTCCCGATCTCGGTGAGATCGAGCACGGCGTGATCGCCGCGCGCGGCGGCCGTATCGCTTATGCGGGTTCGCAGACCGATTTTCCGGCGAGCGCCGATGCAGCCGACCGGATCGATTGCGGAGGGCGCTGGATCACGCCCGGTCTCGTCGACTGTCACACCCATCTGGTCTATGGCGGTAACCGCGCCCATGAGTTCGAGCTGCGCCTGAAGGGCGCGAGCTACGAAGAGATCGCGCGCGCCGGCGGCGGTATCGTCTCGACAGTGGCCGCGACGCGCAAGGCAAGCGAGGCCGAGCTCGTAGCACACGCGCTGCCGCGGCTCGATGCGCTGATTGCCGAGGGTGCCACCACGGTCGAGATCAAGTCCGGCTACGGCTTGGACACCGAGACCGAGATGCGGCAGCTGGCCGCCGCGCGAAGCCTGGGCCGTCAGCGGCCGGTCGCGATCCGCACGTCGTTTCTCGGCGCGCATGCGCTGCCGCCAGAGGCCGATGGCGACAAGGATCGCTACATCGATCTCGTCTGCAGGGAGATGTTGCCGGCGGTCGCGAAGGCGGGCCTCGCCGATGCCGTCGATGCCTTCATGGAGGGGATCGCATTTTCCGGCGAGCAGACGGGGCGGGTGTTCGAGACGGCGAGGCGGCTCGGACTTCCGGTTAAGCTGCATGCTGACCAGCTCTCGAACCTCGGCGGGGCTGCGCTCGCCGCAAAATTCTCGGCGCTCTCGGCCGATCACCTCGAGCACACCGACGAAGCCGGTGCAGCGGCGATAGCGAAGGCCGGAACGGTGGCCGTGCTTCTGCCCGGCGCCTTCTACTTCATCCGCGAGACGCAAAAACCGCCGGTCGAGGCGTTCCGCAAGCACGGCGTTGCCATGGCGCTCGCGACCGACTGCAATCCGGGCAGCTCGCCGCTGACCTCGCTGCTGCTCGCCATGAACATGGGCGCGACGCTGTTCCGGATGAATGTGGCCGAGTGCCTTGTGGGTGTCACCCGCGAAGGCGCGCGAGCGCTCGGCGTGCTCAATGATACCGGCACGTTAGAGGCCGGCAAATGGTGCGACCTTGCGATCTGGGACATCGATCGCCCCGCCGAGCTGGTGTACCGTATCGGCTTCAATCCGCTTCACCGCCGGGTGTGGAGGGGACAGTGATGGAGGAGAGCACAGCGATCGTCGTCAAGCCGGGAACGGTTAGCCTCGACGATCTCGCGCGCGTGCTCGAAGGCGCATCTGTCGTTCTCGATCCCTCGTTCTGGCCGCGCGTCGACGCGGCCGCGGGGATCGTTGCAAGGGCTGCGCGAGCCGACGTCCCCGTGTACGGGATCAACACCGGCTTCGGGAAGCTGGCGTCGAAGCGGATTCCACCTGACCAGACCGCGCTGCTCCAGCGCAATCTCATCGTCTCGCATTGCTGCGGCGTCGGTGCGGCGACGCCCGAGCCGATTGTCCGGCTGATGATGGCGCTGAAGATCATCTCGCTCGGGCGCGGTGCTTCCGGCGTGCGCCGCGAGGTGATCGAGCAGCTGCAGGCCATGCTGGCGCGGCGCGTCTCACCGCTGGTGCCGCAGCAGGGTTCGGTCGGTGCTTCTGGCGATCTCGCGCCGCTCGCGCATATGACCGCTGTGATGATCGGCGAAGGACAGGCGTTCGTCGACGGCAAGAGCGTATCAGGCAGCGACGCGCTCGCCGCAGCCGGCCTACCGCCACTGACGCTCAGTCCCAAGGAAGGGCTCGCGCTGATCAACGGCACGCAATTCTCCACTGCCTACGCCGTCTCCGGCGTGCTGCGCGCATTTCGCCTGGCCCGCGCCGCGCTCGTCACCGGCGCGCTGTCGGTCGATGCCGCGATGGCTTCGACGGCGCCGTTCCGCCCCGAAATCCAGGCGCTGCGCGGCCATTCGGGACAGATCGCGGCCGCGGCAACCTTGATGGCGCTGCTCGACGGCAGCGACATCCGCCTGTCGCATCTCGAAGGCGACGAGCGCGTGCAGGACCCCTATTGCCTGCGCTGCCAGCCGCAGGTCGCAGGCGCGGCGCTCGACCTGATCCTGCAGGCGGCGCGGACGCTGATTATCGAGGCCAATGCCGTCACCGATAATCCGCTTGTCCTGGTCGAGACCGGCGAGATCGTCTCCGGCGGCAACTTCCATGCCGAACCGGTGGCTTTTGCCGCGGATACCATCGCGCTGGCGCTGTCGGAAATCGGTGCGATCAGCGAGCGGCGCATCGCGACGCTGGTCGATCCCGCGCTCAATTTCGGCCTGCCGCCGTTCCTCACTCCCGATCCCGGTATCAATTCCGGCTTCATGATCGCCGAGGTGACGGCGGCCGCACTCTATGCCGAGAACAAGCAGCGCGCGGCCGTGTGCTCGATCGATTCGACGCCGACCAGCGCCAACCAGGAAGACCATGTCTCGATGGCCGCGCATGCTGCACGGCGCCTGTCTGACATGGCGGACAATCTCGCCACCATCCTGGGCATTGAGCTGCTGGTCGCCGCCCAAGGCATCACGCTGCGCGCGCCGCATGCGACCAGCGCGCCGCTCGCCGCCGTCATCGCCGCACTGCGCGAGCAGGTGCCGCAGCTCGGCGCCGACCGCTACATGGCCGGCGATCTCGCCAGGGCTGCAGCGCTGGTCGAAGCCGACGCGCTGCCGGCTGCGGCGCTCGCCGTACTGTCAACTGACCCGTTTCCGACACTTGCCTGACGAGGTGTTCCGCATGAACCGCCGACTGGACAACGACCGCACCATCCGCGCGCCCCGCGGCAGCGAAATCAGCGCCAAGAGCTGGTTGACCGAAGCTCCCTTGCGCATGCTCATGAACAATCTCGATCCCGACGTTGCAGAACGTCCGAGCGAGCTCGTCGTCTATGGCGGCATCGGCCGCGCCGCGCGCGACTGGGAGAGCTTTGACCGGATCGTTGCTTCGCTGCGCGAGCTCGAGGACGACCAGACGCTGCTGGTCCAGTCCGGCAAGCCGGTTGGCGTGTTCCGCACTCATGCCGACGCGCCGCGCGTCCTGATCGCGAATTCCAACATCGTGCCGCACTGGGCGACGCTCGATCATTTCAACGAGCTCGATCGCAAGGGCCTGATGATGTACGGCCAGATGACGGCGGGTTCCTGGATCTATATCGGCAGCCAGGGCATCGTGCAGGGCACCTACGAAACCTTCGTTGAAGTTGGCCGCCGCCACTATGGCGGCAGCCTCGCCGGCAAATGGATTCTGACGGCCGGTCTCGGCGGCATGGGCGGCGCGCAGCCGCTGGCTGCGACCATGGCCGGGGCCTCGATGCTGGCGGTCGAATGCCAGCCGAGCCGCATCGAGATGCGTCTGCGCACCGGGTATCTCGATCGCCAGGCCGCAACGCTGGACGAGGCGCTTGCGATCATGGCCGACGCAGCGAAGACGAAGAAGGCGGTCTCGGTCGGCCTGCTCGGCAATGCCGCGGAGATTTTTCCCGAGCTGGTCCGCCGTGGCGTCAGGCCCGACATCGTCACCGATCAGACCAGCGCGCACGATCCGATCAACGGCTATTTGCCGAAGGGCTGGACGCTCGCCGAGTGGGAAGCCAAGCGCGCTGCCGACCCCAAGGCCGTGGAGCGCGCCTCGAAGACCTCGATGGTTGAGCACGTCCAGGCCATGCTGGATTTCCATGCACTGGGCATTCCGACCCTCGACTATGGCAACAATATTCGCCAGATGGCGCAGGACATGGGCCTGAAGAATGCCTTCGATTTTCCCGGCTTCGTTCCCGCCTATATCCGTCCCTTGTTCTGCCGCGGCGTCGGGCCGTTCCGCTGGGCCGCGCTGTCGGGCGATCCCGAGGACATCTTCAAGACCGACGCCAAGGTCAAGGAGCTGATGCCTGACGACAAGCATCTGCACAATTGGCTCGACATGGCCAGGGAGCGCATCAAGTTCCAGGGCCTGCCGGCGCGGATCTGCTGGGTCGGGCTCGGCGATCGCGATCGCCTGGGCCTTGCCTTCAATGAGATGGTGGCGCGCGGCGAATTGAAGGCACCCATCGTGATTGGCCGCGATCATCTCGACAGCGGTTCAGTGGCGAGCCCCAACCGCGAAACCGAAGCGATGAAGGACGGGTCGGACGCTGTGTCCGACTGGCCCTTGCTCAACGCCCTGCTCAATTGCGCCAGCGGCGCGACCTGGGTGTCGCTGCATCACGGTGGCGGCGTCGGCATCGGCTATTCCCAGCATGCCGGCATGGTGATCGTCGCCGACGGTACGCCGGAAGCGGCGAAGCGGATCGCGCGCGTGCTCTGGAACGACCCTGCCAGCGGCGTCATGCGCCACGCCGACGCGGGCTACGACACCGCGATCGACTGCGCCCGCGACAAAGGGCTCGACCTGCCGAGCCTGCGCTAGGCGCGACTTAGGCCACGACCCTGGCTTCGGCGCTGCCGAGGCGCTGGCGTTCCTTTGCGAGATACTCGTCGATCGCGTCGCCGTGCATGGGCTTTGCGAAGTAGTAGCCCTGGATGAAGTCGCATCCCAGCCGGCCTGGAGTAACCGTGCCTGCCCGTTTTGAGCATGGCGGCCATAGCCGCAACGCGGCCGGCTGAGGTTTGACCGCGCACAGTCGGCTCGTCATACTTTGCGCCAAGGCGAGCCAGAAAGACTCGTCGGTATCGGGAGCTGAAATGACCAAATCATTCTCCGTCCTTGCGGGGACGCTGATTTCCGTCGTCTCCTTCACTTCGATTGCCTTCTCGCAGCCGGCCTGCGTCACCCAGAACATGGCCGTGCCGCCTGGGGCCAACACCACCGACAAGGCGGGCCCGTTCTTCATTGATACGACGGGTCTTGACTTCAAGACGGCGCCTCCGACGCGCGATCCATCCAATCCCAATTATCCACGCGCCACAGAGCTTCCTGACGGAACGCTGCCGCCACCGGGTGCCGAGGGCAATTTCATCATCGGTCCCACCCACAATCCTGCGCCGGAGACGATCGCGAAGGAGGGCGTGCCGCGTGGGACGACAAAGTCCTTCACGCTGTCGTCGAAGGAGAGCACCATCTACAATCCTGGCCTGATCCGCGATGACGCCGCCGGCTGCACCAATTCCTCGATCATGACGACCGTCACGGCGCCGGACGACAAGTCGCACATGATCGTCACCACCAGCCATCCCGGCGTCTGGTCGCGCACCATCGACGTCTATGTGCCGGCGCAATATGTGCGCGGCAGCGAGGCGCCGTTCATCGTGGTCGGCGACGGCGGCTCCAACGCCTACAAGGACCTCGCCGTCACGCTCGACAATCTGATCGCGCAGCGCCGCGTGCCGCCGATGATCGCGATTCAGATCGGCAATGGCGGGCAGGACGCGCAGGGCAGTCAGCGTGGCCGCGAATATGACGCGGTGTCAGGTGCCTACGCGCAGTTCGTCGAGCGTGAAGTGCTGCCGCTGGTCGAAAAGAACGCCGATGTCAAGCTGACCAGAAATCCCGATGGGCGTGCGACCATGGGGCTGAGTTCGAGCGGTGTGGCCGCCTTCACCATGGCGTGGTTCTATCCGGATCTCTATCACCGCGTGCTGGCGTTCTCGCCGACCATGGTCAACCAGCAATGGCCGCACGACCCGTCGCTGCGCGGCGGTGCCTGGGAGTATCACAGCGCATGGACGGGGCCAGCCACACCCCATCTCATCTCCAAGGCGGGCGTGCTCACGCCGGCCGAGCCGCCCGGCCTGCCGCTGATCGTCGCCGCGCCGACCAAGCCGATCCGGTTCTGGTTCTTCGGCGGCGACCAGGACCTGTTCTATCCGAACCCCACCATTCCCGATGGCATGCACGACTGGACCCTCTCCAACGCGCTGATGGCCAAGGTGCTCGCGGAGAAGGGCTACCACTATCAGTTTCTGTTCGTCCGCAACGCCAAGCACGTCGACCGTCCCACGATCGCGCAGACGCTGCCGTCGGCGCTGGAGTGGGTCTGGAAGGGCTATCCTATCCCCTGAGCGAAAGTAGCCTAGCGCCCGATCGTCACGCCGGCGGTCGAGCGCATGGCGTCCTTGAGGCTCGTCGCGTTCTTGTCGTCGAGGACCTCTCGCGTCAGCACGGTGGTCTGGCCGGGCGTGTTGAGGATCGTCTCTCCGCGCGAAAAGGAGAGGCGGTCGGCCTTGTAGGGTGAGGCCTGATCGGTCGTGGGCGCATGGCGTTTACTGGATGCGGCGAAGGCTCCTTGCGAGACGCAGAGGACGACAATCACGACCAGTCGCAACGATCTTGCGGGCATGCGATCTCCCAAATTCAGGGCGTTAGCCTAGCATATGGGCTGCTCGTCACTGGAATAAAGGGTCAGGCGAGAGCGGCCTGGCGTTCCCGCATTAATTCGCGGACCGGATCGGGTTTCCCCGGCTCGGCGAGCCGTGTAAAACTGCGCTGGCTTGCATGCGCGGGGGCTTCGACAATCACGCCTTCGCAGACGATCTGTCCGCCGAGCATCCGGAATTCCAGCTTGTCGTAGCGCGGCATCGTCTCGCCGGGCGCGGGCGGCAGCAGCCCGACGCTGCCCTGGATGTTCAGCGTGGCATCATCGGCGCCGTGGAGGCGGGGATTCCACATCCTGATCCCGGTCTCCGCCCAGCGCTGCCGGATTAGCGCGGCGCGGTCGGCGGGCTCTGCGGCTCTCACGCGAGCTTTCGGTGCATACGGGATCTCCGGAGCCGGAGACACGAGGGCCGGAGCTGGCTCGATAGTTGTGACGACGCCGAGCGTCTCGGTGGAGTCTTCCGCGGCGCCGGGGGAAGGATCGCTCTCGATGCTATCCTCAGGGACATGCTCCGGCGAGATGTCGCGATCGGCGAACGCGACACACGTGTCGTCGAGAGTCGAGGAAGTATCCACGTCGACGACCAGAGCGATGGCGTCAACCGTGACGACCTCGACATCGACAGAAGAGGCCTTCTCCGCCACAACGGGCTCAACGTCGGCCGAAAGTTCGGAAGTTGGATCGCTGTTGATGATGAGTTCGGGGACGTCGACCGCTTCGCGCACGACGTCGATAGTCGCGACCGAAACTTCCACGACGATCGGCTCGACTTCCGTCGGCGTCTCCTGGGATGAATCGTCGCTGCCGCTGACATCGGCTGGCGTTTCCGACGGGCTCTCCGCGATGACAGGGCTGGAGGTGTTGTCTTCGGCGGCTGAAGCCGCGACCGGGACGTCGCAGTGCGACGTATCCGCGTTGATGCTGGTGTCGAGAGCCGGAGCCGTATCTGCAATTTCTGCAACAATGGCGGGTGAGGCGTCTACTGCGTCAGGCGTGACGTCGATGCTGCCACCGTGCGGCGCGGGGCGAAGCCGGGTGAACGCCCATTTCACCGCGGCGATGCGGCGCAGCAACGATATCAGTCTCGAAAGCACTGGGAGTTGTCCAAGAGGTACTCGGCTTGAGGCCATCGCTGATTCGCCAGCAATGTAAAAATCCCCGGCTGTCACACTGATGTCAATGTAGGTAGGACCAATTGCAGAACATCCACGCCTTCAGGGCGCGCGGCTGCGATTTAGCCGGCGTGACTGTAACCAAGGTGCAGCCCCGCCAATACGCTTCGTTCGACACCAACACCTTCGCACATGACATCGACAAGCTTTGACGGCACAAAGGTTCTGGAGAGGGGACGATCGCCCCTCTCCAGGATTTTCGATCGATACCGGCCTACTTTCCGGCGCCGGAGCCGGAGCCAGCGCCGCCGCCGGCCTGGCTGCCCATGTTATTGGTGTTGCTGCCGCCGGCCGACGGGGTCTGCTTGCCCTTGCTGTCGGCGGCCTCGTTCTGCATGTTCGACGACGCGCCGGTTGTCATGCCCTTGGTCGCGGGGCCCCGCGACGAAGGGCCAACGTCGCCCTGGCCGGATGCGCCTGGGGCGGGTTGTGTCTGCGCAAAGGCGCCGCCGGTCGCCAGCGCCATGATGCACGCGGATGCCAAAATGATCTTCTTCATCTGGTTTCCTCCTGGGTTGCCTTGACGACAACTTGCGCGCGGAGCGGACGTTCCTCACTTAGGAGCGCCGCGAGGCTCATGACCAAGCGCATTGCGGCGCTGTCGAGGTTCCCTGTACAGCTCTATCGACGGTAAAGTTTGGAACATCGAGCATCTTGTGTAAGGACGAGGCATGAAAAGGATAATGACTCTCGGAGCGGTTCTGCTCTGGTCCACCATCGCGTTCGCACAGGAGCGCACCATTACTGTGGCCTCGACGACGTCGACGGAACAGTCGGGGCTGTTCGGTTACTTGCTGCCGCTGTTCTCGAAGGCCAGAGACGTTGACGTGAAGGTCGTTGCCGTCGGTACGGGTCAGGCGCTCGACATCGGGCGGCGCGGCGATGCAGATGTCGTGTTCGTCCATGACAGGCCTGCCGAAGACAAGTTCATGTCCGAAGGCGAGGGCGTGAAGCGCTTCGACGTCATGTACAACGACTTCGTCATTGTCGGGCCGAAGAGCGATCCCGCCAAGATCGCCGGCGGCAAGGATGTGGCCGAGGCGCTGCGCAAGATCGCGGCCGTGAAGGCGCCGTTCATCTCGCGCGGCGACAAGTCCGGCACGCACGCGGCCGAACTGCGGCTGTGGAAGGAGGCAGGCATCGACCTCGGTGCCGCCAAGGACGGCTGGTATCGCGAGATTGGCCAGGGCATGGGTCCAGCACTGAACATGGCGTCGTCGTCGAACGCCTATCTGCTGTCGGACCGCGGCACCTGGTTGTCATTCAAGAACCGCGGCGACCTTGCCGTCCTCACCGAAGGCGACAAGCGGCTGTTCAACCAGTACGGCGTCATGCTGGTCAATCCGGCCAAGCATTCGAACGTGAAGGCGCGGGACGGGCAGGCCTTCGTCGACTGGCTGATCTCTCCTGGGGGGCAGGAGGCCATCGCGGGCTACAAGGTCGGGGGCGAGCAGCTATTTTTCCCCAACGCGTCCCACTAGCAGGAAGGCGACGGTCGACACTGCGACGCTGAGTGCGAGCAGGATCAGCCCGAGCCCGAGCGCCAGCGGCAGGTCGCCCTTGCTGGTCTCCAGCGCGATCGCGGTCGTCATCGTGCGCGTGAAACCGCGAATATTGCCACCGACGATGAGGATGGCGCCGACCTCGGCGATCGCGCGCCCGAAGGCTGCGAGAAAGGCCGTCAGCAGCGAGGTCCGGCCCAGCGCGAACAGCAAGCCGATGCTGCGTAGCGTTGACAGCCCGTCGATCCGTGCGAGGTCGCCATACTCCGCCCACAGCAGGCTCGCCGGCCGGTGCACCAGTGCGACCACGATCGGTGTGGCGAGCAGCGTCTGCGCGACCACCATGGCCGCCGGCGTGAACAACAGGCCGGCGGCCCCGAGCGGGCCCGAGCGCGACAGCAGAAGATAGAGCGCGAGCCCGACCACGACCGGCGGAAGGCCAAGCAAGGCATTGGTCAGGACGATGATGACCTGCCGCCCACGGAACCGGGTGATCGCAAGCAGCGCCCCGAACGGCGCCCCGATCAGAAGCGCGAGGATGCTGGCAGTCAGGCTGACGCGCACCGACAGCCCGACGATGCCCAAAAGCTCTGCGTCGGCCTCGCCGATCAGTGTGAATGCGGCGCCGATGGATCGCGCGAAGTCGTTCATCCGTGCCCGAGCTTCGGCGCCCGCCACGATGCCTCGGGTGCGCCGATTTCGGGACTGCGGGGGTGATTCACGTATATTTCCCTGAGGGCAGCGTCGTGCAAGGCAGCGGCGGAGCGGTTTGGTAACCCGAATTTGACCGGAAATCAAAGCCTTGCGCGGCATGGGTACGAGGTGGCGTTCGGCCTCATCTTTTGCCCGATGCGGGGACGGTCGGGGCTCAGATCAAGCCGCGCAGCACTTCAACGAGCCGGGCACACTCGGCCTCCGTTCCGATCGTGATGCGCAGAAAGTCCTCGATGCGCGGCTTTCCGAAATGCCGGACCAGAACGCCACGCTGGCGAAGCGCTGCCGCGAGATCTGCTCCGCTCCGGCTTCGATGGCGCGCGAAAACGAAGTTGGCGAGCGACGGCAGCACATCGAAGCCGAGTTGTCTGAGATCGCGGGCCAAGGTTTCGCGGCTTGCGATGATACGGGCACGGGTGTCTCGGAACCAGCCGTCGTCCTCGATCGCGGCGACGGCGCCGGCGATCGCGAGGCAATCGAGCGGATAGGAGTTGAAGCTGTCCTTCACCCGTTCCAGCGCTTCGATCAGCGGTCGTTGGCCGATGGCAAAACCAACCCGCAGGCCAGCGAGCGAGCGCGACTTCGAGAAAGTCTGGATAACCAGCAGATTGTCGTGGCGTGCAACCAGCGGCACGGCGCTCTCGGCGCCGAAATCGACATAGGCCTCGTCCACCACCACCAGCCGGTCCGGCTGTTCGGCGAGCAGCCATGCGATGGCGTCGCGCTGAAGGGCGATGCCGGTTGGAGCGTTCGGATTGCAGAGCAGGATGGCGCTCGATGGTCGCCTGTAGTCGGAGATATCGATCCTCATCGCAGCATCGAGCGGCACCTCGTCATGCGTTATTCCATAGAGGCCGCAATAGACAGGGTAGAAGCTGTAGGTGACGTCGGGGAATAGAAGCGGTGGTTCGTGCTTCAGAAGTGCCTGGAAGGTGTGGGCCAGCACCTCGTCGGAGCCGTTGCCGACGAACACTTGCTCGGGCGCCACATCGCAATGGGCCGCGATGGCCTCGCGCAGGCGCGTTGCGCGCGGATCGGGATAAAGGCGCAGCCGCTCCGCGGCCGATGCGATCGCCGCCAGCACGCGCGGCGAGGGCGGGTAGGGATTCTCGTTGGTATTGAGCTTGACGATGCCGTCCTGCTTGGTCTGCTCGCCGGGGACATAGGGCGAAAGCGTGTGGACGACTGGACTCCAGAAACGGCTCATGAGCTCCAATCCGAATTTGATCGGGGCACAGTAGGGTATGCGGGAGCCCGGTGGAAGTGCGCCTGCGTTCAGCATTGCAGGCAAATCCGCACGAGGCTTACTGCCGGAGACGTTCCCGCAAGCGCGACCCCTATGCTAGGGTCATTGCACCACCGCCCAGAATGAAAAAGAACGAAGGCCGGCGCGCCCCAAGGCGCGCAACGGCCGAAAAGAGAGGAACACATGCCGGGTGCAGCCCTTCCCACCGCCCCCTCGATTCCGAGCGCGCCGGTGACGTCAGCCGTTCTCGACCGCTTGCGGGCCATCGTCGGCGACAAAGGCCTGATCGTGGACGAGCAGGACAAGCTGCCCTTCGTGACCGACTGGCGCGGCACGCTGGCGGGGCAGGCCGCGGCGATCGTGCGTCCGGCCATCACCGCGGAAGTCTCCGCTGTCGTCAAGCTCTGCTACGACAACGGCATTGCCATCGTTCCGCAAGGTGGCAACACCGGCCTGATGGGCGGTGCCACGCCGTGGCCCATGCACCGCGGCATCGTGCTGTCGCTTGGTCGCATGAACCAGGTGCTGAATATCGATCCCGTCGGCTATGCTATGACTGTGGAGGCGGGCTGCATCCTCGAGACGCTTCAGGACACAGCCGCGCGCCACGACCGCCTCTTTCCGCTCAGCCTCGGTGCTCAGGGCTCGTGCATGATCGGAGGTAATCTGTCCACCAATGCCGGCGGCGTGCAGGTGCTGCGTTATGGCAATGCGCGAAATCTGGTGTTGGGTCTCGAGGTCGTGCTGGCTAACGGCGATATCTGGGACGGCCTGCGCGCACTCAAGAAGGACAACACCGGCTATGACCTCAAGCATCTGTTCATGGGCGCCGAAGGGACGCTCGGCATCATCACCAAGGCGGTGCTGAAACTCTGGCCGGCGCCGAAAGACGTGTGCACGGCATGGCTCGCAATTCGCGATCCCAAGGCAGCCATCGACCTTCTGTCGGAGGCGCATGCCGCTTCCGATGACAATGTCGGCTCCTGTGAGCTCATCAGCCGTGCGTGCACCGACATGGTGCTGCGCCACATTCCCGGCACCCAGGATCCCCTCAAGGCTGAGACGGAATGGTATCTCCTTCTCGAATGGTCATCGGCACGGCCACGGCAGGACGGAGGCACGGGCATGTCGGACAGGATGGAGCAGTTCTTGGCCGACCAACTCGAGACGGGCCGGGTGCTGGATGCGGTGATCGCGCAAACCGAAGCGCAGTCGCGCAACATGTGGCGGATTCGCGAGAGCGTGGCCGAGGCATCGCGCACCGAAGGTCCGGGCTTGAGCTACGACGTGTCGGTCGCGGTCTCCAGGATTCCCGAGTTCATCGACAGCGGTCTCGAGGCCGTACTCGCAATCCTGCCGGCGATCCGCCCCTATCCGCTCGGCCACATCGGAGACGGCAATGTGCACTTCTCCTTCATGGGCCCGAAGCGCATGGACCGCGATACGCTCTCCCAATATTCCGCGGCGATCACACGGGCCGTCAACGACCTCGTCACCTTCATGGGCGGCTCGATCTCGGCGGAACATGGCATCGGCATCGAAAAGCTCGACGAGCTCCAGCACTACCGTTCCCGGACCGAGCTCGACATCATGCGCACGATCAAGCGGGCGCTCGATCCCAAGAACATCATGAATCCGGGCAAGGTGCTTCGTCTCGGTTGAGCTGTGCCCACCTCAAGCCCGGTGCTCCCGAACGCTCGGCGCTCACGGAGACGGATGCCGCGGATAGGCCGGGCCAAACAGCCGGGGGCGTCAAATCATGCCGTGTGGCGGCCGAAAGGCGGCTTTATTCCCGCCTTGGATGCTTTAAGGAAGGGACAGGATCAGGTCGCACCCGCCCGGGGGCGGTGCTAGACCCTGATGCAGGAACAAAGGGGCGGGCCGGCATGGCACGTCCGCAAGGATGAAGGATTTGAGGCAATGATCCAAAGCGTTGGCATCATCGGGGCAGGCACCATGGGGAACGGCATCGCGCAGATCTGTGCCGCGGCCGGGCTTTCGGTCGTGATGGTCGATATTTCCGATGCGGCGGTGAACCGCGGGATTTCGACGGTTGGCGGCAGCCTCGAGCGCCTGGTCAAGAAGGAGAAGATGTCGGCGGGCGATCGCGACGCCACGCTCAAGCGCATCACCGGCACCACCGACCGCGCCAAGCTCGTTGATTGCGATCTCGTCATCGAGGCCGCGACCGAGAACGAGGAACTCAAGGTCAAGATCCTGAAGGATCTCTGTGCGACGCTGTCGCCACGCACGCTGCTCGCCACGAACACCTCGTCGATCTCGATCACGAAGCTCGCCGCGGCGACCGACCGTCCCGACCGATTCATCGGCATGCACTTCTTCAATCCGGTTCCAGTTATGGCGCTGCTGGAGCTCATCCGCGGCTTGCAGACCTCCGACGACACCCACGCCAAGGCGCTCGATTTGGCCAAGCGCGTCGGCAAGGTGGCGATCACGGCCAAGAACAGCCCGGGCTTTGCCGTCAACCGCATCCTTTGTCCGATGATCAACGAGGCGATCTTCGCGCTGCAGGAGGGGATTGCGACGGCGGAAGAGATCGATGCCGGCATGAAGCTCGGCTGCAACCATCCGATCGGCCCGTTGGCGCTCGCCGATCTCGTCGGGCTCGACACCATGTTGTCGGTGATGGAGGTCTTTTACAAAGGCTTCAACGACCCCAAATACCGTCCGGCCCCCTTGCTCAAGGAAATGGTCGATGCCGGCCATCTCGGCCGCAAGACGGGGCAGGGCTTTTATACCTACAGCGCCTGACAACGGCGCGGGCGGCGGGCGTTGAGTGTGCTCGCCGCCAGACCCCGCGATTTGCGCTGCGACAAAGACGCCGCGCGCAATCGGCCCGACAATGTCGAACGGGCGCCGTGCGGGAACAACGGAACGGATAACAAGGGACATGTCGGATCGACTGAAGGCCGAGCGCGAGGCTGCGACCGCGCGGCGGAATTTGCTGACCCAGGATGCAATCGAGCGCACGGGGATCACCGAAGAGATGATCGGGGAACTCGTGACCCGCTTCTACGGGCGCATCCGCGAGGATGAGCTGCTGGGGCCGGTGTTCGCGAACGTGCAGAATTGGGACGAGCATCTGGCCAAGCTCCGGGATTTCTGGTCGTCGGTCGTGCTGATGAGCGGCCGCTACCATGGTTCACCGATGCGGGCGCATATGCCACTGAACCTGATCGGGGATCATTTCGACCGCTGGCTCGATTTGTTCGAACAGACGGCACGCGAGGTCTGCCCGCCGCCGGCAGCCGCGCTCTTCATCGACAGGGCGCGCCGCATCGCCGACAGTTTTGAGATGGCGTCGGCAACGTTGGCCGGACGCATCGCTGCGCCGCGTCACGTGCTCCGCTCCTAGAACACAAAACGCCTGCCTGAGAAATGCGCAGCCGCGCTGATGGCGCTACGATGGCGCCGAGCGTCGGCGCATTGCACCAATACCGGCAGCATTGATCTGATCTGCAAAATCATCATGCCGGTCGCGTAGCGTGACGTTGCAATTAGAAAAATGCGCGTAAATGCGCGTGTTCTCGTTCAATCAGTGCGAGCATAACCATGTGATGCACTGCGGGAAAAAATCTTTGCCTTTTTTTCGGCAGAGTTCCAGCGCCTGCTTGCGGGCATGTCGCGTGCATCGTTCAACACATCCTCTTCATCCTCCGACAACACAGCGGAATCCGACGCTGACGCCTGCACGGAGCAAACCCGGCGGGCGCTGTTGATGAATGCGCTGGCCACCACGGCGTGCCTCGCCTGTTCCACGCAGGTCCACGCGGGCGAGGATGCGCCCGGCTCCGACGAACGGCCTCAGAAGGGCGATCTGCTCGTGTTCTCCGAAGGCGATCAGGAGGGAAAGCCCGTCACCGCGGCCGCTCTGTCGGCCGGCGGACCGCCGGTGCATGCCTGGCCGAAAGATCCGAAGACATCGGTCGTGCGCAGCGCCTCGCGCCTCAATGAGATTCTGATCATCCGCCTTGACCCCACCGAGCTCGACGAGCAGACGAAAGCGCGCGCTGTCGACGGCATCCTCGCCTATTCGGCAATCTGCTCGCATGCCGGCTGTCCTGTCACGGCCTGGGTGAAGAGCGATGTCGGCGACAAGGAAGTGCTCAAATGCATGTGCCACAACTCCGAATACGATCCTCGCGCGGGCGCGCAGGTCGTGTTCGGGCCGGCGCCGCGACGGCTCGCTGCGCTGCCGCTGGCGCTGGCTGACGGCTCGCTCAGCGTCGCCGGGAACTTCATCGGAAAGGTAGGTGGCGCGCAGCCGGGATGATGGGCGTGCGGGTTGTGCCCGCGTCACGAGAGGCCGCATCCGCCGATGGGCGGACGACGGGACGAACGACAAGAATTCAAAACAAGAATTCAAACGGATATAAAAGGGGAACGTCCATGACCAGGAAGCAATGGTTACTGTCCGGCTTTGTCGCCTTCACGTGTCTTGCATCGACCGCCGCCATGTCAGGCCCGATCGAGAACTACGCGCCGGTTACCGCGCAGCGGTTGGAAAACCCGGAGCCCGCCAACTGGATGCTTTACCGGCGGACCTATGACGGGCAGGGCTACAGCCCACTCGACCAGATCAACACCTCGAATGTGAAGAACCTCACCCCGGTCTGGACTTTCGCGACCGGCGTGGTCGAAGGTCACGAGGCGCCGCCGATCGTCAACAACGGCGTGATGTTCGTGGCGACCCCGATGGGCCAGGTGATCGCGCTGAACGCCAAGACCGGCGACGAATATTGGCGCTACAAGCGGCAGCTCCCCGACGACCTGTTCCAGTTGCATCCGACCAGTCGCGGCGTCGGCCTCTGGGAGGACAAGCTCTATCTGGCCACTACCGACGACCATGTCGTCGCGCTCGACGCCAAGACCGGCAAGGTGGTGTGGGACACCAAGGTTCAGGATTACAAGAAGGGCCAGTACATGACCCTGATGCCGCTGATCGTCGACGGCAAGGTCATCGTGGGCGGCTCCGGCGGCGAGTTCGGCGTGCGCGGCTATGTCGCCGCCTATGACGCCAAGGACGGCAAGGAGCTCTGGCGGACCTATACGATTCCGGGCGAAGGCGAACCCGGCCACGACACCTGGCAGGGCGAGGACTGGAAGAACGGCGGCGGCTCGGCCTGGATGACCGGCAATTACGACAAGGACACCAAGACGATCTATTGGGGCGTAGGCAACGCCGCGCCCTGGCCCGGCGAGATGCATCCGGGCGACAATCTCTATACCTCGTCGGTGCTCGCGCTCGATCCGAACACCGGCAAGATCAAGACCTATCATCAGTATCACCAGAACGATTCCTGGGATTGGGATGAGGTCGAAGCGCCGATGTTGATCGACCTGCAACGCGACGGTCGCAACATCAAGAGTCTGGTCCATCCGGGACGCGATGCGATCTTCTGGATACTCGAGCGCACGCCGACCAAGATCAACTACGTCGCCGGTTGGCCGTTCGTCTCCACCGACGTCTGGAAGGGCATCGACGCCGAGAGTGGCAGGCCGGTCGTCGATCCCGCGCACAAGCCGATGGTCGGCAAGCGCGTGGAGTTCTGTCCGTCGCTGTGGGGCGGCAAGGATTGGCCCTCGGCGGCCTACAGCCAGAAGACCGGCCTCGTCTACGTGCCCGCCAACGAGAATTTCTGCGGCGGGTTCACCGGCGAGAAGGTTCCGCTCAAGCCCGGCGAACTCTGGCTCGGCACCAAGCCGGAGGACATCGGGCTGAAGACGAAGCCCGGGGCGGATCATTTCGGCGAGCTCCAGGCCTGGGACCCCGTTACGGGCAAGAAGATGTGGCAACACAACTTCCCGAAATCGCAGCTGTTCGGATCGGTGACGGCGACCGCGGGCGATCTCGTCTTCGTGGGCGGCACCAACGACCGCAACTTCCGCGCCTTCAACGCCAAGAGTGGCGAGCTGCTGTGGGAGCAGAAGACCAATTCCGGTATCATGGGCATGCCGGTGTCCTATGAGATCGACGGTACGCAATACATCGCGATCCAGTCGGGATGGGGCGTGGATGCGCAGCGCATCCAGGATGCCCTCGTGACCAACAATATCGGCATCGAAGCCAACGTGCCGCAGGGCGGCGTGATCTGGGTGTTCGCGCTGAAGAAATAGGCCCCGCTGGCGGATCGAAAGAAGCGGAGTGTCAGGGGGCAAATGCGGCGGACGGTAACGTCCGCCGCATTTTGCGTGGGCGTTGTCCCTTCTTCCCCTGCGGGAGAAGGTGGCGCGAAGCGCCGGATGAGGGGTTCTATCCGCGCGTCTCAATGTGCGGACCCGCGCAGGCATACCCCCCACCCACGCGTGATCGTGGCAACTGGCGTCGCTGCCCTCTCCCGCAAGGAAAGAGGGCACATCGATGCGCTTCGGCGAAGAAGTAGAGCCGATATTCGCGATGTCAAAACGCCGATGCTCAGATCGCTACTTCCCCTCGCGCTCGACCTTGTCCTTTTCCTTCTGGTTCATCTCGCGAACCTTGGGATCGGGATTGTGCTGTCCGGTAGTCTGGGTGGTCGAGGGCGGCGTGGCATTGGCGTTGGGCAGCGAGTTCTGGTCCGGCGTGCTGGGGCGCGTCGCCGTTGTCGGCGGCGTGGTGTTGCTCTGGGCGTATGCGCCAGTGGCCGTCAAAAGAAAGGCGCTCGACAGCAACGAGACTGCGAGCGCCTTTGGGATATGGGTCATCGATCTGCTCCTGTCAGATCGATGCAAACGGCGCGAGGCCGCCTTGTGTTCCCGCCTTTACGCTTCCAATTGCTTGCCGAGCGGAAGGCTGCGGATGCGCTTTCCGGTCGCGGCGAAGATGGCGTTCATCAGCGCCGGCGCGAATGGCGGGACGCCAGGCTCGCCCACGCCGCTCGGCGGCGTGTCGGGTCCTGGCGGCACGATGTAGACGTTGGTCACCGCAGGGGATTCGTCGATCCTGAGGACCTGGAAGTCGTCGAAGTTCTTCTGCTGCACCTTGCCGTCCTTGAAGGTGATCTCGCCGTATTTGGCGAGACTGAGCCCCATGATCGCCGCGCCCTCGATCTGGGAGGCGATGCGCTCGGGGTTGACATAGGTGCCGCAGTCGATGGCGGTGTCCACCCGCGGCACCGCCAGCTTGCCCTTGTCGTCGACGGCCACCTCGACGATGGTCGCGATATAGCTGACGAAGCTGCGGTGCACGGCGATGCCGAGGCCATGGCCCTTCGGCACTTGACGGCCCCATTCGCCCTTCTCGGCGACCAGCTCGACCACCTTGCGCAGGCGCGCGGTGTCGATCGGATAGCTGTCCAAGGGCTCGCCGTAGTTCCACATGTCCTTCACGGCGGGCTTGACGATGCGCGGGCTCCCGATCAGCGCGAGCAGCGTCTCCTTCTGGTCGCGGCCGGTCGCATGGGCGATCTCGCCCACCATCGACTGGACCGCGAAGGCGCGCGGGATGTTCGAGACCGAGCGGAACCAGCCGATGCGGGTGAACGCCGCGGCTTCCGGGTTCTCGCAGGAGATGTTAGCGATCTCGAACGGCATGTCGACGAGGCCCATGCCGAGCTCGAAGGGCGCCTCATGCTTTGCACCCGCCGCGAACGTCGAGGCGATGCTCGGGGCCACGCTGCGATGGCGCCAAGCGATCACCTTGCCGCTCTTGTCGAGCCCCGCCTCGATCCGTTCCACGGAGACCGTGTGCAGGAAATCGTGGCGGACGTCGTCCTCGCGCGTCCACTGCACCTTGACGGGTACGCCGAGCTCCTTCGACAGCAACGCGGCCTCGAGCGCAAAGTCGCATTTCGACTTGCGGCCGAAACCGCCGCCGAGCAGCGTGACGTTGACCGTGACATTGCCCTCGGGAATGCCGAGCGTCTTCGCGACGTCCTCGCGCGTACCGCCCGGGCTTTGCACCGGCGCCCAGATCTCCGCCTTGTCACCCTTGACGTCGGCGACCGCCACCGGCGGCTCCATGCTGACATGAGCAAGATGCGGCAGATAATATTCGCCGACGACGACCTTGTCGGCGCCCTTCAGAGCAGCCTCGGCATCGCCTTCCTGGCGCACCACAAGGCCCGGCTTGCGCGAGGCCTCCTCGAGCTCCTTGCGGTAGGCGACGGAATCGTATTTGCCGTTGGCGCCATCGTCCCAGGTCAGCTTCAGCGCGTCGCGACCCTTGATCGCCGCGCCGGTATTGCGCGCGATCACGGCAACGCCGCCGAGCGGCTGGAATTTCGACGGCCACGGCCAGCCGCGCACCTCCATCACCTTCTCCACGCCCGGGACCTTCAACGCCGCGTCCGGATCGAACGAGACCAACTTGCCGCCGGTCACCGGCGGGCGCGCGATCACGGCATACTTCATGCCAGGCAGCCGCACGTCGGCGCCGTAACGCGCTTTGCCGGTGGTGATGTCATGGAGATCGACGATGCCGATCTGGCCCTTGCCGAGATAGCGGAAGTCCTTGGGGTCCTTCAGCTTGAGCCCTTCGATGCTCGGGACCGACTCCTTGGCAGCGTCGGCTGCGAGCTCGCCGAACCCGAGCTTGCGGCTCGTCGCGCTGTGGACGACTTCGTGATTGACGGCCTTGACCTCGGTTGCCGGCACACCCCAGCGTTTCGCGGCGGCCTGCTCAAGCATGGTACGGGCGGAGGCACCGATCTGGCGCATCGGCATCAGATAATGCCGCGTGCTGCGCGAGCCGTCGGTGTCCTGGTTGCCGAACTTGACCTCGTCGCCATGGGCCTGTTCCACCTTGACCCGTGACCAGTCGGCTTCCATCTCCTCGGCCACGATCAGCGGCAGGCTGGTGCGCACGCCCGTTCCCATCTCGGCGCGGTGGGCGAGGATGGTGACGGTGCCGTCGGGCGCGACCGCGACGAATACGCGCGGATCGACCACGACGCCGTGCGGCATCTTGCCGGCGCCGGTCTCGTAGGCGAACGCCTGGCGCGACATCACGGGCGCCGCGAGCACAAAGCCGCCGGTGATGCCGAGCCCCTTCAGGATGCTGCGGCGCGAAACCTTCTCGACCTTGATGTTCTTCTCGAAGCCACGAAGCTTCTTCGGGTTGTCGATGAAATTCATGTCACACTCCCGTCGATGCGAGATGGACCGCATTCTCGATGCGCTGGTAGCAGCCGCAGCGGCAGATGTTGCCGGACATCGCCTCGCGGATCTGGTCGTGCGACGGCTTCGGGTTGTCCATCAGCAGCGCAGCCGCCTGCATGATCTGGCCCGCCTGGCAGAAGCCGCACTGGGGTACGTTGACCTGACGCCAGGCCTTCTGCACCGGGTGATCGCCGTTCGGATGCAGTCCCTCGATCGTCGTGATCTCGCGGCCGGCGACGTCGTTGATCGACGTGATGCAGGCGCGCACGGCTTCCTTGTCGACGATAACGGTGCAGGCGCCGCACAGGGCCTGGCCACAGCCGAACTTGGTGCCGGTCAGCCCGGCCTCGTCGCGCAGGAACCAGAGTAGCGGGAGATCCGGGTCGCCGTCCCAGCTCTGTTCCTGGCCATTGATCTTCACCTTGATCATGATCGTCCCTCGCTCTTCATAAGCTTGCCGATTTCAGATTTTCCAGATGCCGGTCGGTGGAACGCCCGCTGCGCGGCGTCGCGTTCCAGCCGTCCTCCCGCGCGGGCAGATCCCGGCAGGACTCAGAGGAATGCCAATGTCATGTCCGGATGTGCTCGATACCTCCCGTCGTGTTCTTGATTATTGAATTTCGCGCGGCATCGTCACGACGCGATCGTAGCAGGATCGCTTCGGTCTGGCGTTCACAGCCAAGTGTTTTCCAATCAGCTGTTCTCGACGGGAAAAGATTGCAACGAAGGTTTGTCAAAAGCAGGGCGCCCCATCGCGCCGCGCGCCTCTCGAGATGGGCGCACTAAAAAAAGAGCTTCGTCCGCCAGAAGACCTGTGCGGACGAAGCAGGATGCCTCAGTCGAGGGAGGGAGAAACGCAGGCCGCGGACTTCAAGCCGGAAGCCGGCGGCCCTGCGCAGTCATTCAGAGACCAGGACTGAGGGAGTTGACGGTCCCCACACAAGTGCAGTTGAAAAGCGGCGGCATCGCCGCGATTGTCCCGGGCCGGCTCCGTCCGCTCGCTGGGTGTGGTGGAACGCGAGCGGACGGGGCGCAGCAAACGTCAGGCGACCTTTGCTCAGGCGGCCTTTGCTTAAGCGGCCTTGGCTTTCGCCACGTGGGTCGCGATCGCGTCCATCAGCGCCGGTGACAGGCAGTCATAGGGCTCAAGTCCAAGCTCCTTGAACCGAGCCCGTATTCCGCCCATCTGCTCCGGCTTCACGCCCGATTCGATCACCGACGAGACGAAGGCGGCGAATTGCGGCGCCTGCGAACCCTGCTCCTGGAACAGTTCGGGGTGGATGAAGTCGAGGCCGTAGAACGGGTGATCCTTGTTCTCGATGCGGCCGTACATGTGCGTGCCGCAGGCCTTGCAGGCGTAGCGCTGGATCGTCGCCGATGGATCGACGATCTGGAGCTTGTCGCCGTTCTCGAGCACGGTGACGTTCTGGCGGGGTACCACGGCGACGACGGAGAAATTCGCCCCCTGCGGTTTCCAGCACTTGGTGCAGCCACAGGCGTGATTATGCGCGACGTCGCCCTTGACGGCGACCTTGACCTGATGGTCCTTGCATTTGCATGCGAGCGTGCCGCCGGCGAAGCTGCCGCTGCCCTGTTTGATGCCGTTATCGATCGAGGGATGGAGTGCAACAGTCATGGGTCGATCCTCCTTGGGGTGACGCTTTTCGAACTAGAACACGACGACTGAACGGATGGACTTGCCCTCATGCATCAGGTCGAAGCCTTTGTTGATGTCTTCGAGCTTGAGCGTGTGGGTAATCATCGGGTCGATCTGGATCTTTCCGTTCATGTACCAGTCGACGATCTTCGGCACGTCGGTGCGGCCCCGCGCGCCGCCGAAGGCGGTGCCGCGCCAGTTTCGCCCGGTGACGAGCTGGAACGGGCGGGTCGCGATCTCCTTGCCGGATTCGGCAACGCCGATGATGATCGAGGTGCCCCAGCCGCGATGGCAGGCTTCCAGCGCCTGGCGCATCACTGTGGTGTTGCCGGTGCAGTCGAAGGTATAGTCGGCGCCGCCGTCGGTCAGGGTCACGAGATGCGGGACGATGTCGCCGGTGATCTTCTTGGGATTGACGAAGTCGGTCATGCCGAACCGGCGTCCCCATTCCTCCTTGGAGTCGTTGATGTCGACGCCGATGATCTTGTCCGCGCCAGCCATCTTGGCGCCCTGGATCACGTTCAGGCCGATGCCGCCGAGGCCGAACACGACCACGTTGGAGCCCGGCTCGACCTTGGCGGTGTTAACGACGGCGCCGACGCCCGTGGTGACGCCGCAGCCGATGTAGCAGCTCTTGTCGAACGGCGCGTCCTCGCGGATCTTGGCGACCGCGATCTCCGGCAGCACGGTGAAGTTCGAGAAGGTCGAGCAGCCCATGTAGTGGTAGATCGGCTTGCCTTTGTAGGAGAATCGGCTGGTACCATCGGGCATCACGCCTTTGCCCTGCGTCGCGCGGATCGCGGTGCAGAGGTTGGTCTTCTGGCTGAGGCAGCTTTTGCATTGCCGGCATTCCGGCGTGTAGAGCGGGATGACATGGTCGCCCGGCTTCACCGAGGTCACGCCAGCACCGATCTCGCGGATGATGCCCGCGCCCTCATGGCCCAGGATCGACGGGAAAATTCCCTCGCTGTCGAAGCCGTCGAGCGTGTAGGCGTCGGTATGGCAGATGCCCGTCGCCTTGATCTCGACCAGGACTTCGCCGACCTTTGGTCCTTCCAGATCGACTTCGACGATCTCGAGCGGCTTCTTGGCTTCGAAAGCGACGGCGGCACGTGTCTTCATCTTAAGCTCCTTAAATTCCAGCAGGGCGCCCAGATCCAGGTCCTGGTCGGGCTCCGCACGTTCATTTCTTGCCCATGCACGAATCTTCGTTCTTGGTATAGGCGTCGTTCTTGTCCTCGTGCTTGCCGGGTCTTGTGCGGCCCCAGGCCTCGTTGGAGCGGGCGCGCAGGTAGACGTAGAGATCGTCCATGTAGCAGGCGACGTTCGGGTTATCGCCGAAGGCCGGCATCACGTTCTCTGCAGCAGTCGAGATGTTCTTGCGGCCGGAGGCGACGACGCCGAGAAAATCGGCATAGCTCATCGTCTTCAGCGAATCCTTCAACGCCGGGGCGTAGGTCGAGCCCATGCCGTCCGGGCCGTGACACACATGGCAATCCGAGTGATAGCGGCGGTATCCGGAATAGGTGTACCAGTCGACGGATCCGTCGGTGATCTTGTAGGTTGGGTTGCCTTCCTTGTCGGACCATTCGCCGGTTTCGTTCTGCTTGACGGCAGTCGGGTCACCTGATCCGTCAGCGACGGCAATTCCCCCGGACGCGACCAAGAACATCGCAGCAATGGCAGAGCAGATTTTACGCAAGAGATTTTCCTCGGAAGGCATTCGGTGAGACGAGCCGGCGCGTGGAGTTGATCCACGCGCCGGAGCGATGCTGAGAGGCCTAGTTGGGCAGCGAGAACACGGTCAGCGTACCGCCGAGTGCCGTGTAGTTGCTGAGCGCCGCGTAGCCACCGACGGCGCCGAGACCGGCGGTCGGATCGGTCAGGCCTGCCGCCAGACCGATGCCGGCCCAGCCGCCCACGCCGGAGAGCACTGCGACATACTGCTTGCCGCCGTTCTCATAGGTGGTGACGTTGCCGATGATGCCGGAGGGAGTCTTGAACTTGTAGAGCTCCTTGCCGGTCTTGGCGTCGACTGCCTTCAGGTAGCCTTCGAGCGTTCCGTAGAACACCACGTTGCCCGCGGTTGCGAGCGCACCCGACCAGACCGAGAACTGCTCCTTGTTCGACCAGACGATCTTGCCGGTCTTGCCGTCCCAGGCGATGAAGTTGCCCATGTGGGTTTCACCCTGTGGCGGATACATCGAGAGCGTTGCGCCCACGTAGGGCTGACCCGCGGTGTAGCTCACCTTGAACGGTTCGTAGTCCATGCAGACGTGGTTGGTCGGAACGTAGAACAGCTGCGTGTCCGGCGAGTAGGCTGCCGGCTGCTCGTCCTTGGTGCCGAGCGCGGCCGGGCAGATGCCCTTCACGTTGTGGTCCTCGCCCGCCTTGTCGGTCGAAGCTGCATCGAGCACCTTCGGGCGGCCGTAGGTCGGCGAGTTCTTGTCCATGTCGACGCCGGAGGTCCAGTTCACCTTCGGATCGTACTTTTCGGCGACCAGAAGCTCACCGGTGGCGCGATCGAGCGTGTAGCCGAGGCCGTTACGATCGAAATGCGTCAGCAGCTTGCGCGGCTGGCCGTTGATGGCCTGGTCCGAGAGGATCATCTCGTTGACGCCGTCATAGTCCCACTCGTCGTGGGGCGTCATCTGATAAACCCACTTGGCCTGGCCGGTGTCAGGGTTGCGAGCCCAGATCGTCATCGACCATTTGTTGTCGCCGGGACGCTGCTTCGGATTCCAGGTCGAGGGATTGCCCGACCCGTAATAGACGAGGTTCAGCTCGGGGTCGTAGGAGATCCAGCCCCAGGTGGCGCCGCCGCCGATCTTCCACTGATCGCCTTGCCAGGTCTTCAGGCTCGAGTCCTTGCCGACCGGCTTGCCGAGTGCGGTGGTCTTCTCTGCGTCGACCAGGATCTGATCGTCCGGTCCTTCAGAGTAGCCGCGCCAAGCCAGCTTGCCCGTCTTGATGTCGTAGGCGGTCATATGGGCTTGAACACCGAACTCGCCGCCGGAGATGCCGATCAGCACCTTGTCCTTGACGACCATGGGGGCCGAAGTACCGGTCTCGCCCTTGCTGGCGTCGCCGTTCTTCGCGGTCCATGCCACCTGACCGCTCTTGGCATCGAGCGCGACGAGCGTGGTGTCGGCCTGATGCAGGAAGATCTTGCCGTCGCCATAGGCCAGGCCGCGGTTGACCGTGTCGCAGCACATCACTGGGATTACGTTCGGATCCTGCTTCGGCTCGTACTTCCAGACGATCTTGTTCTCATTGGAAAGGTCAATAGCGTAGACCTTGTTTGGGAACGGCGTGTGGACGTACATCATGTTGCCGATGATCAGCGGGCCGCCTTCGTGGCCGCGCAGCACGCCGGTCGAGAAGGTCCAGGCGACCTGGAGCTTGCCTACGTTTTGTGCGTTGATCTGGTTCAGCTTGGAATAGCGGGTGTTGGCGTAGTCGCCGGTCGGCATCACCCAGTCTTTCGGGTTCTGCGACATCTTGAGCACTTCGTCGTTGGCCGACGCGCTGCCGACGGCGAGAGCCGCCGCGGAGCCAAGATAGGCCGCGAGTAGTACCTTGCGCATAGTCATTCCTCCATTGGTCTCGTTTATTGTTTCCGAAGCATTGCTTAATCGCCGGGCTTTTCGTCCGGCGTCTGCTCGTGCAGGGCGGTCACGATTGGACCAGAAACGATGCTGTGGTGTTTCCTCCTCCTGATGAGAGCCACGGGTCCACGTGCGGAGCGGCCCGTTCTTGTTGTTCCTGATACAATCCCTAACGACTTCGTCATCGGGAAACTTGCCCAAGAGAGAAGCTGGTTTGCTTGACAGCGCACGGGTCGGAAGTTTTTGATTTTGCAGTAGCGAATTCAGCGGCTTCCGCAACGCTTTGGCAGCGCCTTCACCGCTCAGGTTCCGCTTGACGGCGCTGCAACTAAGGCGGAGGATTAACTTACAAGGGTGGCAATGGAACGATGGCGCTCGTTCTAGAAGATCGCTCAAAATCGAGGTAAACGTCACGCAATCACGGTTCAGGGCTCCGGCAGCGCGGCTCGCGATTCGCGTCAAATCTCCGGATCAAACCAGTGGCTGGATTAATGTCCGACACGATTCACACGCTCTCGACGACGGGCATGACGCCGAAACGTCAGATCCAAAGCTGGATCGACGGGCTGACCAGCCTGTGTGGGCATTTCGACGTAGATCCGCTGGAAGCGTCTTCGCTCGAAGGCCGCATCGACTACACCAGCGTCTCGCGTCTGAAGCTCTGCCAGATCGAGGTCAGCCAACATCGCATCGCGCACACGCTGGCGCGCGCCAAGGCCAATGAACACCCGTATATCAAGATCCACTTCCAGACTTACGGCGTGTCCTATTTCGAGCAGGAAGGCCGCCACATCGAGCTGAACCCGGGCGACATCATCGCCTATGACGTCTCCTGTCCGCATTCGATCATCAGTCCCGCTTTCACGCGCCATGACGTGGTGATCGTGCCGAAGGCGCTGCTGCGCGACCGTGGATTCCCGTCGCAGCGAATGCCCGCCTGCAAATTGACCTCACGCACGGGGACGGGGCGCATCGCCCATGATTTCGTCCATGCGACCTTCGACGAGGCGGCCAAGCTGTCGGCGAACAGTGCGGTCGGCGTCGCCGATTCGCTGATCGACCTCTTGCTGCTGCCGCTGCGCGAGGCCGACACGATGCTCGATCGCGTCGGACCCGAAGCGACCTATGTGCGCGCGCAATTCTTCATCCGCGAGCATTTGCGCGATCCGGATCTGTGCATCGACCAGATCTCCGGCGAACTGGGCTGCTCCAAGCGTTATCTGCACATGCTGTTCTCGGAGCGCGGCACCACGGTGAGCGACTACATCTGGCAGGCGCGTCTTCAGAATTGCCGCCAGGAGCTCGAGGCCCACGCCGGCAAGACCATTACCGACGTCGCGTTCTCCTGGGGCTTCTCCAGCTCATCGCATTTCAGCCGGGTGTTCCGGAAATATTTCGGCGTAGTGCCGTCCTCGATCCACAAGGCGCAACAGGGCGCGGTTGCGGCGGACGAGCACTAGGCAAACGCCAGGTTCGGAGTCGACGCGACGGTTGACCGTCACGCGCCCGCGATGTCTCTCATGCCGATATGGCGATGTAGGGAATGCTGGTCAGGAGAGCGACGAGCAACACCGCGTTGCCCAGCATTCCACTCCAATGCAGTCGGCGTAGCCGGCGCGGGGCCTCGGCATCGCCGGCGTCCCTGGCGCTGAGCTGTTCGTCCATCTGTTGCATGAACCAGCGGCGCCCATAGATCGCCAAGGCTGCAAGGAGGCCAACGCCCATCGCTGCGACCAGACGACCGTCGAGCAGGAAAGCGACCGCTCCGATGATTCCGGCAACGCGCATCACCAGAAAATGCGCATTGAACATTCCGCGCAAAAGCTGGGCGACGGGCTGGATATCCAGCTTCACCAGCAGGAAGGCCGGAGACGCCAGGGTGAAATAGCCCATCGGAAAGAGTAGGATGATCATGACGGCTACGGCAACGCCATCCGGTGTCATGGGATCGGCCTTTCTCGTCCGCGCCGGCGAGACCTTCCCGCCAGCGTCGCACAATCATAGCGGGAAAATGCGCTTCCGGCACTAGGCTTTGGTCGGACGCCGCGCTGCGAAGGGCGTCATGCCTCGCGGTTCAGGCGGGTTCGAGGCCGAGCGATCGCGCGCTCTCGATCCAGATCGGCAGCTCGCGCTGATACAGGGCGTTGGTTTCCTTGAAGCCGATCGCGGGTTCGAGCACGAACGTGTTGAGAACCTCCTTCACCTTCGGATCGCTGTTGGCAGCGACGCAAAGCTCCGCCAGGCGGTCGACGACCGGCTGCGGTGTCGCTTTCGGCACGGCCCAACCGGAGAAGCCGCTGACGGTGAAGAATTTCGACGTCGCGCCCTGCTCGGGGAGGGTCTTGATATCAGGGATGGCGTCGACCTTCTTCGAATGCACCGCGAACACGGTGCCGCGATCGCTTTGCAAGACCGATTGCGCTGCGGTGTAGCTGCCCATGGCCACATCGAGCGTACCTTCCAGCATGCCCGTCCACATCGGGGCTTCGCCGCGATAGTGGATCGGCTCGATGGCAAGGCCATACTGCTTGTTGAGCTCGTGGACCGTCATATGCGGGGCCGAGCCCGCGCTATAGGTGCCGAAGTTGACTTTGCCGCTCTTGCGCGCAAAGGCGACGAAATCCTCCAGCGTCTTGACGCCGGTTTTCGGGTTCGCCACCAGCAACAGGCCGGCGCCCGGAATGACGCTGACCAGCGTCAAATCCTTGTCCATGTCGTAGCCGGGAGTCTTCATCACCACCCGGTTCATGATGTAGGTGGTCGAGATCGAGCACAGGATTGTGTGGCCGTCGGGCTCTGCGCGGGCGACCTCCGCCGTCCCGATCGCGCCGGCGGCACCGGGCTTGTTCTCGACGACGACGGTCTTTCCGACCTGCTTGGCAATGAATTCACCATAGGCGCGCGCGAGCAGATCGGTCTGTCCGCCGGCGGGATAGCTGCAAATCATGCGGATCTGCCGCGATGGCCACGCAGCCTGCGCCGAGGCGCCACGCGAGACGAAAGGCATCGCGAGTGTGGTGGTGCCGGCGGCGATGAAGCGGCGGCGATCGAGTTTTGCGGACATGATTCTCTCCCGGGTTGTCGCCGACGGTACTGCATCGGGTCGCCTCTGCCATGGGTGGCTGGCGAGACAGATTGGCGCATTCGAAGGGCCGCGCTGGGTGCGCCAGCTGTCCACTAGCGCTGAATGATCTTCAACCAGACGTCGCCAAGGATCGCAGGCTCCCGCGGCGGCAGATAGCTCAGCCCCGCCTGTGTGCCGAATTCGGCGATCTTGCCCTCGGCAGCAAGCCCGGTCAGCGCCTTGTTGACGGCGTCGAGCAGTGCGGGATCGCTGGCCAGCCCGACATAGCCGCGATTGGCCCCGATCGGATAGTAATAGCCGGACGCGGTGATCGCCGTGTCGGGGTGCGCGGCGCGATGGGCGTCGAAGCGGCCGAGGTCGATCAGCGTCGCGTCATAATCGCCACGGGCAAGTGCGCCGAGGAGATCATCGCGGCCGGGGACGAGATGCGTGATGTCGTCGATCAGGCGCCCCTTGTCGAAGGTCATGAGGATCGCATCGCCGAGCGAGCCGCTCTCGATGACGAGGCTCAGGCCGGCGAGATCTCCGATATCGCCGATGTTGCGACCCCGCGCCTTCGGCCCGAGCACGACCGTCATCGGCGAGTAGACATAGGGCTGGCTCGGCGCGAGCACGCCGAGCGCGACGCGGCGGCGCCGGTCGTCGCGCGTGGCGCCGGCAAAATCCGGCAAGCGCGCCGTTTTCATGCCGGGCTTGACGAGGGAGTCCGTCGTCAGCGCGTAGCCGCCGACGAGCGAGCAACGCCCATCGGACAGCAGCGCATTGGCCTCGAGCTGCGGGCTCGAATCCTCGTCCAGCTTGCTCTCGAACCACTGGATCGTCAGCGGCCGTCCGAGCCGGTCGGCGATCGCCTGCGCCAGCAGCACGTCGAAACCCGAGCCGGGCTTGCCCTTGTGATGCACGGAGAGCGGCGGCCTGACCTCGTCGAGACAAATCTTGAGCGGATCGTCGGCCGCGCGTGCAGCTGCGGCCGCCGCCGCGAGAATCGCGGCAATGCTCCAAACGGCCAGCCAGCGCCTCATGGTTTTCTCCGGCTCGAGATGAAGGCCCAGAGATTCCCGATCTCCTCGTCGCTGAGAATGTCAGCCCAGGGCGGCATCTTGTTGTTCTTGCCGTTCTTCACGGTGGTGACGAAGCGCGTCTTGTCGTCGGGGAAGGCGCGCAGGTCCGGCGTGATGGTGCCGGGGTTCATCATGTTGGGGCCGTGGCAGTGCGAGCATTTCTCGGCATAGGTCGACTTGCCGTGGTCGATCTGTGCCTGCACGGGATTGCCGGTTGAATCATCCGCGGCACGAACGGTCGCCGCAAGCGCGACCGTCAGCACCGCGAGGGCGGCGAGGATCGCCACCGTCTTGTGAGATAGCTTTCTCAGCATCGTGCCGTGGTTATTGCTTGACCGCAAAAACCCAAAGTGAGCCGCCGGGCGGGACTTTGGCCAGCCGTTCGTCGCCGGAGAACAGCGAGTAGACGCCGCCATAGCCGCTCGTCACGGCGACATACTGCACGCCGTCCTGCTGCCAGGTCACCGGTTGTCCCTCGATGCCCGAGCCGGTCTGGAACTGCCAGAGCTTCTTGCCGGTATCGGCATCGAAGGCCTCGAACTCGCCGGTCAGCGCGCCCGAGAACACGACACCGCCCGCGGTCGACAGCACGCCGGAGAAGCGCGGGATGTCGCTGGGTGCTTCCCACTTCGCCTTGCCGGTCATGGGATCGATCGCCTTCAGATGACCGCGCGGGCCGTCACCCCATTCCCAGAGATCGGTGAGGTCCATGCCGAGATACCATTCACCCTGCTTGAAGGTGGCGGGTTCGGTCTTGTACCTGCCGCCGAAGGCGAGCGTGTTGGCGTAGGCGAGGCCGGTCTGCGGATTGAACGACATCGGCTCCCAGTTCTTGCCGCCGAGGATCGACGGATAGACGGTCACCTTCTTGCCCTCACGCGCATCCTTCGAGACGTCGGTCTCGATGGGACGTCCGGTCTTCATGTCGATTCCCGTCGCCCAGTTGACCTTCACGTAAGGATTGGCCGCGAGCAGCTTTCCGTTGGTGCGGTCGAGCACGTAGAAGAAGCCGTTGCGGTTGGCGTCCATCAACACCTTGGTCGGCTTGCCCTCGACGTTCATATCGGCGAGGACCATCTCGGCCACGCTGTCATAGTCGAACGGATTGTTGGGCGAGAACTGGTAGTGCCACTTGATCTTGCCGGTCTTGGAATCAATCGCCAGCACGGAGCAGGTGTAGAGGTTGTCGCCCGGGCGTACCGCCGAGTTGAACGGTCCGGGATTGCCGATACCCCAGTAAACCGTGTTCAGCTCGGGATCATAGGAGCCCGTAATCCAGGTCGAGCCACCGCCGAGCTTCCAGGTATCGCCCTTCCAGGTGTCGCCGCCGGGCTCATCCGGAGAGGGGATCGAATGGGTGCGCCACAGGTGCTTGCCCGTTGCGGGATCCCAGCCGTCGATGAAGCCGCGGGTGCCGAACTCGGCGCCGGAGATGCCGGTGATCACGACGCCGTCGGCGACCAGCGGCGCCACCGTCATCGAATAGCCTTCCTTGATATCGGCCGCCTTCTGTCGCCACAGCTCTTTGCCGTCCTTGGCGTCGAGCGCGATCACGTTGGCGTCCAGCGTGGTGCGGAACACCTTGCCCTCATAGAGTGCTGCGCCGCGATTGATGATGCCGCAGCAGACGATGCGCGGCGTTTCGGCAGGATACTCGACCTTGGATTTCCAGATCTGCTTGCCGGTCTTGGCGTCGACCGCCATGGTCGCGTTGTGCGACGTCACGTAGATCACGCCCTGGTACACCAGCGGCTGCGATTCCTCGCTGCGATCGTCGTTGAAAGAGTAGTTCCAGACCGGGACAAGGTTCTTGACGCTGTCCTTGTTGATCTGGTTCAGCGTCGAGAAACGCTGAAGATTGTAGCCCATCCCGTAGTTGAGAACGTTCGATGTATCGGTCGCGCCTTTGACCAGCTGCTCGCTGGTTTGTGCACTTGCACAAGTCGATGCAAGCATGACGAGGCTCGCGGCCATCGCAAAGCGTTTCATCCGTCCCTCCCAATATGCGCGCCTATTGACGCTGCGACAGCAACACTCCGCCCGAATGCAAAACGCGTCAATACGAAAGTCGTAATTGCGATGCCGATATGGTAGGCGGCGCGGGATGCCGTCACCTGACGGAGACCTGACAAAGCAACTCTCACTTGTGCGCAGGCGCTGAAGAAATTCCGCGGCATGGAGCAGAGCGCGTGCGCCACGGCAGCGGTCGCGCCGACGGGTTCTGCAAGTTGTGCGGTGCGCAGGCTGCAATTCGGGACTTGAACCGAGGCTCGCTTGTGGACTTATGTCGTTTCGATCCGGTTCGAATCGGAGCTCTTGGTGAGGGAGGTTTTCATGATATCGCGTCGCTCTGTTGCACTTGCGCTCACGATTGCACTGCTGTCCGGTCCGGCATGGTCGGCCTCCGGCAACGCGGTCAAGACGTTCGATACCGACAATGACGGCACCCTCGATCTTGCCGAGGTGAAGAAGGCGGCGGCGGCGTTGTTCGCCAAGCTCGATCCCGATCACGACGGCACGCTCGACGCCCGCGAATTGCGCGGACGGTTAACAGCGAAAGAACTCGCCGCCGCCGATCCCGATCGCGACGGGACTCTCACGCTCGACGAATATCTCTCGGTGGTGGAGCAGCGCTTCAACGCGGCGAATCCCGACAAGGATGGAACGCTGGATGCGAAGGAGCTGAACTCGCGCGCCGGTCGCGCGCTGCTGCGCTTGTTGCGGTGAGAACCGCGCCGCTTGACTGGGAGCGAAGGCGAGTTGCCCGAGAGAGAAATTTGCAAGCGCGATGCGACAGTTCGCTGTGTCAACGGTGCGATTCCAGACTTGCGCTGTGGCTGACGCAGCCCTAGGTTTTCGCCGGCGCGATGTCGCGCTCAATCCCTTGGGAGTCCCCGAATGGCCTGGAAAGCTCCGAAGATCGTGGAAGTGCCGGTCGGCATGGAAATCAACATGTACGCCTGCGCTTTGCGCAAGTAAGACCACAAGTAAGACTGACGACCTGCCGCGGCTTCGATGGCAACCACCGTCGAAGCCGTGGTAGTGTCGGGGATGCGCGCGAGAGCCCTTACATTCTGGACCATAGCCGCCTGCACCGTCGCGCTCGCGCCGGCATGCGTCCGCGCCGAAGAGGGCTTCGATACCGAACACATCTTCGGCTTCATGATCGGTACCGATGTCGGCAATCCCGGCGAGCGCGAATTCCAGACTCAGACGACAGGCCGATTCGGCAAAGGAGGCGGGACCTATCGCGCCCTCTCGCAGGAGGTCGAGATCGAGATCGTGCCGCTGCCGAACTTTCGCATCGAGGTCGGCGGCACTGCCACCCTGCACGACATCACCGGCGTCCCCGACATCGGCGACCGCCGCCAGTTCAATTTTCAGGGCGCTTCGCTCGACCTGCGCTATCGCCTGCTCGATCGCGAGCGCGCGCCATTCGGGTTGACCGTCGCCGCCGAACTCCATGGCGACCGCATCGACGAGACTTCTGGAGCAAAAGGGCGGATGTACGGTACCGATTTCACGCTCGCCTTCGATCGCGAGCTGATCCCGAACTTCGCCATCGGGGCGCTCAACCTGATCTATCAACCCGAATGGGCGCGTTTCGAAATGGCGGGACTGTCCGAAAAGAGTTCGACCATCGGCGCGGCCTTCGCCGGCCTGGTGCGCGTGCGGCCCGATGTGCTGCTCGGCGGCGAGGTGCGCTACTTCCGGCAGTACGAAGGCATCGGCCTCGGCGAGTTCGCAGGACAGGCGCTCTTCGTCGGTCCGACCGCTTATTTCCAGCTTTCCGAGCGCTCGCGCCTGACCATGAGCTGGAGCATGCAGGCATGGGGCCGGCCGGCCGGATCGGGCGGCAATCTCGACCTCGTCAATTTCGAGCGCCACCAGGCAAGGCTGGTCTTTGGAGTTAATTTCTAGCGCTCGGGGAGAGTTGACAGGCAATTCCCGCTTTATTTCGGGCGGCCGGATTGAAACTTCCCGCTCATCGGAACGTAATCTTTTGTGCTAACTTCATCGCCTCTGCGAGGATCCCGGCATGAATCCGATCGACCTGGTGGTGACTGTGTGTGCGTTGCTCTCGCCAGCGACCTGCGAGGAGCAACATCTGGTGTTCAACTATGCGGGGTCGCCGACGCAATGCGCGATGGCTGCGCCGCCCTATATCGCGCAATGGATTGGTGACCATCCGAAGTGGCAGGCGGTGCGGTGGCGCTGCGAATATCCGCATCCGAACGACAAGGCGTAAAGCCCTGAGCTGCGTTGCCGGTCGCGACTGGCTTAGGTCCTCATCCTGAGGAGCTTGCGAAGCAAGCGTCTCGAAGGATGGCCGCAGGGCGACAGACGGGCCTGCATGGTTCGTGACGCGCGTTCCGCGCTCCTCACCATGAGGGGATAACGCTCGTAACGCAGCCCCCGTTACTTGCTGCAGTCCTTCAGATCCTTGTCGGCGATCGAGAACACCGCATCCGCCTTGATCTCGATGTCGCGCACGATGCATTGCCGCGCATTGGGATAGCTGACCCTGGCGTCGTAGCGGCCGGGCTCGACGCCGGTGATGCGCAGCCGCTCGTCGTGGTCGACCTCCTTGTCTTTGTCGTTCAGGCACTGGTTCGGCCCCCACTCGGTCTTCCCGGCCGGGGAGAGCTGGAAGCCGGAGATCGCCTCCGTCGTCAGATTCCAGAGCCGGATACCCTTGCCCTTGGCCTGGGCGAGCGCCGCGCCCGGCATCGCAACCAACAGGATGCCGATCGCAATCAGCGTACGCCGCATGATGACCCTCCCGCGAAGATGTCGTTGGTCCAATTGACCATGAGTTCTCATTGCGATTCAAGCTGCAACGCCGCGAGCTCGGCCCTGATCTTGCCGAGTTCGGCCTCGCTGCGCTCCGCGCGCGGGATGGCAATCGGCACCTCGCGCACGATGCGCGCCGGTCGCGGCGACAGCAAGAACAGGCGGTCGCCGAGCCGGATCGCGTCATCCAGACTGTGGGTGACGAGCAACGTCATCACCGGACGGCGCGCCACCAGCGTCGCGATCTCGTCGCGCAAACGGCCGGCGAGTGCGTCGTCGAGCGAGGCGAGGGGCTCGTCGAGCACGAGCAGGTCAGGCTCGACGGCAAAGGCGCGAGCGAGCGCGACGCGCCGGGCGAGGCCAAGCGACAGCTCGCCTGGAAAATGACTGCGATGCGCGTCCAGCTCCAGGATCCTGAACAGCTCGGCGAGCTTGGCGTCGGTGACATCGGGTGCCGCAAGCCGCACATTCTGCTCGACCGAGCGCCATGGCAGCAGCCGCGGCTCCTGGAAAACCATACCGATCCGCGCTTCCGGCGGGCGCGAGACGCGTCCCTCGAAATCGCGGTCGAGGCCGAGGATAATGCGCAGCATCGTGCTCTTGCCGCAGCCGGACGGTCCGATCAGCACGCCGACCTCGCCGGATTGAAGCGCGAAGCTGACCGGCGCGAGCACCTCCTGCGTCCCGCCCGCGGCACTCTTGAACCTCTTGCCTGTGATATCGACCTCAAGCCGCACGGGGTCGCCATCGTGTTGCGCGGGCTTCGAACGGTTGCACCAGCGCGGTCTCGATCACGAGCACGACGGCGGCGAAGGTTAGCGAATAGGCCAGCAGCCGCGGCGTGTCGAACAGCTGGAAGGCGACGCCGATCTCGAAGCCGACGCCGTTGGGTCGCCCCAGGAGTTCGGCGACCAGCACGATCTTCCACACCAGCGACAATCCGGAGCGGGCTGAGGCTGCGATATAGGGCGCCAGTTGCGGCAGCACGACGTGGCGGAAAGCGCGCCAGCGCGGCATCGCGAACACGCTCGCCATCTCGTCGAGCGAGCGGTCGAGCGCGCGCGCGCCCTCGCGCAGGGTGACGATGGCGGTCGGCAACTTGTTGATGGCGATCGCCGCGATCGCTGCGGCTTCGGTGAGCCCGGCCCAGATATAGGCCAGCACGATCACGACCAGCGCGGGCAGGTTCAGGAGCAGGATTAGCCAGGGATCGCCGAGCCGGTCGGCGAGCTTCACCCGTCCCATCAGATAGCCGATGGCGCTGCCGAGCGACATCGCCAGCACGAAGGCGAGGCTTACGCGGGCAAGCGTTGCGCCGAGATGCAGGAACAGCGCGCCGCTCGATGCTTCCGCGACGACGACGTCGAGCACGGCGGGCGGGGAGGGCAGCTTCGCGGCGCCGACGAAGAGGGCGGCGATCCACCAGATCGCGAGCAACAGGGCAAACGACAGAAGACGCAGCACCTCACTCCCCGGCAACTGCGTGAAAGAACGTGCCGGGATCGAGCTCGGCAGCCGGGCCGACGAGGTCGCGGCCGCCGGTCTCGGCCAGCACGCGGTAGAGCACGCGCGCGTCCCTTTCTTCGTCATCGATGCTCCGGCGCGGAATGCCGTCGCGATAGCGCTCGCGATAAGTCTTGAGCAGGGTGGCATCGCTCGTGCCGGTGAGCGGTGCGATCTTGTCCCAGGCGGCATCGGAGGTCACCAGCAGCTGCTTGGCCTTGCGGGTCATCGCGATGAAGCGCGCCACCGCATCGCGATGACTTGCCGCCCAGGTTTCGTCGAAGACATAGCCGACCGCGGAGACCGCGCCCTTGGCGCCGAGTTTCGGCAATATGTCCTCGATACCGGCAAGGCGTCT
This sequence comes from Bradyrhizobium sp. 45, assembly GCF_023073155.1. Classification (NCBI taxonomy): domain Bacteria; kingdom Pseudomonadati; phylum Pseudomonadota; class Alphaproteobacteria; order Hyphomicrobiales; family Nitrobacteraceae; genus Bradyrhizobium; species Bradyrhizobium sp. 45. The sequence continues at coordinate 134,473 of NZ_JADPIX010000131.1, read as the reverse complement.
AAAACCCTTGGCCTCCAGCTGTGCGCAGAAATTCCAGAAATTGAGGCTCGCATCCATCTCGCCGTCGAGCGCCTTGGCGGCGAGCAGAGGCGGAGCACCATAGACGATGGTCGCCTCCGATTTCAGGTCGATGCCGTCCTGCTTCATGCGCGCCTGGAGCAGCAGCCAGCTCTTGTCGATGGGACCGCCGCCGACGGCGAGCTTGCGGCCCTTCAAGTCGGCGAGCGACTTGATCGGCGAGGAGGCCGGCACCATCACCGCGCCGAGCGCGCTGGAATAGGGATAGAAGGTGAGCTTGGCGCCAAGCGTGCGCTCGCGAGACACCCACAGCCAGTCGGAGAGGATGATGTCGGCATTGCCGGCGCGCAGCGCGATCTTGCCGGCCTCGGGGCTCGCAAGCTCGGCGACGTCGAGCGACAGGTCGGCCTCCTTGTCGAGGCCGTTGGCGCGGATCGCGGCCAGCTCCCAGGAGAATGTTCCGGTCTTCTGCACCGCAAGGCGAATCGTATCCGCGGCGCGGCCGGGCCCGGTTAGCGTCAGCGCCAGCGCCACCGCGAGCGCCAATGATCCACCAAATGTTCTCATCACGTTGTGAGCCGTTTCCTCTGACAGAAGTGCTTTTCAGGACAATACGCATAGCATAGCTTCCGTCGCAACCAGCGGGAGGACGCTCATGAATCTGGCCGGACAGCTACGACCGATTGTCGCCGCATTGGCGGTGTGGGCTGCGACCGCGCTCGCCGCGCAGGCTGAACAGGCCAATGATTATCCGACGTCGGCGCGTGCCGAGTATGTCTATGGCTGCATGAAGGCGAATGGCGAGAGCCGGCAGGCGATCGAACAATGTTCCTGCTCGATCGACGTGGTGGCCTCGATCGTGTCCTATGAGCGCTACGTTACCGCAGAAACCGCGCTCAGCATGTCCCAGGTCCGCGGCAATCTCGGCGTCCAGTTCCGCACCTCGGAGCAGGCGAACTCGGCCGTGAATGATTTGAGGCGTGCCCAGGCGGAAGCCGAGGTGAGGTGTTTCTGACCGCTTGGTTGTACGACCACCGTATTCGTCATGCCCGGGCTTGTCCCCGGGCATCCACGTCTTGGCGGCACCTAAGATCGTGGATGGCCGGGACAAGCCCGGCCATGACGACCGGGAGCCTCACGTCCCCGGCTTCTCCACGTCCCACTCGTTCCGGAACACGTGTCCGTCCGTGTCCTTGGCTTCCGCGCGAAAACGCCTGGCGCCGTTGGATACATAGGTGAAGCGCAGATTTGGATCTTCCGAGATCGAGATGCCGCCTTCCATCGACAGCACGGGGCTGTCGTCCTGCGTCAGCTTGAGCTGGTTGATGAAGAAGGCGGGAATGTAGAGCTGTGTGACCTGGTCCATCTGCAGGCCGGAATTGTTGGGATGGCCGATCATGATCTGCGCTTCCCGCATGCGGCTCGCCGGGGCCTCCTCGCGCGCGAATTGGCGGTAGCGCATCTGGCCGAGCCGGTTCTGGGCCTCCTCGGCATTCTTCCCTGCTGGTGCCGAGCAGCCGCCGGAGGCCTTCACGTAGACTTTCGAGACATAGAGCTGGCCATCGCTGAGCTCGGCCACCGCATGAACGTCGGTGTAATTGTTGACGCGCACGCGGGTCGAGATTTCAGTGACGTTGGCATCCGGTCCGAGCTCGAACTTCGCCGCCATCGGCGCGGGATTACGATCGATCACCAGCGTGATCGAACGGATGCGGCGGGCATCGCCGGGCGAGAGCTTGCTGCGCAGGGTCACCGGCACGATGGCCGCGTCTTCGGCACGATACGGCATCTCGATTCCAATGACATTGCCGCCGTCATTCATCGGACGGCTGCTGAAGATGTCCTGCACCAGGCCCGGCCAGGGATCGTAAGCCTCTTCCGCCTGCGCCGGCACGGCGAATGCAATGCCGAGGAGCAGGGCGATCAGAGGCAGTCGGCGCGTGCATCCCGTCATGGTCATGGTCCCGCGGACGAAGCAACGTTTCACGCATCGTAGCGCGTCCGCTACTCCCATTCAATTTCCGAAAATGCTGCGGTTGCGTTGCGGGCGTTGTAGTCGTCGAACAGCTCCCAGTGCGGCCGTTCCGAGGCGGCGGCCCTGTCTGCAGCGGTTCGGATCGGCTCGCCCTTCTTGTTCGACGCCCGGATGTCCGCCAGCAGTGCCGTCAGATAGCGCCGTTCATCGGTCAGCGCGGCAGGCCATTCACTCACAGGTCCGTGACCGGGAACGACGCGCTGCGCCGGAATGCTCTCGAGTTCCGCGAGGATGCGAAGCCAGCCGCGAATGCTGCCGTCCATCACCGGAATATGGCGGAGGAAGATGAGGTCGCCAGTGAACAGCGTCTTCGTCATCTCATCGAACACGGTCAGGTCATTGTCGCTGTGCCCGGCCGGCCAAGCCCGCAGGTTGAGGCGGCGCGCACCGAGATCGAGCATCAGGGTGTCCGTGACGAGCATTGTGGGCGGCACGATTTTCACGGGAGATATCAATTCGTCGCCCATGATGCGCCTAAAATTGTCGAGATAGTACGGCCCACGGGCAGCGAGCGCCCGCGGCAATCGGCTGTGACCGACGAAAATGGTGTCCCCGGCGACGAAAGCCGCATTGCCGAAAACATGGTCGGGATGGCCGTGGGTATTGATGACGTAGCGGATCGGCTTGCTGGTGCGGGCCCGCACCGCCGCCAGCAGCGCCTCGCCCTCGCGAACGCTACCGCCGGTATCAATCACGGCCACCGCATCTTCGCCCACGATGAAGCCGACATTGGCGATGTCGCCCTCGTTCTCGCGGGTCATCAGGGCGATGGTCCCGGAGTGTACGAAGATTCCCGGCGCGACTTCGCTCACAGGCAATTCGGCCGCTGCGGCGCATGCTAGCGTCGCTGTTACCAGGGACAAGGCTGCGATCACGAGAGCGATGCGAGACACTTTTCAGCCTCAGTTCAAAGGTTGCGCGCATTGCACTGCAACAAAGAAAGCCAGCACAAAGTCTGGCAAAACATGGCGCGTCATGCGTTGCATGGCTAGCATTCAAACAAGCCTAGGAGGAAGCGCGATGACGGAGGCCGGACGACATCGTCGCTGGTTGCTTTCACTGAGTATCCTGGTTGCGTCTTGCGCGTTCGGCGACGTCGCCATAGCGCAGACCAACGAGACGGGTGACCTCTCGTTCGAACTGGTCGACCCCAAGGTGCTACGCGTCTGTTCCGACCCGCGCAATCTGCCGTTCTCGAATGAGAAGGGCGAGGGGTTCGAGAACAAGCTTGCCGAGCTGTTTGCGGACAAGCTCCAGAAGAAGCTCGACTATGTCTTTTTTCCGCAAGCCACCGGCTTCGTGCGCATGACGCTCGGCTCGCATCGCTGCGACGTCATCATGGGCTTCCCCCAAGGCGATGACCTCGTGCAAGGCACCAATCCCTACTACCGCACGAGCTATGCCTTGGTCGCGAAAGCAGGTAGCGGGCTGGAGGAGGTCGACACGCTGGAGGATGCCAGGCTCAAGGGCAAGCATGTCGGCATCGTCGCCGGCACGCCGCCTGCGACCAACATGGCCATTGCGGGACTGATGGGTGATGCAAAGCCCTATCCGCTCATGATCGACACGCGCTACGACAATTCGGCGCAGGCAATGATCGATGATCTCACGGCGGGCAAGATCGACGCCGGCGTGCTGTGGGGACCGATGGCAGGGTTCTACGCGAAGAAGGCGGGGTCGCTTCATGTCACGCCGCTGGTGAAGGAAACCACCGGGCCAAAACTGGTCTATCGCATCGGCATGGGCGTGCGTGGCGCCGACCAGAACTGGAAGCGGCAGCTCAACAAGCTGATCCAGGAGAACCAGGGCGAGATCAACAAGATCCTGCTCGATTTCGGCGTGCCGCTGCTGGACGAGAACGATCGGCCGCTTGGCGCGGAGACGACCAAGAAGGCACCATGAGGCAGACGCCATGAGGCGGCACCTTGCGGCTGCGCTGGTCGGCGCCGTGCTGGTGGCGCCGGTCGTTGCGCAGCAGCAGGAGCCGTTCGAGCCCGAAGGCTATCGCACCGACAACTACCGCGCGCCCGTGCCGCCGACGCTCGGCGGCGCGCGCGTGCTGTCGACGTCAGAAGCCGAGGCGATTTGGCGCGCGAAGAGCGGCGCCTTCATCGACGTGCTGCCGCGCGCGCCGAAGCCGAAAAACCTTCCCGCGGGTACCGTTTGGCGCGAGGCGCCGCGCAAAAATATTCCGGGCAGCATCTGGCTGCCGGATACCGGCTACGGCACGCTGCCGCCCGCCATGGACGACTATTTCCAGCGCGGCCTGGCGCGTGCATCACACGGCGATAAGAACGCGCTGCTCGTGATCTATTGCCTGGCCGATTGCTGGATGTCCTGGAACGCCGCCAAGCGCGCGCTCGCGTATGGCTACTCCAACATCGCCTGGTATCCCGATGGCACCGACGGCTGGGAGCGTGCAAAGCTTCCTACTGAGGAGGCGCAGCCCGAGCCGCGGCCGGAGCAATAGGCAAGAGATCGTCATGCCTGGGCTTGCCCGGGCATCCACGTTCTTGGTGCCTCGTGGCTGTGCGTGGATGGCCGGGACAAGCCCGGCCATGACGCCCTGTCGCACGTGGGAAGAGGCGAGGAAAAGCTTACTGCTTCTGCAACTTCGTCAGCGTGCCCGTCCCGTTATTGTCGGTCGCAGAGTAGCTCACCCTGTCGCCGGCGTGGACGGCGTCGAGCATCGCGGCATCCTTGGCCTTATACTCCTGGAGCGCGCCGGCGCCGCCTGCGCTGCCGCCGACTGTGCCCTTCTGCGTCTGCTGGATCGAAATCGTGCTGTTGAGCCGATCTATCCGGGTGACCATTCCGGTCAGATCGTCAGCGAATGCGCTGCTTGCGAGCATGCTGATGGCTGCAGCGCCTGCGAGGATGAATTTCGTGGTTCCCATCGAGGCCTCCCGATGCCTTGGATTACCCGTCGACAAGACATCCTAGACCGATTTGGTTCCGGCATATAGCACGGCGGCAGGTTAATGATCGCCATGGAGGCGCGGGAACCGGCCGCAAGCGGTCAATGAGGCTGACTCTATTCCATTTCCTGCTGGATCAAGCGTCCAAGCGCAAACAGCCGCTGGTCGATGGTGGTGGGAACCTCGCAGACGAATCGCACCACCTTGTGGCGGTCCTCGAAAATGCGAGTCTTCCAGATCAGCTCGTTGCTGAGCGCATCGACCTTAGCCTCGTCGCGCGGCGTGGCGCCTTGGAGCGCCTGAAGCTGGACGCTCTCCTCGCGGATCTTGTCGGCGGCTTCGCGCTGCTTGCGGCTGACGCGTTCCAGCCCGCTCATGACCTGCGAGCGCTGAGCGTTGAGCGTGTCGAACAGGCCTGCGAACAGCAGTTTTGCGTTCGTGGTCTTGTCGGCCGCGGAGCCCGCCAAAAACTCCTTCACCAACTTCTCGCCCTCGTCCAGCGGCGTCTTGCGTGCCGACAGTTTGGCGACCAGCGCGCTGACCTTGGCGTCGTCCTTCCATTTGTTCTGCACGTCGTCGAGCGGAGGACCGGCCCATACGGCGGCGAGCGAAATTTCCGGCACTTTGGCCTGCGTGCAGGGCCAATCCGGATAGCGCGGATCGGCCGCGCGTGCCGCCGTGCTCGCGGCTGCGAGCATCAGAGCGGCCATGGCCAGAACCCGAACCGTCATCCTTCGCCTCCCGCAGGCCCCCGTCGCGCCAGCCCGCGCGAGGGATCATAGGCCAGAATCGCGCCGATCATGAAGACGATTGTGCAGGTCGCGACCACCGCCAGCGAGATCCAGTTGATCTGTCCGTACAGCGCGAAGCGGATCAGCTCGACCGCATGGGTGAACGGATTGGCCTCGCAAACATAGTAGAGATATGGGCTGCCCTCCTGCACCCGCCAGAGCGGGTAGAGTGCCGATGAAGCGAAGAACATCGGGAAAATGACAAAATTCATCACGCCGGCAAAGTTCTCCAGCTGCTTGATGCCGGAGGAGATCAGCATGCCCAGCGAGCCCAGCATCAGTCCGGACAGGATCAGGGCCGGCAGCACGGTGAGATAGCCCGATAGGGGAGGGGTGATGTCCCAGAACCAGGCTATCAGCAGGAACGCGTAGACCTGGAGCAGCGACACCGCGGTGCCCGCGAGCAGCTTGCAGAACAACAGGTAGCCGCGCGGCAGTGGGCTCACCAGCAGCGTGCGCATGTTCCCCATCTCACGGTCATAGACCATCGAGAGCGAGGACTGCATGCCGTTGAAGAGCTGGATCATGGCCATCAGCCCCGGCGCGATGAAGACCTCGTAGAGGATGTAGGTCTCGTAGGGCGGGATGATGGAGATGCCGAGCACCTGGCGGAAACCGGCGGCGAAGATGAACAGCCAGACCAGCGGCCGCACCAGCGCCGAGACGAACCGCTCGCGCTGGTGCAGGAAGCGCAGTCCCTCGCGCCAGACAATGCCCGTGAGGCAGGTCATGTATTCGGCGGCCGAGAAGCCGCGCTGCGCCTCGCGCGTGGTGATGCTGCTCATGCGCCGCCGCCCGGCAGGGTCTGCGCGCCGGTCAGGCGCATGAAGGCGGTGTTGACGTCCTGCGCGCCGGCTTCCGCGACGACGCGGCTCATCGGTCCCTGCGCCAGCACCTTGCCCTGATGCAGCACCACGAGATCGTCACCGGCCATGATTTCGTCGAACAGATGCGTGGCCCAGAGTACGCCGATGCCTTGCTCGCTCACGAGCTGGCGCACATGGCTGATGATGTCGGCGCGCGCCTTGACGTCGAGGCCGACGGTCGGCTCGTCCAGCAAGAGCAGGCGCGGCCGGTGCAGCAGCGCCCGGGCGATCTCCAGCCGCCGCATCTGCCCGCCCGAGAGATCGCGCACCTTGCTGCCGGCGCGCTCGGTAAGCCCGATGCGACCGAGCAGCTCGGCGGCTCGAGCGCCGGCTTCGCGGCGGCTGATGCCGTGGAGTGCGGCGTGATAGAGCAGGTTCTGCGTCAGCGACAGATCGAGATCGAGCGTGCGCGGCTGGAACACGACGCCGAGCAACCGCAGCGCCTCGCCGGGACTCTTGCTGATGTCATGGCCGAAAATGCCGACGCGGCCGGACTGGATGCCGAACAGGCGCGTGATCAGCGAGAACAGCGTGCTCTTGCCCGCCCCGTTGAGGCCAAGCAGGGCCGTGAAGCTCGCGGGCTGCACGTTGAAGGACACGTCCATCAGCGCGCGGCGCGGTCCATAGGCGTGGCTGACGTCGTCGATCGATAGCGCGGGCACGGTCGCCGGATCGGGCCTTGGTGTTTCGCGTTGTTCGGCGATGGGAACAGGGCTGGTCATGGCGCGATCGTGATACCCCAGGGCAGTTCGCCCACTTGAATGGTCTTGATCACCTTTTGCGCGGCGACGTCGATGACGGAGACGTCGTTCGAGACGCCATTGGTGGTGAGCAGAAATTTTTCGTCCGGGGTGAATGCCATGTGCCAGACCCGCTGTCCCACCAGCAGATATTTCGTCACCTTGCGCGAGGCGGTATCGACCACGGCGACGCGATTGGCGGGACCGAGCGCGATGAAGGCGGTCTTGTCGTCCCGGGTCATGCCGATGCCAACGGGCTGGATCGCCTCTTTCCTCAACCCCGGAATCTCGAAATTGATCTTGCCGGTCACCTCGTGCTTTCCGGGGTCGATGATCGAGACGGTGCCGCCGATCTCCGAGGACACCCACAATTCGGAAGCGTCGTGCTTGAATTCGGCAAAGCGCGGTCGCGCGTCGACCAGCACGTTGGCGACGATCTGGCGCGACGACGTGTCGATGAAATGCGCCATGTTGGTGGTCTCGGACGTGTTGATCAGCGTCTTGCCGTCCGGGCTGATGGTCATGCCCTCGGGCTCGACGCCGACCTGGATGTCGCCAAGGCGAGCGCGCTTCTCGAGGTCGATCACGGTCACTGTGTTGTCGTTCTCGTTGGCGACATAGAGGACCTTGCCGGCGGCATCCTGGGCGAACAATTCAGGGTCGGGACCGGAGGGCAGGCTGTCCACCACGGTTTGCGTCTTCGCGTCGATCATCTGGATCGTGTCGTCGTCGCCGACCGCGACCATCACGAACTTTCCGTCGCGCGTGAAGTCGATGCCACGCGGGCGCTGGCCGACCTTGATGGTCTTGGTCACCGTCCAGCTTTCGGTATCGATCACCGACACCGTGTTGCTCTTCTCGTTCGAGACATAGGCGATGAACGCATGCGCCGGCGCTGCCGCCAGCGCCAATCCGGACAGCAACCCAACACGCCACGCGCGGAACGTCCAAGTCCTCACTTTAATGTCCTCACTTCAGCTTGCATTTGCTCTCCGGGCGGTCATAGCCGAGCGTGTCGAGCTCGGAGACCTGGTGCAGGAAACCTTCTTGCGGCGACACCGACACCACCATGCGGCCATCGACCAGCAGGATCGGCTGGCGCAGCTGCAGGTTCCAGTCGCGCAAGGTCAGCTTCGTGCCCTTGAAGGCGGCGACCGAGAACTCCGGGCCCTTGATGAAATCGGTGACCTTCTTGACCTCGCCGGAATTGGTGCGCGACGTGGCCTCTCCGATCATGCGCACGGCGGTCCACGCCTGCATGTCGAGCGCAGTCATCCGCCGCGCGTTGAGCTTGACGAAGCGGTTCTGCATCTGGATCGCGCCCCACTGGTCCTGCGCAGCGTCCCAGCTCCGCGGCACGAGGCCGGCCGAGCCCGCGACAGGCCGTGGATCCCAGGTGCGATAGGGCAGGTAGGCGCCGAACACCTCGCTCTCGTCAGCGGCGACCAGTACATCATAGGCCGGAGCTTGTTGCGTGAACACCGGCATCTGCCGCTGGATCAGCGTCACGCCGGAGTCCGTGCGGCGCGCGCCGCCTTTGTCTTCGAAGCTGCGCTCCTGCACGATCTTGGCGCCGAACCGCGTCGCGGTGCGCCGGAGCGCATCGGCGAACAGTCTGTCCTCGTCATGCGAGCCAACCACGAGCAGCCAGCGCTTCCATTGCTTCCACACCAGATACTGACCGAGCGCATCGGCCAGCATTGCGCGCGTCGGCGCGGTGTGGATGACGTTGGCACGGCAATCGGCCTCGCGCAGCCGCTCGTCGATCGCGCCGGCGTTGAACAGCAACGTGCCGCGCTCGCGCAGGGCGTCGGCGACCTTCAGCAGCGTGTCGGCCGGCAGGTCGGCGATGATGAAGCCGTTGCGTGCGGCGAGCTCTGTCGCGGCCTGCACGGCATCTTCGCCCTCCTTGATACGACGCTCCTCCAGCGCAAATCGCTGGTTGAGGAATTTGCCGGTAGTGTTGTTGTCCTCGATGGCCAGGCGTGCGCCGGCGACGCCGTCATTCTCCGCGGGCTGCTCGACCAGCGACAGCGTTGATCTGGTGCCGGCGATTCCGAGATAGCCGACGCCGATCATGACAGGGTCGGCTGCGAGCGCACTCGTCGCAGCAAAACCCAGGCAGATCAGGCCGACCAACCATCGGATCATGTTTCCTCCAGATGTTCTCCCCGGCTTGACCGCCGATGGAGAATTGTCTCTGCTAAAGCATGACCGATTTGTCAGGGCATGCAACCCCGCATTTCGTCCTCACGCCGCCACGCCGGGAATCACGATCATGCGAGCGCTGATATGTTTCGCCGCTTTGCTGTTGACGGGCTCGGCCGCATTCGCCGATCCGCCGAAACTCGCGGTGTTCGATTTCGAACTGATCGACACCAGCCTGCCTGGCGAGTTCTACGGCTCCAAGCCCGAGGAAGCGCGGCTCGACCTCATCAGCGAGCAGTTGCGCAAGGCACTGGTTGAGTCAGGCAGGTTCCAGCTGATCGATATTGCGCCGGTCCGGGATGCGGCCCGTCACGCCAATCTGCAGGCCTGCGGCGGCTGCGACCTCAAGCTTGCCGGGCAGCTGGGTGCCGATTTGGAAATCACTGGCATGGTGCAGAAGGTCTCGAACCTGATCATCAATCTGAACATCTACCTGCGCGACGTGAAGACCGGCAACATGATCACGGCCGCCAGCGCCGATATGCGCGGCAACACCGATGAATCCTGGACGCGCACGATGAGCTATCTGATCCGCAACCGCTTGCTGGCGCCGAACTACGGCAAGCCGTGAGGGAGATATTTACCCCTTCAATCGCTCCGCATGCCAGTGCAGGTGATCGCCCATGAAGGTCGAGATGAAGTAATAGCTGTGGTCGTAGCCCGCCTGCCGCCGCAGCGTCAGCGGAATGTTGGCCTTGGCACAGGCCGCCTGCAGCAATTCAGGACGAAGCTGCTCTTTCAAAAAGTTATCGGCCTCGCCGACGTCGACGAGGAAGCCTGAAAACTTCGCGCCGTCCTCGATCAGCGCCACCGTGTCGTGGCTGCGCCAAATGTCCTTGTTCGGCCCGAGATAGCCGGTCAACGCCTTGATGCCCCAGGGCACGAGCGACGGCGCGACGATCGGCGCAAAGGCGCTGGCCGCGCGAAAACGGTGCGGGTTGCGCAGCGCGACCGTCAGCGCGCCATGGCCGCCCATCGAATGGCCCATCACCGATTGGCGCTTCGCATCGACCGGAAAATTTTCCGCCACGAGTTTCGGCAGTTCGTCGGTGACGTAGCTCCACATGCGATAATTGCTTGAAAACGGCGCTTCCGTCGCGTCGACATAGAAGCCGGCGCCAAGACCGAAATCATAGGCATTATTGGCATCGCCGGGCACGTCGGGGCCTCGCGGGCTGGTGTCGGGCGCGACGAAGATCAAGCCGAGCTCGGCGCAGGCTTTGCGGAATTCGCCCTTCTCGGTGACGTTGGCGTGCGTGCAGGTGAGGCCGGAGAGATACCAGACCACAGGCAGCTTGGCGCCCTGTGCGTGCGGGGGAACATAGACCGAGAACGTCATGTCGGTTCCGGTCGCCTGGCTGGCATGGCGATACACGCCCTGCACGCCGCCATAGGATGTATTGGTCGAGACAGTCTGGATCGTCATGCCGTTATGCTCCGTGGCATCAAACCACATCAGGATTGCAACGCTTGTGTGACCGAATTCGCGGCGGCCGTCAGGCCACGCCGCTGTCGATCGCCAGCCGCACCAGCTCGACAGAGGTTTTCACCCCGAGCTTCTGGCGCATGATGGACGAGGTGTTGGCGACAGTCTTGTAGGACGACTGCACCAGCCAGGCGATCTCGGATAGGCTCTTTCCGGCGCTGAGCAGCCGCAAAATCTCCATCTCGCGCGCGTTCAGCTTCGACAGCGGGCTTTGCGCCAGCGCGGGTCCCGCAAAGGCGATGCTGCGCGCGATCGCGCTCGGCAGATAGGTGCCGCCGCCGCCGACGGTGCGAATCGCCTCGACGAGATCGTCGGGGTCACCGGTCTTGGAGACATAGCCCTTGGCGCCGCACTCGATCGCCCGCGCGGCAAAAGCAGGGTCGTCGTTCATGCTGAACATGATGATCCGGGCCTCGGGCGCGCGCTCGAGGATGCGGCGCGCGAGCTCGAAGCCGGACACGGTCGGCAGGTTGATGTCGATGATCGAGAGGTCGGGGCGCTCGACGATGAAGACGCACTCGCCGTCTTCGGCGTCGGCGGCCTCCAAAATCTCGATCTCGCCCTCGTCCGCCAGCACGGCACGGCAGCCGGAGGCGACGATGGGATGATCGTCGACGATCAAAATGCGCATAGGCGTTCCTCGCGACAGCGTCTTGGCCTGTTTCGCGCCCGGCCGGGATTGCTGTACGCTTTCGATTAGATATCGGGCGCTTCGCCTCTGTCAACGTTATCGGACAAGGGGCAGGCCAATCCTTCGCGGGGGCACGGGCGATACCAATGTGGCAAAATCTATCCTTGCGCGGGCGCATCAACCTGCTGCTGGCGCTGCTGCTGGCGCTGGGACTCGCCGTCAATATCGGCCGCCAGGTCGCGGAAGCCGGGCCGCGCGTGCAGGCCGAGGACCAGAGCGTGATCCGGCTCGCGCGCGAATTCATCGAGATGATCGTTGCGGATCTCAACGAGGCGCCCGATCCGGATGCCAGGCTGAACCAGATCGCACGCGACCTCAGCCGCCTGCGCCATGTCAGCATCGCGCTTCGGGACGAAGCCGGCCGTCCGCTGACGCAGCCCCGGACCGACGCCGATGACGACACCCGCGCGCCGCCGGCCTGGTTCGTCAGCCTGGTTCATCCCGAGCAGACCGCGGTGAGCGTGCCCGTCTCGATCCATGGCAAGCCGGGTTCGCTGCTGATCACCTCCCATCCCGATGACGAGATCGCCGAGATCTGGGACGCCATCGTGACCCAGCTCGAGGTCGGCTCGGTGATCGCGCTGGCGCTGTTCCTGGTGATGATGAATGTGATCGGCCGGGCATTGGCGCCGCTCCAATCCCTTGCGGACGTGATGGCCGAGCTCGAAGACGGGCGTTATCAGGCGCGCGTCGCGCCGGGCGGCGCGCCGGAACTCGCCGCGATCTGCACCAAGCTCAACCATCTTGCGGCAACGCTCAGTGACGCCATCGAGGACAAGCGGCGCCTCGCCGAGCGAACGGTGTCGCTCCAGGACGTCGAGCGCAAGGAGATCGCGCGCGAGCTCCATGACGAGTTCGGGCCATACTTGTTCTCGCTACGCGCGCATGCCAGCGCGCTGGCGAAGCAGGCGGACGGACGCGCCCCGAATGCGGAGGCCGTGCGAAAACACGGCAGTGCCATGCTGGAGCAGATCAACGCGCTTCAGCAGTTCAATCGCCGCGTGCTGGAGCGCCTCCGGCCAGTCGGCCTGGCCGAGTTCGGCCTGCGCCAGGCGCTGGAATCGCTGTCGCGGCTGTGGCGGGAGTCGCATCCCGATGTCACCATCGAGACCGTGATCTCGCCGGCGCTTGGCGTCACCGGGGAGACCGCCGACCTCACCATCTACCGCATCGTGCAGGAGGCGCTCACCAACGTGTTCCGCCACGCCGGCGCGACCTCGGTTAACGTCGTCATCGAGCCGGTGGCGGAGGCGGCAAGCGACGGCCGCAGCTGTGCCCGGGTGCGGGTCAGCGACAATGGCCGCGGCATGGAGCCCGGCCAAAAGCTCGGCTTCGGGCTCGTCGGCATGCGCGAGCGGATTCTCGCGCTGGGCGGCACGCTCAACGTCGTCTCGGGTGACGGTGGTCTGACCGTAGAGGCCCTGGTCCCGACGGCAGCGGCCTGATCGCGTCGGGAAAAATTCCCGATTTGGTCGGGAAATTTGGTGCGATACGGCCCGACCTTTTGTGGCTGGCGCACGCATTCCTGCCGATTACACTCGTCTCGACCAACCGGGGGAAGATCAAAACAGTCGGTGGTCACGGATGGGAAGGCTGGGATGGGCGATCGTGTTTGGTTCAAGCGTTTTCGGTTCAAGCCTATTGGGTTCAAGCCTCTTGGGTTCAATCGTCGTTTGTTGATCGCCTTGGTTTCGACCGGGCTGCTCTCCGTCTTCGCGATCCCCGCGGGGGCCGCGCAGGACGAGGAAACCAACGTCCAGAACCTGCCGCCGGTCGAGGTGACGGCGCCGCCGCGGTCAACGGCGCGGCGCACCGCGTCATCGCGTCCGGTCGCGCACATCGGAGCGCCGTCATCCGCCAGCCCCAAGACGCGCCTCTACGTCTATCCGACCGCGCCGGGTACCGGCAGAGGTCTTGACGTCGACAAGGTCCCCTCGGCGATCAACGCCGTCGACGCCAGCCAGATCAAGCGCACCGGCTCGCTGAACATCACCGACGCGCTTCGCGACAACATCGCCGGCGTCAACATCAGCGAGGTTACCGGCAATCCATTTCAGCCGGATGTCGAATTCCGCGGCTTCGTTGCCTCGCCGGTGACGGGCACGCCGCAAGGCCTCGCTGTGTATCAGAACGGGGTTCGCATCAACGAGGCCTTCTCCGACGCCGTCAACTGGGACCTGATCCCGACCGCGGCGATCCGGTCGGTGACGCTCGTGACCAACAATCCCGCCTTCGGCCTCAACGCGCTGGGCGGCGCGATCAATTTGCAAATGAAGGACGGTTTTACCTATCAGGGCGCGGAGCTTGATCTCATGGGCGGCTCGTTCGGCCGCATTCAGGGCTCGGCGCAATGGGGCAAGACGGTCGACAAGAACTACGGCGTCTATGCCGCGCTCGAAGGCCTGCACGACAACGGCTTCCGCAATTTCTCCCAATCGGACGTGCGGCGCTTCTACGGCGACGTCGGTTACAAGGCGGGCGACAGCGAATTCCACGCCAACATGGGCGTCGCCAAGAACGATTTCGGCGCCAACGCCACCGTTCCCGCCGAGCTGCTCGACAAATATTGGGGCGCGACCTACACGACCCCGCAGACCACTTCCAACCGCGTCGGCTATCTCAACCTGACGGGCAAGGTCGATGCGACGCCGACCTGGACACTCGAAGGCACCGCGCATGTGCGCAGGTACGAGCAGAAGCTCGTCGACGGCAATCCGACCGACGCGCAGGAATGCACTGACCCGGGGCTCGCTGGGCTTCTTTGCTTCGGCGACGGCGCCACACCGGCAAACGGCGTGAACGGCCTGCCGCTTGCCAATCCTTTCGCGTCCGGGACCATCCTCGGCGAGATCGACCGGAGCTCGATACGTTCGACCACCTTCGGCGTGTCGGGGCAGGCCACCAACACCGACCAGCTGTTCGGCCACGACAACCGCTTCGTGATGGGCGCGACCTATGACGCCAGTGTCACGCGCTATAACGCCACCGCCGAAATCGGCACGATCGGAGAAAGCTACGTCGTCAGCGGCGGCGGCCTCTTCCTGGGGCCGACTGGCGTACCTGATACCGTTGCCGGCCCTGTCTCGCTGCGGACCGTCAATCAATATAACGGCCTCTACGCAATGGACACGTTCAATATCACGGACGCCTTCGCCGTCACCGGCGGCGGCCGGTTCAACGTCGCGCGCATCACGCTGGAGGATCAGCTCGGGACCGATCTCAACGGCGATCACACCTTCACCCGCTTCAATCCGGTAATCGGCGGCACCTACAAGATCACGCCGGAGCTGACGGCCTACGCCGGCTATTCCGAGGCCAACCGCGTTCCGACGCCGCTCGAGCTCGGCTGCTCGGATCCAGCCCGTCCCTGTCTGATTGCCGCGTTTCTCGTCTCCGATCCGCCATTGAAGCAGGTCGTGTCCAAGACCGTGGAAGCGGGCCTGCGCGGCAGCAGGGAGCTGAACATCGGCACGCTCGGCTGGAAAATCGGCGGCTTCCGCGCCACCAATTACGACGACATCGTCGCCGTTCCCGCAGTCGGCCGCACCGGCTTCGGCTATTTCTCCAACGTCGGCCGTACCAGGCGTCAGGGGCTCGAAGCTGAGGTCAACATCAAGTCGCCCACGCTTCAGTTTCAGGCGAGCTACGCTTTCGTCGACGCACGCTATCTCGACGCTTTCGCGCTCGGTTCCGAAAGCCCGTTCAGGGATACTGTCACCGAGACCATTCAGGTGCTACCCGGCAACCAGCTCCCCGCGATCCCGCGCCATCGCGTCAAGGTCGGCATCGACTATGCCGTCACCGACGTGTGGAAGGTTGGCGGCAACGCGCTGTTCGTCTCCAGCCAATATCTGGTCGGCGACGAGTCCAACCAATATACGAAGCTGCCGTCCTACACCGTGTTCAACTTGCACACGTCCTACCAGGTGACCAAGAACGTCCAGCTCTACGGCAAGATCGACAATATCTTCGACAGGCGCTACGCGACCTACGGACAGTTCTTCGACCGCGAAGCCGTGCCCAACTTCACCAATGGCGGTGCCGAGTTCACCGACCCGCGCTCGCTCAGTCCGGCAAGGCCGCGTGCGTTCTATGCGGGGATGCGGGTGACGTTCTGATCTTGGCTCGGTAAGCCCGGGTTGGCGCCGCCCGGCATGGCGTGTCACGCCGGCTCTGCTCTACCTCAAGCCGATTGACTCATTGTTCATGTTTTGTTCTTATGCTGCTCGTCCAGCCAAGGGAGCGAGCCATGGACAACCGCATCAACGAAATCCGCAGGATCATCAGGGCGTTACGCGTCAGCATGCGTGAGGCCGAGGCGATCATGCATGAGCAGATCAACAGGGACGAGGACTGCAGCTTCGTCGCAGGCGAAGTCATGAAGATGCGCACGGTAATGAGCGGGCTCGTTCAGGAGCGGGCCGCGCTCGGAGACACCGACCCGATCGTCGTCGCCAGCCTGTTCGTTCCCCGCCGTCGGCCGATGCCATCGCGCGTCGGGGTTGAGAAGCGCAGCCTTGTTCCGCCGCGAAAGATGGCACGAGCATGAAGGGGGAGAGGCCGACCTACTTCTCCGACATGCAGGAGCCGCCGGAATTTCTGAAGGCGCTTCATCATGCGCGGCGCCTGTCCTGCCTCGAGGGTTGGTGCCGCATGCACATCGAGGCCATCCAGGTTGCGATTGATCAGTACGCGGAGGCGGCTCTCGGTAACCGGGAGTTCTTCCTCAATAAGCCGCACAGCATCGGTGGAAGTCGCAGCGGCGGCGACGTGCCGTGACAGCGGTGCGTGTCAGCGTATCGACCTTTTGACATCTCCGATGATCCCGCCCGCCGGCGAAGCTTGGCGTCGCGTTGTTTTTACCGATTGGAAACCATAGCGAATGATCCTAAAATTGTAACGAAACTGTTCGGCTGTCTCTGCGTCGGTTCGTCGGAGGGCCCGTCCGATGACAGAGCACCAGTTGAGAGAGCAGGAATTCCAGATCGCGCGGTACCGGCATTTGGAGCGCGAAGTGACCGATCCACTTGCCGCCTGTCTGCTTCACAGCATCATTGAAGACCTGGAGGCCGAGCTGCGCAGGAATAGCCCGGATTGGCTCGGGCCGCGCGATTAACGCTTTGTTAGCGCTGATCGTGTCGATATGCGCGAGGAAATACCAGGGGAGACTGCTCCCATGTTGAAGGACGGCACCTACGCCGCCTGGTACAAGACGCCGCTCGATCAGGGGACCGGGATCGTCCATATCGCAGACGGACAGATCTGGGGCTGCGACAGCCTGATGACCTATCACGGCTCTTGCAAGGTCGACGGCGATCGCTTCACCGCCACCGTGTCGACGAAGCGCCATACCGACGGACGCGCAACCGTGTTCGGCGTCGACGATGAGCTCACGCTGGACATCGAGGGAAACTGCCCGGGCAAGGTGGCGACCTACACGGCGACGGCAGCGCAAGCGCCGGGAATGATCCTCCAGGGTACGCTGATTCTGACGGAACAGCAGGCGCCCGCACCTGAACGAACCGGGCAGATGCCGCCGTTCAATCCCGACAAGCTGCCAAAGTTGCCGAAGCGCTCGCGCTGATCGCGGAAGCCCGCGCGCCACCGCGGCGGAAGGACCTCATGTCTGCTCCCGACCCAGGCAGACATTCCGCAATCCAGGCTCGCCAAGCAACGAGAACGGTCCCGTCGTTGGTCATGGCAACACCGAGCCAATTCATCCGCGCTGGATTCCCGCCGTCATCAAGCGATCACTGCGAATACGAAAGCTGATCTTCCGTGACGACTCGCTCGATTTTCTCCGACTTGCACTTGATGCGGTATCGGAGACGTCCATCGGACTCGATGGGCATATGCTGGACGATGGTGTAAATCATCGGTGGCTCAGTTGCGGCACGTCCTTGTGGGCCTTGGGGCTGGTGGCGAACGTCTTCATTCAGCTTGTAGGCATACGACATATATCTACCTCGAATTCACGGTGGCTCTGACGCGGGTCAGTCATTGTATCCCTGGCAGGACAGGCGCTTGGTCAAGCGGAAGAGGTTACCACAGTCTGATGCGGTCAAACCGCGTCATAAGTCAGTCGTTCTCTTGCTTGACCGGTGCAGACAGACAATCGCCCAGAGCGGAGCGGCGATGGCTGCAGCATACGCCATATTTGCGAAGTTTGGTCGTAATTTCCGAGCGGTATATGGCATTCTGTGAGCCTACGGGCCCTCGTATCGAGGGAACTGACAACTTCCTTGCCGGATTGGGCTGGAATTCGAATGACGGTGGGGCTGGTATTTCGGCTTTGGGGTAGCTCTGCCGACGATCGCCCTAGCCCCTTTCGGACAACTTTGTCGCATTCCGCAATCCTGCATCCTCGGCCCTCGGCTCGCCCGCTTCTCAAACGACCCGCGATTCGCCATGGTGCCACCGAAAGAGCATCACCCCGGAGCACGATCAATGTCGGACAAGGTCTCGCGTCGCCAGTTCGCCACGCTGGCGGGATTGTCCGCAGCCGGAATCGCCAATCCTCTCGAGGTCGCGGACGCCAAGCCCGCATCGCCGCCGCGAAACGTGGACGGTTTCCCCGCGGGCTTCGTCTGGGGCACGGCGACCTCGTCCTATCAGGTCGAGGGCGCGGTCAACGAGGACGGGCGAGGGGCCTCGATCTGGGACAAGTTCGTCCGCATCCCCGGCAAGATCGAGGATGGCTCGACCGGCGACCGCGCCAACGAGCACTATCACCGCTACAAGGAGGACATCGCGCTCATCAGGGAGCTCGGCTGCAAGGCCTATCGCTTCTCGGTGGCCTGGCCGCGGCTGTTTCCGGACGGCGACGGCAAGCCCAACCCGAAGGGACTCGATTTCTACAACCGCCTGGTCGACGAACTCCTCAAGAACGGCATCGAGCCGTGGCTGACGCTCTATCATTGGGACCTGCCGCAATCGCTCCAGGACCGGTTTGGCGGCTGGCGGTCGACGGAGACCTGCAAGATCTTCGGTGATTACGCGGCCTATGTCGCCGAGCACCTGACCGATCGCGTCAAGAACGTATTCACACTGAACGAGAGCGGTCGCTTCGTCTATTTCGGCTACGGCATCGGCATCGACGCGCCCGGCGTGACGCTGCCACAAGCCGAGGTCAACCAGATCAGGCACAACAGCGCGCTCGCGCACGGGCTTGCGGTGCAGGCGGTACGCGCCCATGGCCGCCGTGGCACCAGGGTGGGGCCGGCGGAGAACATCGATGCCTGTGCCCCCGCGATCGACACGCCGGAGAACGTCCGCGCCGCAGAGATCGCGCTGCGCGAAATGAACGCCGGCTATCTCAACGTCATCATGACGGGCCAGTACACCGACGCCTTCCTGAATTTCGCCGGGCGCGACGCGCCGAAATACACGGATGCGGAGCTGAAGATCATCTCCTCGCCGGTCGATTTCCTCGGCCTCAACATCTACGCGCCGCAGAACTATGTGGTGGCCTCCGACCAGGGCGCGGGCTTCATGCCGCTGCCGATCCCGAAATCCTTCCCGCACATGAATTCGGACTGGCTGCGCGTCGGCCCCGAGACGATCTACTGGGTGCCCAAGCTGGCGGCAAAGATCTGGAAAACGGACGCGATTTATATCAGCGAGAACGGCACCTCCGGCGACGACGTCGTGACGCCCGACGGCAAGATCTACGACACCGACCGCATCATGTATTTGCGCAACTACCTGGCCCAGCTCCAGCGCGCCACCGCCGAAGGCGTGCCGGTGCGCGGCTATTTCCTCTGGAGCCTGATGGACAATTTCGAATGGGTATTTGGGCTCAACAAGCGCTTTGGGCTCTACCACGTCAATTTCGATACGCAGGTGCGTACGCCGAAACTCAGCGCCAGCTTCTATCGCAACGTGATCGCGAAGAACGCAGCGGGGGTTTGATTGCTCTCCCTCGCCCCGCTCTTGCGGAAGGGCGACGAGCTTGGCTCGCGTTGAGAGGGCGGGGTGAGGCGGTTCCGCCAGCGCGCATTGACTCCCTTCGCCCGCTGATTCAAAACGCTTCCAACCGTTCAACAAGAGGATAATGCCAATGATCGACGCACTCATCATCGATGCCTGCCGGACCCCGCGGGGCGTTGGCAAGGCCGGCAAGGGGGCGCTCTCGGGCATTCATCCGCAGCAGCTGGGAGCAACCGTGCTGCGCGCGCTCGCGACGCGCACCGGCATCGACACCGCCGACGTCGACGACGTCATCTGGGGCTGCAGCGCGCAGGTCGCAACGCAAGGCGGCGATCTCGGCCGCATGTCGGCGCTGGACGCCGGCTACGACGTGCGCGCGAGTGCCGTAACGCTCGACCGCTTCTGCGGCTCCGGCATCACCGCCGTCAACATGGCCGCAAGCTCGATCATGTCGGGCACGGAGGACCTCGTCGTCGCCGGCGGCTGCGAGATGATGTCGATGGAAGGACGCCGCGGCGGCGGTCCGATGATGATGGACAACGGCAATCTGCGCCTGCGAGCGCGGCATCCGCAGTCGCATCAGGGCGTCTGCGCCGACGCGATCGCGACGCTGGAAGGCATCACGCGAAGGGACGTCGACGCGCTCGGCCTCGAAAGTCAGAAGCGTGCCGCGCATGCGATCGCGAACGGCCACTTCAAGAAGAGCCTCGTGCCGGTGCATCGCGAGGACGGCAGCCTCGCGCTCGACCATGAAGAATATCCGCGGCCGCAGACCACGATGGAAGGGCTGAGCGCTTTGAAGCCCGCATTCCCCGCAGTCGCCGACCATGCGCTCGACGACAGGGGCACGACCTATCGCGGCCTGATCCTGCAGAAATACCCCGACCTCGAGATCGACTTCATGCACCACGCCGGCAACTCGTCCGGCGTCGTCGACGGCGCCGCCGCGATCCTTCTGGCTTCGCCCGCTTACGCCAGGGCGCACGGCCTGAAGCCGCGCGCCCGCGTCGTCGCGATGGCGAATATGGGGGACTCGCCGACGCTGATGCTGAACGCGCCGGTGCCGGCGACGCGCAAGGTGTTGGCGAAGGCGGGGCTGACCATCGACGACATCGACCTGTTCGAGATCAACGAGGCCTTTGCCGTGGTTGCGGAAAAATACATCCGCGACCTCAAGCTCGACCGCGCCAAGGTCAACGTCAACGGCGGCTCGATCGCGCTCGGCCATCCCATCGGCGCCACCGGCTCGATCCTGATCGGCACCCTGCTCGACGAGCTTGAACGGCGCGACTTGAAGCGCGGTCTCGTCACCATGTGCGCGGCCGGTGGCATGGCCCCGGCCGTCATCATCGAACGTATCTAGCGCGAGCGAAGCTCGTCGCGCTCCCTAGAAATAAGGGAGAGAAAGTACCCGCGATCGCCACATCACGACGATCTAGGCTTATTTTCCAGGGTGAATCGCGACCGGACTCCGACAAAGAGGCCGGTCATCGCTTGTCGAAAGCATCGAATCAGCTTTAGCAAGGCTGCGTGCGGGCCTTTGAAACAAGGTAAAATCCGCTGCCTGAGGCTTCTCCCGCTCCGGAAGTGGCTAAAAAGCAGGGTTTTTTGCCACAGAGGGCCAAAAAAGCCCGTAAAACCCCGACAAAACTGTGCAGAAGGCTATAGGCCTTCACCGGTTGGTCTAATATGCAGCCGTCAACGAATCAGAGGAGACACGATGGCCACCCAAATGTCGAAATCGCAGCTGATCGAAAAGATCGCGACCACCACCGAGCTTTCCAAGCGTGACGTCAAGAGCGTCATGGAGACGCTGACCGACGTCGGTCACAAGGAGCTCAAGAAGAACGGCCTGTTCCTGGTGCCGGGCTTCGCCAAGTTCGTGGTCATCAAGAAGCCCGCCACCAAGGCGCGCAAGGGCACCAACCCGTTCACGGGCGAAGAGATGATGTTCAAGGCCAAGCCGGCCCGGAAGATCGTCCGCGCCCGCCCGGTCAAGGCCGCCAAGGACGCCGTGGGCTAACAACGCAAAGGCCCCCTCGAGCGAGGGGGCCTTTTGTTCGGGGCTGTCGCGAGGACTTGAGACGGAGGGCTCAACCCTTGCGGCGCTTCGCGCGGACCGGGATCGGCTGAAGCCGCGGTCCGGATGCCGCCAGCGCATCGCGAACCCCGTCTATGGCGCGATCGAGCAACTGGCGCAACCGCTGCGTCTTTCGCGATTGCTTCGCTTTTTCCAGCAGTTTCTTCATCGCATTCACTCCGCCGCTTCGACCTTGGCCTCGATTTTGGCCTCGGCCGGCTCGAGCGCCGCGGCGATGGCTTCGTCGACGCGCTCCAGCCAGATGAATTCGAGGTTGTCCCGCGCGCTCTGCGGGATATCGTCGTAATCTCGCTTGTTGCGCGCTGGCAGCATCACCCGCTTCAGGCCCGCGGCCGCGGCTGCCACCACCTTCTCCTTGATGCCACCGACCGGCAGCACCAGGCCGCGCAGCGAGATCTCGCCGGTCATGGCGGTGTCGCTGCGCACCGTGCGATTGGTGAGCAGGGACGTCAGCGCCGTGAACATCGCAACGCCCGCGCTCGGTCCGTCCTTCGGGGTCGCGCCTGCCGGCACGTGAACGTGGATGTCGCTCTTTTCGAACAGCTGCGGATCGATGCCGAGCTGCGTGGCCTTGCTCTTCACCAGCGTCATCGCAGCCTGCACGCTCTCGCGCATGACCTCGCCGAGCTGGCCGGTCAGGATCATGCCGCCGCGGCCTGATACCCGCGAGGCCTCGATGAACAGGATGTCGCCGCCGACCGGCGTCCAGGCCAGGCCAGTGGCCACGCCTGGAATGCTGGTGCGCTGCGCGATCTCGCCTTCGAAGCGCGGCTGGCCGAGCACAGTGCCGATGTCCTTTGGCGTCACGACGATCTTGGCAGCCGTGCCCTCGGCGACCTGCACGGCAGCATGGCGGAACAGCTTTCCGATCTCCCGCTCGAGGTTACGCACGCCGGCTTCGCGGGTGTAGCCCTTGACCACCAGCTTCAGCGCCTCCGGCTCGATCTCGGCCTGCTCGGCGGTCAAGCCGTTGGCCTCGAGCTGCCGGCGCACCAGATAGCGCTTGGCGATCTCCAGCTTCTCATCCTCGGTGTAGCCGGCGAGGCTGATCAGCTCCATGCGGTCCAGCAACGGACCCGGGATCTGGTCCAGCATATTGGCGGTCGCGATGAACACCACGCGCGACAGGTCGAAGGGCACGCCCAGGTAATTGTCCCGGAACGTCCCGTTCTGCTCGGGGTCGAGCACCTCCAGCATCGCGGCGGAAGGATCGCCCTGCACGCCGCGGCCCATCTTGTCGATCTCGTCCAGCATCATGACGCAGTTCCGGGCGCCGGCCTTCTTGATGCCCTGGATGATGTTGCCAGGCAGCGCGCCGATATAGGTGCGCCGGTGGCCGCGGATCTCGGCCTCGTCATGCACGCCGCCGAGGCTGACGCGCACGAAGGGACGGTCCATCGCGCGTGCGATGGACTGGCCGAGCGAGGTCTTGCCGACGCCGGGCGGTCCGACGAAGCACAGGATCGGCGCCTTGCCCTGCGGCGCCAGCTTGCGCACCGCCAGATATTCGATGATCCGGCTCTTGATCTTCTCCAGGCCAAAGTGATCGGCGTCGAGGATGCGGCGCGCTTCCTTGATGTCGATCGGCTTCTCCGCGGGCAGTGCCCACGGCAGCTCGATCAGCCAGTCCAGGTAAGTGCGGACCATGCCGGCCTCGCCGGCGGCCTCCGGCATGCGCTCGTAGCGGCGCAGCTCCTTCTTCGCATGTGCATCGGCCTCGGGCGGCATGTTGGCCTTGGCGATGGCAGCGGTCAGCTCGGCCACCTCGGCCGCCTTGCCGTCGCCTTCGCCGAGCTGGCGCTGAATGGTCGCCATCTGCTCGCGCAGGATCGCTTCGCGCTGCCGCTCGTCGAAGCTGGCGCGGGTCTGCTGGCCGATCTCGTTGCTGATGCGCAGCACCTCCAGCCGTTCGGCCAGATGCTTCGACACCTTCTCGACACGCAGAGCGAGGTCGATGGTCTCCAGCACCTCCTGCTTGTCCTGCGGCTTGATGTCCATGAACGAGGTCGCCAGGTCCGCCAGCGCGCCGGGCGCCGTGGTGCCCTGGAACATCGCGACCAGTTCGGGCGGCGCCTGCGGCAGCAGCTCGATCGCCTCGATGGCCTGGCGCTGCAGGTTCAGCCCGCGGGCCTCGATCTCGGGCGTGCTGGTGGTCGGCTCCGGAATCTGCTGGATCCGCGCGGCCGGGAACGGCGTCCCCGGCAGGAAGTCGAGGATGCGCGCGCGCTGCACGCCCTGGCAGACGATGTGATGGGTGCCGTCGGGCGCGGTGATGTAGCGCACGATGTTGGCGATGGTCGCGACCCGATAGAGGTCGTCCGGTCCGGGCTCCTCGGTCTCGGGGCTGCGTTGCAGGACGATGCCGACCGGTCGCTGCTCCCGCAGCGCCTGTTGCGCGGCGGCGACCGACTTCGGCCGCGCGATCGCGATCGGCGCGATGGCGCCGGGGAACAGCACCATTTCGCGCACGGGAATGATGATCAGCGCGTCTTCGGGAATCTTCACGTCGGAATTGCTCTGGGGATTGGTCGGTGCGGTATTCATTGGTTCGGTGGTCATGATCGACCTCAGGATTTGGCGAGGCGCAGCGCGACGCAGCCGTCCATCACGAAGCGGCTGATGGCGTAACGGCCAACGGGCAATGCAATGCGGCGCTCAAAACGCCCCTGCGGCAGTTCGAGCCGGTGGATGCGGGCGTTGCGAAGCTCTGGCGGAAGGGTGCGCTGGCCGGAGATGACGAGCACGCCGTCATGGATGACAGTCTCGACATTGTCGGGATTGACGCCGGGAAGCGCGACCAGGATCAGGAGCTCATGCTCGGTTTCGAGCACGTCGATCGGCGGCTCCCAGCAGGCTTCCTGCCGGCCGAACTGCTGGCGCAGCCGTTCGGCGCGGGTCAGCGAGTCCAAGGCTTCGGACAGCATCCAGTCGAGGGGATTTTTGGGTTGCATGATGCGGGCTCGGCGGGTGAGGAACGCTGAATATGGGGCCGGTTCCCGAGAATTCCAGCCCGGCTGCGCGCAGGTGCCATGCGGATCGTGCGATCCGAAAACAAGCGCCGCGGCCTTCCGGGCCGCGGCGTTCCGTCGTCACCCTATGTGTGCCTCAGGCCGCCTGGCGGTATTCCTCTTCCGCCTCGAGGTTGATCACGGAGGTGGCGAGCTCGGTCAGGGCGTGATCGGTCGCCTCTTCCTCGTCCAGCGTCGCCTGCAGCAGCTTTGCCGCGTCCTGCATGCCGAGCTCCTCGGCCCAGGTGCGCAGCGTGCCGTAGCGGGAGATTTCGTAGTGCTCGACCGCCTGCGCGGCTGCGAGCAGGCCGGCGTCGAGCGCAGGCGCGTTCTTGAACTCCTTCATGATCTCGGCACCTTCGTCGGTGATGCCGTTGATCGCTTCGCAAGGCTTGCCGCGGGCCGGCTTGCCCAGCATCTTAAAGATCTGGTCCAGACGTTTGACCTGGCCCTGGGTCTCGCGCAGATGCTTGTTGAAAGCCGCCGCGAGCTCCTTCGAGTTGGCAGCCTTGGCCATCTTGGGCAGGGTCTTGATGATCTTGTTCTCGGCGAAATAGATGTCCTTGAGCGTCTCCAGGAATAGGTCGCTCAACATCTTCGGCGCCTGACGGGCGCGGCCCGTCGACGATTTCTTGCTTGTGCGCTTCTTTGCTCGTTTTGCCATACATCCTCCTCTTGAGGTGACGCGCGAAGGCATCGCCTTCCGCAATCCTCAGGCGATCAAAAGCTTTCGGAGAACGAAAGTTCCAAACTGCAGCCTGCGCTCAGGTCGGGCGCTTGTAGGGATCTTCCTGCCGCTGCCGCGCCTCGGTGTTGCGGTCGAGCTGCGCGCGCTCGCGGCGCCGCAGGCGCCCCGCCTTCGCCACGCCGTAGACGAGGACCGCACCGAGCACGAAGGCACCGATGAACCAGAGCCAGAGCAGGTTGCCCGAAAGGTGACCCAGCAACATTCCAATTCCACTGTCACTCATTGTGCATCTCCGGTGATTTTCAAAGCGGTTCTATCGGGCTAAGTCAGTCCGCCAGCCATCGTTCCTGCGTCCAGGGAGCCCACCGAGACATGATCGACTTCACCCTGTCCGCGTTCGTGACGCTGCTGCTCGTGGTCGATCCGGTGGGCCTTGCGCCGGCCTTCCTCGCTGCGACCGGAGGCATGCCCGACAAGACCATGCGCACCATCGCGCTGCGTGCGCCGCTGATTGCGGCGTCGATCCTGGTGGTGATCGCCCTGATCGGAAACTGGCTGCTGCGCCAGCTCGGGATCGGCATCCCCGCCTTCCAGATCGCCGGCGGGCTGCTGCTGTTCGGCGTGTCCTACCAGATGATCTTCGGCGACCGTCCGCATCGCGAGGCCCGCGAGGCCGATAAGGCAACCTCGGAGCATGCCTCCGACGTCGCGGTATTCCCGCTGGCGATCCCGATGATGGCCGGTCCCGGCGCGATCGCGACCACGCTGCTCCTGACCGGCGATGCCGGCTACGGACCGAGGCTCGCGATCATCATCGCGGTCGTGCTCGCCGTGTGCCTGCTCTGCATGCTCTGCTTTGTCTCCGCGAACATGATCGCGCGGAGCCTCGGGCGCACCGGCAACGCCGTCCTCTCGCGCGTGCTCGGCATGCTGCTCGCGGCCTATTCGGTGCAGTTCGTGATCAACGGCATCGCTGCGGTCCGGGCAAGCTTGCCGTAGAGCTGCGACAATCTGTTAATGCGTTGATTTTCATGTTTATTCCATGATGCCATGAGGCGGCTGGCGGGATCGCGCGCGATCCGGTCCGCTTTCTCTTGCGCTGCCATATTGCTTGACGTACTCCCCGTCTGACAGGCGCCCATCGTCAGGAAATCGAGATGTCGATGACAGCGGACGAGCTCGACAAGAGACAGGCCATCATCGGCGCCTGCCGCCGCATGAATGCGCTCGGCATCAACCAGGGCACCTCGGGCAATATCAGCGTCCGGCATGTGGACGGGCTTCTGGTCACCCCGACCAGCGTGCCCTACGACGCCATGACGCCGGACCAGATCGTGTTCATGACGATGGACGGCTCGCACGCGCCCGATCAGAAGCCGTCCAGCGAGTGGCGCTTCCACCTCGACATCCTGAAGGCCCGGCCAGACGTCGACGCCGTCGTCCACGCCCATCCGACCTATTGCACCATCCTGGCGATCATGGGCCTGGAGATCCCGCCCGTGCACTACATGATCGCGGCCGCCGGCGGCGACAGCATCCGCTGCGCGCCCTATGCCACCTTCGGAACGGCGGAGCTGTCCGAACATGCCGTGCGGGCGCTGGAGGGCCGACTTGCCTGCCTGCTCGACCATCACGGCATGATCGCGATCGGCAAGTCGCTGGACAAGGCGATGTGGCTCGCGGTCGAGGTCGAGACGCTGGCGCGGCAATATCACGGCTGTCTCCAGATCGGAGAGCCGCCGCTGCTGTCGAGCGCCGAGATCGAGCGGGTCCGCCAGCGCATGTCCGGTTACGGCATGTCGGAAGGGTAGGGCGGACAGAACGTGTTCCTGCGGATCAGACATCTCGCCGACCGCAAGGGGACGAACCGCATCATGGTTCGGCTGCGGGCGCTGCTACGCAGCAACGAATTCTATCTGATCCCGCTGGCGCTGGTGATCGGCACGCTCGCCGGCGCCATCGTGACGCTGATGGCCGAGATTGCGCAGATTGCCCACATGGTGATCTACGGCATTCCCATCGACGTCCGCCTGTCCGCCAATACCAGCGTCAGTCCGTGGGCCGCGCTGATCGCGCCCGCGCTGGGCGGGTTGGTGCTTGGGATCATGGAGTGGTGGCGGCGACGGCTCAAGCTCTCCAGCGCGGTCGATCCGATCGAGGCGAACGCACTGCGCGGCGGCAATCTGTCGATGCGCGACAGCGTGGTGGTGTCCAGCCAGACGCTGATCTCGAACGGCTGCGGCGCCTCCGTCGGCCTCGAGGCCGGCTATACCCAGATCGGCTCGGGTATCGCCTCGTTGCTCGGCAAGTTCTTCAATCTGCGCCGCAACGATCTGCGCCTGATCGTCGGCTGCGGTGCCGCTGCGGCGATCGCGGCGGCCTTCGGTGCACCGATCACGGGCGCCTTCTACGCCTGCGAGCTGATCGTCGGCGTCTACTCGGTCGGCAGCGCGGCGCCGATCCTCGCCGCCTCGCTCGCGGGCGCCCTGACCGCGCAATGGCTCGGCGGCGCGCCATACTCGCTCGAAATACCCAAGGTCAGCGCCGTCGGCGTCGAGCAATATCTCGCGCTGATCGGTCTCGCGCTCGTCACCAGCGGTGTCGGCATCGCCGTGATGCGCTCGTCCTCGATGTTCGAGCGCCTGTTCAAATGGCTGCCGGTCTGGTTGCGCCCGGTGATCGGCGGCCTCATCGTCGGCGGTTTTGCGATCGTCACGCCGCAGGTGCTGGCGGCCGGCCACGGCGCAATGGTGCTCGATCTCTTTCACGACATGACGATCGGCCTGATCGCGCTGATCATCGCCTTGAAGGTGACGGCCTGCCTGATCTCGCTCGCCTCCGGTTTCCGCGGCGGCCTGTTCTTTGCCTCGCTGTTCGTGGGCAGCCTGATCGGAAAGTTCTTCTCCGCGGTGCTGCTCTTGATCAGCCCGAACTTCGTGATCGATCCGCTGGTCGCGATGCTGACGGGCATGGCGACGCTGGGCGTCGCCATCGTCGGCGGTCCCTTGACCATGTCGTTCCTCGTGCTCGAGATGACCCGCAACGTCGACGTTACCGCCGTGGTGCTCGCCGGCTGCATCGTCACCTCGATCTGCGTCCGCTTCATGTTCGGGCACTCCTTCTCGACCTGGCGCCTGCATCTGCGCGGCGAGACCATCCGCAGCGCCAACGACGTCGGCTGGCTGCGCAACCTCACCGTCGAGCGGCTGATGCGCTCAGATGTTGGCAAGGTGCCGTCGACCACGACGATCGCCGCGGTCCGCCGCGAATTCGCGCTGGGCTCGCGGCCCGGGATCGTCATCGTCAACAATGCGGACGAATATGTCGGCCTTGTCCTGCTGCCCGACCTGTTCTCGGGCGACCTCGACACCATCGCCGACGAAATCCAGGTGATCGAGCTCGCGCGCCTGACCGAGATCGTGCTGATCCCGGAAATGAACGTGAAGTCGGCGATGGCGGTGTTCGACGAGGCGGAGGCCGAGATGCTGGCGGTGGTCGATTCCACCGACAGCCGCAAGGTGGTCGGCTTCCTTACCGAGACCTTCGCCCGCCGCCGCTATGTCGAGGAGATCGACAAGGCGACGCGCGGCGTACTCGGCGCGCTGTCGTAAGGTCACGCGGAAGCGGGACGGCGTGCGTCATGCGCCGCCGTCCGCGCCTGCTATCGGCCTGGCTGCAAGGGAGCAGCGACGACGCTAGCCACGATCCGGCGGACCAGTGGCAGCACCATCAGCAGCGTCGG
Source organism: Bradyrhizobium sp. 45 (assembly GCF_023073155.1). NCBI lineage: Bacteria > Pseudomonadati > Pseudomonadota > Alphaproteobacteria > Hyphomicrobiales > Nitrobacteraceae > Bradyrhizobium > Bradyrhizobium sp. 45. The sequence goes on along the minus strand of NZ_JADPIX010000131.1, from coordinate 105,252 downwards.
AAAGGCGACGAGCCATGACAGCGCCCAGGCGCCCGGCCAGGTCGCGAGGAACGCCGGCGTTGCGCCGAGGCTTCGAAGGGTGGAAATGACCGACACCACGGCTGTCATGAGGATGGACAGCACAAATGGCATCACGATCGACGCATAGCGCGCCGGCAGTTTGCGAACCGCAATCATCTGGTTTCTCTTGGAATAAGACGCGTCAGTCACGGTGAACCCAAGAATGGCATCGATCCCGACGGCGTCGGTTGATGCGTTGGTTCACGTAAAACGCTTACGGCGACCGAAAGACGGTGCGCCTGTTCATTATCCGCTCATGTTGGATGGTTCAAGCTGGATCTGGACGTTCGATCTACAATCGTTCAACGCGTGGCAGATTGCCGCGATCACGAAACCATTTCAGTGGTTTGGACGTTTAGTCTTGTTTGATTATGTCGCTTCGAGCGAGAACAGGAAGGTCAAGATGAATAAAGGACCGATGATTTCCGCAGCCGGCCGCAGCGTTGGGCTGGCAGCTTTCGCAAGTCTTGTTCTGATGACGGCCCCGATCACCCCTTCGGCTGCCAACTCGCCCGCGCCCACCAAAGCCGCTGCCGCGGGCTCGGTCGCTCCGGCTGCCACCGATTTCAGCGCGGCTCGCCGCCACCACTATTATCGGCGAGGTCCGAACGCTGCAGGCCTCGCTTTCATGGGCGTGGCGGCAGGTCTGATCGGCGGCGCGATCGCAGAGAGCAGGCGCCAGGAGTACTACGAGGACCGCTATAATTACGGTCCCGGTCCTTACTACGGCGGCCAGAGATATTACGGCGGCGGTCCCTACTATGGTCCGCGTGGCTATTATCAGCCGTATTAGGCGCCTGTCCTCGCCGCAGTCTCGTTCTCGCCAATGGGCGGTGTTTTGCACCGCCCCTTGTTGCTTCTGCGCGAGGCGTCTCATTGCGCGACCTGTGTCGCGGGCGCGTCAATCCCCTCCAGAAAAAAAGATTCCGCTTTACCGAAATTCGGAATTGGCGTATGTGTCGCCCATCCCGGCTCATCCTTGAGGGGCGATCTTGTGGTCGTCATGTTCGCGAGCCGGGCTTGCGGTGGACGCGGCAGCGTTCGGGTGCGAGAGGCCAAGGGCAGGGCGGATTGCTCTCCGTGAGCCCAAGGCTTCGTTCCGACGAGCGGCGCTGCTAGGCTTCGTCTCGTCTGTAAGTTTCCGGCTCCGTCGACAGGGCTGGAAAAACTGCGGCGAAATGGCGAGCCGTGCGTACGGCAAAACCGTGTGGTCCTGGCCGTCGTTGCTACGGTCAAGCCCTGGCGAATGCGGCATCCGCGTCAACCGGCGCGGTGCCGGTGACTTTCGTTGGGGCGAGGGAGGCCAAAGAGAACTCGGCTCCCGAGAGAGCACGGCATAAGCCGTCCAACCATCGCGCAGGGAAGGCCGAGTGATTGGCTACACCTGTATGCTGCTGTGCGGTTTTCCTGCGTGTGCTTTTCGCGCAGCGGACCGCGGGTGCCAGCCGGCACCCGGCCTTCCCTGCGCCCTCTTGGACAAGAGGGTGGAGCGATCAAGCAAAGCTCGGGCGAAATCAGCCGCGAGGATGAGAAGGCATGTCTGCAAGTTGAAATGTGCGCAGGACCGCGATGTGGCCTGCGCCGTGGCGATGCCCGGCAGTCAGGCGTAACAACCTCAAATGTCGTCGTGGCTAAGGCCAGGACCATACCGCGAGGTCTATCGATTTAAGGCGGTATCAATCCCACCGAACGAATGTCCGCCCAACCCCTTCCCTGGGATAATGGGTCCTGGCCTTGGCCAGGGACGACGCCGGAGTTAGTGGCCCTACCGCCCCAATCACAACCAAGTGTCTTTGTTTGGAAACAAACATTCCCTATTATCCCGCAATGCAAAAAGCGGCCCGCAAATCCAGCTCCGTCGCCCGTTCGCCCGGCCGTCCGCGGGAGTTCGACATGGACACCGCGCTCGACAGGGCCGTCCGCGTGTTTTCCGAGCGCGGTTATCATGCCACGTCGATCGGCGATCTCACCGCGGCGATGCGGCTGGCGACGGGCAGCGTCTACAAGGCGTTTCGCGACAAGCATGCGGTGTTTCTCGCCGCCTTCGAGCGCTACGCCGCGCTGCGCCAGGAGCAGACGCGCAGCGCGGCGGCAAAAGGCGCCAATGGCCGCGAGCGGCTGCGCAACATGCTGCTGTCGTATGTAGAGCATTCCCAGGGCAGCGAGGGGCGGCGCGGCTGCCTCGTGGTCGGCAGCGCGGTCGAATTGTCCGCGGTCGATCCGGTGGTCGCCGCCCTCGTCAGCGCGCGGCTCGAGACCAACGAAGGCTTCATCGCCGGCCTCATTCGCGAGGGGCAGGCCGACGGCTCGATTCCCCGCCATGTCGCCGCCGCCGACACCGCGCGCCTGATGATCTGCATCACGCAAGGCCTGCGCGTGGTCGGCAAGGCGGGCCTTTCGCTCGACGGCAAGCGCCTGGTCGCCGTCGCGATGAAGCTGCTCGCCTGAATTTTTTGTCATATTAGGAAACGACCGTTTCCGATATCTGGAGAGCCTGTGAATGACGATGAATGCCACGATCGAGACCGCGCCGGATCCGGATGCGGTGTCGCAGCGACTGACCTTCGTGCTTGCCGCGGCCTGTGGCATGGTCGCCGCCAACATCTATTACGCCCAGCCGCTGATCGCCCCGATCAGCGCCGCGCTCGGCCTGTCGCATGAAGCGGCGGGACTGATCGTCACCATGACGCAGATCGGCTACGGCGTGGGGCTTCTCTTCATCGTCCCGCTCGGCGACCTCGTCGAGAACCGTACCCTGATTTGCTCCGTCATCACGCTCGGCGCGGCAGCCCTGCTCGCCGCGGGCTTCGCGTCCCACGCGCTGCCCTTCCTGATCGCCGCGTTGTTCATCGGACTCGGCTCGGTCGCGGTGCAGATCATCATTCCCTATGCCGCGCATCTTGCGCCGGCAGCCATTCGCGGCCGCTTCGTCGGCAATGTCTCGACCGGCCTGATGCTCGGCATCATGCTGGCGCGGCCGGTGTCGAGTTTCGTCACGGCGATGCTGTCGTGGCATGCAGTGTTCTTCTGCTCGGCCGCGTTGATGATCGTGCTCGCAGCGGTACTCTGGATGACGCTGCCGAAGCGCAGGCCGGTCGCGCGGATGCATTACGGCGAGTTGCTGCTGTCGATGCTCCATCTGGTGCGGACCACGCCGCTGCTGCGCCGCCGCGCGCTGTACCAGGCCAGCCTGTTCGGCGCATTCAGCCTGTTCTGGACCGTGACGCCGCTGCTGCTCGCGAGCGAATTCGGCTTCACCCAGCGCGGCATCGCGCTGTTCGCGCTTGCCGGTGTCGCCGGCGTGTTCGCAGCCCGATCGCGGGACGGCTTGCCGATCGCGGTCATAGCCGCATGGCCACACTGGTCGCGCTGCTACTCGCGGCCGTAGGATTCCTGATTACGCATGTCGGCGCGCCCGGATCGGTGCTGAACCTCGCCTGCCTGGTCGTGGCTGCGATCGCGATCGACATCGGCGTGCAGGGCAACGTCGTGCTCGGCTTCCGCGCGATCTTCGCGCTGGGGCATGAGCACCGCAGCCGCCTGAACGGTCTCTACATGGCGACCTTCTTCACCGCGGGCGCGGCGGGCTCGGCGGTCGGCGCGTGGGCGTTTGCACAAGGCGGCTGGACGCTCGCATCGGCCTTTGGCCTCGCGCTGCCCGTCGCAGGCCTGGTCTATGCGGCCACCGAGTAGGGGCTGGTTGCTCCAATTAGCGATCCGGCCCGTTTACCAAGGCCGCCGGGTCGGCAATTTCCACCTCGCAGTTTCCCTGCCGCTGTAGTACTTTGGTCGCAAGCGAGCCTGGTTAACGGGCGGCAGGGGGAGGCTGATGAGGCGTGCGGGGCTGGTTGGCGTACCGCGGGTACGACCATGGTCGTGGCAGGCGTTTCTGCTTGGATTCATCGTTGTCGCAATGTCGGCTGCGCTCCAGGGCGGCTGTGTCGCGCTCGGCGCAAAACTCTATTTCGCGGCGTTCCTGCCCAGCCTGTTCGTGCTCGGCATTATTGCGGGCGCACCGGCGGCGGCGTTCGCCGCACTACTCACCATTCCGCTGGTATGGTGGGCATTCATGCCGCCCTTCTTCGAGTTCAATTCGCTGACCAGCGCGCATGCCGATTCCATCAAGCTGTTCTGCCTGCTCGCCGTGCTGGTGATCGGCCTTGCCGATCTCTGCCGCGAGATCATCAGCCGCGGTGGGTTGAAGCCGCGGGGCGAGAGCGCGGCGACGAATTCGCAATAGATCGGCCTTGTGCGGCCGCGCACGTTGCGCGCGGGCAACAGTCCGGAAACCATTCGCACGCTTGCTGTGCGGCGCTAACTTTTCGAAAAAGATTTGGCCGCAATTTCTCCCTCGGGAATGACGAGGGAGTTTTCGGACATGAACGGCCAAATCACCGGTCACGCCATCTTGGAGAACGTGCGCCGCTACCGCGGTATCGCATCGCTCTATCGCCAGACCGCTGCATTCCGCCCGGACCAGAGCTGGTCGCTGCTCGAGCAGGCGAAGGATTGGGAAGCGCGGGCGCTGCTGGAGCTGGAAGCCTATTTCGCCGCGCGGATGGACTACGCCCCTACACGCGCGGCCTGATCGTTAACCATCGGCGCGGCCTTGCGCAGGCCCGCCGAAGGGCCGGTCGTCGGGTCGTGCACGGAAAACACGGGGCGATTACGGAGTTATCTCGTCGCCCGTCTGTGCTAGCAACGTCCCGACCGAGACATCCCAATTCGGCCGGGGCAAGCGATGACCACCTTCAACCGCATCTTCACGACCGAGCGCCTGCTCCAGATCATCGTCATTCTCGCGGCTACGGTCGCGATGAAGCTGATGGGCTGAATTTCGACGGGCTATCGCGCGCCGAATTCGGGCACGTCGGGAAGATAGTTCGACCCCTCCGATCCCAAGAAATCGAACATCGCCTGCGCCGGCGGCAACAGCACCTTGTCGCTGCGGCGGATCACGTACCATTGCCGCACGATCGGCAGGCCCGCGACGTCGAGCACGATCAGCCGGCCCTCGGTGAGCTCGTGCGCCACGGTGTGGGCCGAGATGAAGGCGATGCCGAGCCCGGCGATGACCGCCTGCTTGATGGTCTCGTTGCTGCTCATCTCCATGCCGATGATCGGCTCAAGATCCGACCTCTGGAACATGCCTTCCATCAGTGTCCGCGTCCCCGAGCCGGGCTCGCGGGTGAGGAAGGTCTCGTGCACGAGGTCGGTGAGGTTGAGGCCGGAATCCTTCTCCAGCCAGTGCCCCTTGCGCGCGACGATGATGTGCGGATTGCGCCCGAGCTGCCGGACGTCGACGCTGACATCGGCCGGTGGCCGACCCATCACCGCGAAGTCGAGGTCGTAGCCGTGCATGGCCCCGCGGATCTCCTCGCGATTGCCGACCGTGAGCTTGATCTCGATCTTCGGATACCGCTTCGAGAATGCCGCGATCGCGTGCGGCACGAAATATTTCGCGGTCGAGACCGCGCCGAGATGCACCGTGCCGCCGGTTCGCCCCGCAAGCAGGTCGAGCGAACCCTGGCAGTCCGCGATTGCGGCCTCGACGCGCTCGGCGAGCGCCAGCACCTCCTTGCCGGCTTCCGTCAGCAGCATGCCGTCGCCGGTCCGCTGAAGCAGCGGCAGTCCGGCGAGATCCTGCAGCTGACGCAATTGCTGGGTCACGGCCGGCTGCGTCAGGCCGAGCTGGGTCGAGGCTGCCGTGACGCTGCCTTTTGCCGAGAGCGCCGCAAGCGAGCGAAGCTGCCGGATCGTGAGATGCCGGAGCTGTGCCGTCGAATGGACATTATAAGATAATTCTTTGGCGCTCATTATGAATAGAAATTTTCCTTATTAAGCCGCCCCTGTCAATCTCGTCGTTGTTGGCACTGACCGCACCGACCTCCAGCGAGGAGGGAACTGGATGCGGCGCCTGCAAAGGGATGGACGCAGATGACCGGGCAACTCAGGCTGGACGACCACCTTCAGCGGTATTCCGAGACGGCGCCGCATGCGCTGGCCGTAGCGGCCGCGGTCGATGCCATCGCGGCGGCCGCGATCGAGATCGCCGATCTTATCGCCACGGGAGACCTTGCGGATGCGTCGGGCCTGACCACCGGCCGCAACAGCGACGGTGACGTGCAGCGCGATCTCGACGTGCAGGCGGATGCGATCCTGCGCCGCTGTCTCGGCAAGCTGCCGATCGCGGCACTGGCGTCGGAGGAGATGCGTGAACCGCAGATCGGTGACCGCGCGGCGAAGATCTGCGTCGCGATCGATCCGCTCGACGGCTCCTCCAATATCGACATCAACATGACCGTGGGCACGATCTTCTCGATCCTGCCCGCGCCCGACGATCTCGCGCTCGCCTTCCATCAGCGCGGCTCGGCGCAGCTCGCGGCGGGATTCGTCACCTACGGCCCGCAGACCTCGCTGGTGCTGACGCTCGGCGAGGGCGTCGACATCTTCACGCTTGACCGCGGGTCCGGTTGCTTCCGTCTCGCGCGTAGCGCCGTGCAAATCTCCGAGACCTGCGAGGAGTTCGCGATCAACGCCTCGAACCGCCGGCATTGGGAACAGCCGGTGCGCGCCTTCGTCGACGAATGCCTCGCCGGTGTGGAAGGGCAGGCCAACCACAATTTCAACATGCGCTGGGTCGGCTCGCTGGTGGCCGAGGCCTATCGCATCCTTACCCGCGGCGGCGTGTTCCTCTATCCCTCCGATTCACGGCCCGGCTATGGCGATGGCCGCCTGCGCCTCGTCTACGAGGCGCACCCGATGGCTTACATCGTCGAGCAGGCCGGCGGCTCGGCTTCGACCGGGCGCGAGCGTATCCTCGAACTCTCGGCGCAGAGCCTGCATCAACGCGTGCCGCTGATCATGGGTTCGAACAACGAGGTGCAGCGCGTCGAGGAACTGCATTGCGATCCCTTGCTGGTCGCCAGCGTCTCCGCACCGCTGTTCGCGCGGCGCGGCTTCTTCCGGCTCTGAGCGAGGCGCCCCGATGTCCAGGAAGCATCCGATCATCTCCATCACCGGCTCTTCCGGCGCCGGCACCACGTCGGTCAAGAAGACCTTTGAGCAGATCTTCTTCCGCGAGAAGGTCAACGCCGCCTACATCGAAGGCGACGCCTTCCATCGCTACGATCGCGCGGAAATGCGCACGCAGATGGCGAAGGAGGCCGATCGCGGCAACAGGCATTTCAGCCATTTCAGCCCCGAGACCAATCTGTTCGAGGAGCTGGAGCGGGCGTTCCGCGACTATGGCGAGACCGGCACGGCGACGACGCGGCACTACGTCCACGACGCCGAGGAATCCGCGCTGCATGGCGCCGCACCCGGCACCTTCACCGAATGGAAACGGCTGCCGGAGAGCTCCGACCTTCTGTTCTACGAGGGCCTGCACGGTGCTGTCGTTACCGACAAGGTCAACGTCGCGCGTTATGCCGACCTCAAGATCGGCGTCGTGCCCGTTATCAATCTCGAATGGATCCAGAAGCTGCACCGCGACCGCAGTGCGCGAGGCTATTCGACCGAGGCCGTTACCGACACCGTTCTGCGGCGGATGCCCGATTACATCCACTACATCTGCCCGCAATTTTCCGAGACCGACATCAACTTCCAGCGTGTGCCGACGGTGGACACCTCCAATCCGTTCATCGCGCGCTGGATCCCGACGCCGGACGAGTCGATGGTCGTGATCCGCTTCAAGAACCCGCGCGGCATCGACTTCCCCTATCTGCTCTCGATGCTGCCGCAAAGCTGGATGTCGCGTGCCAATTCGATCGTGTGTCCCGGCGCGAAACTCGATCTTGCGATGCAGCTGATCCTGACGCCGCTGATCATGCAGCTGATCGAGCGTAAGCGAAACCTGAAGTGAACGAGAGGAGGATCCGATGAACATCTCCGTCCACGCCGACGCTGACCTCACGGCGGTATCGCATGGCGATCTCGCCAACGCCGTCCGCTTCCTCGCGGTCGACGCCATCGAGACTTCGCAGTCCGGCCACCCCGGACTGCCCATGGGCATGGCCGATGTCGCCACCGTGCTGTTCTCGCGCTTCCTGAAATTCGACTCGGCTCACCCCCATTGGCCGGATCGCGATCGCTTCGTGCTGTCGGCGGGCCATGGCTCGATGCTGCTCTATGCATTGCTCCATCTCACCGGCGGCGACGTCAGCCTCGATGACATCAAGGCCTTCCGGCAATGGGGCTCGAAGACGCCGGGCCATCCGGAATATGGCCATACGCCGGGCGTCGAGACCACGACCGGTCCGCTGGGGCAGGGGATTGCGACCGCGGTCGGCATGGCACTCGCCGAGCGCATGGCCAATGTGCGACATGGCGACGGCCTCGTCGATCATTTCACGTACGTCATCGCCGGCGACGGCTGTCTGATGGAGGGCATCAGCCAGGAAGCGATCTCGCTCGCCGGGCATCTCGGGCTGGGCCGCCTGATCGTGCTGTTCGACGATAACGGCATATCCATTGACGGCCCGACCTCGCTTGCGACCTCCGATGACCAGCTCGCGCGCTTCGCTGCCTCCGGCTGGTCGGTGCGCCATGTCGACGGGCACGATCCCGAAGCAGTTGCGCAGGCGATTGCCGAGGAGCGTGAGAGCACAAGACCGTCGCTGATCGCCTGCCGCACGGTCATCGGCTACGGCGCGCCGGATCGTCAGGGCACCGAGAAGGCGCATGGCGCGCCGCTCGGCACGGAGCAGACGGCCGCGGCGCGGCGAACGCTCGGCTGGGACTATCAGCCCTTCGTGGTGCCTGTCACGATCCTGAAAGCATGGCGGATGATCGGGCAGCGCGGGCAGGTCGAGCGTCTCGCCTGGCTCGATCGCTATGAATGCGCGACGCCCGAGCAGCGCGACCTGTTTATCGAGGGCAAGGCGGTTGCCCTGCCGAACGCCTATGCCCAGGCCTCGGCGAAATTGCGCGAGCGCTTTGCCACCGAGCGTCCGAAGCTCGCGACGCGGCAGGCGTCGCAACAGGTGCTCGACGGCATCGCCGAGACGATTCCCGGATTTGTCGGCGGCTCGGCGGATCTCACGCATTCGAACCTGACGCATGCCAAGGCGCAGACCCCGGTCAAGCGCGACGCGTTCGCCGGCGATTACATCCATTACGGCATCCGCGAGCATGGTATGGCGGCCGCGATGAACGGCCTCGCGCTGCACGGGGGCTTCATTCCCTATGGCGGCACCTTCCTCGCGTTCTCCGATTACAGCCGGCCGGCGATCCGCCTTGCGGCCTTGATGCGGATCCGCGTCATTCATGTGATGACCCATGACTCCATTGGCCTCGGTGAGGACGGCCCCACGCACCAACCGGTCGAGCATCTCGCAGCGCTCCGCGTCATTCCGAACCTGCTTGTTTTCCGGCCGGCCGACGCGGTTGAGACGCTGGAAGCATGGGACTGCGCGCTCCAAGCTGAAAATCGTCCCTCCGTGCTGTGCCTGTCCCGTCAGGCGCTGCCGACCTTCCGCAGCGATGTCCGCGGGAGGAACCGCGTCGCACGCGGCGCCTATCTGATCGTCTCGCCGGACGGTGGCCGCGACGTGACGCTCATCGCAACGGGTTCGGAAGTGTCTATTGCGCTGGAGGCGGCCCGCCTGCTCGCTACCGAGCACGTCCGTGCGGCCGTGGTCTCCGCGCCCTGCTTCGCGTTGTTCGAGGAGCAGCCGGAGGATTACCGCGCCGCTGTGCTCGGCACCGCGCCGCGGGTTGGCATCGAGGCGGCAGTCGTCGGCGATTGGCACCGCTGGATCGGCACCGAGGGCGAATTCGTCGGCATGCGCGGCTTCGGCGCTTCGGCGCCGGCCCCGGTGCTCTACCGCGAATTCGGCATCACGCCGCAAGGCGTTGCGGAAGCCGCCCGGCGGGCGATGGCCCGCGCCGGCAAGCAATAACAGGAGGATTTGTCGTGGCCCGTATCACTCTTCGTCAGCTGCTCGACCACGCCGCCAGTCACGGCTACGCGGTGCCGGCGTTCAACATCAACAACATGGAGCAGGGCATCGCGATCATGCAGGCGGCGGCCGAGGTCGACGCGCCCGTCATCATCCAGGCTTCGCGCGGCGCGCGCAGCTATGCCGGCGACCTCATGCTCTCGCACATGATCGATGCGCTGGAGCGGACCTATCCAGACATCCCGCTCTGCCTGCACCAGGACCATGGCAATGACGAGGCGACCTGCGCGTCCGCGATCGCCCATGGCTTCACCTCGGTGATGATGGACGGCTCGCTCAAGGCCGACGCCAAGACCGCGGCCGACTACGACTACAACGTTGCGATCACCCGCCGCGTCGTCGATCTCGCGCATTGGGTCGGTGCCTCCGTCGAAGGCGAGCTCGGCGTGCTCGGCTCGCTCGAGCATGGGGGCGGCGAGCAGGAGGACGGTCACGGCGTCGAAGGCACGGTCAGCCATGATCAGTTGCTCACGGATCCCGACCAGGCGGTCGACTTCGTCCGCGCCACCAAAGTCGATGCGCTCGCGATCGCGATGGGCACCTCGCACGGCGCCTACAAGTTCAACCGCAAGCCGGACGGCGACATTCTGGCGATGCGGGTGGTCGAGGAGATTCATCGCCGGCTGCCGAACACGCATCTCGTGATGCACGGCTCTTCCTCTGTGCCGCAGCCGCTCCAGGACATGTTCAACCAGTTTGGCGGCGAGATGCCGCAGACCTGGGGCGTGCCGGTCGAGGAGATCGTCCGCGGCATCACGAGCGGCGTGCGCAAGGTCAATATCGACACCGACTGCCGGCTGGCAATGACCGCGGTGTTCCGGAAAGTGGCCGCGCAAACGCGCTCGGAGTTCGATCCGCGCAAATTTCTCAAGCCCGCCATGGATGCGATGCGCGAGCTCTGCCGCGAGCGCTTCGAGCAGTTCGGCACCGCAGGCCACGCCAGCGGTATCAAGGTCGTTCCCTTGAGCGAGATGGCGCGGCGCTACCGCGCCGGCGATCTCGATCCGCGCGTCGACGCCCGCCAGCCCGTCGCGGCCTAATCATTCAGAGAGAGAAGAGCAGGAGAGAGCCATGAATGCACATGCAGGAACCGTCCGCGGCAAGGAAAGATATCGATCGGGCGTGATGGAATACAAGCGCATGGGCTATTGGGAGCCCGACTACGTGCCCAAGGACACCGACGTCATCGCGCTGTTCCGCGTCACGCCGCAAGAGGGCGTCGATCCGATCGAGGCGTCAGCCGCAGTCGCCGGCGAATCCTCGACCGCGACCTGGACGGTGGTGTGGACCGATCGGTTGACCGCCGCCGAGAAGTATCGCGCGAAATGCTACCGCGTCGATCCGGTGCCGGGCACGCCAGGCTCGTACTTCGCCTACATCGCCTATGACCTCGACCTGTTCGAGCCGGGCTCGATCGCCAACCTCTCGGCCTCGATCATCGGCAACGTATTTGGCTTCAAGCCGCTGAAGGCGCTGCGGCTGGAGGACATGCGTTTCCCCGTCGCGTATGTGAAGACGTTCCAGGGACCGGCCACCGGCATCGTGGTCGAGCGCGAGCGGCTCGACAAGTTCGGCAGGCCGCTGCTCGGCGCGACCGTCAAGCCTAAGCTCGGCCTCTCGGGCCGCAATTACGGTCGCGTGGTCTACGAGGCGCTGAAGGGCGGGCTCGACTTCACCAAGGATGACGAGAACATCAACTCGCAGCCGTTCATGCACTGGCGCGACCGCTTCCTCTATTGCATGGAGGCGGTGAACCGGGCGCAGGCGGCCTCCGGTGAGGCCAAGGGGACCTACCTGAATATCACCGCGGGAACCATGGAGGATATGTACGAGCGCGCCGAGTTCGCGAAGGAGCTCGGGTCCTGCATCGTCATGATCGATCTCGTGATCGGCTACACCGCAATCCAGTCGATGGCGAAATGGGCGCGGCGCAACGACATGATCCTGCATCTGCATCGCGCCGGTCACTCGACCTACACGCGGCAGAAAAGCCATGGGGTGTCGTTCCGCGTCATCGCCAAGTGGATGCGGCTCGCCGGCGTCGATCACATCCATGCCGGCACCGTGGTCGGCAAGCTCGAAGGCGATCCCAACACCACGCGCGGCTATTACGATGTCTGTCGCGAAGACTTCAACCCGGCCAAGCTCGAACACGGCCTGTTCTTCGACCAGTCCTGGGCGAGCCTGAACAAGATGATGCCGGTCGCCTCCGGCGGCATCCATGCCGGCCAGATGCACCAGCTGCTCGACCTGCTCGGCGAGGACGTCGTGCTCCAGTTCGGCGGCGGCACCATCGGCCATCCCATGGGCATCGCGGCCGGCGCGATCGCCAACCGTGTGGCGCTGGAAGCGATGATCCTCGCCCGCAACGAGGGCCGCGACTACGTCCACGAAGGACCGGAGATCCTGGCCAGGGCGGCCGAGACCTGTACGCCGCTGAAAGCTGCACTTGAGGTTTGGAAGGACGTCTCCTTCAATTATGAATCCACCGACACGCCGGACTTCGTGCCGACCGCGCTCGAAACCGTTTGAGGAGATTTGACATGAAGCTGACCCAAGGCTGCTTCTCGTTCCTGCCCGATCTGACCGACGACCAGATCACCAAGCAGGTGCAGTATTGCCTGACCAACGGCTGGGCGGTGAACATCGAGTTCACCGACGATCCGCATCCCCGCAACACCTATTGGGAGATGTGGGGCCTGCCGATGTTCGATCTCCAGGACGCCGCCGGCGTGATGATGGAGCTCGCCGAATGCCGCAGAGTGTATGGCGACCGATACATCCGCCTCAGCGGCTTCGACTCCAGCCATGGCTGGGAATCGGTGCGGATCTCGTTCATCGTCAACCGCCCGCCGCAGGAAGCCGAGTTCGAGCTGGTGCGGCAGGAGGTGAGCGGACGCGCGATCCGCTACACCACCGTGCGCCGGCAGCTCGCGCACGCACCAACCTAAGTCATTCTCCTCCGCGCGGAGCACTCCCTGCTCCGTTTCCTTGGCGGACCACTGCTTCGCCGCTCCCCCGCGGCGAAGCCCTTTTCTTCGAGGTGCCGATGCTGGATGTTCCCCACGCCGTGACCACTGAGCCCGGCGAGACCAGTTTCGATCTCCGCAAGGAGGCCGAAGAGGCTGGAATCACGGGCACGCTGCAGCAGCTCGAGCAGGAGCTGATCGGATTGAAGCCGGTGAAGAGCCGCGTGCGCCAGATCGCGTCGCTCTTGCTGATCGAACGTATCCGGCAGCGTGCGGGATTGGCTTCGTCGCCACCGACGCTGCATATGTCGTTTACCGGCAATCCCGGCACCGGCAAGACGACGGTCGCGCTGCGCATGGCAAAGATCCTGCACGGCCTCGGTTTCGTGCGGCGCGGGCAGGTGATCTCGGTGACGCGCGACGATTTGGTCGGCCAGTATATCGGCCACACCGCGCCGAAGACCAAGGAGATCCTGAAGAAGGCGATGGGCGGCGTGCTGTTCATCGACGAGGCCTATTATCTGCACCGTCCCGACAACGAGCGCGACTACGGCCAGGAGGCGATCGAGATCCTGCTCCAGGTGATGGAAAACCAGCGCGAGGACCTCGTCGTGATCCTTGCCGGCTATGGCGAGCGGATGACGAGCTTCTTTGCCTCTAATCCCGGCTTCCGTTCGCGGATCGCGCATCACATCGACTTTCCGGACTATGCGGAAGCCGAGCTGCTCGTCATCGCCGAGCTGATGCTGAAGGAACGGGGTTATCGCCTCTCGGCGGCGGCGCGCGAGGCGTTCGAGAAATACATCGCGCTACGTCGGACCCAGCCGTTCTTCTCCAATGCGCGCTCGATCCGCAACGCCGTCGACCGCATCCGCCTGCGGCAGGCCGATCGGCTGGTGTCCGATCTCGACCGCATGCTCGATATCGCCGACCTCGAAACGATCGATCCCATGGACGTCCTGGCGAGTCGCGTCTTCAGCGGCGGTGCGGACGCGCAGGGGAGTGCGAAGCCATGACGAGAGAAATCCTCATCGCGCCGTCAATCCTGGCTGCGAATTTCGCCCGCCTCGGCGAGGAGATCGTGGCGATCGATGCGGCGGGTGCCGACTGGATTCACTGCGACGTCATGGACGGGCATTTCGTCCCGAACATCAGTTATGGCGCGGACGTCATCAGGGCGATCCGGCCGCTGACGAAGAAAATGTTCGACGTGCATCTCATGATCGCGCCCGCCGATCCCTATCTCGAAGCGTTCGCGAAGGCCGGCGCGGATGTCATCACGGTGCATGCCGAAGCCGGTCCGCACCTCGATCGCTCGCTCCAGGCCATCCGCGCGCTCGGCAAGAAAGCCGGCGTCAGCCTGTGTCCCGCGACTCCCGAAAGCACGATCGAATATGTGCTCGATCGCCTCGACCTCGTCCTGGTGATGACGGTCAATCCGGGCTTTGGCGGCCAGTCCTTCCTCGAATCCCAACTCGAGAAGATCGGGCGTATTCGAAGCATGATAGGCGACCGGCCGATCCGGCTCGAGGTTGACGGCGGCATCACGCGCGACAATGCCGCCGCCGTGGCCGCTGCGGGCGCCGATACGCTTGTAGCGGGCTCCGCCGTGTTTCGCGGCAAGAGCAGCGCGGACTATGCCGGCAACATCGCGGCCATCCGCGCCGCTGCGGAAGCCGGCAGGGTTCCGATGCTGCAACATAGTTCGGCGCAGACAATGCGTGCCGGTGAGCCCGCGCTCATCCGGTAGACTGCCGGATACAGGCGGGCGAGCCGGCACCGCAATGGGGTGTGCCAGGGCGTGCCCCTTTGCACTGCAGACATACGAGGATGACCCACAACCCTAGCCCTGGCCTGCGGTAAGGTCCGAAGCGTTGAGTCGCGCTGATTGGAACTTTCGCCTCGATACGCGTTTGCCTAGAAACAAGCGAGTCAAGCGCGCGGCGGGCGCAGCAAATCTTTTGCACAACCGCCATCGCCCTGACGCAAATAAGGGCAATAAGCTCTGTGAATGCGAGGGAGGGTCTCATGGACAACGTACGTCGCTACCGCGCGTTAGCGTCCCTCTGTCGTCAGCAGGCCGCCTACCGGCCGCTCCAGAGCTGGGAACTGCTCGGCCAGGCCGAACATTTCGAACATCTCGCCGAAGTCGAACTCAAGGCGCATTTCGACGCGTGCAATGCGCAACAAGACGAGGACGGCGTCGAGGCCACGGCGTGGGAGAGACCCGCCGCGGCGTGACGGTCCAACGTGTTCGAATATGACCTGAACTTGCCGATGCCGGCACCGCTCAAGGACGCGGTTGTCAGCCCGAACGACAAGGCCTGTGACCGGCCCGACCTGGATAAGCCCTCGATTAATGCGACATCAGCGTCGGGACGGTCATGGCTCCAGCATGGCGCGGGTGACGCCGCCGAGGAACCGCTCCTGCAAACGCGAATGGCCGTAGCCGCCCATGATCAGAATATCCAGGTTCTCATCGGCTGCCAGCGACAGCATGGTCGGCTGAATCAGGTTGACCGTGCGGGTCGACAGTCCGCGCCGGCCGAGATGCCTTGCCAGATTGCGCGTCGAGACTTCCTCGGGAACCATATCTGTTTCGTTGATCGCAATGATCACGATCTCCTCGGCGCGGGCCAGGAATGGTGCGGCGTCGCGCATAGCGCGCGCGGCGAGGCGGCTGCCATCCCAGCAGATGCCGATCCGTTTCGCCTTGAACGCTCCATGGAAGGTGTAGGGCAGGAAAAGCACCGGGCCACCCGCCTGGAACAGGATCTCGCCGGGCACATCGTTGTCGAGTGAGCCTTGCGCCGGATCCGGCTGGAGCACGATGCTGAGATCGTGCAGCCGCGCGATCTCGCCGAGCAAGCCGACCGCATCCCCCGGCATCGCCCCGAGTGGGTGGCATGTGTAGGAAATGCCGGCGTTCATCGCTTTGCTCTTGAATACCGCGAGCGCCGCCTCGGCCCGCTCCACTGCACTCTCGCGCTCCATCTCGAACACCGCCGCCACCGCAGCGCCGCCCTCCATGATATAGGCCGCACTGGTTGCCACATAGCCAACCGCAACTGCATCGAGATGGGCGTTGAGGCCCGCTGCGAGCGAGATCGAGCCGTCGATCACCGGGCGGATTGGCCGCTCGGTGGGGATGTGGACGAGAATGTCTTTGTACATGACGGGCCTCCGATGGACATCATCCGGTGGCCGCAGTCTTCCACGGTGCGCATGGCCCGCGTTGAGCTGCATCAAACGTGCAGCCTTGACCTTTGGCCGTATCGCCGGCCCCGGCTACTTTGCCAAGATTTAATCGCGTGGACGGGACGCTGTAAGGTGGCGACCACCATGTTGGGTGCAAGGCGACTTACCCAACATGGACATATCGACATGAGCGATCACGTCAATTCCGACACCACAACGTCCCGCAAGGTCCTGAGGCCGCGCCGGCTCGCGCTGCTCGGCACCGTGGCCGCGCTTGGCGTGGCCGTGCTGGCGACTGCTCCCGGCTCTTCGCCGTTCAGCGCGACCTCCTTCATTGCGCCCGCCCAGGCCGCGGAGACCGCCGCGACACCGCCGGGCTTCGGCGACCTCGTCAGCAAGGTCAAACCCGCCGTCATTTCGGTGCGGGTCAGGATCGACCAGAACAATGATAAGAGCGCGATGCTGCAACAGAACCGGATGGATTCGGACGAGGCGACGCCGTTCGACCAGTTCTCGCGGCAATTCGGCTTCCGCGGCCCGGGTGGCATGGAGGGCATGCCGCGCCAGCGCCGCCAGATGATCACGGGTGAGGGCTCCGGCTTCTTCATCTCCGCCGACGGCTATGCCGTGACCAACAACCACGTCGTCGATCACGCCGAATCGGTGCAAGTGACGATGGACGACGGCACCATCTACAGCGCGAAAGTGGTCGGCACCGATCCGAAAACGGATCTCGCGCTGATCAAGGTCGAGGGCAAGAAGAATTTTCCGTTCGTCAGATTCTCCGACCAGAAGCCGCGTATCGGCGACTGGGTGGTCGCGGTCGGCAATCCCTTCGGCCTCGGCGGCACCGTGACCGCCGGCATCGTCTCGGCCAGCGGCCGCGACATCGGCAATGGTCCCTATGACGACTTCATCCAGATCGACGCGCCGATCAACAAGGGCAATTCCGGCGGCCCGGCCTTCGACATGAACGGCAACGTGATCGGCGTGAACACTGCGATCTTCTCGCCCTCCGGCGGCTCGGTCGGCATCGGCTTCGACATTCCGGCTTCGACCGCAAAGCTCGTCGTCGCACAGTTGAAGGACAAGGGCGCGGTCACGCGCGGCTGGCTCGGCGTCCAGGTGCAGCCGGTGACGTCGGATATCGCCGACAGTCTGGGCCTCAAGGAGGCGCGCGGCGCGATCGTCGACAATCCGCAGGACGGCAGCCCGGCGGCGAAGGCGGGCATCGAGGCGGGCGACGTCATCACCGCCGTCAACGGCACCGCGATCAAGGATTCCCGCGATCTCGCCCGCACCATCGCCACCCTGGCGCCGGGCACGTCCGTGAAGCTCGATGTCGTCCACAAGGGCGACAGCAAGACGGTGACACTGGCGCTTGGCGAGTTGCCGAACGAGCGGCAGGCTAGAGCCGACGAGGGCAAGTCGCAGCCAGATGCCGGCATGCCGCCGCGTCTCGGGCTTAGCCTGGCTCCGGCGGGCGACGTGCAGGGCGCCGGCCAGAAGGGCGTCGTCGTCACTGAAGTCGATCCGCAAGGCCCGGCCGCGCAACGCGGCATCCAGACCGGCGACGTCATCCTCAACGTGGGCGGCAACGCCGTCGCCAATATCGGCGATGTCCGTTCGGAGCTGGCGCAGGCGAAATCGTCCGGCAAGCGCAGCGTGCTGCTGCAGGTCAGAAGCGCGCAGACGACCCGGTTCGTGGCGGTGCCGCTCGCATAAGGCGAACGTCGATCGGCGCAACTCCAAAAAGGCGGCCTTCGGGCCGCCTTTCCCGTTCGCCTTCAGGATTTCCGCACATCGCCGATAACATTCTCGTTAACGGCAGGGAGGATGACCCGGTTTCGTCCGAAAAAGCCGTGTTCGCTCATCACAATTGCGGATCTCGTACGGACTCGGCGGCAATGAAGCCGCCGACGATTGCAAGCGTGGAACTTCGAACTTGCCGCCGCTGAGCCGGCCGGCAATTCGTATTTGATCGGTGCCGACATGGATCGATTGAAGCTCTCGCTGAGAAGTGCGCTGCTTGTGGCGCCGTTGGTAGCGCCACTCGTGCTATGGGGTGGAAACGCTCTCGGGCGCGACGACGGCCGCTACGCGGACTCACCTCTCAAGCCGTGGTTCGACGGCCTGCGCAGCCATCTCGGTCCGTGCTGCTCGGATGCGGATGGGTTTGCGGTCGCCGATCCCGATTGGGACTCGCACAATGGACATTACCGCGTGCGGCTCGACGGCGAGTGGGTCGAGGTACCGGACGAAGCCGTGATCACCGAGCCGAACCGGGCCGGCCGCACCATGGTGTGGCCGGTGAAGACCGCGTTCGGCGTTTCGATCCGCTGCTTCATGCCGGGCAGCATGATCTGACTGAGGTCAGCGCGACCGTTTGGAGGATTTGCGCTTCGACGTCTTCTTCGAACTCTTTCTCGAAGTCTTCTTGGATGTTTTCCGAGATGTCTTCTTTGACGTCTTCTTGGACGTCTTTCGTTTCGCGGCCTTCTTCGGGACCTTCTTGCCCTTCTTGCGCGCTTTCGACAGGCCGATCGCGATTGCCTGCTTGCGGCTCTTCACGCGTCCGCCTCGACCGCCCGGTCCGCTTTTCGCGGTCCCCTTCTTGTAGCGCTTCATCTCGCCTTCGACATCGCTGCCGGAGCTGCGCGAGTAGCGGCGCTTCTTTGCCTTGCGTGCCATGCATGTTCTCCCTTGGCCTGGGAAAACAATCCGGGACAGGCATGGTTCCGAAAGCGCAAGCAACGTTCCGGATGGGCGACCTAGCCTAGAACGAATCCGCCAGCTCGATCTCCGCTTCCAGCACCTGAATGCGCCGTGCTGCCTCGCTGGAGGACAGATCCCGCGCGTATTGCGCGGGCTGATACGCCTCTTCGCTCAGCCGTTTCAGCCGGAGGCCCTGCGCCCGCGTCATCTGCTCGGTGAGGAAAGACTTGGCATCGTATTTACCTTGAACCTGCATGTCGCTTCTCCCTTCTGAAATCGTGACTTGACTATATGTTCTTATTTTGTTCTAACAAGTCATGGACAACAAAATTAATGAAATTCGACGTAAAATCAGCGCCTTGAGGCTGGAAATGGCCGATGTCGAGGCGGCCGTACGCGAGCTTGTCGAGCGCGATCGGGACTGCACGGAGAAGGCCCTGGCGCAGATGGATCTGCGCCGGAAAATCAATCTGCTGATCGGCGAATGGAAGGCTGCAGGTGGCGGCGATGTCCTGCCGAATGTCCGCGATAGGATGCGCCTTCGTTCCGCGAAGACATCAGGTAGTCCTCTGCGCGTGATCGCGCGCCGCTGAGAGCCTTGGGAGCGCATGGTGGAGGAAGACCCGGATGCATACCGGATTCTAAAGCTGCGCGCCGAGATTCTCGAACTGGGCTCTGCCATCCGGCAGCTGCAACGCGAGGGGCTCGACGACGCCGCGGCCCAGCTCTTGATCGCGCGCAAGCGCGCACGACTCGACCATCTGGTGAAGTCAGATCCTGCAGGCGTTCATCCTGACATCCTGGGCAGCCATCGTAGCTGAAGCCTACGCGCAACGCGAGGTGCGGGGCTCGTCGATACCGCATGTTGACGAAGCGGCCCGAGAGAAGTCTGTTCGAATACCAAAGCAAGAGGCCCCGCGATCGCGGGGCCTTCGTGTTTTCGACGAACGCCTACTTGGTGTTGCTCATGCCGGCTTTGTTGTTCGTCATGGTGCCGCCCTGGTCGGAGCCGGGGCCGGAGCCGCCCTGACCGGAGGGATCAGCACCCTTGGAGGACTTGGTGTTGGCGCCCGTGGTGGTCTGCGACGATGACATCGATGATCTGTGTTTTGCCTTGTGCGACTTGGCCTGCACGGCGAACGGTGCAGCGGCGAGGCCGGTTGCCAACATCACGGCAAGAGCGAGCTTGGTGGTCTTCATCTGCGGGAACTCCCTGAGTTGAATTGACGCAGGCAGCCAACTGCCATTCGTCGCAGGAGTTCCGAACAAAGAATTCCGGTAAAGCACGCATAGTTCAAGATTGCTTGTCCTCGGCCAGGATGAAAACGACGCCGGTCAGTGTCGCGCCGATCGCGAACGTCGTCACCAAGGTGAGGGCGAAAACGACAACGGCCTGCCTTCCGCCGTGACTCAGCAAATTGGCGACGCCGGGATTGGACAGCACGAGCAAGAGGCTGAAAGCGAGTCCTAAGGCTGCGCCCATCATCGCGTGCGTCATCAGCTTGACGAGCCCGCTGGGAGAGATCAGGTCAGACGACTTCTTCGCGCGCATGGAACTCTATCCCAATCTCGCATGCAACGCCTGCGACACGCGCCGGTTCCACCCGCATGAAGGAATTGTCATCGTCCGCTTCATCCGACGTTCATGCCGGGTGGGCGAGAATGACCGCGCAACACGGGAACATTCGATATGGGTAAGGTGGTCTTTCTCTATCGCTCTCTGGCTTATCGTAATGCCGCTGCGGACATCCTCCGCAAAGCGCGCAAGCTGCCCCGCGGCGCGGAGCGAAGCGCGGCGTGCCGCTATGCCAAGGCTCTGCGCGATCTCGCCCAAACAGAAGCCTGGCTCGAAGGACGGGTCGCGCGCGAGCCGCAAACGACGCAGCGCAGGAAGAGTGCGGCCTCCGGTTAGCCGGAAGCGCGTTGCAATTCGGCGGAGCTGGCGGCTTCGAAGTTGCCGGGCGCGGTCGTCGCGGCAGTCTTGCGGACCAACGGCACCTCGAGCCGGCACAGCAGACCCTCGGCGCGCCAATCGAATCGCGCCTGCCCGCCGAGCTGGGACTCGACGCTCGCAAGCAGGCTCCGCGTACCAAAGCCGCGGGATTTCGGCGTCATGACGAGCGGGCCGCCGGATTCCTCCCAGGTCAGCGTGAGCAGCTCGTCCTCGACCTGCCAGCCGATTGCGAGCCGTCCCGTCCGCGTCGAGAGCGCGCCATATTTCGCCGAGTTGGTGAAAAGCTCATGCAGCGCCAGCGCCAGCGTCTGGGCGGTTGCCGGCAGCAACTGAACTTCCGACCCCGCCAATTTGATCTGGCCGCCGAGGGAATAGGGCGCAAGCTCCTCGTCAATCAGCTTCGAGAGTTCGGCGCCCTGCCAGCTCGATAGCGACAGGATCGTGTGCACGCGCGCCAGTGCATTGATGCGTCCCTCGACGGCGCTGACATAGGCTTTGACCTCGTCGGCGCGGGTGAGGCGCACGATCGATTGCGCCAGCGCCAGCGCATTCTTGGCGCGATGATCGACTTCCCGCGCCAGGAGAGTCTGCCGTTCCTCGGCGCGCTTGCGTTCGGTGATGTCCACCGTCACGCCGCTGACGCGCATGACCCGACCGCTATCGTCAACCGTGGCGGCGGCCGTGCCGACACACCAGCGCACATCGCCGTCGGGCCGCACGATGCGGAACTCCGTTTCATAGGAGCGCGTGCCCTTGTTGAATTCGGCGATCGCCTTGCGCAACTGATCGACGTCATCCGGATGCAACAGCGCCTGAACGTTGGCCGGATTCACCTCGAAGCTCTCCGGGCCAACACCAAAGATGCGGTATTGGCCCTCGTCCCACATCCAGTCGCCGGTGATCCAGTCCCAGTCCCAGGAGCCCATCTTGCCGGCGGCGATCGCCATGCTGCGCCGCTCTTCGCTCTCGCGCAGCTTTGCTGTGGAATTCTCAAGCTCGGCGGTGCGTGCACGCACGCGGTCCTCGAGGTCCTGATTCAGCCGTTCGAGCTCGCGCGTCTTGCGATAGAGCTCTGCAAACACCTTGACCTTGGCGCGCAGCACCTCCGGCACGACCGGCACCGGGACGTAGTCGACGGCGCCCATCTCGTAGCCGCGCAGGCGGTCGATGTCGCTGACTTGAATGGCCGAGATGAAGATCATCGCGGTCTTCTGGAAGCGCGGGTGCTCGCGGATCATCGCGGCGAGCTCGAAGCCGTCGAGCTCGGGCATGCAGACGTCGACCAGGATCACCGCGATCTCGGTCTTGAGCAGCACCTCCAGAGCCTCGCGACCGGACGAGGCGATCACGAGGTTCTGGCCGAGATCCTTCAGGATCACCTCATAGGCGAGCAGCTTGGCCGGCTGGTCGTCGACGAGGAGGATGTTGACCTTTTCGTGGTCCATACGGGCATCCAACTCAGCGGTGCAGCCACATGCGGATTGCAAGCAGCAATTGATCGGTGTTGACGGGTTTGGCGAGATAGTCGGACGCGCCGGCCTCGAGGCATTTCTCGCGGTCGCCCTTCATGGCCTTGGCCGTCAACGCGATGATCGGAAGACGGGCGAAGGTGGGGTTTTCACGAATGACGCCGATGGTCTGATAGCCATCCATCTGCGGCATCATGATGTCCATCAGCACGATGGCGATCTCCGGGTTGGATTCGACCAGGGCCACCGCCTCGTTGCCAGTCGTGGCCGTCAGCACCTTCATGCCGCGCCGCTCCAGCACGCTCGACAGCGCAAAGATGTTGCGGGCGTCGTCGTCGACGAGCAGGGCGGTCTTGCCGATCAGGTCTTCGTCGGAACTGTTCAGCTTCTCGAGCATGCGCTGCTTCTCGATCGGCAACTCCGTGATCACGCGGTGCAGGAACAGCGCGGTCTCGTCGAGCAGGCGCTCCGGCGATTCCACGCCCTTGACCACGATGCTCCGCGCCATGGTGTGGAGCTCCGCATCTTCCTCGGCCGACAGCTCGCGGCCGGTGAAGACGACCACCGGAACGTTCGAGAGCGCCTCGTCATTGCGGATCTGGTCCAGCACCTCGAAGCCGGTCATGTCGGGCAGGCGCAGGTCGAGCACGACGCAATCACAGGGGTTCTCACGCAGCATCGAGAGCGCGTCGGCACCGGTGCCGGTCGTCACGATCTCGATGTCGTCGTGATGCAGGAGCTCGCGGATCGAGAGCTGCTCGGCCTCGTTGTCCTCGACAATGAGCAGCCGCTTGCGCCGCGGTCGCGCATATTCCTTGATCTGGGTCAGCGCGGCCGAGACACCCTCGGTCGTCGTCGGCTTGTTGACGAAGGAGAAGGCGCCGCGCGCCAGCGCATGCTGGCGGTCCTCGTCGAGCGTGATGATCTGCACGGGGATGTGGCGGGTCAGCGGATTGTGCTTGAGCTGGCTCAACACGGTCCAGCCGAGCATATCCGGCAGGAATACGTCGAGCGAGACAGCCCTCGGCTGGTACTGCTTTGCAAGCTCCAGCGCCTCCGCGCCGCGGGCCGCGACCAGCACCTTGAATCCCTTGTCGCGGGCGAGGTCGACCAACACGCGCGCGTAGTGCGGGTCGTCCTCGACGATCAGGAGGATGCTATCGCCGGGTTCGAGGTTGAGCCGGTCGTCGGGAAGCTGCTCGATCACGCGCTGCGGTTCGGCTGTCGCGGGCTGCAGCGCCGGCGGCTGGCTCTGTTGGGGCGTTGCGCGGGGCGCGAGCGTCGGGCCGGAATATTTCAGCGGCAGGTAAAGCGTGAAGCACGAGCCCTTGCCCGGCAAGCTGCGCAGGTGGATCTCGCCGCCGAGCAGGCTTGCGAGTTCGCGGCTGATCGCAAGGCCGAGGCCGGTACCGCCATATTTGCGACTGGTGCCGGCATCCGCTTGCTGGAACGCCTCGAAGATCAGCTTCTGCTTCTCCAGCGGAATGCCGATGCCGGTATCGGACACTTCGAATGCGATCACGGCCGGCGCCGAGTTCAGCACGGGATGATCCGTGCCCCAGCCGCCGACCGCGGCGGCGACCTTCAGGCGCACTTCGCCCTCGGCGGTGAACTTGAAGGCGTTGGAGAGCAGGTTCTTCAAAACCTGCTGCAGGCGCTTGGAATCGGTGACGAGGCTGCGCGCAAGATTCGGATCGACGTCGATCTTGAACGACAAATTGCGGTTCTCCGCCTCGTGACGGAACGGCCGCCCGACCGTCTCGAGCAGATTCGCGGTCAGGATTTCCTCGGCGTCGACCGTCACCGTACCGGACTCGATCTTGGAAAGATCGAGAATGTCGCTGATGAGATTGAGCAGGTCGGTGCCGGCGCCATGGATGGTGCGGGCGAATTCGACTTGCTTGCCGGTAAGATTGCCGTCCGGATTGTCGGTGAGCTGCTGGCCGAGGATCAGGATCGAGTTCAGCGGCGTGCGCAGCTCGTGGCTCATATTGGCCAGGAATTCGGACTTGTACTTCGAGGTCAGTGCGAGCTCGGTCGCCTTTTCCTCCAGTGCGCGCCGGGCCTGCTCGATCTCCTGGTTCTTGCGCTCGACTTCGACGTTGCGCTCGGCGAGCTGCTGCGCCTTCTGTTCGAGCTGGTCGTTGGTCTGCTGCAATTCGCGCTGCTGGGTCTGGAGCTCGCCGGCGAGCTGCTGCGACTGCTTGAGCAGGCCCTCGGTCTGCATCGTCGCCTCGATCGAGTTGAGCACAATGCCGATCGAGTCCGTAAGCTGCTCCAGGAAGGTCATCTGCGAGGTGGTGAAGGAGGTGAGCGAGGCGAGCTCGATGACCGCCTTGACCTGGCCTTCGAACAGCACCGGCAGCACCACGAGGTTCTTCGGCGCGACGCGAAGCAGCGCCGAATTGATCGGCACCACGTCGGCCGGAATGTCCGCAATCACGCGCGGGCGCCGGTCGAGCGCGCATTGGCCGATCAGGCCGTCGCCGAATGGCAGCACGCGCGGATACGGATAGACGCCGTCGCCGGCATAGGAGGCAAGCAGCAGGAGCCGCGGATTCTCTTCATTCTCGACCTGGTAGATCACGCCGGTATGCGCATTCACCAGCGGCGACAATTCGGTCAGCAGCAGGCGACCGACGGTGGTGAGGTCGCGCTGGCCCTGAAGCATGTTGGTGAATTTCGCCAGATTGGTCTTCAGCCAATCCTGCTCGGTGTTCACGTCCGTCGTGAGACGGAGGTTCGTGATCATCGTGTTGATGTTGTCTTTCAGCTCTGCGACCTCGCCGCGGGCGTCGACCTGGATCGACCGCGTCAGGTCGCCCTTGGTCACGGCGGTCGCCACTTCCGCAATCGCGCGCACCTGCGAGGTGAGGTTGGCTGCCAGCAAATTGACGTTGCCGGTGAGGTCCTTCCAGGTGCCCGCGGCGCCGGGCACGTCGGCCTGACCACCGAGCCTGCCCTCGACGCCGACCTCGCGCGCCACCGACGTCACCTGGTCGGCGAAAGTCGCGAGCGTCTCGGTCATGTTGTTGATGGTGTCGGCGAGCGCCGCGACCTCGCCTTTCGATTTCACGGTGAGGTTCTGCTTGAGATCGCCGTTGGCGACCGCGGTCACCACCTTGACGATGCCGCGGACCTGCTCGGTCAGGTTCGCCGCCATGAAGTTGACCGTGTCGGTGAGATCCTTCCAGGTGCCGGCGACGCCGGGCACCTGGGCCTGGCCGCCGAGTTCGCCTTCGGTGCCGACCTCGCGGGCAACGCGCGTCACTTCGCCGGCGAAGGCGTTGAGCTGGTCCACCATGGTGTTGATGGTGTTCTTGAGCTCGAGAATTTCGCCCTTCACGTCGACGGTGATCTTGCGCGACAGGTCGCCGCGCGCGACGGCGGTGGTGACTTCGGCGATGTTGCGGACCTGGGTGGTGAGGTTCGCGGCCAGCAGGTTGACGTTGTCGGTGAGGTCCTTCCAGGTGCCGCCGACGCCGGGCACGACGGCCTGGCCGCCGAGCCGGCCCTCGGTGCCGACCTCGCGCGCGACGCGCGTCACTTCCGCGGCGAAGGAGCGGAGCTGCTCGACCATGGTGTTCAAGGTGTCCTTGAGCAGCAGAATTTCGCCACGCACGTCCACCGTGATCTTCTTCGACAGGTCGCCGCCGGCGATCGCGGTCGCGACCTCGGCGATGTTGCGGACCTGAGCCGTGAGGTTCGAGGCCATGAAGTTGACGTTGTCGGTGAGATCCTTCCAGGTGCCGGCAACGCCGGGCACCTCGGCCTGGCCGCCGAGCTTGCCTTCGGTGCCGACTTCGCGCGCCACGCGCGTCACTTCACCGGCAAAGCCGTTGAGCTGGTCCACCATGGTGTTGATGGTATTCTTCAGCTCCAAAATCTCGCCACGGACGTCGACGGTGATCTTGCGCGAGAGGTCGCCGCGCGCCACGGCAGTGGTGACTTCGGCGATATTGCGGACCTGGGCGGTGAGGTTGCCCGCCATCGAGTTGACGCTGTCGGTGAGGTCCTTCCAGGTGCCGGCGACGCCGGGCACGTTGGCCTGGCCGCCGAGCCGACCTTCAGTGCCGACCTCGCGCGCCACGCGCGTCACCTCGCCCGCGAAGCGGTTGAGCTGGTCGACCATCGTGTTCAGCGTGTCCTTGAGCTGAAGGATCTCGCCGCGCACGTCCACGGTGATCTTGCGCGACAAGTCGCCGCCGGCGATCGCGGTCGCAACTTCGGCGATGTTGCGGACCTGGGCGGTGAGGTTGCCCGCCATCGAGTTGACGCTGTCGGTGAGGTCCTTCCAGGTGCCGGCGACGCCGGGGACTTCGGCCTGGCCGCCGAGCTTGCCTTCGGTGCCGACTTCGCGCGCGACGCGCGTGACTTCGCCGGCGAAGGCGTTGAGCTGGTCCACCATGGTGTTGAGCGTTTCCTTCAGCTGAAGGATTTCGCCTGACACGTTGACGGTAATCTTCTTCGACAAATCGCCCTTGGCCACCGCGGTCGCGACTTCGGCGATGTTGCGGACCTGGCCGGTCAGGTTCGAGGCCATCGAGTTGACGCTGTCGGTGAGATCCTTCCAGGTGCCGGCGACGCCGCGCACCTGGGCCTGGCCGCCGAGTTTGCCTTCGGTGCCGACCTCGCGGGCAACGCGCGTGACTTCGCCGGCAAAGGCGTTGAGCTGGTCCACCATGGTGTTGATGGTGTCTTTCAGCTCGAGGATCTCGCCGCGGACATCGACGGTGATCTTTTTCGACAAATCGCCGCCCGCGACCGCGGTCGTCACCTCGGCGATGTTACGGACCTGCGCGGTGAGGTTCGAGGCCATCGAGTTGACGCTCTCGGTCAAGTCCTTCCAGGTGCCGGCGACGCCGAGCACGTTGGCCTGGCCGCCGAGCCGGCCCTCGGTGCCGACCTCGCGCGCGACGCGCGTGACTTCGCCGGCGAAGGCGTTGAGCTGGTCGACCATCGTGTTGAGCGTTTCCTTCAACTGAAGGATTTCGCCCGAGACGTTCACCGTGATCTTCTTGGAGAGGTCGCCGCTCGCGATGGCGGTGGCAACGTCGGCGATGTTGCGGACCTGCGCGGTGAGGTTCGACGCCATGAAGTTGACGTTGTCGGTGAGGTCCTTCCAGGTACCGGCGACGCCCGGCACCTGGGCCTGGCCGCCGAGCTTGCCTTCGGTGCCGACCTCGCGCGCGACGCGCGTCACTTCCGAGGCGAACGAGTTGAGCTGGTCCACCATGGTGTTGATGGTGTCCTTCAGCTCCAGGATTTCGCCGCGCACGTCCACCGTGATCTTGCGCGACAGGTCGCCGCGGGCCACGGCGGTGGTGACGTTGGCGATGTTGCGCACCTGTGCGGTGAGATTGCCGCACATCGCGTTGACGCTGTCGGTGAGATCCTTCCAGGTGCCGGCGACACCTGGCACGATGGCTTGGCCGCCAAGCTTGCCGTCGGTGCCGACCTCGCGCGCCACGCGCGTCACTTCCGACGCAAAGGAGCGGAGCTGGTCCACCATCGTGTTGATGGCTTCCTTGAGCTGAAGGATCTCGCCGCGGACGTCGACCGTGATCTTCTTCGAGAGGTCGCCGTTCGCAACTGCGATCGTCACCTCGGCGATGTTGCGAACCTGGTTGGTCAGGTTGTTCGCCATCGAGTTGACGCTCTCGGTCAGATCCTTCCAGACGCCGGTCACCTCAGGCACCTGGGCCTGGCCGCCGAGCTTGCCTTCGGTGCCGACCTCGCGCGCCACGCGCGTCACCTCGGAGGTGAACACGCCGAGCTGCTTGATCATGGTGTTGACGATGGTCGCCGACTGCAGGAATTCGCCGCGCAGGGGGCGTCCATCGACGTCGAGCTTGACGGTCTGGAGCAGGTCGCCCTGCGCCACGGCTGCGACCGCGCGCGTCACCTCGCGCGTCGGCCACAGCAAATCGTCGATCAGCGTATTGACCGAGCCTTCCATGTCGGCCCAGGAGCCGGAGGCCAGCCCAAACTTCACGCGCTGGCGGGTCTTGCCCTCGCGGCCCACCACCTGGCCGACCAGTTCGAGCTGCTGCGCCATGCGCTGATTGGCGGCGATGATGTCGTTGAAAGTGTCGGCGAGCTTGCCGTCGATGCCGAGATAGTCGCCGCTCATGCGCACGGAGAAATCGCCGTTGCGCATGGCCTGCAGGGCGAGCAGCAATTCTGCCCGGGAATCGGGCTCCGACATGCCGTTGGTTTTTGGCTTTGGAACGCGACGACCGGAACGTGATGCAGATCCGGGATCGAGGTCGCTCATAATTTGTCCCCCGCAGGCGTCAGCCGATTCCCAGGCAAGACGCGGATTATCAAAATAGAGCGTCAGCCAAATTCGAAATCAAGCGCCAACGTTACGGCGCCAGGACGTGGAACCTGCTTTGCTCAGCCCGATTAACATAATAGCGATACCTCGGAATGGTTCCATTGGGTTCCTGATTTCTGCCGAGGGAAGACACCTTTGGGGCCCGTTTCGGGCCTCGGTCATCGCTTCCGGAACGGACCGCTGGTCCTGCTGTTAGCCTCGAATACAGGGAGAGCGCACATGAAAGCAGGATTTGCCGTGATCGGCACCGTGATGTTGTTGGCTGGATCGGCGTTCGCACAAGGCGGCGCGCCCAGCGGCCGTGGTGCGGTGACCGGCGACCCCGCCGCAAGCTCCGCCACCCCACGCGCGGACACACCAACTACGGGTGCGTCGACCCGGTCCAATCCCAGCGGTAGCGGCACCTCGACTTCGGGCGGGAAGGATGACAATGGGGATGCCGGCCGGGACCGGATGCCGGAGAGCGACCGCACCGTGCGGCCGGAGAGCCAGCAAAGTCATCCGAACAATAAATAAACGGCTACTTGTCTGCCATGGTGCGCTCGGCGTCTTTGACCTGTGAGCGCAACAGTGGGAGCTGCTCGCGCGCGAATGTTGCAAGCGCGGCATTGTCGGGCGCCTTCAGATAGCGCTCGAGCAGGTCGATCACCGATTCATACTCGGGAATCTGCGCGGCATAGAAGCTTCTGACGAAAGTCGGTCCGTCCGAAGTTTCGGGCTCGACCAGGCTCGCGCTCGCCGAGGTCGTCTTGGCGACGCGCGGTTCGGTGCCGATCGTCTCCTGAATCTGTTTCAGGGCCTTGTCGCGCCGGGCTGCTTCTTCGGCGCGCAGGGCGGCGAGGTTCTTGACCTCGGCATTGCCCTTCAGGTCGGTGCTCTCCAGCAAGCCCTGCTGAAAGCGGCTGAAAGTGTAGAGGTCGCTGATGGTCTCGGTTGCGGTCGGCGTGCGGCCGGTCGGCCGTCGCTCTCCGGTGCTGTCGGCAAGCGGTGCAGTGCTGATGAACGCCAAAACCATCGCGAGAAGAATCCGCATGGACGTCCAATGGCGGACGGCGGTCGAAAGTTCCGCAGATGTTACGATCCGGTTAGGGCGGTTGCGACGCGTCGGTTCCGTCCCCAATTCATGTTGATGAAACAGTCCGAGATCTTCAGGGATAACGCCGACAACTGCCTCCAGCTCGCCGAGAGGGCCGAAGCACAGCCGGCACACAATCGTTTTCTGCGCATGGCGAATGCGTGGACGGCACTTGCCGACGAGCAGGATTGGCTCGACGGCGAGGTGCCGCCCGTTCCAACGCGCAGGCCTCAAAAGCAGGATGCGTAATTCTGTCGTGTTCGTGGATCTGCGTGTGAGACTGCGCACGGACAACAAGCAGGATCATTCGTAACAGTCGATCGCGTTGATTTCCTATTTCAGGAGGTTTTTGCAATGGCTCCACGTCTGGCTCTTCTTTCGCTCATCCTCGCCTTTGGCGTGTCGGTCGCGTTCGCCACCGTGACGACAGTGCGGCAGGTGCATCACGAAAATGCATCGACCCCGGTGCACTCAGCGCACAGTTAGCAGTCTGATCTCGCGGGTCGGAACCTTCGACGCTCCGGCGCGTAAGCGCTTCGAGACAGCAAAGAGGCGAGAGCTATCATGGCCCATTCCGACCAAGGCATCATCAGAGATCAGCGCGGTGAACAGCAGCCGCGGGACAAGCAGCGTGCGCAGACCGTGCACAAGTCGGAGCCAAAGGGCTCGCCCTCTCGTGAGGCCACGCGCGATCCCAAGCTGAACGACAACAGCAAGACGCCCGGTTCCGGCATGGCGCCCGATGATTCCGGCGACGCGCCGAGCGGCTAATTCCTTCAGGAACGAATTCGCACGCGAAGAGTCGAGGGATTGCTTCCGGTTGTCATGCCCCCGGTGATCCGGAAGTAATCTCCAAGGACGGCCCTGGCACCCCGTGCCGGGGCCGTTTGCTTGAGCATCAGGCTGGACTAATCCTCGGAGCCGCGCTCGGGATGCGGTTGCGTATGGCCGTCCGGGCCGCGCCCGAAAACTCCGAACCTGCTCGATTTGACATTCGCCCCTGCATCGACTGCGGCGGTGGCCAGTCCGAGCTTCAGGAGCTCGCGCACGGCCGCGGCTCGCGTCGGCATGCGATGTTTGAACCGGAAGTCGTCCACCGCGGCCAGTTCTTCCGGTGACAGCATGACCTGGAGCCGCTCGGCGCGAAGGTCGTTCATGATCAATCACCCAAAATGAGCAAGTTGAGTAGTTTACTCAACGAACTCATTCGGCCGCGGTTCCACAAGATGCGGCTATGACGCCAAGTTAGCCAGAAATATAATGAAATCAATAACTTATGTGATGCAAAGATCCTTTGACAGGTGTATACTCCCGGCAAATGGGAGAGACGTCATGACGAACGAAGTCAGATTGCCCCGCACACATGTCGAAGAGAGCGAAGCACCCAGGCCGGTGCGCCCCAGCCACCAGAAGGTCATCGAGCAGGTCGAGCGCTGGGCCAACAGCCCGGGCCTTCAACCGCCGAGATTGCAGCCGTCAATGCATGCCAAAGCGGGCTAACGCTTCGTAAGGGGAGAACCCTTTGCTGATGGCGAATGGGCTGACCGGGGCGGTTTGCGGGAGACGATGCGCAGCTTGCGCCTGAGCCCCCAGGCCAATACCGAAACCACGGCCCAAGCTATCAACGCGGCGGCGAAAGCGCCCGGAACGCTTGCGGCCACGGTAACATGAAAGACGGCGGCGAATGCCAGGAGACCGATGCTTCCCCAGGCGGCACCAGCCGCGTCGAGCCCGGCGGCCTCTTGTCCGCGGCGCGTGCCGCTGAGGCCGGCCTTCTCCTTGGTGCGGCGTTCATGGCTTTCGACCAGCGTTGCGCTCGCGCAGAAGATGGCGGGAAGCGCAAGGAAAAGTCCGCCGACGGAAACACCGAAGCGCGCTCCCAGAACCCCCGTGAGCACGGTCGCCAGGCCACCGAGCAGGAAACGAATGCCGTATTCGTACCAGCGCGTCTGCTTCAGCGCGGAGAGCGACAGCTTGACCGGCATCAGGCCGCACCTCCAAAGCCGGCGAGCAGGCCGAAGGCGACCGCAAGCCACACGATACCAGCAAGGACGGTCGCCGGCAGCGCGGACACACAGTATCTGATCAGCAGATGGCAGACGACGACGCTGTAGCAGCCGAGCGCGACCGCGCCATAGATCATCGTCCAGCTTTCTGCCGCGGCATATTGCGGGCCGTGCTGGACGACGGCGATGCCGAGCGTCGCCAGTGCAACTGACGGTGCTGCGCCGAGCAACCCCGCAAAGCTTTTGGGTTTGAGCATATCCCCCAAGATCGCAAAAGCGGAGACGATGATGCCACCGGCGATGAAGCGCACGACATATTCGGTCATGGCCGTTTCCGCCAAGTGAGCTGCTTGCGCAACGATTGCGTCAGTGTCCATGGCCGCAAGAGTCTCTCTACGGCCGCGCCCAGCGCAAAGCCTGCGACGACGTCGCTTGCCCAATGCGCGAGTACCGCAATCCGTGTCAGCGAAAGTGCGACCGCAATCGCACGCACCAACCGACGCGGCGTTTTCGGCAGCAGGCCCGCCGCCGAGGCAAGTGCGCCCATATGGACCGCGTGACCGGACGGGAAGGCGTCGCGCGCCTGTCCTGAGATGGGTACTCCATGTCGGTGTCCGCGTATGGTCAGCCGGTCTGGCCTGGTCTGATCGAATATGGATTTCAGGACATGCGGGAGGACGGCAGTCGCCAGCGACACGGCCACAACGTGATTTGCAACGGGGCGCTGTTGGGGCTGCCAAATATGAGTGTAGAGCCACCCTGCCGCGGCCAGCGCGAGCAGCACGTGCTCGTCGGCAGCCCAGGTCAATGTCTGCGCCGTGTGCTCGATGCCTGAATTGGTGTGATCAGCGATCGTATCCGCGATCGCGGTGTCGATCCGGCTAGGTTTAACCTCTACTAATGCCATCGGTCTGCAAGCGTGATGTCCTTCATGACAGTTTTGTAAAGCCCGGAGACAAAGAAGGTTCCTGGGCTCTGCCTCGTGGCATAAGTCTGCCGCGCCGACTACGGCTGTCCCGATCCACCAGCGGACCCATACACCTAGCCGGTCGCATTGCTCGCGTCGGCCGCGGCACGCTGCACATAAATCGAGGCCAGTTCGGCGGGCTGGCCGGAACGGCCGAGCGGCGTCATGCCTCCGCTGTCGAAGAGGCCAGCGAAGCAGCAGCGAGCGTTGCGCTCGCCGCTTGGACGACGTGCCGGCGGGATACTGAAGTCTTGTCGTGATGTGTCATGACGATCTCCGCGATCTTCGATCTCACTGCGCGGAGACAGGCATCGTTGCAAAACGAGAGGACGCCGGTAGGGCCGGCGTCCTCGTAAGATGTTTACTTGGTCTGACCGACGCTCGGCGCCTTGCCGAGCTCCTTGGCCATGTCGAGATGGTGCTTGAGCGCCGGCAGCGTCTTGCCGGCCCAATCCTTCAGGTCGGAATTGTCGCCGCCCTTGGCGTAACGCTCGAACAGCGAGACCGCGTCCTCATGGGCGCTGACCTGGTACGAATTGTAATCCGAACTGAAGTCCTTGCCATTCGCGCTCTTGAGCTTGTCGAGTTTGCTCTGATGCGAGCTGTCGAGTGCTGTCGGCAGCGTCGCCTGCACCTTGCCGCCGCTGACAAGGCCCTTAAGTTCGCTGCTGGTCTTGGTGTGGTCGGTCACCATCTGTTGCGCAAAGGTCTTCTCCTGCGCGTTGCCTTTCTGCTCGGCGAGCTTGCTCGACTCGATCTCGAACATATCGCTGATGGCGACTTCCTTGACGAAGTCGGCGGTGGCGGGCGCGACGCCGAGCGCCGAGTTGACGCCGGTTTTCTCGCCGAGCGACTGGGCGAGTGCGGGGCCTGCGAGCAGCACGCAAGCAGCTGCGATAATCATTCGTTTCATGGTCCGATCCCTCCGAATGGGCGCGCAGCCTCTCGCCGCGCGACGTTGCGCCCACCAACACACTGCAGCGGCCGGAGTTCCTAACGGCTAATCCGTCGGTCTCCGCCCGCTCCGCGGGTTGATTGGATCGGTAGGCTTGCGCCGAAGCCGTTCGGGCAGAAATGGCTCGCTCGGCGTGGCAGTGGCCTCGGCACGCACGTCTGCATGGCGTTGTGCCCGTTCATGCGGCGTCCGGTTGTCGTTATCTGCCGCTTCACGTCGAGGCCATCCACGGGATCGTTGACGCCGTGCTGGATATCGCGGAAATCGCTCATGCTTCACCTCATTCGTTTCCAGGTAGGATCTTTTCCAGCACCTGCCGCGCCGCCCCCTTGATCACTCCGCTCTCGTTGGGATCGCCCTTCAGCAGCGCAAGCGAGAAGTTCTTGGCCTGCTGCAAGGTGATGTGCGGCGGCAGCGGCGGCACTTCGGGATCGGTCTTCACCTCCAGCACCACCGGCATCTCGCTCGCCAGCGCCTGCTCCCAGGCCGAGCCCAGCAGCCGCGGGCTGTCGACATAGATGCCGGAGAGGCCGATCAGTTCGGCAAAGCGCGAATAGGACACGTTTGGTATGCGCTGCGATGCCTCGAATTTCGGATCGCCGTTGATGACGCGCTGCTCCCAGGTCACCTGGTTGAGGTCTTCGTTGTTGAAGACGCAGACGATGAAGCGCGGATCCTTCCAATCGCGCCAATACTTGGCGGCGGTGATCAGCTCCGCCATGTTGTTCATCTGCATCGCGCCGTCGCCGACGAGGGCGATCACCGGGCGGTCGGAATGGGCGTATTTCGCGGCGAGCGCATAGGGCACCGCGGCACCCATCGAGGCGAGCCCGCCTGAGAGCGAGGCCATCATGCCGCGGCGCATCTTCAGGTCGCGCGCGAACCAGTTGGCGCAGGAGCCGGAATCGCTGGTGACGATGGCGCGGTCGGGCAGGCGCGGAGACAGCTCCCAGGCGACGAGCTGCGGATTGACCGGTGCTGCGGGCTGATGTGCCCGATCATCGAGCGTCTTCCACCATTTCGCGACGTCGTCCTGGATACCCTGGCGCCAGGCGCCATCGCTCTTGGGTTTCAGTCGCGGCAGCAGGGCGCGCAGCGTCTCGGCGGCATCGCCGACGAGGCCGACCTCCATGGGAAAGCGGATCGACATCATGCTGGCGTCGATGTCGATCTGCACGCCGCGCGCCGCGCCTTCCTTCGGCAGGAATTCGGCATAGGGAAAGGCGGAGCCGACCATCAGCAGCGTGTCGCATTCCATCATCATGTTGTAGCTGGGCTCGGTGCCGAGCAGGCCGATCGAGCCGGTGACCCAGGGGAGATCGTCGGGGAGCGCCGCCTTGCCGAGCAGCGCCTTGGCGCAGCCGGCGGACAAGCGGTCGGCGACCGCGATCACCTCCTCGGTGGCGTGGAGCGCGCCGGCGCCGATGAGCATCGCGACCTTCTTGCCGGCATTGAGCA
This sequence comes from Bradyrhizobium sp. 45, assembly GCF_023073155.1. Lineage (NCBI taxonomy): Bacteria > Pseudomonadati > Pseudomonadota > Alphaproteobacteria > Hyphomicrobiales > Nitrobacteraceae > Bradyrhizobium > Bradyrhizobium sp. 45. The sequence goes on along the minus strand of NZ_JADPIX010000131.1, from coordinate 70,124 downwards.
CCTCGGCGGCACGGTCGAGGTCAGCGTCACGAGGCTTGATGCTTGGCGCGCTATAGCCAATGCCGGAGTGCAGAGTGCCGTGAGCGCGCGGCGGGTCCTCGTAGGGCTCCTCCTGGATATCGTTGGGCAGGATGATCACCGTTGGCGTCCGCCGGGCCAGCGCGATCCGGATCGATCGATCGATCAGATGCCGGATCTGCGCCGGCGAGGAGGCCTGCATGACGTAGGCGCCAGCCACATCCTTGAACATCGAGACGAGATCGAGTTCCTGCTGATATTGCCCGCCCAGCGCATTGCGTGCCTGCTGGCCGACGATCGCGAGCACGGGCTGGTGATCCAGCAGGGCATCGTAGAGCCCGGTGATCAGATGCGAGGCGCCGGGGCCCGAAGTTGCGATACAGACCCCGAGTTGGCCAGAGAACTTCGCATAGGCGCTCGCCATGAAAGCGGCCATCTCCTCATGCCGGGTCTGAACAAAGCCGATCTTGCCCTCAGCACGCTGAAGGGCTCCGAACACGCCGTTGATGCCATCGCCAGGATAGCCAAAGAGGTGGCGCACGCCCCATTGATGCAGACGTTGAACGATGAAGTCGGAGACGGTCTGGGACATCAAGGGCGGCCCTTCGTTTTCCGGTATTTGGTTTCCGGGATTTGAAGTTGAGAGAACCACCCGTTTCCGGCGATGTTCCTCAAGTCTGACGGAACATGCCGGAACGATCGCGCACCTCTTCGGGTTGTCTCCACAACTGGCTGAGTGGAGAATTGAGATGTTGAATCAGGGTGAACTGGACCAAAACGAGATGGGTCGGTTGATCGGCAGCGACAAGGTCGAGGGAACATCGGTCTACGGTGCCGATCGCAACAAAATCGGCTCGATCGAACGCGTGATGATCGACAAGATCAGCGGCAAGGTGTCCTACGCCGTGCTCGGCTTCGGCGGATTTCTGGGCCTCGGCAACGACCACTATCCGCTGCCGTGGCAGTCGCTGAAATACGACACGGAGCTCGGCGGTTACGTCACCGGCATCACCACCAAGGAACTGGAAGGCGCGCCCAAATACGGCGAACGGAGTGATTGGAACTGGGGTGATGACGCCGCGGTTCGCGGGATCAACTCCTATTACGGTGTCCCCTTCGCGTAAGCGTTTCCACCGAAAGGAAGCTCGATGAGCAAGGAACGGCCTAACGACGATCCCCGGCAGCAGAGCGACTGGGGTTCGCACAAGCAGACGGACAAGCCCTGGAAGGGCACTCCGGAAAAGGAGCAGGGATCGGACGAGGTGAAACCCGATCTCGAGAAATGGCACGCGACGAAGACGCACTGAGACCGGGTGCGCTTCCCATGAGATATCGAGGCGAGCGCGGCATGCACTGTGCCGCGCTCGCTTTTTGGGCAGGGCGTTCACGAACGCGATGGTGCTCGCAACAAGCGGAACCATGATCAGGAGTTGCAGTTGGGCTCGCGGCGCGTGTGCCGGCCTTGGCGGCTCTGCCGCCAGTTTGATCCCCGAGAAAGGTGTTCACCGTGGATGCTCAAACACGGGAGCGTGGACCGTCCGCGGAGCAGCCGCAGAGGGCGAAGGAAGCTCCGAAGATATCTCCTGATCAGGCCCGTGACGCCACGGACTCGAAGCCGGCCAAGGCGCCGTCGCTGCGAGAGCGGATTCGCGAGCATTGGTTGCTGGCAAGCGTTGGCACCATCGTCTTGCTCGCGGCCCTTATCGGCGGAGTGCTCTATTGGCTCCAGGTGCGCCACTATGAATCCACCGACGATGCCTTCGTCGCCGCGCGCAGCTTTTCCGTGGCCTCCAAGGTTGGCGGCTACGTGACCGACATACCCGTGACGGACAACCAGCATGTCAAAGCCGGGGACCTTCTCGCCAAGATCGACGAGCGCGACTATCGCATCGCCATCGATCAGGCCAATGCGCAGGTCGCGGTCGCCAGGGCGAACATCGCCAATGTCGAGGCGCAGATCGTCTCCCAGCAGGAGCAGATCAAGCAGGCGGAGGCGCAGCTCGAACAGGCCCAGGCCCAGCTCCAGTTCTCGCAGGAAGAGTTCGCGCGCGCCCAGGATCTGGTCGAGAAGGGGGCCGGCACCGTGCAGCGCCAGCAGCAGACCCGCTCCGACCTTCAGGCGCAGCAGGCCAACACTGAACGCGCGAAGACCGCGGTGACGGCCGCGCAAGTTGGCATCAAGTCGCTGCACGCGCAGCTTGAGGGCGCCCGGGCGCAGCTCGAGCAGTCGCAGGCGCAGCTCGATCAGGCCAAGCTGAACCTGCAATATACCAGCGTGGTTGCGGCGCAGTCCGGCCGCGTCGTCAAGCTCAGCGGCGCCAAGGGCACTTTCGTTACAGCCGGACAGAGCCTGATGATGTTCGTGCCTGACGAGGTCTGGATCGTCGCCAACTACAAGGAGACGCAGCTCAACGACATGCGGCCGGGTCAGCCGGTCGAGATCCGCATCGATGCCTATCCCGGGCGCAAGCTGACCGGCCATGTCGAGTCCGTGCAGCCGGGCTCCGGCACCGCGTTCAGCCTGTTGCCGGCGGAGAACGCCACCGGAAATTACGTCAAGGTGGTGCAGCGCGTGCCGGTGAAGATCGTGGTGGACAGCTGGCCGGCCGATCTGCCCGTTGGTCCCGGCATGTCGGTCGTGCCCTGGACCAGGGTGCGATGACCGACACGGCGCAGGGCAGTGCATCCGCGGGCGGCTGGTCGCCGGAGCGCTCGGCGGCGGGCGGTCATAATCCCTATCTCATCGCGTTCGTCGTCTCGATCGCGACCTTCATGGAGGTGCTCGACACCACCATTGCCAACGTTGCCTTGCGCCACATCGCCGGTGGGCTTGCCGTCGGCATCGACGAGAGCACCTACGTCATCACCAGCTATCTCGTCGCCAACGCCATCGTGCTGTCGATCTCGGGCTGGCTGTCGACCGTGATCGGCCGCAAGCGCTTCTACATGATGTGCGTTGCGATCTTCACGGTCTCCTCGCTTTTGTGCGGCTTCGCCTGGAATCTGCAGGCGCTGGTGCTGTTCCGAATCCTTCAGGGCCTTGGTGGCGGCGGCATGGCGACCAGCGAGCAGGCGATCCTCGCCGACTCCTTCCCGCCGCACAAGCGCGGCCAGGCGTTCGCGATCTATGGCGTCGCGGTCGTGGTCGCGCCCGTGGTCGGTCCGACGCTCGGCGGCTGGATCACCGACACCTACACCTGGCACTGGGTGTTCCTGATCAACGTCCCCATGGGATTGCTGTCGCTGTTCCTGGTCGGCACGCTGGTCAAGGAGCCCTCGGGCGCGGAGGAGGAGAGGGAGAAGCTGCTGAGCAAGGGCCTGCGCGTCGACTATGTCGGCTTCCTGCTGGTCGCGATCGGGCTCGGCTCGCTCGAATACGTGCTGGACGAGGGCCAGCGCAACGACTGGTTCGGCTCGAACATGATCGTGTTCTTCGCGGTACTTTCGGCCATGTCACTGCTTGCGCTGATCCCGTGGGAGCTGACGCGGGAGGATCCCATCGTCGATCTCCGCCTGCTGGGCCGTCGCCAGTTCGCCGCCTGCTTCCTGGTCATGCTTGCGACCGGCGCGGTGCTGATCTCGACGACACAGCTTTTGCCGCAACTGCTCCAGAGCGATTTGAACTACACCGCCATGCTGGCCGGTCTCGCTTTGTCGCCCGGCGGCGTCGCGACCCTGGTGCTGATGCCAGTGGTCGGCCGCCTCGTCAGCAGCGTGCAGCCGAAATATCTCATCATGTTCGGTGCCGCCATCGTCGCCTTCTCGATGTGGCATCTCACGGGCCTTACCGGCGATATCACCTACGGCTATGCCGCGATGTCGCGGATCTTCCTCGCGCTCGGTCTTCCTTTCCTGTTCCTGCCGGTCACGACCGCGTCCTATGACGGTGTGCCGCCCGACAAGACCAACCAGGCGTCGGCGCTGATCAACGTCGCCCGCAATATCGGCGGCTCCATGGGCGTCGCGCTGGCGCAAACAATTCTGGCGCAGCGCCAGCAATTCCACCAGAGCCGCCTGATCGAGCACGCCGCGCCATCGGACCTCGGCTATCAGCAGACCATCGAGACGATGACCCGCTTCTTCCAGGCTCAGGGCTCGAACGCGGGTGATGCAGCCTCGCAGGCGGTCGCCTGGGTTGGGCGCACCTTGCAGCAGCAGGTCGATTTTCTCGCTTATATCGACGTGTTCTGGACGCTCGCGATCATCGCGGTGCTGATGATCCCGACCGCCGCGGTGCTGCGCCCGATCAAGCTGGGCGCTCCCGCGCGGGGGCATTGAGCAATGGCCGTTCGGAGAGAAAGGGTGACCGCGGCGCAAAAGTCTGGCTAGACTGGTCCGAACGTCAAGCAAGAGCCCGGGAGGTAGTTTAAGTGAAGACCGCGATCACCGAACTGTTCGGCATTGAGCACCCCATCATCCAGGGCGGCATGCATTTCGTCGGCTTTGCCGAGCTGGCGGCTGCCGTCTCCAATGCCGGCGGACTCGGCATCATCACCGGTCTCACGCAGAAGACGCCGGAGCTGCTGGCAAAAGAGATCGCACGCTGCCGCGATATGACCGACAAGCCGTTCGGCGTGAACCTCACTTTCCTGCCGACCTTCGCCGCGCCGCCTTATCCGGAATACATCGCCGCCATCGTCGAAGGCGGCATCAAGTCCGTGGAGACCGCCGGCCGCAGCCCGGAAGCCTACATGCCGGCGCTGAAGGCTGCCGGGATCAAGGTCATCCACAAATGCACCTCGGTGCGCCACTCCCTGAAGGCCGAGCGCATCGGATGCGACGCCGTCAGCGTCGACGGCTTTGAGTGCGGCGGCCATCCCGGCGAGGACGACATTCCCAACATGATTCTGCTGCCGCGCGCGGCGGAGGAATTGAAGATTCCGTTCGTCGCGTCCGGTGGCATGGCGGACGGCCGCAGCCTCGTCGCGGCGCTGTCGCTGGGGGCGGCCGGCATGAACATGGGCACGCGCTTCATCGCGACCAAGGAAGCCCCGGTGCATCAGAACGTCAAGAACGCGCTGGTCGCGGCGACCGAACGCGACACCCGCCTCATCATGCGGAGCCTGCGCAACACCGAGCGCGTGCTGAAGAACGCCAATGTCGACCGCCTGCTCGAGATTGAACGCGAGAAGGGCGACAAGCTGAAGATCGACGACATCCACGACCAGGTCGCGGGCGTCTATCCCAGGATCATGCTGGACGGGCAGATGGACGCCGGCGCCTGGAGCTGCGGAATGGTCGCAGGCCTCATCCACGACATCCCCACCTGCAAGGAACTCGTCGACAGGATCATGGCTGAGGCGGAAACCATCATCCGTACCCGTCTAATGGGGTTTCTTGAAGGGACGGGTGCACCGCGAAAGGTCGCCTGACACCGCCAAACTTCTTAACCACGGCGGCAGCTGACCGCTGGAATTGCGCGCGACGCCTCCTAAATAGAGGTAAATTACCTCTTAACAATCAATTTCAGGAGGCGTCCGTGATTCTGAAGAGCGCTCCTTTTGCAATGGCCGTTGCCCTCGTGCTCGCATGGGGCGGCGTCGCGCGCGCTGACGACTACAAGCCCGACGACTATCTCGGCCTCGATCTTTCGAAGGCGGTGTTGTCGCCCAAGCGGCTCGGGCCCGAAACCCGGTTCGCGCCTGTCGCGCTGGAGGCGCGCGGTGGCAACGAGGCGCAGGCGCGCGCCGAGCCGGTCGACGTGCCGAAGAAGGTCGCCGCCGAACGCGTGCGCGTGTCGGAGCCGAAGGTCGCGCACGTCAAGCCCGCGCAGCCACGCGGCGCGGCACGCACCAAGCTCGCGCATCGCCACGGCAATCCGCTCGACGCGCAGGCGATGGACACCCGGATCCAGACCTGGCCGTGCCGCAGCGGCGGCATCTGCAACTGGAAGCACTAGGTCAGCTCCGAGCCGTCATCCGCACGTCGCAAAAAACCGTAATCCGGGGGTCAAACGACGCAGGCACCTTCCGTCGCTAGTCGACGAAGGTTTCCTGAATGGTAGCGCTCCGCGCCTCGCGCGCCTGGACTCGGCGGCAATTCCTGGTCCGTTCCACCTCGAGCCTCGCCGTTGCCGCGCTCGCAACGCCGCATCTCAGCCGCGCCGCGGATCGTCCGCAGATCGCAGGCGGCATCCAGTCCGGCGACGTCTCGGATGGCTCCGCCGTGATCTGGGCGCGCGCCGACAGGCAGGCGCGGATGCGGGTGGATTATTCATCCGTGGAAAGCTTCAAGACCGTGATCGCGTCGGCTTCGGGCGATGCGTCGCCCGATGACGACTTCACCTCGAAACTGCTGCTGGACGATCTGCCGCCCGGGCAGGACATCTTCTATCGTGTGCGCTTCGACGATATCGCGACCGGCATCGCCGGTGAAAGTCGCATCGGCCATTTCCGCACTGCGCCGGCTGCCGGCCAGTCGATCTCGTTCCTGTGGTCCGGCGATACCGCGGGGCAGGGTTGGGGCATCGACACATCGCGCGGCGGCTACCGCAGCTATCGCACCATGCTCGACAATCGCCCGGACTTCTTCATCCACTCGGGCGATCACATCTACGCCGACTGCACGATCCCCTCCGAGCAGAAGCTGCCGAACGGCGAGATCTGGCGCAATGTCGTGACCGAGGAGAAATCAGAGGTCGCGCACACGCTGGCGCAGTTCCGCGGCAATTACAAATACAACCATCTCGACGAGCACTTCCGCGCCTTCCACGCCGAGGTGCCGATGTTTGCACAATGGGACGACCACGAGGTCACCAACGATTGGTCGCCGACCGGCAGCTATGACGCCGCCGGCCACGAGGATGACGGCACCCCGCGCCTGGTCGCGCGCGCCCGTCGCGCGTTCTTCGACTTCATGCCGATCCGCGACATCGGCGCGCGAAAGGGGCGGGTCTATCGCAAGATCGCCTATGGTCCGCTGCTCGACGTCTTCATGATCGACATGCGCAGCTATCGCGACGAGAGCTGGAACAAGGGCGACGATCATCGCGGCTCGATCCTGGGTGCCGAGCAGCTCGCCTGGCTGAAGCGTGAAGTCGCGGCCTCGCGCGCGACCTGGAAGGTGATCGCGGCCGATCTGCCGATCGGCCTGGTCAGTCTCGATGCGGTCGCGCTGGGTGATGGGCCGCCCGACCGGCGCGAGCACGAGATCGCCGATCTTCTCGCGTCCATCAAGCGCGCCGGAATCCGCAACATCGTCTGGCTCACCGCCGACATGCACTACACCGCCGCGCATTATTACGATCCGAACAGGGCGCAATTCCAGGAGTTCGAACCGTTCTGGGAGTTCGTCTCGGGGCCCTTGCACGCCGGAACATGGGGCCCGGGCGAGCTCGACAATACCTTTGGTCCGGTCGCGATGTACCAGAACGGGTGCAGTGAGGCGCAGGGCGAAAACCTCGCGCCCTGTTTCGGACTGCAGTTCTTCGGCAAGGTCGACATCGATGGCCGAACCGGCGTGATGACCGTGACGCTGAAGGACGTCGACAACCGGGATCTCTGGTCGGTCGATATCGAGCCGCAGCCGCAGACGCGTCCAGCCGTGGTGGCGCAGCATTCCTAGGTCGCTAACCCGATCTTGATTGGCCGCCGTGCGTCTGCCGCACTATGCTGTCCGCTCCCGCCACCTCTTTTCCATCCCCGAAGAGTCTGCTCACGCAGCATCGCTGCTGGCCTCCGGCGGGCCGAACGATGTCAGGAACTTGTTCATGGATAATCTCAAGACACAGGGCATCAGCATGCCCAAGCTCGGCCTCGGGACCTTCCGCATGCAGGGCGATACCTGCCGCGCGGCGGTCGAGAGCGCACTGTCGATCGGCTATCGCCATATCGATACCGCCGAGATGTACGGCAACGAAGAACCGATCGGCGCGGCGCTCGCCGCGGCCCGGCTGCCGCGGGGCGAGCTGCACGTCACGACGAAAGTCTGGCACGAGAACCTCAGCCCCGACGCCATCCGCCGCTCTTTCGACGCCAGCCTGACCAAGCTCAGGCTTGACCATGTCGACCTCTATCTCGTGCACTGGCCGTCCAAGGCGGCGAACTGGGGTGCTGTGTTCGAGACCTTGATGACGCTGAAGCAGGAGGGGCGGACGCGGGCGATCGGGGTCGCCAACTTCACCACGGCGCTGCTGAAGATCGCGGTCGAGGACATCAAGGCGCCGATCGCATGCAATCAGATCGAATACCACGCCCTGCTCGATCAATCGAAGGTGCTGGCCTATCTCAACGCCAAGTCGATCCCGCTGGTCGCCTATTGCCCGCTGGCGCAGGGACGCATCGCGTCAGATGAGGTGCTGGCCGAGATCGGCGCCAAGCATAATGCAACTGCGGCGCAGGTCGCGCTGAAATGGCTGCTGGACCAGGACGGTGTGGCCGCGATCCCGAAAGCCTCGCGCCGAGAGAGCCAGCAGGCCAATCTCGACGCGCTGAAGATCACGCTCGACGATGCCGACCGCAACAAGATCGCCGCGCTGCCGAAGGACAGGCGCTGCGTCAATCCCGGCTTCGCACCGGCATGGGACTGAGAGTCGACGCTGGGCCGCACCGCCGGACCCTCTCCCCTTGTGGGAGAGGGTGGCTCGCCGCGCAGCGGCGAGACGGGTGCGGGGTCTCTCTCCGCGCGCACATTTGTCAGTTTGAATTCGCCGAGGGATACCCCTCATCCGGCGCTTCGCGCCACCTTCTCCCACAAGGGGAGAAGGAAGAAGGCACGCAAAGAAAATGGCCCCGTGAAGGGCCATTTCCATATTGCGTTGCGCATTAGTCCCAATGATGACGGTGACCACGCTTGATCACGACGACGCGGTCGCGATGGCGCCAGCCGCGATGCCAGCCGTGATCGCGATGCATGCCGTATTCGGCGCGGGCGCCATACATGCCGTGATGATGACCACCGCGCTTGATCACTACCGTCTCCGCGCTGGCGAGCGTCGGCATTGCAACCGCGAGCGCGCCGACAGCGGCAAGCACATAACCAATCTTCTTCATGATGTCCTCCTCCAATGGAATGCAAATCTAAACGGCGCATTCGCGGGAACGTTCCGGAGGAATCGCAGGAGATTTCTGAACGCCTGTTCAGGTGGGTTAATCGCAGCGCTGTTGTGAAGGTGTTGGCGCGCCGGTCGCGACGTATTTGCCGTCCCTGATCGTGTACTCGCCGCGCTCACTGCGATTGTAGATTGCGCGCAAGCTGCCTTGCTTCGAGAGTAGCAGACCGAACTCGCGCGTCTGCTGCAGCAAGGGGAAGTACACCATCACATTGAGCAGGCCGTCGGCGTTGACCATCGCCGATACCACTTCGTTTTCGTCCTTGGCCTCGCCGAAATTGCGCCGGTACATCACCCTTCCGTCCTTCCGGATCTCGTAAGTCAAGAGCGCGCCCTTCTCGCGGTCGGGCCGGCCGGCGCAATCGACCGCCCATGAGCCGAGCAGGCCCCATTGCTCGACGGTCGCCGCAAGCGACTCGGCACCGGCCGCGGGCGTGAACGCAACCCACAGCACTGCTGCCGCGATAGAGCGGCACAAACAACGTCTCATGTCCTGAAAGGCCCCACCTGCAAAGAATTCCGAAGTGTAGCATGCCGCGCGCCATCGTCCACGCTGACCGCCATTCGCGCGCGAATTTGATCCGCGTCAATGAGGCAGCCCGTTTCCCCGGTAGGATGGCGCTCCCGAAGGGAAATTGGATAAACCGATGCTGAATCAAGTCAGGGATTTCGCAGGCGAGGTGCTGCCGGGGAGCTGCGCCGTGCCGCCTTATTCCGAGAGCGCGTTTCTGGCCGAGCTGGGCGACCGCTTGAAGTCCTCGCGCATGCGCTGCGTCCTGTCGCGGCGGGAGCTCGCCCGCCGCTCCGGGATATCCGAGCGCTACATCGCCCAGATCGAGGCCGGAAAGGGCAACGTCTCGATTGTGCTGCTGCTGCGGCTGGCCTCCGCGATCCACGGCAGCCAGCCCCAGATCGTCTGAAGGCTCAAGCTCGATTCTCCACATTGGCACTGCGGGCCGGCACGCCGAACTCCTTGCGGCAGACCTCGGCCAGCACGGCCACGCCCTCGCGGATCTGCTGATGCGAGGGGCTCGCAAAGCACAGCCGCAGTCGCGATCTGGAGTGGTTTTTGTCAGTCGACCATTCCGGCCCCGGATTGATCGATACGCCGGCGGCAAGCGCGGCCTGATACAGCTTCAGCGTATCCACCTGATCGGGCAGCTTCACCCACAGGAAGATCCCGCCCTTGGGCTCCTCGAACTCGGCGGCCGTCCCGAACTGCTCGTTGACGGCCTCCATCAGCGTATCAAGCTTGGTCCGTAGCGCCTTCGTCAGTGCCGGCACGTGGGTCGAAAAATGCGGCTTGCAATAGGCAGCGAGCACCATCTGCTCCAGCGCGCCTGAGCCGGCGTCCGTCTTCAGCGCCAGCATCCGCGACATCACATCCCAGGGCGCGACGATGAAGCCCACGCGCAGCGCCGGCGCGATCGACTTGGAGAACGAGCCGATATGGATCACGCCGCCGTTCGGGCTCATCGCATGGATCGCCGGCGGCCGCTGTCCCGACCAGACCAGATCGGCATAGCAATCGTCCTCGAAAACAGGCACGCCGTAGTCTGCCGACAGCCGCAACAGCTCGGTGCGGCGGCCCTCCGGCATGATGCTGCCGGTCGGGTTCTGCACGGTCGGAATGGTGTAGATGTATTTCGGACGGATGCCGCGGCCCTTGAGGTCGGCCAGCGTCGTGGCCAGCACGTCCATGCGCATGCCGTCGTTGTCGAGGGGAATGCCAATCACGTTGACTCCGAGCCGTGCCAGGCGGGTCAGCGAGCCCTGATAGCTATCCTGCTCGAAGATCACGGTGTCGCCGCGCGTCAGCAGCGTGGCGTTGACGAGGTCGAGCGCCTGCAGCGAGCCGGACACGATCAGGAGATCGTCGACCGTGCAGTTGATGCCGGCATCGCGCTTGAGTTTTGCCACCAGGAATTCGCGCAAGGGCAGATAGCCCTGGGGACCATGTGCCAGCCCGTAAGTGGCGAGCGAGCGGCCTTCGCGTTGCAGAGCCAGATTGGCCGCCTCGATCAGATCATCGAGCGGCACCTGCTCGGAGTCGTTGTTGCCGCCGACAAAACTGTATTTGGCGAGGCCCGTCCAGCGCGCAGAGGGGGCCGGCAGCCCTGCGGGAAACAGGGGCGCAAAATCGAAGCTGGACGTCATGGGAGCGTTCCTCGTTGTTTTCTTTTTGAGCCGGCCGGCGTTGCGTCGGCCATGCCTATTTCTTTTGCCCGCATCCGGCGGACAGACGGCCTTAGTTCTTGCCGGCCGTCCGGGTCGGACGGCCTTGGCTGATGAAAGCGTAATGCGCATTGGCGACGCCGCCAACCATCAAGGCCTCGACAGCAGGCTCGGCGATCTCGCTTGCTGCGGCCCAATCGACCAGGAAATTGGCTCCGGTCCCGCCGCGTACGTCGTCGGTCGGAATGAAGATCGAGACGGTGGCGAGGGGCTTCAACGCGACGGGCGCCTTCAGATAGCTCTCGACCTGCTTGCCTGCGGTGTCGAAATAGGCGATGCGTTTGACGACCAGCGGCTGGGTCTCGGAGGCGTTGTGCACGCTCAAGGTCACCGAGAAGTCGACGCGCAGCTTGCCCTGGCTCATCGCGACACTGGAATAGGCGGGCACGTAGAACCCGCCGGCGACGGCGAGTTCTTCTTTCGGCAGCGCGGTGAGGGAATCTGCAAAGTTTTGTTCGATATTGACCTTGGATTGAGCGGCTGCGGGCACGGAGCAGGCGAGGGGGCATAGCAGCAGTGCAGTGGCGAGCTCCATCCGCATGTGACGAATTGCTTGCTTGCCGCACCGCACTCGATCACTAGGGTGCGGCAAAACGGACCAATCTGGCATGCACGAGCTCATTCGCGACATCACTCTCTGTATCCTGTTTGCCTGGATGCTGGGCCTGCTTGCCCACTTCTCCAGGCAACCGCTGATCCTTGCCTATCTTATCGCCGGCTTCTGCATTGGTCCATTTGGCGCCGGCTGGGTCAAGTCGCAGGAATCGATCAGCGTCATCTCCGAGCTTGGCCTGATCTTCATGCTGTTCATGATCGGCCTGGAGATCGACCTGAAGAAGATCGTGCGGGCCGGAAAGGTCATCCTGTTCGCGGCGGGCGGCCAGCTCCTCGGCGGCTGCCTGCTCGGGGTGCTGTTCTTCGTCGGCATCGGCCTGTCGCTCGGGGGCGGACAGTTCGATGCGGTTTACCTCTGTGTCGCCTGCGCGCTGTCGAGCACCGTCATCATCGTCAAGGTGCTCTACGAGAAGCGCGAGCTCGACACGCTGCCCGGCCGCATCACCCTCGGCGTGCTGGTGCTCCAGGACATCTTCGCCATCCTGTTTCTGGCGGTGCAGCCGAGCCTTGCCAATCTGGAAATCAGCGTGATCCTGCTCTCGATCGGGCGGGTCGCAGTGCTGGTCGCCGCGGCACTGCTGGTGAGCCGCTACGTGCTGCCGCGCCTGTTTCACCAGATCGCCCGCCGCCCCGAGTTGATCCTGCTCGGCGCGCTCGCCTGGTGCTTCCTGGTCGCCGAGACCGCCGAGCGGCTGTCGCTGTCGCGCGAGATGGGCGCCCTGATCGCCGGCGTCTCGCTCTCGACCTTTCCCTATGCGCTCGATGTCACGGCCAAGGTCACCACGCTTCGCGATTTCTTCATCACGCTGTTCTTCGTCGCGCTCGGCATGACCATTCCCGTGCCCGGCCTCTCCGTGATCGGACTTGCCCTGATGATCGCGGCGTTCACGGTGGTGAGCCGCCTCGTGACCACCTTCGTCCCGCTCTATCTGATGAAGCAGGGCCTGCGCGCCAGCCTGTTGCCGGCCCTGAATCTCGCGCAGATCTCCGAGTTCTCGCTGGTGGTGATCCAGACCGGCGTTGCCGACCACCACATCGCAGCCCAGACGGCGAACGCGGCCTCCTTCGCCTTCGTGGTGCTGGCGGTGCTCTCGACCTTCGTGATGACCCGCAGCGACGAGATCACCCGCTGGGCGATCGGTCCCCTGAAGCGGATCGGCCTGCGCGATCTCGACCACGGCAATGGCCACGGCGAGGAAGGACACGAGGGCCATGGCGAGGCGCGCCGCATCGTCATCCTCGGCTTTTTCCGTGCGGCGAGCGCGCTGCTGGCCGAGATCGAGCGGCAGGCACCGGTGCTGCTCGAGCAGATCACCGTGATCGACTTCAATCCCAATGTGTACCAGACGCTGCTGTCGCGCGGCCTGCACGTGATCTATGGCGATATCAGCAGCGCCGACACGCTGCTCCATGCCGGCGTCGGCAAATCCGAGATGATCATCCTCAGCGTCCCGGATGCGCTTCTGAAGGGTGCCAGCAACGAGAAGCTGGTCCGCCACGTCCGCACCCTCAACCCGACCGCCATGATCATTGCCACGGCCGATCTGTTGTCGGATGTAGACGAACTCTACGCGGCTGGCGCCAGCTATGTCACCGTGACCCGGCTCAGCGACGCCCATGAGCTGTTCACGGTGATCGAGGCCGCCCAGGCCGGCCTGTTGGCCGACAAGCGGGCCGAGCTCGATCAGCGGCTCGGCGAGCGGCGCGAAGTGCTGCCCTGACCGCTCCCGGCCGGCTTCTCACCGGGCTTAGGCCCGACGCGAGCCGCCCGTCGGGCAGGGCTGCGGTCCGGCATATGCGGTTGCGCCGGGGACACTAGCGCCCCGGCTCAAGTCCGGCTAAGCCTCCGGGCCATAACCGATAGAGATTGGGAAATGCCGGATAACGTCCAGGAAGTCTTGCAGGCCTTTGCCCGGGGTGAGCTCGTGGTCGTCACCGACGACGAAGACCGCGAGGGCGAGGGCGATCTGATCGTCGCCGCCTCGTTCTGCACCGCCGAGAAGATGGCGTTCATCATCCGCCACACCTCCGGCATCGTTTGCGCCCCGATCACCAGCGAAGATGCGCGCCGCCTGCGGCTCGATCCGATGGTGGCCCACAACGACTCAGCGCACACCACCGCATTCACGGTCTCGATCGACTACAAGCCCGACGGCGGCACCGGCATCTCGGCCGAGGAGCGCGCCTCGTGCTGCCGCGCGCTGTCCAATCCCAATGCCGGCGCCAACGACTTCGCCCGTCCCGGTCACATCTTCCCGCTGATCGCCAAGGACGGCGGCGTGCTGCTGCGCTCCGGCCATACCGAGGCCGCGGTCGACCTGTGCAAGCTCTCCGGCCTGCCGCCGGTCGGCGTCATCAGCGAGTTGATGAACGACGACGGCAGCGTGATGAAGGGCGAGCAGGTCGCCCGCTTCGCCGCCCAGCACAAGCTCAAGCACGTCACCATCGCCGACATGATCGCCTACCGCCAGGTGCGCGAGAAACTGATCGAGCGGGTCTCGACCTTCGTCACCGAGAGCCCGATCGGGCCGCTGCAGGGCTATGCCTACCGCTCGCCGTTCGATTCCATCGCCCATGTCGCCTTCGTCTACAACGGCGTCGGCGACGGCAAGAACGTCCTGACACGCTTTCACAAGCCGAACATCGTCAAGGACATCTTCACCGGCCACAAGCGCATGGCGGCGGTGCTCGAGCACTTCAAGAAATCGGGCCGTGGCGTTCTGGTCTATCTGCGCGACGGTGCGGCCGGTGTCCCTGTGGCGCCGCTGCCCGATGAGAGCGCGACCGAGGCCGACCGCAACCGCCAGTGGCGCGAAGTCGGCGTCGGTGCACAGATCCTGCGCGATCTCGGCGTCACCTCGATCCGGCATCTCACCTCCTCGGTGCACGACTACAAGGGCCTTTCGGGCTTCGGCATCGAGATCGTCGCCAACGAGCTACTCGAAAGCTAGCGCTGTCATCCAGGGGTGCGCGAAGCGCATCCCCCGAGGCGCGCCTCGCGGGTCCCCGGGAATCACGCAGACCCGTACATCTGCAACGCAATTGCACTTGTTGCCGCGGCGCTTTACTTTGTCGGGCAAATTTTGACGGAACCAGACGAAAGGACGTTTCATGACCGCGCGCCCTCAGGCCAAGGACAAGCCGGCTTCGGCTTCTTTCCAGTGGGACGATCCGTTCCTGCTCGACGAGCAGCTCACCGAAGACGAGCGCATGGTGCGCGACACCGCGCGCGCCTACGCCCAGGACAAGCTGCTGCCGCGCGTCGCCAAGGCCTATCTCGAAGAGAAGACGGATCGCGAGATCTTCAACGAGATGGGCGAACTCGGCCTGATCGGCATCACGTTGCCGGAGGAATATGGCTGTGCCAATGCAGGCTATGTCGCCTATGGTCTGGTCGCGCGCGAGATCGAGCGGGCCGATTCCGGCTACCGCTCGATGAACTCGGTGCAGTCCTCGCTGGTGATGTATCCGATCTACGCCTATGGCGACGAGAACCAGCGCAAGAAGTACCTGCCGAAGCTCGCCAGCGGCGAGTGGGTCGGCTGCTTCGGGCTGACCGAGCCCGATGCCGGCTCCGATCCGGCCGGCATGAAAACGCGCGCCGAGAAGGTGTCGGACGGCTATCGCCTGACCGGCAGCAAGATGTGGATCTCGAACGCGCCGATCGCCGACGTGTTCGTGGTCTGGGCCAAGTCGGCCGCGCACGACAACCAGATCCGCGGCTTCGTGCTGGAGAAGGGCATGAAGGGCCTGTCGGCACCGAAGATCGGCGGCAAGCTGTCGCTTCGCGCCTCCATCACCGGCGAGGTCGTGATGGACGGTGTCGTGGTTCCGGAAGACGCGCTGCTGCCCAACGTCTCCGGCCTGAAAGGCCCGTTCGGCTGCCTCAACCGCGCCCGCTACGGCATTTCCTGGGGCGTGCTCGGCGCGGCCGAGGACTGCATGCACCGCGCCCGCCAGTATACGCTCGACCGCAAGCAGTTCGGCAAGCCGCTCGCCGCGACCCAGCTCGTGCAGAAGAAGCTCGCGGACATGCAGACCGAGATCGCGCTGGGCCTTCAGGGCTCGCTGCGCGTCGGTCGCCTGATGGACGAGGGCAAGTTCGCTCCCGAGATGATCTCGATCATGAAGCGCAACAATTGCGGCAAGGCGCTCGACATCGCCCGCGTCGCGCGCGACATGCACGGCGGCAACGGCATCTCGATCGAGTATCACGTGATGCGCCACGTCCATAACCTCGAGACCGTCAACACCTACGAGGGCACCCACGACGTCCACGCCCTGATCCTGGGCCGCGCGATCACGGGCATTCAGGCGTTTTTCTGAGCAAACCGCCCCAGTGTGGGATGCGACTGAACTCTCCAATCGCGTCATGGCCGGGCTTGTCCCGGCCATCCACGTCTTAGACCACGCGAAGAACGTGGATGCCCGGCACGAGGCCGGGCATGACGAAGTCAGCAAGGTACGAGCAAGCCATGTCCGACAACGACGACGTCCCGTTCAACCGCGACTTTCCGCTGAAGCCCGGCATCGTCGAGGAAGTCCGCCCCGGCGTGCGGCGCGTGCTCTGTAACAATCCGAGTCCGTTCACTTTCACCGGCACGCTCAGCTACATCGTGGGCCGGGGCAACGTCGCGATCATCGATCCCGGTCCGGACGACGAGGCGCATGCGGCGGCGCTGCTCGATGCCGTCAGCGGCGAGACGGTGAGCCATATCTTCGTCACCCACACCCACCGCGACCATTCGCCGAACACCGCGCGGATCAAGCGGTCGACCGGCGCGCCAGTTTACGCCGAAGGCCCGCACCGCGCCTCGCGCCCGCGCTTCGAGAGCGAGAAGCACAACCCGGAATCCGGCGCCGACCGCGACTTCGCGCCCGATATCAGGATCGGCCATGGCGACGTGGTCGAAGGAGATGGCTGGCGGCTCGAGGCCGTGGCGACACCCGGCCATACCGCCAATCACCTCGCTTTTGCCTGGTCCGAGCGAAAATTCAACTTCGTCGGCGATCACGTGATGGGGTGGTCGACCTCGATCGTGGCCCCGCCCGACGGGTCGATGATCGACTACATGGAATCGCTGGATCGTCTCGCCGCGCGCGAGGAGGATGTGTATTTCTCCGGTCACGGCCCCGAAATTCCGGACGGTCCGCGCTTCGTGCGCTTCCTGATCCGTCACCGCAAGGCGCGCGAGGCCTCCATCCTGCACCGCCTTGCCAAGGGCGAGACCGACATCCCGACCATGGTCCGGGCGATCTATATCGGCATCGATCCGAGGCTCACCACGGCGGCGGGCTACTCCGTGCTGGCGCATCTGGAAGACCTGGTCGCCCGCGGCGTGGTGGCGACGGACGGCGATCCCGTGATCGGCGGGACCTATCGGATGGCGAACGCTTAGCCTTCCGTCACTTCTTCACCGTCTTTGCCTGCGCCTTCGGCGGCGCCACTGGCGTCTTCTTCACCGGCTTGAGTGCGTCGGCATCGGCGGCGGTGTTGAGATCGTCGATGAATTTCTTCACGCGTGCGGCGTTGCTGCCGAGGTCGCTCTCGAAATAGCGCGAGGCGGAGCGGATATCGACGCGGGAATCCTCGCCGTCGGGCACGACCCGGATGGCGATGTCCTCGCGGAAACCCATGATCGGGGAGCGCGCCACCGCCTCGATGCGGCCGATGCGGCGCGGCGGCTGCGGCGCGCGCTCGTCGATGATCAACCATTTGCGCTTGTTGACCAGCTGAAGCGCGATCGCATAGGCGCGGTCGACTGAAATCTCGAGCTCGATCGGCTCGATATCGGGATAGGATTGACGCTGCTGCTCGGCCGAATAGAGGCCGGCATACACAGCGGTATTGGCACCATCCCCAGTGCGCAGGCGAGCCAGTGCGTCGAAGCGCGGCGGGTCGATCGGGTCGGTGGTGATGTCGTGGATCGCCGGCAGCTTGCGGTATTGCAGGCCGAGATAAGCGGGATAGGCGAGGATCGCGCCGTCGATCAGGAACGCAAGCAGGATGCGCGCCATGCCGCGCGAGCCGTTCTGCCAGATCGCGGCAAAGCCGGCGAGCCCGAACAGGATCGAGAGCGCGGCGATCCCGAGCCCGCCGAAGAAGGTCGCGAGCGCCGGCTTCATCTCCAGGAAGCCGAACCGGACGATGATGATCGAGACCACCACCGCCACCACGGCGAACACGGCCAGATTGCGCGCCCAGCTCGCGAGGCTGGACACGGGCTCCGACTGGTAGGGAGCGGAAAACCTGCGGGCCATCGGGTGAGCTCTGCCGGGATCTTGGGGACGGTGCCGGCCGATCTGGCACGACGACGGGCCGTTGAGACCACGGCCCGCGGGCAAATTCAAGAGTTCCGCACAAGGCTGCATCGTCATGGCCGGGCTTGACCGGCCATTCACGTCTTTTTGCCACGAGGACGCGGATGCCGGCCTTCGCCGCGCCGAAGCGGCTTCGGCCCCGCAGGCGGGACGAAGCCCGGGCACGACGTCCGAGATGGCCTACGCCGCCGCGTTCGGGAAGCGGTATTCCCTAAACTGATCGCGCAGCGCGGTCTTCAGGATCTTGCCCGTCGCCGTGTGGGGGATACCGTCGACGAAGGCAACGTCGTCGGGCATCCACCATTTGGCGATCTTGCCATCCATGAACTTCAGGATGTCCTCGCGGCTGGCCTGCTGGCCCTGCTTCAGCTGCACGATCAGCAGCGGACGCTCGTCCCATTTGGGATGGAACACGCCGATCACGGCGGCTTCCGCCACCGCGGGATGGCCGACTGCGAGGTTCTCCAGCTCGATCGAGGAGATCCACTCGCCGCCGGACTTGATCACGTCCTTGGAGCGGTCGGTGATCCGCATGTAGCCGGCTTCGTCGATGGTCGCGACGTCGCCGGTGTCGAAGAAGCCGTCCTCGTCGAGAATGTTGGCGTCGACCCGGTAATAGGCCTTGGCGACGGCCGGGCCGGCGACCTTGAGGCGGCCGAAGGTCGTGCCGTCCCACGGCAGTTCCTTGCCGGCATCGTCGGTGATCTTCATCTCGACGGCGAACGGCGCGTAGCCCTGCATCTGGAGCACGTCGAGCCGCGCCTCGCCAGTCGCATTCTGGAACGGCGGCTTCAGCGCCGCGACGCTGCCGATCGGGCTCATCTCGGTCATGCCCCAGGCGTGACGGACGTTCGAGCCCATGTCGAGGAAGGCCTTGATCATCGAACGCGGCATCGCCGAGCCGCCGCAGATCACCATCTTCAGGTCCGGCAGCTTCAGATTGTTCGCGGTCATGTGCTGGAGCAGCATCAGCCACACCGTGGGCACGCCCGCGGTATGCGTCACCCTCTCGGTCGAGAGCAGCTCATAGACCGAGGCGCCGTCGAGCTTGGCGCCGGGCATGACGAGCTTGGTGCCCTGCGACGGCGCGGAGAAGGCGATGCCCCAGCTGTTGGCGTGGAAGAGCGGCACTACGGGAAGCATGGTTTCGGAGGCGCTGGTACCGAGCGCGTCGACATTGTTGGCCATCAGCGCGTGCAGCACGTTGGAGCGATGCGAATACAGCACGCCTTTGGGATCGCCGGTGGTGCCCGATGTGTAGCACATCGCGGCCGCCGTGTTCTCGTCAAAGTCCTTCCATTTAAACTTGCCGTCGGCCTCCGCGATCCAGTCCTCGTAGGCGACCACGTTCTTCAGCGTCGTCTGCGGCATGTGCGCCTTGTCGGTGAGCACGACATAGCGTTCCACGCTTGTCAGCTTGTCGGCGATCTTCTCCAGGACCGGAATGAACGTGATATCGGTCATCACGATGCGGTCCTGCGCATGGTTGATGATCCAAGCGATCTGCTCGGGGAAAAGGCGGGGATTGACGGTATGGCAGATGGCGCCGATCCCCATGATGCCGTACCAGACCTCAAGATGGCGCCAGGTGTTCCAGGCGATCGTTGCGACACGGTCGCCGAGCTTGATGCCGTCGCGCTCCAGCATCTGCGAGACCTTGAGCGCGCGCTTGTGGATATCGGCATAGGTGGTGCGATGGATCGGTCCCTCGACCGAGCGCGTCACGACCTCCTGCTTGCCATGAATCTTGGCGGCGTGTTCGATGATCCTGTGGCAGAGCAGGGGCCAGTCTTGCATCAAACCAAGCATTCCGTCGTTCCTCCGAGAAGCCGCTGGGCGGATTGTCGCTCTCAGCGTTGGGCCAAAGAATTGTCATGAGTTTTAGCCTGCCCGTCTTTCGCCGCAAATGGTCTTATCGCGGCTATATGTCCGTCGGCGCGGCAATGGTTACCGTCGCGCTCGGGCTCGCGGATCGGGCAGAGGCGCGCAAATATGGGTCCCCGCTGGACATCTTTGGTATTGCGGCACCACGGCCGCGCGCCACGGTTCATTCTGCCAATATCTCTGGCAGGATCCCGCTCCCAAGACCTCGCCCCGAGGAGGCCCCCAAGGCATCGGCCAAGGCATCGGACGAGGCTCCTGCGGAGACCGGCGGCAAGCCTTCCGCGGAAAAGCCTTCCGCGGACAAACCTGGCGCCACCAAGCCCGCCGAGTCGGCGCCGCCGCCCGAGAAGCAGGCCTCGGCGTGCCGCGTCGCGCTGACCGAGGAGATCGCGATCGCGCCTTCGATCCCGGATATCCGCGGCCCCGGCGCCTGTGGCGG
Organism: Bradyrhizobium sp. 45; assembly: GCF_023073155.1. Taxonomy (NCBI): domain Bacteria; kingdom Pseudomonadati; phylum Pseudomonadota; class Alphaproteobacteria; order Hyphomicrobiales; family Nitrobacteraceae; genus Bradyrhizobium; species Bradyrhizobium sp. 45. The sequence continues at coordinate 49,563 of NZ_JADPIX010000131.1, read as the reverse complement.
CGAGGATCTGGTGCGGCTCGAGGCCATCGTGCTGCCGGACAAGCGCAAGGTGGCGGTCAAGCCGGCGGCGATCCTCCGCTGCACCATGGCATCCGCAATCGCCGATTGGGTGCGCAAGGACGTGGTGCCGCTGGCCGCGAGCCTCGGCTCGACCATCAGCGATCTCGACAATTTCGACAGCTTCGAGTGTCGTGGCCGCAACCGCGTCGTCGGCGCCATGCTGTCCGAGCACGGCAAGGCCAATGCGATCGATGTGCGCGCCATCAAGCTCGCTAACGGGCAGTCGATCGGCCTGACCGACCGCACCATGCCGCGCGAGGTGCGCGAGCGCGTGCTGCATTCGGTCTGCTCGCGCTTTTCGACTGTGCTCGGCCCCGGCTCGGATTGGTACCACGAGGACCATATCCATCTCGATCTCGCGCAGCGGCGCAACGACTACCGGATCTGCCAGTGGAACGTCTGGGATCCGCTGCCGCAGGTTGCCCCGCTGCTGCCGGCGGAACGGCCCGAGGAGGCGCCGCCGCGTGAGGTCGCGGCCAAACCCGAAGCGAAGCCCGAGGCCAAGCCCGAGACGAAGCAAGGAATTGACGACGAGGCGGCGGAGAAGTCGGCTGCCTCCCCGGACAAGCCGGCGGCCGACGGCCAAAAAGCCCGGCCGCACAAGCCGGCAACAAAAAAGCGCCGGTGAAACCGGCGCTTTTGAATGTCAGAGATCAGGTACCTGATCAGTAGCTGCCCGCCTGGCCAGTTTGGCTGCCGCCGAGCGCAAGCCGTGAATTGTAGGGCGAGTCGCCATGCTTGGGCTCGAGCACCACAACGAGGGTGCCGACCTTGACGCGATCATAGAGGTCGATCGCGTCCTCGTTGGTCAGGCGGATGCAGCCCGACGAGATCGACGCGCCGATATATTCCGGCTGGTTGGTGCCGTGAATGCGGAACAATGTGTCCTTGCCGCCGGAGTAGAGATACATCGCGCGGGAGCCCATTGGATTGTCCGGACCGGGGGCGACGAAGGTGGGCACGCCCAGGCGCGAAATTTCGCCGGGGGTAGGGTGCCAGGCCGGCCACTCGGTCTTGCTGCCCACCTTGGCGATGCCCGACCAAGCCATGGCTTCTTCACCGACGGTGATGCCGTAGCGGATCGCCTTGCCGCCATCCAGAACGTAGTAGAGGTAATGGTTGTCGGAATCGACCACGATCGAGCCCGGCGATTCCTTGCGGTGGTACTCAACGATGGCGCGGCGGAACGGCTCTGCGACCGGGGTGTTCTCGTACCGAACCTTGGCAAGGAGTTCCTTGTCCTTCGGCTTGAAGGCCTTGGTGTCGGTCGCTTCAAAATGCGTGGCCTGCATGCAGCCCGACAGCATCAGGCCAGCAGCCAAAATACCCAGCGTAACTTTCAGCGACGACATGATTTGGTTCCAATCGACAACAACAAGCTTTCGTGGAGCTTGAGTAAGCCCAATTCCACGATTCCGTTGGCCCCATTATCGTTGAAATCTGCCACAATTCCAGCCTCACGACGCTTCTCCCGCGCTGCAAGACCTTACCTGTGGCTTTTCTGCCGCAAGTTTTGCGGGCCAGAGCCGATTTCTGGGCAAAACGGTCGTAAGTGTCGATTCCGTGCCACAGTTGGGCCATGGCGTCGCCACAAATGCAAACGCTCCGTTAATGTGCTTGTCATCATCAACTTGTCAGAATCGCGCTAAGCGCTGTCAGTCTGTCGCAGGCCCCTGCTGGAGTTGTGCATGTTTTCTGTGTTCGTTCCCTTCGAGTCCTCCCTCAAGAAGGCCGTCATCGAGGATCTCGCAGCAGTCCCGGAGCATGCGGTCTGGATCGACCTGGTCAACCCCACCGCGGCCGAGGACAAAGCCGTCGAGAAGCTCTCGGGGATCGCAATCCCGACCCGGGAGGACATGCAGGAGATCGAGATCTCGAGCCGCCTCTATATGGAGAACGGCGCACGCTACATGACCGCGACGCTGATGTGCCAATCCGATACCGATATGCCGAGGACCACGGCGGTCACGTTCATTCTGGGCGACCACCGCCTGGTAACGGTGCGCTATGACCAGCCCAAGCCCTTTGCGCTGGTCGAGGCCAAGCTGGCCCGTTCCTGCACACCGGCCATCACCGGCGAGATGGTGCTGATGGAGCTGCTCGATGCCGTGATCGACCGCTGCGCCGACATCCTGGAGCGCTGCGGCGCCGAGATCGATCAGGTCTCCCATGACATTTTCGAGCCGGAGAGCGAGCGCCACGGTCACGCCAAGCAATATTCGCAAATCCTGATCTCGATCGGCCGCAAGGGCGATCTGACCTCCAAGGTTCGCGAGAGCCTGGTCTCGATCGGCCGCGTCGTCGCCTTCCTTTCCGCGGTGGTGGAGGGCGTGAAATGGTCGAAGGACATGCGCGAGCAGCTCAAGACCATGCAGCGTGACGTCGTCTCGCTGACCGATCATGCCTCCTATCTCTCCAGCAAGATCACCTTTGTGCTCGACGCCATGCTCGGCGTCGTCAATCTCGAGCAGAACAACATCATCAAGCTGTTTTCGGTCATGGCGGTTGTCCTGATGCCGCCGACGCTGATCGCCTCGATCTACGGCATGAACTTCAAGTCGATGCCGGAACTCGAATGGGTGCACGGTTATCCGTTCGCGCTGGTGCTGATGCTGATTGCGGCGATCGTTCCGTACTGGATCTTCAAGTGGAAGAAGTGGCTGTAATAGTGACCGAGACCTTACGCCGGACGCAGAGACACAGTGTCTGGTGTCGCAGAATAGAGCGGGATTGCGGCCGCACGGCGATGTGTGCTCGCCGCCCCAATTCCTCCGGTAAAATTTGAGCGGTGGGCTGAACGTTTGCGCGAAACTTGTCTGCGATAAGGAGCAGGTAAGCCGCGAGGAACAGCCATGGTTGAAAAACACATAACGACGCCCCCCAACGTCATCGATCTGGCGAGCTATCGCCACGTCGCGACGAGCGGCAAGGCGTCGTCGCTGTCGGCACGCATGTGCCGGCACTGTGGTGCTCCGCTGCTCGACGGCGAGAACGACGACGATTGCTCGACTGCAATCAGCACGGCCGCTCCGCAGCCACGCGAGAGGTCACGTCGGATTCGACTCGATTGAGGAACGGAAGCTAAGGGCGATCCAGGTCTTGCGGCGGCGTTGTCTGGATCGCCTTGCTTCTCCGGCGTTATTTCCAACATCATCATTGCGAGGACCTCGCGACAAAATTGCGAAGCAATTTTGCACTGAAGCGACGAGGCAATCCAGACTGTCCTCACCGAGGCAGTCTGGATTGCTTCGCTTGCGCTTGCAATGACGCGGTAGCCTACACGTGCTGGCCGCCGTTGATGTGGATCTCGGCGCCGTTGACGTAAGAACTGGTGTCCGTGCACAGCACGTAGATGATCTTGGCGACCTCGTCCGGTGTGCCGAGCCGGTGCATCGGGATCTGCTGGTCGACGATCTTCTCGGTGCCCGGCGACAGGATCGAGGTGTCGATCTCGCCCGGCGCGATCGCGTTGACGCGCACGCCGACGCGGCCGAAGTCGGAGGCCATTTCGCGCGTCAGGGACGCCAGCGCGGCCTTCGAGGTGGCGTAGGCCGCGCCCGCGAAGGGATGCACGCGCGAGCCCGCGATCGAGGTGACGTTCACGACAGAGCCCTTGGCCGCCTTCAATTCCTCGATCAGCCCGCGCGCCATCATGATCGGCGCGAAGAAGTTGACATTGAACACGTGCGTCCAGGTGTCGAGGTCGGTGTCGATCGAGCCGAGCCTGGAGCCGCCGGCCCCCTTCGGCGAGATCGCGGCGTTGTTGACCAGCGCATGCAGCATGCCGCCTTCGAGACGGTCGCGGATGTCGGAGATCGCGCGCGTGGTATCTGCGGGGGTGGCGAGGTCGACCTGGATATGGTCCTCAGGGCCCGCGTCCCAGGGACAATCCTCCGGGAACGGATGCCGCGAGCAGGTGATCACGCGCCAGCCGGCCGAGGAGAAACGGATCACGGTGGCATGGCCGATGCCGCGGCTCGCCCCGGTCAGGAGCAGCGTACGGCGCGGCGCATTGGACGACTGCGGCATGGACATCTTTCAGGCTGGAGCATGATCCGGACCCGGAGGGCCGCGTTAGCGCAAACTGTGCAGCGGTTTTCCGAAGGGATCATTCTCGAACAAAATTCTAGGGATACATTCGCGTCTTGGACCATTTCTGGCCGGCCGCGTCACGGCGAAATTCAATGCGGTCGTGCAGGCGGAACGGGCGGTCGTGCCAGAACTCGATACGCGACGGTGTTATACGCCAGCCGCTCCAGCCCGGCGGACGCGGCACCTCGCCGATCATGTGCTTGGCGGCGACCTTGGCGATCGCCTGCTCGAAAGCGAAGCGGCTCTCGAGCTCCTGCGACTGCTTGCTCGCCCAGGCGCCGATCTGCGCTTGCTTGGGACGGGTGGCGAAATAGGCGTCGGCTTCGGCCTCGGTCACCGGCGTCACGTTGCCGCGGATGCGGACCTGACGGCGCAGCGACTTCCAGTGAAAAAGTAACGCCGCCTTAGGATTTGCGGCGAGTTCGCGGCCCTTCTGGCTGGCGATGTGGCTGTAGAAGACGAAACCATCGGTATCGAAGCCCTTCATCAGCACCATGCGCACGTCCGGCAGGCCGTCGGGATCGACGGTCGCGAGCGCCATGGCGTTCGGATCGTTCGGCTCGCTCTTGATGGCTTCGTTCAGCCAGGCCTCGAACAGCGCAAACGGCTCGTCGGCGGCGGTGAAATCACCGGATGTTAAGGGTGTCTGGTGTTTCATCGAGGTCGTGTCGGTCATGTCTGGGGTCCGAGTTGCGTCCTGCGGTCCAAAACGCGTTGTTGTCTGCTACCGCCCTATATAGGGTATGGGGACGCGTTGGCCTATCGGCGATCCGGCCGTCCGGCTTCGTCATGACGATCATTCTGATCGGACTCGGCACCGGCGGTTGCAGCTTTTCCCGCAACGACAAGAGTGCCTACGCCAAGGCCGAGGACAGCGACCTTACCGGCTCGATCGCAATGCCGGCCAGGGTGGCGGCACCGACAGAGACCGATCTCGCCTTCGCCCGCAACGCCGCCTCCGACGTGCTCAGCAAGAACGATAAGGATTCCAGCCAGCATTGGGAGAATCCGGAAACCGGGGCGCGCGGTTCGGTCACGCCGATCGCGCAATCCTATGCCGCCGAGGACGGCCGCAAGTGCCGCGACTTCCTGGCGAGCTACGTCAATGGCAGCACCGAAAGCTGGCTCCAGGGCGCGGGCTGCCAAAGCAGCCGTGGCAGTTGGGAGATTCATACGCTAAAGCCGTGGCGGAGCTAGGAATCGCTTCACCAGGCTAGTTGCAAAAATACCACTCGCCCCCCACATGAGGCTCAGTTGGGGCGGGGAGCCCTTTGAACAATTCGATTTCTTGAAGGAGACGTCACGGATGCGCGACCCCTATGAGGTCTTGGGGGTGCCGCGGAGCGCCAACGCTGCCGCGATCAAGAGCGCCTATCGCAAGCTTGCCAAGAAGCACCATCCCGACAGCAACAAGAACGACCCGAAGGCGGCCGAGCGCTTCGCTGAGCTCAATACGGCCAATGAGATCCTCGGCGACGAGGACAAGCGCAAGCAATTCGACCGCGGCGAGATCGACGCCGACGGCAAGCCGCGCTTCCAGGGTTTTCCGGGCGGCGGCGGTGGGCCGCGCGGGCGCGCGGGTCCCGGCGGGTTCGAGAGCTATACGTTCCGCGGTGGCGGCGCGGGCCCTGGTCCGGGCGGCGGCGCGTTCGAGGACATCCTCAACAGCATGTTCGGAGGAGGGCCGCGTCCGCGCCCCGGGGCCGGCGGCGGTGCCCAGTTCGAATTCGACACCGGCGGGATCGGGCTCGATCTCGACGTCAATGTCGCCATGACCGTCTCGCTGGAGGAGGCGGTGAAGGGCGGCGAGAAGCGCGTCCGGCTGCCGAACGGCAAGGAGCTCAACGTCAAGATTCCGGCCGGCGTGACCGAAGGCCAGCAGATCCGGTTGCGGGGGCAGGGCGAGAGCGCTCAGGGCCATCCGCCGGGCGATCTCCTGATCACGATCGGCATCGCGCAGCATCCGTTCTTCAAGATCGAGGGCGCCGATCTCAGGATCGACCTGCCGGTCACGCTCTACGAGGCGGTGCTTGGCGGCAAGGTCCGCGTGCCCACCCTCGGCAATGCCGTGGAGCTTTCGGTTCCGCAAAACACCTCCAGCGGCCGGACCTTCCGCCTCAAGGGCAAAGGATTGCCAAAAACTGGTGGAACCGGGGATCTCTTCGTCACCGTCAGGATTATGCTACCGGACGGGAACGACGCCGAGCTTGAAGCATTGATGGAGAAGTGGCGGGAGCAGCGCCCCTACAATCCACGTAGCGGGCTTGGCTAAGTGTGATCCGGAAACTGTGAGGGGTTCTCCTAAAGACTGAGAGCGTCGTCCATCGAGATGATGCTCATCATATGCCCGAGGCGTGGTAGCCCTTCTTGGCTCACGTGCTCGACGTGTCGGCTGTCCGGCGGGGCAGCCGATAAAAAGGTGCGGCCTCGAGAGGGGGACCAGCGCGGTACCAAAAACCCCAATCGAGGCCGCCCGCGTCGATCGGCGGATCGAACGCTGCTCATTTTCGCGTGATCATCCGGTGCGATAATGAGACGCGCCGATGTCTTCATTCCAAATTTTCAATGTCGGAATCGAGGCACCGCGTTTGCGTGGTTGTCTAGGTGCCGCTTTTCTCTGCTTGGTCGTAGACCGCCTGCGCCACTTTGGTCAGCCGGTCCCGGTCGCCGCCACCGCTGACGACGTAGCCGACGCCGCGCTCCGACCAGAACAGCGCCCCGTCCTTGTCCGTTCTGGCATACCGCATCTGCGTCGCGCCATTCTCGGTCTTGGCGGTGTAGATCGTGTACCGCTCGCCCGAGGCGCCCTCATACATCAGGAACGACGCCGGGCCGTTCGGCCCCGGCAAGAGCCGGCCGCCGACGAGCTTTAGTCCACTCGCCTCCAGGTTCGGAGCAAACACGGTCCAGCCGCAGCGTCTGGTCAGCCAGGCCTGGAGGTGGTCGCGCTCGTTGCCGCCGACCTCGACGGGATGGCGAACCTCGACGACATAGAGGCGGTGGGCGTCGAGTGCGTCGGTCGTAAAGCTCTGGAAAGTCGAGGGCGCGTTGGCGGCACCGTGCGCCAGCCAGCCGGCGGTGCCGCCGGCCATGAAGGCCACCAGCACAGCCGCGGCGGCGCCATAGAGCCAGTGCCGCGGGCGGCGCTCCAGCCGTTCGAGCTCGAGCCGCGCCGGCACCGGCTCCTGGGCGACGGAATCGTAGCGGGCGTGCAGCATCTCGGCCATGGCGCGCCAGGACTGCACGCGCTCGCCATCCTCGGGCTGCGCGGCAAGCCAGGCCTCGACATCGGCGCGGCGCTCGGCCGGCAGCTCGCCGTCGACATAGGCGTGCAGTTCGTCCTCGGTGACTGGGATCTTGCGGTCGTTCATATCGATCGTCTCTGGCTCTGCGGCCCAAAATGTTCTTCGTGGTTCAACTGCGCCGCTTCCCGCGCCATGCAGGAGAAACGACCGGCGCGATGCATCAATCCTGCCATCATTTCACCCGCCTGAGCGCCGGGCGCTCGCCCTCCAGCGAGGCTTTGACGTGGGCGCGGGCGCGTGCCAGGCGCGACATCACGGTGCCGATCGGCACGCCCTGGATGTCGGCGACCTCGCGGTAGCTCATGCCCTCCAGCATCACCAGGAGCAGCACCGAGCGTTGCTCCTCGACGAGCGTCGCCAGCGCCCTCTCGATATCGCGCCCTTCGGCTTCGGTCCCGCTGGCATCCGGGTTGTTCTCCGTCAGCTGCATGAATTGCGGCCGTCGTGCCAGCGAACGCCGCCGGTTCTTGTTGAGGTTGGTCAGGATCGTATAGAGCCAGCTCCTGACGTCGCCTCCGAGGAACAGACGCTCCGAACGCAGCGCCCGCACCAGCGTATCCTGCACCAGATCGTCGGCCGCATCCGCCTCGCGCGTGAGCGCGCGGGCGTAGCGGCGCAACGCCGGGATCATGGCTTCAACACTCTGGCGAAACGCACTCATTGCGGTCTTGACGTCCTGATGTCGGCGCGAGCGCCACAACGATCATAACACCCGAGCGGAACGGCTATTCCGGCGCTTGAAACAGCGTTAACGCCGCGTATTAGGACTGTACCGCAACGGAGGGCTGGTGTACCTCCAAACCTCACCGGGAGCTCGACGGGACGTTAGCAAATGGCGCAGAATTCAGGTCTGATGCAGGGCAAGCGGGGCGTGGTCCTCGGCGTTGCCAACAACCGCTCGATCGCCTGGGGCATTGCCAAGGCATGCCACGCGGCCGGCGCCGAGCTTGCCTTCACCTATCAGGGCGATGCGCTGAAGAAGCGCGTCGAGCCGCTCGCCGCCGAGATCGGCGGGCTCGTGCTCGGCCATTGCGACGTCACCGATGCTGCGACCATCGATGCGGCCTTCGCGGTGCTGAAGGAGAAGTGGGGCAAGATCGACTTTCTGGTGCATGCGATCGCCTATGGCGAGCAGCTCGACGGCCGCTACGTCGACACCACGCAGGAGAATTTTTCGAAATCCCTGCTGATCTCCTGCTATTCGTTCACAGCGGTGGCGCAGCGCGCCGAGAAGCTGATGACCGACGGTGGCTCGCTCATCACGCTCAGCTATTACGGCGCCGAGAAGTGGATGCCGCATTACAACGTCATGGGCGTCGCGAAAGCGGCGCTCGAAGCGAGCGTGCGTTATCTCGCCGCCGATCTCGGCGAGAAGAACATCCGCGTCAATGCGATCTCCGCGGGGCCGATCAAGACCCTCGCGGCGTCCGGCATCGGCGATTTCAGATATATCCTGAAGTGGAACGAGGCCAACGCACCGCTGCGGCGCAACGTCTCCACGGAAGACGTCGGCGGCAGCGCGCTGTATTTCCTCTCCGACCTCTCGCGCGGCGTCACCGGCGAGGTGCACCACGTCGATTCCGGCTATCACGTGCTCGGCATGAAGCGCCCGGACGCGCCGGACATTTCGTTCGGCGGGAAGGACTAACTTTTCACCCAGCAATGCCCGTCCCCACGATCTATTACCTTCGCCACGGCGAGACCGAGTGGAATGCGCTCGGGAGGCTTCAGGGCATCAAGGACATTCCGCTGAACGCACGCGGTCGCGGTCAGGCGGTGCAGGCCGGCGGCATTCTCGCCGATCTCTTCAAGCGCGAGGACCGCGACAAGGCCGCATTACCCTACGTGTCGAGTCCGCTTGGCCGCGCACGAGAGACCATGGAACTGGCGCGGAGCAAGCTCGAACTGCCGACTGCGGGCTATACGCTCGACGATCGCCTGCGTGAGATCGGCTACGGCACCTGGGAGGGACTGACGCTGGCCGAGAGCGAGGCCTCCGATCCCGACATCTACGCCCGGCGCCTCGCCGACAAATGGACGGTGGGCCCCGCGGGCGGAGAGACCTACGCCGATGTGCAGGTCCGCGTGCGCGCTTGGTACGACCAACTCCGGACCGACACCGTCGCGGTCGCCCATGGTGGGACCTGCCGGGCCCTGATGGTTTCACTCGGCCTGGAGACGCCGGCGAGCGCCGCCGAACTTTATATCGAGCAGGGCGCCGTCTACGTGTTCCGCGACGGGCGGTTGGAGAAGTTTAGTTAAGCCGGTTCGCTTGCGCGTCCTGCGCCGTCATGCCCGGGGCGCCCTTTTGCGCTTGTGGGCCAAGAACGTGGATGGCGGGACAACCCCGGCCATGACGACCGTGTAGGCATTTGACCCCAATTTCAGGGCGAGTTAAGTCAGCACTGACTTACGAGCTAGATACGGATGTCCTTCAACACCTTCGGCCACATGTTCCGCGTCACGACCTTCGGCGAGAGCCATGGGGTGGCGATCGGCTGCGTGGTCGACGGCTGCCCGCCCATGATCCCGCTCGTCGAGGCCGACATCCAGGGTGATCTTGATCGCCGCCGACCCGGCCAGTCGCGCTTCACGACCCAGCGTCAGGAGCCGGACCAGGTCAAGATCCTCTCCGGCGTGATGGCGCATCCGGAGACCGGCGTGCAGGTGACGACGGGCACGCCGATCGGGCTCCTGATCGAGAACACCGACCAGCGCTCAAAAGACTATTCCGAGATCAAGGACAAGTTTCGGCCTGGCCACGCTGACTTTACCTATGAAGCGAAGTACGGCCTGCGCGACTATCGCGGCGGCGGCCGCTCCTCGGCGCGCGAGACCGCGACGCGCGTCGCCGCCGGCGCGATCGCTCGAAAGGTGCTGCCCGATGTGAAGGTGCGCGGCGCGCTGGTGCAGATGGGGCCACACAAGATCGACCGCGCGAAATGGGACTGGGACGAGATCGCGAAAAACCCGTTCTTCTGTCCGGACAAGGACAAGGCCGCGTTCTTCGAGACCTATCTCGACGGCATCCGCAAGAGCGGCTCCTCGATCGGCGCGGTGATCGAGGTCGTCGCCGAAGGTGTGCCGGCCGGCCTTGGCGCCCCGATCTACGCCAAGCTCGATGCCGAGCTCGCCGCCGCAATGATGAGCATCAATGCGGTGAAGGGCGTCGAGATCGGCGCCGGCTTCGGCGCGGCCGAACTCACCGGGGAAGAGAATGCCGACGAGATGCGCACGGGCAATGACGGCACGCGTTTTCTGTCCAACCACGCTGGTGGCGTGCTGGGCGGCATCTCCACGGGGCAGCCGGTGGTGGTGCGTTTCGCCGTCAAGCCGACCTCGTCGATCCTGCAGCCGCGTCTCACCGTCGATCGCAACGGCGCCGACACCGAGATCATGACCAAGGGCCGCCACGATCCCTGCGTCGGAATCCGCGCCGTCCCCGTCGGCGAAGCCATGATGGCCTGCGTGTTTGCGGATCATTTCCTGCGCGACCGCGGCCAGGTCGAGCGCTAGCGTTCCGCAGGGCGCTTGTATCGCGCCACTAGTCCACCGCGCAGCTTGACGATCCCACAACTTCGTCCGCAAATGCGCGCATGGAAAGCTCCGAGCTCCAACGTATCACCAACTGGCTGATCGACGGCGCCTGGTCGTCGAAGGCCCCGGCCGAGATGACGGCCGAAGCCTGCGAACGGATGGTTGCAGCCGGTCTGCCGCTATGGCGGTTCGGCATCTTCATCCGCACGCTGCATCCCGAAATTTTCGGTCGCAACTTCATCTGGCGGGAAGGCGAGGAGGTCGAGATCGGCACGGTCGATTTCGAGATCCTGGAGACGCCGGAATTCGCCAGAAGTCCGCTGCGGGTCGTGTTCGAGCAGGGACTTGAGGTGCGGGGACGCATCGACGATCCCGGCAGCAAGCATTTCCCTTTTTTCGACGATATGCGTGCCGAAGGCGTAACCGACTACGTCGCGACGCCAATGCAGTTTCTCGACGGCTCGGTCCACGCGACGAGCTGGACAACGCGCCATCCAGGCGGCTTCACCGATGAACACATCGCGGCGATTCACACCATCGTCAAGCCGCTCGCGCGCATCACCGAGATCATCAGCCTGCGCCGCACCGCCGAGATGCTGCTCGACACCTATGTCGGCAATCGTGCCGGCGCGCGCATCCTTGGCGGTCAGATCCGCCGCGGCCACAACGACACCATGCAGGCTGCGATCTGGCTCTCCGATCTGCGCGGCTTCACGGCACTGTCGGACCGGCTGCCGGCCGAGACCGTGGTCGAGATCCTCAACCATTATTTCGACTGCCAGGTTGCCGCGATCCGCGGCCATGGCGGCGAGGTGCTGAAATTCATGGGCGACGGCCTGCTCGCGGTATTCCCGATCGACGAATATGTCGGCGATGCCGCGCATGTCTGCACGCGGGTGCTGGAGGCAGCGCGCGAATCTCGCGCCAGTGTCGAGGCGCTCGCGTATCCTGTCGGCGACGTCGTCGAGCGCTTCCGCTTCGGCGTGGCGCTCCACGTCGGCAACATCCTCTACGGCAATATTGGCGGCGGCAACCGCCTCGACTTCACCTGCATTGGCCCCGCGGTCAATCTTGCTGCGCGGCTGGAGAAGATCACGGGTCGCCTGGGGCGGACCGTCGTGGCCTCAGAAGGCTTCGCCAATGTCTGCCGCCACGACTGGCACGAGCTCGGCGAATTCCCGATCGCGGGCTTTTCCAAGGCGCAGCGCGTGTACGGGCTGACGGAGGAGACGCCGGTGGTGATGGCCTGAGGTCATCCTCGGATGTCCGCCGCCGTCAGCCTGGTGAGCAGAATTCAGGCGTTCGACGCCATCACCGACTTCAGCGGTACATCCAGCTGATAGACAAATCCGGACGGTTCGTAGGCCAGCCGCACCTGTCCGTTCAGTTGCTGGCCGAGCGACTCGATCATCCGGGTGCCGTAGCTCCGTCGTGTCGGCGGCGCCACCACGGGGCCGCCGCTTTCGCTCCACTTCAGGCGCAGCCTTTGCTCGATCTCGTCCACCGTCCATGCGATCTCGACATGTCCGGAGGAACTGGACAGTGCGCCGAACTTCGTCGTGTTGGTGCAGAGCTCGTTGAACGTCATCGCGAGCGCTATCACGGCACCGGATGTGATCCGGAGATCCGGCCCATTGAAATGGAATCGTCGACCTCCCTGACCGTCATAGGGATCGGTGGCGCCGCTCAGGGTATGAGTGAGGCTCGCATTGGACCAGCTGACCTGTATCAACAGGTCGTGGGCGCGCCCCAACGCCAGCAAGCGGCCATCCATGGCTTTTTGGCCTTGCTCGAGATTGATTGCGGCCCGGAAGCTCTGGGCTGCGATTGCGCTCACCGTCGCAAGCGTATTCTTGATGCGATGATGCAGCTCTCCGAGGATGAGCTTTTGCAACTTGTCGGCCGCCTCGCGTTCGTGGGCTTCGATGCCGGCTTGAGCGAGCAGGACCTTGGCGTCGGTGTCGGCCTGTTCCAGCAACAGGCGCAGATTGTCGTTCTCCGCCACCAGAACCGATTCCTGTGGCGATCGAGCAACCCCAAGGTTTTCCCCGGGATCCGTCGTTGTGGTCGGAAGGATTTTTAGCGCGCCCGCTCCGATCATCGTCTGCAACTGCGAGATCATTTCGTCGACGGCGAGCGGCTTGCGAAAGAAGCGGCTGTCCGCCGGCGTTTCGGTTTCAGACGGCTTTACCTGACCGGAGACCAGTACGATCTTGATGGCAGGCCAGCGATCGTGCACCGCGTGGGCCAGCTTCAGGCCGTCCATGGTCCCGGGCATCTGGATGTCGCTGAACAGAAGCGAGATGTCCGACCGCGACTCGAGGATCGAAATGGCTTCGTCGGCGTTGACGGCCTCCACAGGGCAGAAGCCTGCATCCTCTACGATATCGACCGCGCGCATGCGCAGGATCATCTCGTCTTCGACGACGAGAACGTTCGGCAAGGAGGTTGGGGGCGTTGACATCTGTGCACGACACTTTCCTGGATCATCCGACAAGCTCGGCCGGCGCTTTGCGATGGTTGGTCTAGCGGCGAGCCGTCACCAAACGAGCTTCATGAACCCTGACATCGGATTCACCCCGGCGCAGACACGATGCTTCGAAGTCCGGCCAGACCTGGCCCAGGCAATTCCGCGCCACCGGAAGGCTCGCCAGCCGGTCCGCCTTCGCCAAAGCAACGGTTTCGCGCGCTTTTACTTGCGGAGCAAAACCGGGCAGCACCATTACGGACACTCCGAGGAGCGCGAACATCGCGAACGCGACAAGAGATTTCATCATTTGGGCTGCTTTGGCTGTTGACCGCCCCGTTTCGTTTGGGGACGCTGTTATAACAACCAAAATGAAATATAGTTCATTTCATACAACTTATATTTGAAGTGCGATTTGAAGGCGGATGCCGCCCTTGGCCCGGATCGTCGCTCGACGTGAACAGGCGGTCGACAAGGTTTGCTTGCCATTACCTCGGGGTTTTGGGGCCAGGCAGGCTTATCCAATCATGAATGTGCGAGGCCGTTTCACTCAATCGCGCCGCCTTGAGCAGCGATTCCCGCTGAACGCCGGGCGGGGCAATCTCTGCGCGACGGCGAGCCTCGGCTGCCAATTGGGCAAGGCGATTGCTCAGAGGGATGGTGCGCTTGGTGGTGTCTTGCATAGGACGCTCCGCATTGGGCGGGAGCGCAAAGACTCTCTCAGTCACCGATGGATGCCGTGATGAGCCGGTGATGGCTCAGCATGCGCCTGTTGACAGCCAATAGATACACTATTCGGCAGAGCAGATTCGGCGCCGAAATCGAAAGCGGGCGCAAAAGCACCAAAGCCGGACCGGTGCACTATTCCTCCGGCTCCGTGGTGAACAGCAGGGGATAGCCCTTGGTGCGGCCGGCATCCGTTGCGCGGGTAGCCTTGGTCTCGGCGACGTCCTTGGTGAAGACCGCGACCACGCAGGCGCCGAGCTTGTGGGCGGTGATCATCACCTTGTAGGCCTGATCCTCGGTCATGCGGAACTCGGCCTTGAGGATCATCGTGACGAATTCGCGGGGCGTAAAGTCGTCGTTGATCAGGATGACCTTATGCAGCTTCGGCCGCTCGACCTTGGTCTTCGTCCTGGTTTTCGGTTTGGCAACGGTATCGTTCATTCCGCCTCCCGGATATGGCGGGCTCGGGTTCCTGCCGGCGCGCTCAGCGCGCGGCCTTCTCACCATATTGCAGGACCTGCACCTTCTCCAAGGTGATCAGGCCGCTCGACATCATGCCATCCAGGATGGGCAGGAATGCATTGATGTTGTCCTCGCTGTCGACGATCTCAATCAGCAACGGCAAGTCTTCCGAGAGCCGCAGAATCTTGGAAGTGTGGAGCCGGCTGGACTTGCCGAAGCCCATCGGGCCGCGCAGCACGGTGGCGCCGGCCAGATGCCGCTCGCGCGCCGTCACCACGATCGCTTCATAGAGCGGCTTGCCGTCGAATTGGTCGTTCTCGCCAAGGAAGATCCGGAGCGAAACTGCCTGATTAAGGATTTGCATGGTCAGCTCCTTCGCAAGCGGTTGGTGCCGCTGGCTATCATATGGCCTGCCCATACCGACACCAGCCAGCAGATGACGGATGCCGCGATATAGGCGAGCGCCGTATATTTCATGCCGCCGTGGAACAGGCGGAAGGTCTCCAGGCTGAAGGTTGAAAAGGTCGTGTAGCCGCCGCAGAACCCGGTCATGACGAACTGCCGGTGCTCGGGCCGCGCCAGCAGGCGGCCGTCGGGCCCGGTCAGCGTCGCGTAGAAGCCGATGATTAGTGAGCCGGTGGCGTTGATGAACAGCGTCGCGACCGGGAAGCCGGAGCCGGTGTCGAGCGCGAGCCCGACCAGATAGCGCGTTAGCCCGCCGACCATGCTGCCGGCGGCAATCCAGGCATAGAGCGTCGCGGTGCGCCAGCGATCGGCAGAGGAGGGGGACTTCATCTGCCTCTAGCCTCCCAGAGTGTCCGCGAGGAGGAAGCCGCAACTGACGGCCGCGAGGCAGAGCACGACCGAGACCGCGAGATTCCCGAGCGCGTGCATCGCCTCGCCGTTGCGCGCCAGCGTCAGCGTTTGCAGGCTGAACGAGGACACCGTGGTGTAGCAGCCAAGAAAGCCGGTGACCGCGAACAGCCATGGATCGGGCGCGGCGAAGACCGAGCCGGGATGGGTCGCCAATGCGCCAAAAATGCCGATCAGGAAGGCGCCGGTGACGTTGACGGTCACGGTGCCCCACGGAAACGTCTCGCCCAGCCGCCGCGCGATCGAGCCGGAGATGAAATAGCGCGCACAGCCGCCCAGCACGCTGCCGATCATAATCGCAAGCACTCCGCTCAGCACGGCGAACAGCCCCCCGTCATCGTTTCTCCTCCGTTGCCAGCCCGTTGCCGACGGCAAATAGTCCCATGAGCGCGACCAGCGCGAAGCCGAGCCCCGCCAGGAACGTGCCGGCCGGACCATAGGCATCCCACAAGGCGCCGGCGATCACGCTTGCGGCCAGCAAGGCAAGGCCGGTGAACAGGTTGAAATAGCCGAACGCGGTGCCGCGCAAGCTCGGTGGCGCTGCGTCGGCGACGAGGGCCGAGAGCAGGCCTTGCGTCAATCCCATATGCAGTCCCCACAGCACGACGCCGAGGGCGAGGCCGCCAAGGTTTGGCAGCAGCGCGAGCGCGAGATCGGCGCCGGCGAGGAAGACGAGGCCGAGCGCGAGCAGGCCGGTGCGGTTGATCCGGTCCGAGAGCACGCCGGCCGGATAGGCCGACAACGCATAGACGATGTTCATCAGCACCAGCACGGCCGGCACCCACATCGCATTGAGCCCGATATTCTGCGCACGCAGGATCAGGAAGGCCTCGCTGAAACGTGCCAGCGTGAACACGACGCCAACCGCGACCACGCGCCAGTACACGGACCCGAGCTGGCGCATCGCAGCGGTATTCAGCGGATTCCTTGACGGCTCCCGGCCGGGGTCCGGCTCCGGCTCGCTCACCGCGAACGCGATCAGTCCGAACGACAGGAAGCCCGGCAGCACGGCCACCCAGAACACCATCGTAAAATTGTCCGCCGTCCACCACATCAGGCCGATCGCCATCAGCGGCCCGACGAACGCACCGATGGTGTCGAGCGACTGCCGCAGGCCGAAGCTCGCGCCGCGCAGACCGATAGGTGCTATATCGGCGATCAGCGCATCGCGCGGCGCGCCGCGAATGCCCTTGCCGACGCGATCGATGAAGCGCGCGGCAACCAGCCATTCGACGCTGGGGGCAAGCGGGAACAGCGGTTTTGTCAGCGCGGCCAGCCCGTAGCCGAGCGCAGCGAGCAATTTGCGCCGACCGAGCCAGTCGGACAACGCGCCGGAGAAGATCTTCGTGATCGAGGCGGTCGCCTCGGCAATGCCCTCGATCAAGCCGACGGTGAGCGTGGAGGCGCCGAGCACGGTGACGAGATAGACCGGCAGCAGCGCGTGGATCATCTCGGAAGAGACGTCCATCAGCATCGAGACGAAACCGAGCACCCAGATCCCCCTGGGCAGCCCCGCACGCGCAGCATTCGGTGTTGTCGTCATCACGTCCAGGACTTCTCCTCGGCCTCTGCTTGACCTCTCCTCGGCCTTCATCCAGGCAACAAAAAACCCGCCGGCGGCGGGTTTGTCCATGCTCCCGCCGAAGGCAGAGGCCTAGAAATTGCCTCTCCTCAAGCAGGAGTCATCAGCCCACTACGGTCACAGGCCGCCGGGCGGTTGTCGGGGGACTCCATCCCCATCTGTCCGGCCAGCCTAACATGGAAATCGCGCCGGACAAGTGGGCGAGGTGCGCTGTCCAGTGGCCCGTCAGTCCGGGAGCGGACCGCACATGACGGCATGCCGGCGCCAGCGATCGCGCAGTCCAGCGGCGCGAGCGCGGCAACATCGCGGCCGCTTTGCGTACTGCTTCGCAATTCCGCCTGCAAATGCCTAACTGGCAAATGCCTAACCGGAATGTGAAGCGCGAGCGATCTTCGGACTTTGCGGCAAGGCGATTGCATGTCACCATCAGGTCATACGACGGGAGGCTGCGATGCGCTTGCTGTTCTCGATCGGGGCTGTGCTGGTGACCGGCATGTTCGCCGGAGGGGACGTCGCGGGCATCGCGGCACCAGGACCCAAGTTTGAGTCGCCCAGACTGGCGCTACTCAAAAATCAGCCGCAGCGGCAAGCAGCCGACAGAGACGCGCAGACGGTCGATGTCGAGCTGATCCTCGCCGTCGACGTCTCCTACTCCATGGACATGGACGAGCTCGCGGTCCAGCGTGAAGGCTATGCGCAGGCGATCCAGTCGAAGGAATTCCTGCAGGCGCTGAAGCTGGGCCCGAACGGCCGGATCGCGGTGACCTATTTCGAGTGGGCCGCTTCGACCGACCAGAAGATCATCATTCCGTGGCGGCTGGTCGACGGACCGGAGACCGCCGATGCCGTCGCCGCCGAAATCCTGAAGACGCCGATCCGGCGTGCCTCGCGCACCTCGATCTCCGGCGCGATCAGTTTCGCGATGCCGCTGTTCGACGAGGATCCCTATCGGGGCTTGCGCCGCGTGATCGACATTTCCGGCGACGGTCCCAACAACAATGGCACTCCGGTCACGATTGCGCGCGACGCAGCGATCGAGAAGGGTATCGTCATCAACGGCCTGCCGATCATGGTCAAGGAACCCTCCTACTCGACTATGGATATCGACAATCTCGATTTCTACTATGAGGATTGCGTCATCGGCGGCCCCGGTTCCTTCGTCATCACGATCAAGGACCGCGATAAGTTCAAGGAAGCCATCCGCACCAAGCTCTTGATGGAGGTTGCGGGCCGTATGCCGGAGCGTCCCGTGATGCGGGTTGCGGAGAAGGACAAGGAGCCGCGTGTGAACTGCATGATCGGCGAGAAGATCTGGTCGGACCGCTGGGGTCGCTGAGCGCGGCCACCGGACGAGACCTTTTGCCCTATTTGCCGGCGATGGAATTTTAACCATGCGTTTACCGTTGCGTGGCCCTAATCGGCTGCTTTCATTTGTTTCCGGATAAGGTTCTGACGTTGCTGTCGGGGCGCGAAAGAAGCGGGCCTGTCAGACACATCCGCCGAGCAACCCAATGGCCATCGTCACCTCGAGCACCAGCCAGATTTCTCCCGCTCTCGAGCGAGTGTATCACCAGAGCTCCCTGCTCGGTGAGTGGAAGGGCAATTGGGCTGGCAACAACCAGCCCGTCAGCTTCAAGGTCGTGAACATCCGCGGGGCCCGGGCGCAAGTCGAGTACACCCATAACGGGCGCACCGAGCGCGGCTTTGGCGAGGTCGCCGGTTCGCTTCTCACCTTCGGCACGGTCACGGTCGGCACCAAGGACGGCAAGAGTCTGGTGCTGTTGTCATCTGCAGGCGCGGGCAAGCAGACCGCGACTCTCGAGAAGCAGGCGCCGCCGGCCTCCGACAGCCGCCTGATGGGAAGCTGGGGCGGCTATTCCAGTGACAATGGCAAGAGCGCGAGCTTCAGGGTGCTCGCTGTCAACGGCAACGAAGCGCAGGTCAGCGTCACCACAGATGGCGTCACCCGTCAGGGCACCGGCACCGTCTACAAGAACGTCATCATGTTCGGCCAGGCGCAGATTGCGACCGACGACGGGCAGAATGGCAAGATCATCTACCAGGTCCGCAACAAGTCCTTCGTGGTGCCCGTGACCAAATATCCGCCGTCGGATACATCGTCCTCGGTGGACAGGACGGCGTAGCAGATCACGGCTGCTGCTCGCTGGACCGCGTCAGCGCCTTCAATTGCCGGTCGATCTGACGCAAGACGTCGCAGGCGGTCGCCAAAGCGCCATTGCCGATCAGTCGCCAGATCTCCGTCGCCTGCTCGTCCAGATGCGGAATTGTCAGCGGTAACCGCGCTGCTTCCATAGCGCACCCTTCTCGTTGATGAGATAGCGCTCGTTCAGTGCGAACACGATCTGCGCAACGCAGGCCAGCGACCGGTAGACGCATCCGGCGATAATGGGTCTGCTCGTTACGTGCGGCCGCAAGCTCCGCATTCTCGATGCCGAAGAGGATTTCCCACTGGAAGCGCCGGATCAGAGCATTCCGCAACGGTTACGGGTAGGGCAGCGCGATCGATTTCAACCGGTTGATCAGGTCTTGCGGATCGCGCAGTGGTTGGCAATGCGATCTCGCCCATCCAGATCGCCGAGCAGAAGCCGTGTGGATGGCCGGGTTGGTAGTCCATGGTGATGATGCCGGCCCGACAGGATTCCATGATGACTTCGACAGCGTCGGCGTTGCGATAGAGCAGGTCGACCCTTTGTCCGCCAACGGACAGCCAGGCACCTCCGATGATCCACGGCCCCCATTCAGCGCCATCGCAAATTCATGGAGAGCGGCTTCGTCGTCCTCCCGTCATGACGGACTCGCGTCGCCTTGTCCGATCGCCAGCTTATGTCGCGGCGCGAGCGAGGGAGGGTGTCGGCGCCGGGCGTGGCTGCAGCATCGGCATGGCATATGCCGCGGCCACGCGCCGGAATCGGAAGATCAGATCCGCGCCTCCAGAATCAGATTGAAGGGCGTTTCAGCGGCGCGGCGGAAGCGCGTCAGTCCGCCCTCTCGCGCGACCTTGCGCAGCCTTGCCTCGCCCGCTTGCGCGCCCAGTGCGAGGCCCACCTCCTGGTCGAGCGAGGCCGGCGTGCAGATCATGGTCGACGCCGCATAATAGACCCGCCCGACCGGGTTGAGATTGTCCTCGAGGCGGTCGCCTGCGAACGGCTCGACCAGCATGCAGGTGCCGTCCTTTGCCATGGTCTCGCGCACGTGGCCGATGGCGCCGACGGGATCGCCCATGTCATGCAGGCAATCGAAGAAGCAGACGAGATCATAGCCCTCGGCCGGATAGGTCTTGGCGGAATGAACAGCGAAGCTGACCCGGTCGCCCAATCCGGCTTCGGTGGCCGCCTTTCGCGCGGCCTCGATCGAACCCTCGTGATAGTCGAAGCCGTAGAAGCGGGAGTTCGGGAAGGCTTCCGCCATCAGCCGTGTCGAGACGCCGTGCCCGCAGCCGACATCGGCGACCTTGGCGCCGCGCTTCAGCTTGTCCACGACGCCGTCGAGCGCGGGCAGCCATTCCTGCACCAGATGATGCATGTACCCGGTCCGGAAGAAGCGGGCGGTGCCGCAGAACAGGCACTCGCTGCGCCGGTTCCAGCCGACGCCCTTGCCGGATTTGAATGCGTCCGAGATCTTCGGCTCGTCGAGAAACGCCGAAGCAATGACATTGCCGAACGCGCCGAGGAACACCGGACTGTCCTCATCGGCAAGCGCCATCGCCTGCTCCGGTAGCATCGAGAATTTTGCCGAAGCGGAATCGTATTCGATGTAGCCGGACGCCGCCTGACTCGCGAGCCATTCGCGGACGTAGCGCTCCGCCGTCCCGGTGGCGCTTGCGAGCTCGGACGAGTTCATCGGTCCCTTGGCGGCAAGGGTACGGTAGAGACCGAGCTTGTCCCCGAGCAGGACCAGCGATGCATTCATCGCCGCCCCGAATTCGGTGACCATCTTGCCCATAAAGGCATTCAACTTGTCGGAATTGACCTCCATGACAGCCTCCGTGCTGACGCGCCCCCTTAGGTGGGTCAATCCGGCATGGGGGAAGTTCAAATTGGCAGAAAAACGTGATCCCCGAACTCAGGGAAGAATGGTGTCGCTATGCTGGCATTCATGATGTCTGGTGGGTATAATTCGCAAGCTTTTCGACGGTTATTTGAATGTTCAGGCTTACACCCTCTTGCGGTCTCGCGGTTTTTCTGGCCCTGCTCTGCCTCGGCGAAGCGCCGGCTCATGCGCAAGCCGCACCCCTGCAATATTGGATCCCCGGCGGACCTTTCGGCTTCGGCGGTGTTGCCGGCCAGAGCGCCGATAGCTACGGCATTTTCCCGAGCTTCAATGGCGGCGACGCAAGCGGCCGCAGCAATTCTGCGAACGGCTTCTTTGTCGGCAGCCAGCATGGCAATCTCAATTGGAGCGGCCTCAGCCCGGCCGGACTGAGCGGCAATTTCAGCGCGCTCTCCTACGACAGCACGCAGTTCGGCTACAACACCAAGACCGCGGGCGGCATGCCCGTCACGTTCTTTGCCGGGTTCGACACCCTGAAATACGGCGGCGGCATTGGCAGCTCGCTTGCGCCGCTCACCTCCAGCGCCTCGCCCGGCTACGGCGCATTTGCGGGTGTCGAGCTCAAGCCGACCTCCAACCTCAGCCTGTCGTTTGGGGCCGGGTTCACCCAGCAGGACTCGGGCCGCATGGATAGCGATCTCAGATCGAACATGCTGCCCGGCGAGTCGCCGGCGTTGAATGGCCTTCGACGCTAACTAGCGCGTGAACTTCGCAACGAGCTCGACATGCGGCGTGTGGCGGAACTGATCCACCGGCACGACTACGTCGATCTTGTACCCGCCATCGATCAGCAGCCGCGCGTCGCGGGCAAAGGTCGCGACATTGCAGGAGACCGCGACCACCACCGGCACCTTGCTCGCGACGAGCTTCAAGGCCTGCGCCTGCGCGCCCTGGCGCGGCGGGTCGAACACGACGGCGTCGAAATCGCGCAGCTCCGGCGCCACCAGGGGACGGCGAAACAGATCGCGCGGCTCGGCCTTGATCGGCTTGAGACCCGGCGTGCGCGCGGCCTTTGCGAGCGCTGCAATGGCGCCGGCGTCGTTGTCATGGGCGGTGACGCGGGCCTTCTCGGCGAGCCGCAATGCAAACGGCCCGACGCCGCAGAAGAGATCGAGAACGTTCTTCGCCTTGCCGATGCGCTCGGCGACCAGCGACGCGAGCGTCTCTTCGCCGGCGACGGTCGCCTGCAGGAATGAGCCCGGCGGCAGCGTCACCTCGGCGCGGCCCATCTGCAGGGTCGGTGGCAGGCGTTGCAGCACCAGTTCGCCGTGCCGTGTCAGCCGCGCCAGGCGGTGCTGCTCGGCGACGCGCGACAGCGCCGTCACGAGCGACGTGGGCAGCGGGCCGGAGCCGCGCACGTCGACATCGAGACCGTTGGCGGTCGCGGTGACCTGGATGTCCAGCGGTTTCGTCACCGGCATTTTGGACGTCAGCAGCTCGGCGAGCGCCCAACCGGCATCGAGTGCACCCTCGAGCCCGGGATCGAGGATCGGGCAGCGATCAATCGGGATGACGTCGTGCGCGCTGGCAGCCGAAAAGCCGACCTTGAGGATGTCATGGGTGCCGAACCGGCCGTGCAGCGTGATGCGCCTGCGCCCCGCGCCGTGAGCGTCGACCAGCGGCGTCACCTCGCAGTCGATGCCGGCCTGGGCCAGGGTCTCGACCACGATGCCGCGCTTCCAGGCGTGATACGGTTCAGTCGCCCAGTGCTGGATCGCGCAGCCGCCGCAGACGCCGAAATGCGGACAGAACGGCGCGACGCGCTCGGGACTGGCGACGTCCACTACCAGCAGCTTGCGGCGGTCGGGATGATTGCCGACGACATGATCGACTTCGACGGTCTCGCCGCCGAGCGTGTAGGGCACATAGATGGCATCGCCAGCGTCGAGCGAGACGCCGTCGCCGCGATGGCCGACGTGATCGATCGTCACGCGCTCAACCACGGCGCGCGCCCAGGAAGAATTCGATGTTGCCGTCGCCGCCGGTGATCGTCGACGGGAACACCTCGATATCGGTGCAGCCGAGCGAGGCAGCAAAGGCGGCGATGTCGTCGCAGATCTCGCGGTGCACGGCGGCGTCGCGGACGATGCCCTTCTTGTTGTGCTTCCGGTCCGCCTCGAATTGCGGCTTGATCAGCGCCAGCAGGCTCATCGGCGCGGCGGCCAGCGACAGCGCGATGGGCAGCACCGTCTTGAGCGAGATGAAGCTGACGTCGATCACGACGACATCGGGCCGCGCCGGCAGGCGCTTGCCGTCATAGGCGCGGATGTCGGTCTCTTCCATCGACACGATCTTGGCGTGACCGCGCAGCGAGGGATGCAACTGGCTGGTGCCGACATCGACGGCAAAGACGAGGCTCGCGCCATTCGCCAGCAGTACCTCGGTGAATCCGCCGGTGGAGGCGCCGACGTCGAGGCAGACATGGTCCTCGATCTCGATCGGGTAGCGCTCCAGCGCGCCGGCGAGCTTGACGCCGCCGCGGGAGACGTAGGGGTGCGCGGGCTCGGCCTGGATCACGGCGTCCTCGGCGATGGTCTCCGACGGCTTTGCGACCTGCTTGTCGTCGGCGGTGACGAGCCCGGCCTCGATCGCCGCGCGCGCCCGCGCCCGGCTCTCGAACAGGCCGCGCTCGACCAGCAGAACATCCGCGCGCTTGCGGGCAGGGGACATCATCTCTCCGAAGACGCCTGAGGCGCTTATGTAGCGATCAATCGCGCGGCCGCCATCCGGACGCAAGCCTCGAACGCGGCCAGATCGTGCCAGACGTCGATCGGCATCTGCGCCGGCGTCACCAGCGGGCAGCCATGCAGCTCCAGCGCGTGGATCATCATGAGATTGTCGACGAGGCCAAAATCCTCGACCGTCAGCCCCTGCACGTCGACCAGCCGTCCGTCTTCGGAGGTCACGTCCATGAAGCGACTGACACGGTCGGCATAGGCGGCACCGTCATTGGAATAGGCGAGGCAGAACTTGCGGCGGCCGGCCATG
This sequence comes from Bradyrhizobium sp. 45, assembly GCF_023073155.1. Taxonomy (NCBI): domain Bacteria; kingdom Pseudomonadati; phylum Pseudomonadota; class Alphaproteobacteria; order Hyphomicrobiales; family Nitrobacteraceae; genus Bradyrhizobium; species Bradyrhizobium sp. 45. The sequence goes on along the minus strand of NZ_JADPIX010000131.1, from coordinate 25,400 downwards.
TAGCCGAGCTCGTAGACGGTGCCGGGATCGGCGCCGGCGCCGCGGAACGGCGTGAGGTTGGCGATGATCGCATCGGCCGCGTCCATCATCGCCTCGTTGCCGCGAAAGATCTGCCGCGAGGCGTCGGGCGCGGCGAGGTCGATTTCGTTGTCGAGGGGATAGAGGCCGGTGACGCCGTGCGCGGCACAGACCGCGACTTTGTGCCGGCCGATCTCGACCGCATCTGGCAGGAACACATCGGGGCCTGCCAGATAGATTTTCATCACAGCTGCTTCGCGGAAGGTCGAAGCTCGCTATCAGGCGAGCTTGACCGTCTCGGCCTTGACGTCCTTGCCGAGCGCCTCGAACACCTTGGCGACGATGCCCTTGGCGTCGAGACCGGCACGACCGTACATCGCCGCCGGGGTGTCGTGGTCCTGGAACACGTCGGGCAGCACCATGGTGCGGAACCGCACCAGGCCGCTGTCGAGCGCGCCCTGGTCGGTCAGGTACTGCGCGACATGCGAGCCGAAACCGCCGACTGAGCCTTCCTCGATCGTGATCAGGATCTCGTGGTCGCGCGCGAGCTTGAGCACGAGCTCGGTATCCAGCGGCTTCATGAAGCGCGCATCCGCGATCGTGGTCGAAAGGCCGTGGGCAGCGAGCTCGTCGGCGGCCTTCTCGCATTCGGCGAGGCGCGTGCCGAAGGAGAGCAGGGCGATCTTGCTGCCCTGGCGGACGATGCGGCCCTTGCCGATCTCGAGCGGAACGCCGATTTCGGGCATCTCGATGCCGCGGCCTTCGCCGCGCGGATAGCGCAGCGAGCTCGGACGATCATTGATCGCGACCTGGGTTGCAACCATGTGCACCAGCTCGGCTTCATCGGACGCGGCCATGATCACCATGTTCGGCAGACAACCAAGATAGGCGTTGTCGAACGAGCCGGCATGGGTGGCGCCGTCGGCGCCGACGAGGCCGGCGCGGTCGATGGCGAAGCGAACCGGCAGGCTCTGGATCGCGACGTCATGCACGATCTGGTCGTAGCCGCGCTGCAGGAACGTCGAGTAGATCGCGCAGAACGGCTTGTAGCCCTCGGTGGCGAGACCGGCGGCGAACGTCACTGCGTGCTGCTCGGCGATGCCGACGTCGAAGGTGCGGTCCGGGAAAGCCTTGTTGAAGATGTCGACGCCGGTGCCGGAAGGCATGGCCGCGGTGATGGCGACGATCTTGTCGTCCTTCTCCGCTTCCTTGACGAGGCTCTGGCCGAATACGTTCTGATAGGCCGGCGCGTTCGGCTTGGACTTGGCCTGGGTGCCGGTCGCGACGTCGAACTTGACGACCGCGTGGTACTTGTCGGCGGAGGCTTCCGCCGGGCCGTAGCCCTTGCCCTTCTGCGTCACGACGTGGAGCAGGATCGGGCCGGTCTCCATGTCGCGCACGTTCTTCAGCACCGGCAGGAGATGGTCGAGGTTGTGGCCGTCGATCGGGCCCACGTAATAGAAGCCGAGCTCCTCGAACAGCGTGCCGCCATCCATCATGAAGCCGCGGGAATATTCCTCGACGCGGTTGGCTCGGTTGGCGAGGATCTTGGGCAGGCGCTGGTTGATCTGCTTGGCCACATCGCGCAGCGTGCGATAGGTCTTGCCCGAGTAAAGCCGCGACAGATAGGCGCTCATCGCGCCGACCGGCGGCGCGATCGACATGTCGTTGTCGTTGAGGATGACGATCAGGCGCGAGTTCATCGCCCCCGCATTGTTCATGGCCTCATAGGCCATGCCCGCCGACATCGCGCCGTCACCGATGACGGCGATAACGTTGTTCTTGCCGCCGGAGAGGTCGCGCGCGACCGCCATGCCGAGGCCGGCGGAGATCGAGGTCGAGGAATGCGCGGCGCCGAACGGATCGTAATCGCTCTCGCTGCGCTTGGTGAAGCCGGACAGGCCGCCGCCGGTGCGCAGCGTGCGGATGCGATCGCGCCGGCCGGTGAGGATCTTGTGCGGATAGGCCTGGTGGCCGACGTCCCAGATCAGCCGGTCGCGCGGGGTGTCGAAGACGTAATGGATTGCAGTGGTGAGCTCGACCACACCGAGGCCTGCGCCGAAGTGACCGCCGGTCACCGAGACGGCATCGATGGTCTCCTGACGCAGCTCGTCGGCGACCTGGCGAACCTGCTCGACCTTGAGTTTGCGCAGGTCGTCCGGCGTCCGGATGGTGTCGAGAAGCGGCGTTTTACTATATGCGTTCACGGCGATTTCCAATTTGTCAGCGCCGGAAGATCGTTCCGGCGCGCGATGGGTTTGCTCAATATCGGCGCAGCGCGAGTCCTTAAACCGTCGGAGCCACCTGCATGGGGCAAAGCCCCGTCTTCAAGCTTAGGTGAGCTTAAGTGCTCTCCGGTTCAGTCTCTGTGATCCCTGTCACTTAGATCGGCTTCGTCCATCCCAGCCAATTCATCAGCAGTTTGAAGCGCTTGTCGTCGGTAATCAGTGCCCACGCAAGGCTTACAAAAAGCCACACTCCGCGCAGCTTTACACCAAAGCTTGGGCCAAAGCCAACCCGCTGGGCCCGATTACGGGCATGCACCTGCAACCCGCGGGCCAGAGTGGTTAATCCTGGCGCCATCGGAAGGGTTCCAAGCTAGCCCGGTTCCTCGGCAAGGTTTTTCGCGTGGGGAAGCTATTTTTAGGCCGGATTCAGGAGGACGAGGGGCGCTCTGAGGGAGGTTCCATAATCTCCGGAGCGCCGGTTCCCTGGAATCAGGCAGCAGCAACGCCGACGGCGGCGTGCGATCATGAAAAATTGCCGGTGCGCGCTGCGTGAGATAGGCGGCTTTGAAGGCGGCCCTTACTGGACGTCGAGCGGCGCGGTGCCGGTCGCCTGGCCGCTGGCATCGGTGGTGATCTTGTCGACGCGCGCCTCGGCCTGGCGCAGCAACTCCTCGCAGCGGCGCTTCAGGGCCTCGCCGCGCTCGTAGATCGTCACGGATTCCTCGAGCGGCACCTTGCCGTCCTCGAGCCGTTTCACGATCGTTTCGAGCTCCTCGATGGCGCGTTCGAAGGTCAGCCTGGAGATGTCGATTTGGGTATTTTCGGCCATATAAGTTTCCGATTGCCCGATTCGCTTCACGTCGGAGAAAGCAAAGTTTTGCGGGCGCAATGTGGCGGGTGTGTCAGGCGCCCATCAGGGCGCCGACATGCGCCGTAACAGATTCTTTCAGTCCTTGCAGGTCGTAGCCGCCCTCGAGCACAGAAACAACGCGCCCTCCGGCGGTCTTGTCAGCGAGGTCCATCAACTTACGCGTCACCCAGGCATAATCCTCCGCGCGCAAATTCAGCGACGCCAGCGGATCGCGATAATGCGCGTCGAAGCCGGCAGAGATGACGAGCAGCTCCGGGCTGAATTTTTCGAGCTGCGGCAGGATCAGATTCTCGAACGCGATGCGGAATTCCGGCCCGCCGTCCTCGGAGGCGAGCGGTGCGTTGACGATGGTGTCGTGGTCGCCGCGCTCGCTCTTGCCACCGGTGCCCGGAAACAGCGGCATCTGGTGCGTCGAGCAGTACATCACGGTCGGGTCCGACCAGAAAATATCCTGCGTGCCGTTGCCGTGATGCACGTCGAAATCGACGATGGCCGCGCGCTTGACGCCGTATTTACGCTGCGCGTGGCGCGCGGCGATCGCGACATTGTCGAAGAAGCAGAAACCCATCGGCTTGCCGATCTCGGCGTGGTGGCCGGGCGGGCGCACCGCGACGAAGGCGTTGCGATGCTCGCCCGCCATCACCGCTTCGGTCGCCGCGACCGCGCCGCCGACGCCGCGCATCACCGCTTCCCACGTGCCAGGCGACATCGAGGTGTCGCCATCGATATAGACCTGTCCGCTGGTTGGCGCGATGTGGCGCAGCTCCGTGACGTAGTGCTCGTTGTGGCAGAGCGTGACGAGGTCGAGATCGCCCTCCGGCGCCTGGTCGCGCACCAGGAACTGGAAGCGCTCATGCGACAGCGCTTCCTCCACCGCGCGCAGGCGGTCCGGCCTTTCAGGGTGTCCCGGCGGCGTGACGTGGTCGAGGCAGGCCTTGTGGGAGAGGAGAAGCGTACTCATCAGTCGGCCTCATGGGATGCGGGCTCTCGATGTCGCTTGGCGCATCCGGCGCCAAAACGCAAATGCAAAACCCAATCTATGCGTTCCCCCGGGAATGGCAAAGGGTGTCCCGGAGCGGCCTGTTTGATCCGGATCAATTCACGCGCAGGATGCGGCTCAGCGGCAGCGGTCCGATCGGTCCGTGCGCCCGGAAGAACGCGAACAGCGCGTCAGCGTCGTAGCCGCCATATTGCGGCCCCGTGCCTTGTTTGGCGACCGTAAACCCGTCGCCCCCGACTGCGAGGTAATCGTTGAGGGTGACGCGGTAGCCGCTTCCGGCTTCGATCAACCTGCCATTGAGCGTCATCTTCTCGTTGATCACGCGCTCGCCGTATGGCTTCGCCGCATCCCAGGCGTAACTGAACCCGTTCGAGACCTGGAGAATCCTCGGCCGCTTCGGATCGAGCCATTGCTGCTCCAGCATGTCCTTGAGCTGGCTGCCCGTGAGCGTCATGGTGACGAGCCGGTTGCGGAACGGCTGGCTGGCGAAAACGTCGCCGAAGGTGATCGCGCCGTTCTCCTTTGGCACGATGTCGGTGCGGATGCCGCCGGGATTGGTGAGCGCGATGACGGCGCTGCCGTCCTTGGCGTCCCTGGTCGCGGCCAGCTGCGCGTCCGCAATGACGTCACCGAGCGGGCTTTCGCCGGCCTCGTTCGGCACGCGTGACAGCGTCTGCGTCACCGATCCAGCCGGGCGATTGGCGATCGGCGCCGAAAGCCTGTCGTAAGCGTCGATCAATGCGGTCTGCTCGGGATCCCTAGGCAGCGAGGCATTGGCGACGAGGACGTTCTCGGCCCTGGCGCTGACGATGTCGCGCGTTGCCGGATCGAGCTTGAGGTCGATCGCGGTAACCAGGGTACCGTATTTGTCGCCGCTGGTGACGAGCCGCCCGTCAATATCGCAGACATAAGCACGATGGGTGTGGCCGCTGACGACGACGTCGACGGCGGGATCGAATTTTTTCACGATGTCGACAATCGGCCCCGTGATGGCAGGGCATTCGTTGTAGTCGCCAGCCGGCTCGCCGCCCTGGTGGATCAGCACCACGATCGCCTCGACCCCGCGCGCCTTCAGCTGCGGCACCAGCGCATTCACCGTCTCGGCTTCGTCGCGGAATTCGAGGCCCGTGACGCCCGATGGCGAGACGATGCCCGCGGTCTCCTTCAAGGTCAGCCCGATGAAGGCGATGGGGATGCCTTCGAATTCCCTGATCTCGTAAGGCGGCAGCACGCTCTTGCCCGTCGCCGTCTCGATGGTGGACGCCGCTAGATAGCGGAATCTGGCGCCCGTAAAGGAATGCGGCCCCTGACAGCCGTCGACGGGATGACAGCCCCCGTTCTGCATCCGCAGGAGCTCGGTCTTGCCTTCGTCGAATTCGTGATTGCCGACCGAGCTGATCGCGAGCCCCATCATCGAGAGCGACTCGATCGAAGGTTCGTCGTGGAACATGGCCGACAGGAACGGGCTCGCGCCGATCAGGTCGCCGGCGGCGACGAAGATCGTGTTCTTGTGGCCCTCGCGCAGCTGCTTCACCAGCGTCGCCATGTATTCGGCACCGCCGGCCGCCACCATCACCTTCCTGGCCTTGTCCTCGGGATCGCTGATCCGGATGCCGCCCGGCGGCGGGCGCAGATTGCCGTGGAAATCGTTGATCGCCAGGATGCGCAGCTCGACGGGTGCGGCGGTTTGGGCGGACGCGGGCAGGGCGGCGAGCGCGAGCGAGAAGACGGTCAGCCGGAGAACATGTTGCATGAAACCAGACTAGTCGTTCCGCACGAAGATTTCACGAAGCTTTCTTCCTTCTCCTTCTGGAGAAGGTGTCGCGAAGCGCCGGATGAGGGGGTGTCTCCGCAAATTCAAATGTGAGTTCGACTCGCGGATAGAACCCGTCACCCGTCTCGCCGCTTTGCGGCGAGCCAGGCTCTCCCGCCATGGGAGAGGGAAGACAGCCTACCGCTTCTTCCTGTTCATAAACGCGTTGAACGCGGCGGTGGCTTCTTCCGACTTCAGCCGCTCGCCGAACAGATGGGCCTCCTGATCGATGCGGCGGGTGAGCTCCTCGGATGCGACGCGGAGCAGTTTGCGCGAGATCGCGACCGCTTCGGCGGGAAGCCGGCAGATATCGCGCGCCACCTTGCGTGCCTCGACCTCGGTATGACCCGGCGAGACCACGGTGTTGACGAAGCCGGCGGCATGCGCTTCCGCGGCCGTAAAAGTCCGTCCCATCACCAGCATGGCGAAGGCGCGCTGGTAGCCCATCGTGTTCGGCATCAAGAGGCTGGACGCGCCGACCGGCACGAGCCCGAGATGGATGTAGGGCGCGGAGAAGGTCGCCGCGTTCGAGGCCAGCACATAGTCGCAATGGAACAGCATCACGGTGCCCATGCCGATCGACGCGCCGTCCACGGCCGCGATCACCGGCTTGGCGTTGAGAGCTAGCGAATAGAGAAACTTGGCGCCGTCGGACAGCGTCTCGGGGCGCGACGTGTCGGCGTGCATGAAATCGTCGATGTCGTCGCCGGCGGTGAACACGCCGGAGCCCCCGGTGATGATCATGCAGCGGATGTCGGGATTGTTCTGCGCGGTGTCGATCGCGCGGCTCATCTCCCGATACATGTCCTGCGTGATCGCGTTCTTCTTGCTCGGGCGGCGCAGGGTGATCACGCGCGTTCCGCGCTCTTCGCTGACGACGATATTGCCATTCGGCATGAGGGGCCCCTGCGGTCGCCGCGATACTGACATTGCTAGACTCGCGAAACGTCAGCCTACATCATCTTGCAGGCGTGCCAATGCGCTAGCGCGACCTTTTGGAGACCGAATTCGCCCGAGACGGGCGCATCACGCTCGCCGCCGTGTTCCGCGTTGCAATGATCAACCGCCATTTTCGATTGAAAAACCACTGGTTGTGGTGCACGATCGCCTCGCGCCGTTCCATTTGGCCGATTGCCCGATTGATGATTGCCGCCACTCGTGTTGACGAATCCTCGCTGCACTATCGCGGCTGGCGCGTCGTGCTGGCCTGCTTCCTGATGGCTTTCTTCATGTTCGGCTTCGGCCTGTACGGTCAGGGCGTCTATCTCGCGGAACTGCAGCGCGCCCATGGCTGGCCGGGCACGCTGGTCTCCGCGGCCAGCACCTTCTCCTTTCTCCTGACTGCCGTCCTCGTCATCTTCACCGACGATCTGCTCGCCCGCATCGGGCTGCGGTCGCTGATCCTGTGCGGCCTGTCGGCGCTCGGCGCTTCGACGGTGCTGCTGGCGCTGCTGCAGACGCCGTGGCAGCTCTATCTCGCTTATGCGCTGATGTCGGTCGGCTGGACCGGCATGGGCACGGTGGTGATCGCGACCGTGCTGAACTCCTGGTTCGAACGGCGCCGCGGGCTCGCGCTCAGCCTCGCCTACAACGGCGCGACCTGCGGGGGCATCGTGCTCGTGCCGCTGCTGCTGTCGCTGATCGGCAGCATCGGCTTTCGTTCCGCGATGCTGGCGGCCACGCTGGCGATGGTGGTGCTGGTGCTGCCGGTGGTGGTCATCTTCACCGGGTGGCGAACCGAAATGCCGCCGACGTCGGGTGGGAATTCATCCACTGGCGGCACTGCCTTGCCTTCGGTTCACTCACGCAAGACGCTGCTCGCCAACGCGGCGTTCTGGACCATGGTGCTGCCGATCGCGGTCGCGCTGCTGGCGCAGATGGGATTCATCATCCATCAGGTGACGTTCCTCGAACCGCTGATCGGCCGCGCCAGTGCGGGCCTTGCCGTCACCGTCATGGCGGCGATGGCGGTGGTCGGGCGCCTCTCGCTCGGCCTGTTCGTGGACCGGCTCGATCCGCGGCTCGCCTGCGCGGCATCGATGACGAGCCAGGCGGCGGCGCTGTTCGTGCTTCTGCAAAGCACGAATCCGACCGTGCTGCTCGTGTGCTGCGCCGTCTACGGTTTCTCGATCGGCAACATGATCACGTTTCCGCCCTTGATCATCCAGCGGGAGATCGGCGCGAGCGCCTTCGCCGCTGCGATGGGGCTGGGCACCTCGATCAGCGGCATCGTCAGCGCCTTCGGCCCCGGCATCGTCGGTCTCGTGCGCAGCGTAACCGGCGACTACACGAGCGCGTTTGCGATGTGCGTGGTGCTCGACGTGGTGGCGGCGAGCGTCGTACTATGGCGGCCGGGGCGACGTACGAAGCTTGCGGCTTCGTAGCCCGGATGGAGCGCAGCGCAATCCGGAATTCGTGTCACCAGCAATGATGGCCCCGGATTGCGCTGCGCTCCATCCGGGCTACGCGTCCCAGCTACCCCAACAGCACCGCATCCGCTGCCGCGACCGACTCCGCACTCTCCGTCACGGTGCGCTCGAGCGCGCCGGCCTGCACGGCGATGTTCTCGGCGAAGAAGCGCGCCAGCGAGACGTAGCGCCCGGCGTCCGCGATGCCGTCGGATTTCGCGGCGAGCGCTTCAGACGCCAGCATGCAGCCGCCGAGCGTGGCGCCGAACTGTTGCAGATACGGCGTCGCGCCGGCCAGCGCCTCGTTCGGCGCGGAAGGAAGCCGCTCCAGCAGCCATTTGCTGGTGCGCGTCAGCGCCTCCAGTGCCTCACGCAATTTCACGCCCGTGGTGCCGAAGGCGGGATCGTTGGAGGCTTCGACCTGCTTCACGATTGCGGAGAGTTCGTCGAGCAGCGCCCACACCGACGCGCCGCCGTTGGCCGCGAGCTTTCGCGTGACGAGGTCGATGGCCTGGATGCCGTTGGTGCCCTCGTAGATCGCGGTGATGCGGGCATCGCGATAGTGCTGCGCCGCGCCGGTCTCCTCGATGAAGCCCATGCCGCCATGCACCTGCACGCCGAGATAGGCGACCTCGTTGCCGATGTCGGTCGAATAGCCCTTGGCCATCGGCGTCAGCAATGCCGCACGCGCTGCAGCGTCGGCGCGGACCTTCGGATCCCTGGCACGCGTCGAGACGTCGATCGCCACCGCGGTCGCATAGCAGATGGTGCGCGCCGCAGCGGTCTGCGCCCGCATCCGCATCAGCATGCGCTTGACGTCGGGATGCACGAAGATCGCATCGGAACCGTCACCCTTGTTGCCGAGGGCGCGGCCCTGCTTGCGCTCTTGTGCGTACGACAATGCCTGCTGATAGGCACGGTCGGCAACACCGACGCCTTCGAGGCCGACGCCGAGGCGGGCCTGGTTCATCATCGTGAACATGCAGCGCATGCCCTGGTTCTCTTCGCCGACCAGGAAGCCGATCGCGCCGCCATGATCGCCCATGGTCATGGTGCAGGTGGGGGAGGCATGCATGCCGAGCTTGTGCTCGACGCCGGAGGCAAAGATGTCATTGCGCGCACCCAGCGAGCCGTCTTCGTTGACCATGAATTTCGGCACGAGGAACAGCGATATCCCCTTGGTCCCTGCGGGCGCGTCCGGCAGGCGCGCCAGCACGAAATGCACGATGTTGTCGGTCATGTCGTGCTCGCCGTAGGTGATGAAGATCTTCGTCCCCTTGATGCGATAGGTGCCGTCGGCCTGCTTCTCGGCGCGGGTGCGCAACGCGCCGACATCGGAGCCGGCCTGCGGCTCGGTCAGCTGCATCGTGCCGGTCCATTCGCCGGAGACGAGCTTCTCGAGATAGATTTTCTTCAGCTCGTCGCTGCCATGCGCGTCCAGCGCCTCCATCGCCGACGCCGTCAGCAGCGGGCAGAGGCCGAAGGCGACGTTGGCGGCGCTCCAGATCTCGGTGCAGGCGGCGTTGATCGCGAGCGGCAGGCCCTGGCCGCCGAAATCCTCGGGGCCCGAGACCGCGTTCCAGCCGCCCTCGGTCCAGCGCTTGTAGGCATCCGGCCAGCCCGGCGCGGTCGTGACCTTGCCGTCGCTGAGCTTGATGCCGTGCTCGTCGCCGACTTTGTTGAGCGGCGCCAGCACGTCGGTTGCGAACTTGCCGGCTTCCTCCAGCACGGCGCTCACGATATCGCCGTCGAAATCGCCGTAATGGCCGGCCTCCATGGCAGCTTTCAGGCCGGCGCCGTGGTTGAGCGACAGCAGCATGTCAGAGATCGGCGCGCGGTAGGTCATGGCTCACTCCCGTGGACAGTTCTTGGCGCCGTATTCCCATGAAACGGGGGAGGTCTCAACTGTCAGGAGGGGTGGCGGAACGCCCGTCGGCAACGGGCTGGCGTAGCGCTCCTGTAAGGCATGGCGCGGCGCCACCGGCGCCTGTGGTATTTTGCCCCTCCGGGCGGTTGAAATGCCGCGCCTCTCCCTATAGACCGGCACCACTCGAGGGAATCCGCGGACGCTCCTGTCGCCGCCGTTTCCCGAGGGCCTGATGGGGCGTAGCCAAGTGGTAAGGCAGCGGATTTTGATTCCGCCATTCGGAGGTTCGATCCCTCCCGCCCCAGCCAGGAGCCCCGCTTCCCCTGAAATTCCTGACGAAACTGGCCTGGCTGGGGCGCTGCTGCACAGCGCTGCGACACATCACTGCTGCACAGGGTGTCGCTCGCAATGGCTTTCCACATCTTTCGGCGCGAAGCCGTCTACTACTGGCGCCGCCGAACCCCCCGAGCGCTTGCCATTCGCTATGGCCGCCCGCATGTTTCTATGAGCCTTCGGACGACGAGCCGCGCTGTCGCCCGTCGCCTGGCCAACCAGCTCAACCTGACCTTGGACGATGTTGCGATGCTCGCCGACGGCCCCGACCCGCATCTGACGAAGTCTCAAATCGAGACAATGCTCCATGCCGTCGTCGACGGGCATCTGGCCAAGCTCGACCGTGTCGCCTTCGCGGCCAAGAGCTCGCCCGGGTTTGATCTCGGGCAGGCGAGAGCCGACGACTGGAGGGCCTATTGGGCCTACGCGCTGTTGGACGCCCAGGGCGTCACTGCCGTGGTGCGCGAGGAAGATCGCGAGCGCATGACCGCCGGCGGGCTCTCCGAAGCCGACATCGGGGCCGTCCAGGACCACTTGGCCATGCTCCGCGTCAACGACCTCGTCCCGACGAAGCACTACATCCTGCGGGGCATGATCGAGGGCGTGGCCGCCACGCCGACCGCCATGAATCTTGCTGTGGCCCAGGGGACCTATCTTCGGGGGATGAAGCTGGCGCTGGCCCAGTCCGACCGGCGCTACGGTGGTGTGAGGATCGAGGATGACGGACTGGTGGATCGCATGATGCTCGCAAAGAGCGATCCACCGAAGCCGCCTCCGTCTATCGTGAATCGTCCGGTGGCTCGTCCCACCGATCCACCGGAGGTCGACGCTCCGACGATCCCGCAGTTCATTCCCATGGCCGAGTTCGCGCAATTGGCGGATCGCGTTGCCCAGCAGAATCGCGCGGACGAACACTGGGACGACAAGACGCAACGGCAGGCCAAGAGCATCGCAAACCTGTTTGTCAAGTTCATGGTTCAGGATCAGCGCATTCTCGATCTCAGCCTGCTGCGCCAGGAACACGTCGGCAAGTTCGTCGATTTCCTCCGCTTCGACATCTACAAACACTACGGCAAATCGGCGCGTGATGAGCAACTGACGATCGAGCAGCTACGCGAGAAGGGGCGATCCGTCGTGCAGGCCAAGCGCGGGATCAGCGGCGGTACGATCAATCGCCATGCGACCTTCCTTGGCCAGATCTTCGACCACGCCACGGCGCGCGGCGTGAAGAGCCTGGAAGCGATCGATCTGACCAAGCTGCGTGCAAAGAACCGCAGCAAGAACAAGCGCGCTCGCGACGAGAGGCGCAAGCTGCCCATCGACAGCGCGAAAGCGATCTTCCAGACGCCGCCGTTCATCAACTGCGCCGGCTGGGACGATCTCGGGAAGTGGGGCGAGCAGGGGGCCGCCCAGATCTTCCACTGTGCGCTCTATTTCGTTCCGATCCTCATCTACTACTCGGGGGCGAGGCGCGAGGAGCTTTGCGGCGCGATGGTGGACGATATCATCTTCGATCGCGAGGGGTGCAAACCGTACATCCACATCGCGGCCAACGAGCAGCGGCGCATCAAGAACCCCCAATCGAAACGAAACATTCCCCTCCATCCGGAGCTGATCCGGTTGGGTTTCCTCGACTATGTCAGGAAGATCAGGGCGCTCGGATACAAGCTGCTCTTCCCCGACCTGTACTCTCCCAGCAGCCGGTCGCCGCTCGGCAACCGCTTCTACAAACTGTTCAAGCCGATCCTCGCGGAAGCCAAAATCACCGAAGAGGGGCTGGGCGCGCATGCCGTGCGCCATCTCTTCGGCGCGCAATTGAAGAAGAAGCTGCTGACGAAAGAGGACCGCGCGGATCTCCTCGGGCACGGCGGCGACAGCGAAACCAGCGAGCGCTACTGCGAGCCCCATGAACTCGACACCTTGTTCGAGTTCATCATGAAGCTGGAGGTGCTCACCGGCCATCTCGAGCCACAGACCATCAACATTATCCCTTGGGTCGAGAGAATGGAGATTGCGCCGTTTTCACAGCCATCGCGTGCAAAACATTTGGCACAAGCAGCCGATGGTTAGACCACCGGAATCATAATCCTGGGGTCGGGGGTTCGAGTCCCTCTCCCGCTACCAACCTTTCCATGTTAGATTTGAAGGCCTTGCCGGATATCGCGCCAGGCCTTTTGCTCGCCGCCGGCGAGCAGAAAACGCCTCCGTACCCACTTCTGTACCCAAGGATTTGCGCCGAGGCCGATGCGACCTCCTACACCTGCGGTGCCGCGGATGCGGATTTCTCCACCTCGGCGCCCAGTTCAGCTTTTTCCGCCGGCGCTATGCGGGGTTCGGTTTTTTCTGCGCGGGTTCACCTTTTTCTGCGGTCATCGAGCCTTGCGCTTCGGCACGCGCCGGCCGTGTAGGAAACCATGCGACGCCTTGGCGTAGACATCGGACAACTCCTGCTCGAGCATGCTGTTCGCGACAATCAGCGCGCACCGCGCCGACCGGATCGCCGCCGCAGGCCTCGATCTCCTGGGCGACGGCGGCCTCCAGCTCGGCGGCCTGGTCGACGGGTTGCTCGGCGGGGTCGGCCATCGAAGGATTCCGGGGATGTAAGAAATATGGGGCATGCAGAACTTTGTGCCCCATTTTTCTTACATCAGTTGACTGTGAAACCATCTTGTTCTCTATGGGGTGATCCCCGGGGGTGCGCCAGGTATGTGCGGAGCATGCTTAAGCCCGGTGGTTCCTGGATGATCGTCGAGCCGATTGCCGCGGATGATCCGGCCGACAACGTCGGCAATCCGGTCAGCCGTCTCTACTATAATGCATCGACGATGATCTGCGTGCCGACCTCGATGGCCCAAGAAGTCCGCGAAGCACTCGGCGCTCAGGCCGGAGAGGCAAAGCTCACCGAGGTGCTGAAGGAAGGTGGCTTCCGTCAGGTCCGTCGCGCCACCCAGGGTCCGTTCAATATGGTGCTGGAAGCGCCATGAAAACGTGGTCGGCACCTTGCAGGCGCGCCGCCCCCAATTCCTTGGTCGGTCCTTTCTGTTCCTAAGTTGGTCGGCTTCCGACCCATCTGTGGCCTCTGAGGCGATCCGCTCTTCGGCAGATGCTGACGGCAAACCGGACATCAGAGGTCTAGCCGCTTAATGCGTACGCACCTCAGTTAGAGCCCGGGGCGGCTCTGGCCACGCTGCTCCGCTTCAGAGCACATAATTCCGCACTCTCGGGGCCTCGCAAGTACACTCCCGCCGATCTGCTCCAGCCTGTCGACCGATGTCTCGCCCTGCTGGCCTTCGAGGATCATGGACGCGAGTGGTGCGGGCAGAGCTCTCGTAGCGTGACACGCTCTCGCACACCTCGTCGAGGACTGCGCGTAAAAACGCGGTGGTTTCAGCATGGAATATTGGAGGTCTCCCCCAGCGAAAGCAGCATTCTGTCCGAAACCGCCCGGCCGGACGCAAGTTACGGTCAACGAAAAATTCTGCAGGGGCGAGAATGAGCGTGGCCCCGTCTTTTGGGGGCTGGGGGGCTTGAGGGCGGAGCCACGCAGGCCGTGCATTCGCGCGGGCCCGCCACATCAACCGTATCCGGCCGAGCCCGCTCCACTGCTTGAGGCAAAGTCGGCGCGCAGCGAAGGACCTACGGCTCGAAGGGCCGCAGGGGGCCGTCGGCCAAGTTTCGACCGATCGGGTTGCGCAGCGGTCGCCGTCGCAGTCTGCTCAAGCGCATTGCAGAATCCTTTCTGCGCACCCGGCGGCCTGGCGGGAGGGCCTCTGCCGGTGATTTTAGCCTCACCAGCGAGGATTTGAGGTCGTAGACGGGTGCGGCATCGCACTTCGCCTGAACGAGGGCCTAGCAGCCTGAGAGGGGGTAGGGGAAGGCGCTGCGCCTTGCACCGGCAACGAGCTGCCGCTTAGGCGACGCTTCTTCGACAGCCCCCCGGAGGCGAGTGAGTTCTGACCACGCCAGCGCGGCGGTGATCCATCTCTGCCGCTCTGGGCCGTTGGCTTCGGCGGCAAGCTTCATCGCCGCGACGGCCTCGCGCTTGGGGTCGTACTCGAGATCCATGGATACAAATATAGTTGAAGATCGTAAACGATCACGCACCGGTGGGACCGTAGCAATCCGGGGTCGGCGCCATATGGGGATCCTGTCTAGCCGTCCGGAGATGCCGGCCCCGATCCGCCCCCATTCATAGGCGCGGACCTCCGGAGCGCTCGCGATCGAGGCCCTTGCGCGAGCCTCCCGCGACGGGATCCAACTGCACCGACACTCCCGAAAAGCCCGTGAATTGCTTGTCTTTCAGATATCTCGTGACCGGCTCGCCCCGTATTGTAGGGGCTCAGGGCCTACCTGGTCGCCTCACCATGAGAAGAGATGTTTCAAAACGCAGCGGATCTGGCCGCGATGGCCGAGGCGTTAGGCCGATCGGGTGACTACCGGGTCCTCCGGCGCCTGGTGCCGCGTCCGAGGTCGATGGCGGTCTCCGGACAGGAAACGAGGTCGGCATCCTGCTCGATACCGAAACACCGGCCTCGACCACCGCAAGGACGAAGTCATCGAACTCGGCATGGTCAAGTTCGGCTACACGCCGGACGGGCGCATCATTGATGTCAGGGACACGTTCTCCGCCTTCAATGAGCCGTCCGAGCCGATCCCGGCCGAGATCACGGCGCTTACCGGCATCACCGACGAAATGGTGGCCGGCCACAGCATCGACGAGGCCGCCGTGAACGCCTTCGTCGATGATTCCGTGGTCCTGGTCATCGCGCATAACGTGGATTCGATCGGAAGTTTTCCGAACGCTACTGGCCCGTCTTCGAGCGCAAGGCGTGGGCATGTTCCGCGACCGAGGTCCAGTGGCGGCAGCACGGCTTCGATGGAGCGAAGCTCGGCTACCTTCTGAATGGCGCCGGCTATTTTCACCAGGCGCACCGCGCGGTTGACGACTGTCCGCGCTGCTCGAGATCTTGGACTTCGACCTACCAACGACCGGCGCGCCCGCGCTCGCCGTCCTGCTCGAGACCGCACGACAGAAGACCATCCGGATCTGGGCCGAACAGTCGCCGTTCGAACTAAAGGATTCGCTGAAGCGGCGCGGCTATCGCTGGAGCGACGGCACGGACGGTCGGCCAAGGTCCTGGTACGTCGACGTCTGCGAGTCCGCGCTCGACGCGGAGCTCGCATTTCTCCGGTCAGAGATCTATCTCCGCGACGTGGAGCCGCGGCTGCAGACGCTGACCGCTTTCACGCGCTTCTCCAGCCGGATCTGAGGCCGGCAGCTCGGGAAGAAGCTGCCGCCTGCGCATCAGCGCCCGAGACGCTTCTCGACCCGCTTACGGGAATTGCCTACTTTCTTGACCGCCTTCTTGACCGCGGGCGCGGACCGTCCGGTCTTCTTCGCCTCATAGCCGACTTCGTGCTTCTGCCCGCCTGCGACGCGCGCCCGGTCCTGCTTACGTCCTCGCGCAGTCTTCTTCTTCGCGGCTGCCATCAAGTCCTCCTTCTGCGAATCTAATGGCAGTGCAACGTTGTAAGGATTCGCAGGTTCCGCAACGGTCCCTCTATCCGAGCGCGACGGCGGGCGGCAACCGGGATGGACCGGCCTGCATCGGCGTAACTCGACAGGTGTATCCAGCACCTCCTGTCGCGGCTGCTTCGATGCTTTCCAAGAGTGGTCGCGCCAAGTCGAACCAAACGAATGATGTCGTCAAGAGGCAGCACTGTTCGGCGTCATGAGGCGAGGACGCAGACCTCGCGCAGTACGCGACGGCGCCAGCTGCCATCTTGTAGTTCTCCTGAGGACCCTTCCACCCAAGCCGACCGGACCGGGAAAAATTGGAACTTCTCGGACCAGCACCTGTTGTGCCGTGCCACTATTGGAGGACGACATGAACAATAAATTTCTTCTTCTGCTGACGGCGGCCTCGCTACTCGCCGGCCCGTCGTTTGCGCAAAAGCCGCCGGCTGCCGATCGGCCCAATAATAATGCGGTCAACAGTTCTGGCCAGAACAATTCCAGCAAGCCGGTTGCAGGCGCCAACAGCTTCACCGAGGGCCAGGCCAAATCCAAGATCGAGGACGCGGGCTACACGAACGTCACATCGCTGAAGAAGGACGACAACGGCGTTTGGCGCGGAAAGGCCAGTAAAGGCGGCGCCTCATCCAATGTGAGCCTGGATTTCCAGGGCAACGTCAACGCGGCCAAATAATTTCGCGCAGCAGCGAAGATTTAGAGGGATTCAAGATGACGATTACGATTTCACGTCTCTACGACAACTATTCCGATGCGCAGCGCGCGGTGACGAGCCTGGAGGCCGCGGGCGTGCCGCATTCGGATTTGAGCATCGTCGCGAACAATTCGGACAACTGGTACAGCACCGACAAGAAGGTCGATCGCGATCGCGATGGGGTTGACGATCGGGCGGAAGGCGCGGCTACGGGAGCGGGCCTCGGCGCAGGTCTTGGTGGCGCGGCCGGCTTGCTCGCGGGCCTTGGTTTGTTGGCTATCCCCGGCCTCGGTCCGGTAGTGGCGGCCGGATGGCTCGCGTCCACCGCGCTCGGCGCCGTTGCCGGCGGCGCGACGGGCGGAGTCGTCGGGGCGTTGACGCAGGCTGGCGTATCCGACGAGGAAGCACCACTCTACGCCGAAGGTGTGAGGCGCGGCGGCACGCTGGTTTCGGCTCGTGTGCCGGATGCGGACCGCGCGCGATACGAAGCGATCCTGAACCAGTCCGCCGTCAATTTGCGCGACCGAAGCGCAGCCTGGCAGAAGGCCGGGTGGAAGAGCTACGATCCCTCCGCCAAACCTTACGGCGCGGAGGAGGTCCGCAGAGAGCGCCAACTCTACGGCACCGGAATGCGATGAATAACCGGCGGCCCGCACACCAGGCGGGCCGCCATTTTCTTCACGACGATCATCGAACTCAGGAGCCGAAAATGAGCCGCGGAATGCCATCGATGACCGCCCTCCTGGGTATGCTCGCAATCGCCGGTTACCAAAATAGGGACAAGCTGGCGGACATGTTTCGCAATGCTACCTCCGGTCAGCCGGCGGGTGCCAAGGATTCCCTGAGCGGCATGCTCGGCAATCTTGGTGGCCTTGTGGGAGGCGGTGGCGTGGGTTCGCTGCTGAATGGCGGGATCGGCGAATTGCTCGAGCACTTCAAGCAGAACGGACAGGGCGACGCGGCTCAATCCTGGATCAATCAGGGGCCAAACCGCGAAGTCACCCCGCCCGAACTCCAGCAGGCTATCGGTCCGGATGTTCTTCAAAAGCTGGAGCAGCAGACCGGCCTGTCGCAGCAGGAGATCCTCGACCGCTTGTCGCGAGAACTTCCGACGGCCGTGGACAAATACACGCCGGACGGACGCCTTCCGGCGCAATCCGCGGGATAACACTCCTCAAGACTCGAGAAAAGATATGAGCATCATCTGGACGATCATCATCGGTTTCATCGCAGGCGTCATCGCGAAGTTCATCATGCCTGGCGACAACGAGCCCTCGGGTTTCATCCTGACCACGATCCTGGGAATAGTAGGCGCGTTCGTTGCGACCTATCTTGGTCAGGCTCTCGGCTGGTATCGGCCCGGAGAAGGCGCAGGACTAGTGGGGGCGGTGGTAGGCGCCATCATCGTGCTTCTCGTCTACGGTTTTGTGGCCGGTCGCAGCCGCCGGGCCATCTAACCACCGTGAACGGAATTCTTTGCGTTAGCGGTGAATGCCCGGTGTGAAAGGTGATCGGCAAGATGAAATGGATGCTCGTTGTCCTGGTAGGAGGCATGACACCGGTCAACACCGACCTGGTGTTCGACAAATTCGCCGATTGCCTTGCCGCCGAGGAGCAGATGCGGAAACACTACACCGACGCCTTCGAGGTCTGGGACCGATGGGCCGCGGCCAATATCGAGCGAAGACGCGAATACTCAAAGGTGCGCGACCTCCAGGCCAAACGCCTGCTCAGCAATATCGGTACGTGCGTTCCTCATGCGGGCGGCGACCCCGCGGCGCCTCAGCAGCAGAGCGATCCAACACCTCCTCAAACTCCTCAAGCCGCACCTACGCCGCAGCCAAGTCCGAAAACGTGAGGTCTGACCGTTCGGAGCCGGGCGGTCGCGAACCAATGTTGCTGCTGCTTGCGAATCGCTTTTCACCGCCGACGGTAGGCTGAGCTCCGGCTTAGTGTGCGAGCGCGCGAGTGGAGGGAAGCTGACCCTTTTGAGACCCCTTAATGCACCCGAACAGGCCTGGGGCCTCCTCGCTTTGCCGCGCCTGACGCCGAAGCTTCTGTGGCCCATCACCTCTGTCGTCGATGCTTTAGCAGTTTTTGCATATCTTTTTCACGGTCTGGTCGACTTTGCTGTTCTCCTGATCGATCTTGGCGTCACTATCGTGTTGATCAGTGGTCGTCGGCCGACCGATGCCGCCCGCGGCGGCCCCTTGGGTATTGGCAGCAGGCGTTCCGGATGAAGCTGCGGTTCCGGCAGCATTGGTGCCGGGGCTTGCGGCATTTGTGCTGTTTCCATTGACCGCTCCCTGATTGAGCCCTGATTGAGGAGTAGGAGTACCATTGGCGATACCGGTTATCGCATTGGTGGTGCCGGTGGTTGGATTGGTATTTGCATTCGGGGCAGTTGCCGACGGGCTTGCCGTTCCGCCCGAGTTCGCAGCGCCTGCGGCTCCTGTAGCGGACGGAGATGCTGCAGTCGAGCCCCCTGCAGTCGAACCCCCTGCACCTGGAGACGACGACGCACCGCCAGCGCTTCCACCGGCAGATCCGCCGGCACCGCCGCCGCCTCCGCCCCCACCTTGGGCAAATGCTGCGCAAGGGATGACGAGAGCTAAGACAAGTGCAATGCCAGAGCGTTTCATGGCGCGGCTCCTTTAGCGACCAAGCCACGCTGCTGCGTTTCGTTCCTAGACATTGGGTCGAGCCGACTCGGCTGGCGAGATTGAGGACCAGGCGAAATCGGCCGGCGGGAAGGTGCAGCATCCGTTCTCAAGCGAATGTGCGAAGACTTTGGGGGGGCCTCTCAGCAGGGCCGAGGCCAGCAACCGAACTATAGGGGGAGACCAGGCGTTATCGACATTATGTCAGACGCATTCGACTACTTCCGGGCTTACGCTGTCCGCGCTCTGTGTAAGGCCCGATCTATGCCGCACGGCAGGGTGAAGCATCTGCAGCTGCTGGCCGGGCGGATCTATAATCTCCTCAAGAAAGAGGCCGCTTACGCCCCGAATGTGGAGCACCTTGAGGACTTCCGGGCAGCTCAGAAGCTTGAAAGGTCTCTCGACCGTCCGCCAGGCGAAGGCTCGGGCACTGGGAGTGGCTTTGGTCCGCCGAGGTCGCAGGACGCGGGACGGGAGGCTAGTTAAATGGCCTCCCTCGACACTCGTGGTGTAGCAAGCCTGCTGCGGGAATATGCGCAGCGCACCGCCTTGCGTGGCGGCAACCCCTACCGGGCAAAAGCCTATTCTCGGGCCGCTGACAGCTTGGCAGCCCTTGCCGTCCCTCTGGACGTGCTCATCGCCGAAGACCGACTGACCGAAATCCCCGGTGTCGGCGAGGCGATCGCCGACATCATTACCAAGCTTTACAAGTGCGGCACTCATCCGAGCCTTGAAAAGCTGCGCAAGGAGTTTCCCGAGGGTGTGCTCGAGATGCTGTCGGTGCCCGGCCTCCGCCCCGAGAAGGTGCTGCGTCTATACAAGGATCTCGGCATCACTTCGCTCGCCGAGTTGGAGGCTGCCGCCAAGGACGACCGCATCAAGAAGGCCAAAGGCCTCGGCGCGGCGCTGCAGACCAAAATTCTGCAGAACCTGGCCATCGCGAAAAGCGGAAAAGGTCGCCTCCATCTGCACCGTGCGGCCGCCCTGCTCTCGCACGCCAAGGATTCGCTTCGCAAGGTCCGGCCGGAGCTCAAGCGGGTGACGATCGCAGGCGACTTCCGCCGCGGCTGCGAATTAGTGGGCGACCTCACGATTGTTGCGGAGGCTTCCAAGGCCGACAAGACATCGAAGGCCTCCGCGACGGACGGATTGCAGATCCGCCTGTCCGATCGCAAACACTTCGGCGTCGCCCTTCTCTTCGCCACCGGCTCTGCCGCTCACATCGAGCAGCTCCGGGCGATAGCCAGCGAGAAAGGAATGCGACTGGAGAGCGACGGGTTGCACAAGGGTCGCACCCTGATCGGCGGCGACGAGGCCCAGATCTATAGCGCCCTCGACCTGCCGTTCATCGATCCTGAACTGCGGGAGGGGCGCGGAGAGGTCGAACTGGCTCAGAAGGGCAAGCTGCCGAAGCTCGTCACCGACAAGGACTTGCGCGGAATCCTTCATTGCCACACCGATGCCTCCGACGGCACGGAGACCCTGGAGACGATGGCCAAGGCCACGCGCCAGCGCGGTTTTGAATATTTCGGCGTCGCCGACCACTCCAAGTCCGCGCACTACGCGGGCGGTCTCTGGGAGGAAGAGATCAGGCAGCAGCACCGGGACGCCGACCGGTTGAACAAGCGCTTCGGCAAGGATTTCCGGATCCTCAAAGGCATCGAGTCAGACATTCTGGCCGACGGCTCGCTGGACTATGCGGACGACGTGCTGCAGCGCTTCGACTTCGTGGTCGCAAGCATCCATGGCCGCTTCAAACTCGACCGCAAGGCGCAGACGCAGCGGCTGCTGCGCGCCGTCTCCGATCCTCACACCACCATCATCGGCCATATGACCGGGCGCCAGCTCAAGCGGCGGCTAGGCTACGAAATCGATGTCGAAAAGGTGCTGCGCGCTTGCGCGAGGCACGACGTCGTCGTCGAGATCAACGCCCAGCGTGCCGCGCTTCGATGACCTCGAAGCCTAACTCGGTAATTACCTCAGCAGCCATCATCATCAACAATGGCTCATCTTCAACGACAAGCACCACGAGCCGTGACTGCATGACCCCTCCCATGGCGTGAGCCTCTAAAGGGCTCCAATCACCGGGATGCCTGCAATGATGCGATGATGCATGCTAACCGCTTGATGATGGAAGGGTTCCGTCGGCTCCCGAATATAGACCAACCTTGGATCTATTGAAGTTTGTCGGATATTGTCGTCCAAGTACCGTTCGCCGGAGTGACATGGAATGAATGCTTCAAGCGGGGCCGATCAGCGCATGCGAGAAGTTGAAAACGAAAACGACGTGCTTCGCGAGCTCCTTTTGAAGGCAGGCGTTGAAGCCAACGCCCACGTGGCTGCCGCAAAACTACAAACCGTTCTTATCGGGGAACTCCACCATCGCGTAAAGAACATGCTCGCGATTGCATCCGCGATTGCGGCTCAAAGCCTACGCGATGCTTCATCTATTGACGCGGCGGCCAAGACCATCGCCGAGCGGATGAGCGCGCTCGGCGTATCTCATGATCTCTTGATCCAAGAAAGCTGGACCGGGGCGGGTTGCCGAACGCTGATCGAGAACGCGATCAAAGCATTTCAGACCAAAGGCTTCGAGCAATTCACTATTGAGGGGAACAACGTCGCCGTGTCTTCAGGACCTGCGGTCGCGTTGTCTATGATAATTCACGAGCTAAGCACCAATGCGTTGAAATATGGCGCGCTCTCAGTTGCTGAGGGACGGGTCGCCATCACTTGGTCGATTGACGCGGAAAACCAACGCTTTCATCTTGAATGGCGCGAACGCGGTGGACCGCCGGTTGTCGAACCAGCCAAAAAGAATTTTGGTAGCCGTTTCATTCAGACGGCTTTGCCCGGTCAGCTTAAAGGCGAAGCTCGATTGCTGTTCGAGTCAACCGGAGTCGTTTGCGACATCAACATTCCCCTAAGCTCGCTTCAAGAAACCATTATTGCGGTAGTCGACTAGAGCGATTCACTTTTTGACTGAAGCGTAACCGGCGTTAGCGAAGTAGTTGGCGCATTCACGAGGCTGGATGTCCTGGGCGAGGTGACCGATGTGTCGCCAAGTGTCCTCGATGGTGCGCTTCTGAGCTTGCCGCATCCAGTGCTTGATCTTGGCGAAGGCCTGTTCGATCGGGTTGAGGTCGGGCGAGTATGGCGGCAGGTACCAGAGCCTGGCGCCGGCAGCCTGGATCATTTGCCTGACAGCTTTCGACTTGTGGCTTCCAAGATTGTCGAGAATGACGATGTCGCCTTCGCGCAGAGTTGGCAGGAGAAGGTGCTCTACATAAGCGCGGAAGCATTCGCCGTTGATCGAGCCGTCGAAGACGCAGGGTGCCGTGAGTTGGTCGTGGCGGAGCGCGCCGAGGAACGTGAGGGTGCGCCAGTGACCGTGCGGCGCGAAGCCGCGCAGGCGGGCGCCTTTGGGCCCCCAGCCCCGCAAAGGGGCCATGTTGGTCTTGATCCAGGTCTCATCGATGAAGACGAGCCGGCCCGGGTCGAGCCCGGCCTGCCAGGATCGCCAGCGCCGGTGCCTACGAGAGACGTCGGCGCGAGCCTGTTCGAGGGCGAACAGTGTTTTTTTTGAACCGAAGCCCTTCCCGGCGCAGGAACAGCCAGACCGCATTGTGGGAGACCTTGACCCCGCGGGCTGCCAGTTCCGCTTTCAAAGCATGTAGCGTCAGGTGCGGCGTCTGAGTAATCCGCTCGACGATGAAGGCGCGGTGCGGATCAAGCACAGGCTTGCGGTGACCGCCCATCTTGCCGGGCGCAACCGAGCCGGTCGCCCGCTGCCGCTGTGACCACTTCACAACCGACGAGACCGCAACACCAAACCGTTCCGCCACAGACCGGCAGCTCTCGCCCGCCAAAACCGACGCCACCACTCGCTCGCGAAGATCCAGGGAAAGAGGTCGGGTCATCCGATGCTGGCCTCCAATCCAGTCAGCATCTTGAATCACAAACCGCCAGAAACCGGAATCCCCTCCGATTCAATTAAGCAATGAAACGCTCTAGAGCATGGTTGGACCGCTCGACTCGTCCCCAAACGCTCGCAGCGAAACAGCGCCGGTGAAGTCGCCCAGCATCCGGTTGCCCGTGGCGCTGAAAGCAGCCGCTCCGATCATGCCTTCCCCACGGCGCGCATCCACAGGTCAAGCGAACACGGAGCTGGCACCCAAAGCCTGCATCGTCTTGCCGCGCGGTGCCCATTGTCGCACACGGCGGCCATCCTGCTGGACCATCAAGCAACACGAGTTCAGTTCGGTACGGCGGACGTAACAGCCCCGCGATCGGCCAGAACGGCGGCGCGTCTTCATGCGGGCAGGACGACACCGGTTATGGTGGGCTCGCTGCCCGGCCTGACATCGGCGCCGAGGAGATCAAGTCCGGTGTCCCCTGGAAGCAACCGGCGGATAGGCCGCGTGTGTGTCGGCCTCCAGCTGCTCTACAGCCCGGTGCCAGTATTCTTCGGCTCGCCCCTCCTGGCGCCCCTCAAGTGCCCAAAGATGGTAGGCCCGCTCTCGGATGCGCCGTTCTTGATCGGAATGACTGCTGGAATCGGACATGTCTTCAACCTCAGATGTTGCGGCGGCCGTTGCCGGTGGAGATCTTACCGTTCAGGCTGTGTTGGCAGTCCTTTACTCCTCGATCACCATCTCGACCAGCTTCGCTATTTTGGCTCGCGTCAGATCACCGGAGTTAGAAATGTAGGGCTCGACATCAGGGGTAAAAACGAAAGGGATACCCTTCTTGGTTCCGCTGTCACCGATGCGAGTTACGACGATGTTGCCGAATGCAGTTGAGATGCTGGTCGGAGGACCATTGCCGATTGTGAAAGAAACCCCGACTGGGCGGTGGTCGTTGCGCTCAATCTGCGGAGCGAAGGAGAACTGCTCCTCCCCGAAATGATGCTTCAGCTCCTCCAGAAAAGGTATGACTTCGCGCTCCATCGCCTGCTTGCAGTGCTCGATATCGGCGGTTCGCTTGTCCTTGTTTTCTGCGGCGATGATCGCCTGCCTCTCTTTTTCGGCGACCGCTGCGGATAATTTCTGTCGGAATTTCTCAGCCAGCTGCTCGGCGTTCATTCTTGTTCCAATCGAGCTCGGCCCCACCTCATCATGTCTTTCATAATACTACGGCTTATCGGCGGCGTCAGCGGATCCGGACGCATCGGAGCTGGTATCGATGCCGTTCCGGCCGTTACGTGATTAGCTAGTCGTGCGAACGGGTGCCCCGGTCTATTTGTATGAGGCGGCAAATCAAGGTCTTGAGGAGACGAACGCGCTGCCCCTTGGTTTGGCTTCGTCGGGGTTTGCGGCTTCCGATCCACGCGGCTGATTGCATGGGGGAACCAAGAGGGGGCAGGAGCGTTGTTGAGTGTCATCGGTCAGGCAGTTGATGCGGTGCGCTCTGGCCATCGTGTATGGCCATCGTCTCTCCGAAGATGCTACCCGAACAGGCTATCCTCAAGGATTTTGGTGCCGCTACACTACAGAGCCGGTCGAACTCAGTGCCCGCGGTCTGGGATGCTCATACGCCAAGGTTCTCGAATATCTCTGCTGAAAGGCGTTTGATCGTGCGTGCCGGGATCGGCTGGCCGGCTGGGACTGTAGATCATGTGACTCTCGGTGCCGATATTGGATCGCCCGTCGCCTTTGCCTATCAGACAGGTCACTCGGGGATGTCCAACCATTGGAGCAAGTGATTCGTCTTCCGAACGCCGAAACTTCTCGCCGAACATGGGATCAAGCGCGCGATAAACGTGCTTATCCGTCTGGGTGGCGAGGGCGACATTTATCCCGAAGCCGTACCAGCCCGAGCAGATTGTCGACCCGATCCGTGAGCTTACCAGCGCGGCGTGAAGAACAACCCCGAGCGACTCCTTGGCCGTTAGCCGTAGGCTACCCAGCGGGCGAGACCGGCGGAAAGCCATGGTTGTCGAGACGCGCTATGTGACCAGCGGCGAGGTCTTCGTC
>NZ_JADPIX010000070.1:0-22637 GCF_023073155.1 Bradyrhizobium sp. 45 | reverse complement strand
CAACCCGCACACATCATCGCATGGTCCTTCTGGCGCAGAGCTCACCAGGCTGCCGCTCAACGCGCCCACTTCAAATCAAAAAAGCAACTGTAATGCTAGCATTATTCAAAGCATCGATCGAACTTCTGCTAACACCGATACGCGGTTAGGCGGCTTCCGGAGTTGCGGCCTTTTTACAGAGCCGAGCGAGCCATCGGCAAAAGGCACGAGCGATGTCGGGATTGTCACTTCGGTCCACCGCATAGGCCCGATACTGCATGCCGCTTGAAGTACGTGATCCCGGTATCACATGGAGCGCCCCTGTCCGCACGAGATCGCTGACAATAATTTCGGGCGCCACCAGCAGGCATTTTCCGGTCATGACGGCCGGCAAAGCAAGGTAATTATGATCGTATCGCGCCCCCGACTTGATCTCCCGTGCGGAAAGGTTCATGGCCCTAAGCCATGTTGGCAGTATGTCGGGCCGCGATGTGATGTTCAGAATTGGCATTGAATGGACAGTTGAGAGCGTTTTTCCCATGACATGATTTGGAGAACCTACGCATACGAGCGTCTCATTGTAGATCGCCCAATCGTCGGCCGGTTCAGCGATACAAAGATCGCGAGTGAGCAAGATGTCGAAATTGTCGGAGGATCTCGGCGGAGACAATGAACTGATCACGTCGACGACTACGCCGCCCATCTCAGCAGAGAACGCCTGGAGATTCGGAATCAGAAAGGAGTATGCGAAGGTGGAAAGAGACGTGTGGACCACGAGTCGATTGGCGTCCGTTCGGATCCGACGCCGCATCCTTTTCGCGGTGAAACACACTGTGTCAAGCGGTTCGGCAACCGCGTTCGCGAAGAGCCTTCCGAATTCAGTCAATTCGTTCCGCCGGCCTCGCCGTTGCACAAGATCGGTGCCAAAGTAGTCTTGTAACACAGCCAAATAACGGCTGACCGAGCTCTGTGTCGTTCCCAATGTGCTCGCTGCACGCGTTACGCTTCCCTCGCGCGCAATGGTCACAAACACCCGTATAGCATTGAGAGGCACTTCATTGTGTTCGGCAGCCATTTTCTGCTCCGGTAGTCCTGGAATGTCCGCTGATTGTCACGGCGGCGCCGGAAATGAATGCTCCATCACATTATTCGATGCGTGTAGCCGGATTACCGCTTATGAACGATATCTCACGCGCAAAGTCCGCCTTCTTGCTACGGTTCGTGCGGTCTGGCACGCAACTACCGATTCCCGTCGACGGTTTTTTAAGAGGTGATCTCGAGGTGCCGCCAAGCGGGCTAACCGCTGATGGAGCAGTCGACATCGAGGGTCGTCTAGACGACAGGACCACATCTTAAGAGCGTTTAGAGTGCGCCGGAGCAGAGCGCGGTCCTGAGTTCGTTCAAATCTCGACAGCAGTATCAGTCGCAGCGTTCAGCGAAGGAAGCGAGCTTCAGCCGCCTTAACCTCTTGCATATTCTGGATTCTTAAGATCTCATCTACCGGCAGAATATCCTGCGTAGACGTTCTGGGCGCCGCCGTCAGCGATGATCCGTCGGGACGTCTCCTGCATGGCGTTCGCAGCAGCACGGATGCCGTAATTGCCATAGATCATCATGCTGACATTGCCCAACGTTTTGACCCGCTGTGGAGTCGAGGTCAGGGTAGGCGTTCGGCACGACCACCAGCGGCACCGCTCCGGTCCAGGCGCGCGAAAAGCTTTCGATCTCGGAAGGATTCGTCATTTTCGAATGGATCAGGATCATGTCCGCGCCAGCCTCCGCGCGCGCCGGACGCAGGGCCTCCGCTTCGCCGAGGCTGGCAATCAAGGCTTCGGTGCGGGCGATGACGAGGAAATCAGGGTCCGATCTGGCCGTTATGGCGGCCTCGCCGATCACAACGGCGTTGGCGCCGGCCCGCTCATATTCCGTGATAGTGTGAATGACACTGATCGCATTGCCATAGCCCGCATCAATGTCCGCGACGATCGGCAGCCTCGTGCGTCCGGCGATCGCCCGCAGCATGTCCAGATGCTGTGTCATTGAGATGAGGCTCGTGTCCTGCAGCCCATAAGGCACAGACAGCTCAAAGCCGGACGCCCACAGTCCGTCAAATCCGGCTTCTTCCCGCGAGAATCGCCGAAAATGGGCTGTGGGCGGCCATGATGTGGACCAGGCCAGTCTCGGCCATGCGGGCGCGCAGGCTTTTGGCAGGGACATCAGATTGGCTTTCAGGACAGGGTCGCGCAGGCGGCGATGATTCGGTCGCAGGCCCGGTTGAGGTCCTCGAACGAGGAAGCATAGGAAATCCGGATATAGGGCGAGGCCATGAAGCCGCTGCCGGGCACGACAGCCACGGCGAAAGCGTCGAGCAAATACATCGCAAAGTCACTGTCTGTTTCGATCAGCTTGGCGTCCGGCGTGCGCTTGCCGATGACCCCCTTGCAAGAGGGGAAAACATAAAAGGCACCGTCCGGCACACGGCAAGCAAGCCCCTTGGCCTGGTTCAGCTTGGAGACGACAAGGTCGCGGCGCTCCAAAAACGCGCGCACGAACTCTTTGATATGGTCCCGCCTCCCTGACAGCGCCTCGAGCGCGGCATGTTGAGAAATCGAGCTGGTGTGCGAAGAAGTCTGGCCCTGGATGAGGTTCATGGCCTTGATTAGCGCCAGAGGTCCGGCACCATACCCGACGCGCCAACCGGTCATCGCGTCAGCTTTGGACACGCCGTTGACTGTTAGTGTGCGCTCGTAGAGATCCGGCGCGACTGCGGCCATTGTTGCGAAGTCGGCGTCGTAGGTGAGCTTTTCATAGATGTCGTCGGATAGCACATGCACATGGGTACGCTCGTGCAACACCGCAGCGAGCGCGAGCAAATCACCTCGGCTGTAGACTGCGCCGGTCGGATTGCATGGCGAATTCAACATCAACCATTTGGTGCGCGGCGTGATCGCCTTCTCCAGCGCTCGGGGGAGGAGCTTAAAGCCGTCGAGTTCGCTGCAGGCGACGAGCACCGGCTTGCCGTCGGCCAGCACCACCATGTCGGGATAGGAGACCCAGCATGGCGTTGGGATCACAACCTCGTCGCCCGGATCGAGGCTAGCGAATAGGGCGTTGAACACGACCTGCTTGGCGCCGCAGCCCACCGTGATCTGGTCAATACCGTAATCGAGGCCATGATCGCGACGGAGGCTCTCGCCGATCGCTGCCCGCAGTGGCTTGATTCCGGCGACCGCCGTGTATCTCGTCTTCCCGTCGCGGATGGCTCGGATGCCAGCTTCACAGATAGCGGACGGCGTGTCGAAATCCGGCTCACCCTGGCTGAGCGCAATCACGTCGGCGCCCTGATCGCGCAGCTCGGCGGCGCGAGCCGTCATGACCTTGGTTTGAGAGGGACGGACGAGATTGAGCCGATCTGAAACGAGAGACAAGACACAATATCCTTCGAGTTCGAATGAGCGGTTTCGTGGCGTCTATCCGAACGCGAACGACCAAACTAACCGGGGGATCGCGGCATTGGATAAAATCATCGAAGATTACAATAATCGTATCGCTTCTTCGTGCGGCGCTGTTGGGCCGTTCGCAGTGCGTTGCGTCTTCGCTCTCCCTCTTCATCAGCCTGCGTTAGAAGTGCCAACTATCGCATCTTCGCAAGCTTACATCGAATTATTCGATAGTGTCATCCTGCCGCAGCAGTTCAGGTTTTTAGGGTCGTACACAATCGCGAATATGCCTGATGACACAAGCGCCCAATTTCGGTGGTCACCAGTGTCAGTGCCGATCTAAGAATTCGCGGGCGTGGCATTCGTAGGAATGGAAGTGGAACCGGAGGGGGTGATGACCCATATCGAACTGACGTGACGGCAAGCCATCGCAGGCCCGGTTGCCGCAAGCGTGTTGGCCAGCACAGGCGCCGGTGCTGTGGAGGGTGAGCCTAAGACATTGACGCGTCGCCGCCTGAAGGTCGGCATGTCCGGATTTCCGCGATCGTTAGACCCGGTCATCGCGACCGATACTGCCATTCGCCGGACCATGCCGCAGCTTTTGGATACGCTGATCACCTTCGACCATGCCCATGATATGGTGCTACGGCCCGGCTTGGCCGAGCGTTGGGAGCGGATCAATGCGCAGTCACTGCGGCTGTTCCTCCGCAAGGGAGTGGCTTTCCATGACGGAACGTCTTTGACGGCCGAAGATGTTGCCTTTAGTCTTGGTCCTGACACCTGCTCGGACCTGGACGCCGCGGAATGTCCGAGGCGCTTCACTCGCTTGATCGGCTCGAGAAAGTCGAAATCGTTGATCCTTTTACCGTCATTGTGCATGCCAAGGCGGCGACGCGCTCCTCGAGCAGCGTTTGGCTGCTTGCGGATCGGAGATCGTCAGTCAGCGCGCCTCGTGGCGGCGGGCTCGTGGGAGCGGTGGACCACAGCCCCTGTTGGAAGCGGTCCTTACAAGCTCGTGGACCACAAGCTCGATATTCGTGTCTCGCTGGCTGCCCACGATTCGTATTGGGGCGGTCGCTCCCCCGTTCGATGGCATCGAATAGCGCATCCTTCCCGAGCTTTCCGCGCGCGTGAACGGCCTGCTCGCCAGCGAGCGGACCCGGAAAAGAGACGGTCTATCTGACACCTGACGCGATCCTGGTTACTGCCGTAAGATTGTTGCCGGGTTCGGCTACGAAGACATTGAATTCATGTTTCGAAGCGCTCGCTTTGTCGAGGAAGAGACGCCGCCCGCCGACGCGACTGTCGTAGACCAGACTTGGCGCTAGGTGAATCGCAAGGGCGGCCCGGACCGGCGCTTCAACAACAACCGGGAGCTACCGATCGGCCTATATGGCAAAATCGATCTTCGCGCGTCCAACGGAGTGAACCAGCGGATCCAGTGTTCGCGCTTGAAGCAGGCCGAGAGATTTGTCGCATCCCTCACTGCAATGTCTGTATTGAGAATGCGATCCCGATAAGCGCCTCGCACGGCGCTCCGATGCGCGCCGCTGATCGTGCGTCGGACAGGAAACGCCTCAGGCCGGGAGATTTGCTGAGTCGATGCTTCTCGCGCAAGCCAGAAGCTAATTCAGAAACGCCAAAACTTTGCAGATTCCT
Source organism: Bradyrhizobium sp. 45 (assembly GCF_023073155.1). Classification (NCBI taxonomy): domain Bacteria; kingdom Pseudomonadati; phylum Pseudomonadota; class Alphaproteobacteria; order Hyphomicrobiales; family Nitrobacteraceae; genus Bradyrhizobium; species Bradyrhizobium sp. 45. Next base: position 17,559 of record NZ_JADPIX010000070.1, on the reverse strand, counting down.
CAGGGCTGCCGATCAGCCGATGCGCAGATTTTCGGCGCTCATCTTGCCCGAACGACCAGCCATCAGCTCGTAGCTGACCCGAACGCCTTCCGCGAGATTGGTGTAGCCCGGCCTTCTCGACCGCGCTGATGTGAACGAAGATGCCAGCTCCCCCGTCTTCCGGCTGGTGAAGCCGTATCTCTTGGCCGCGTTGAACCACTTCACAGTCCCCAACGCCATTGCATTATTTCCAAACTGAAGTTCCGCGATCTAACTCGAAGAACTGCCTGACCATAAGGACGTCCGCGCGACTCCTCGCGTTGAGCGCCCGTCACGCGTCTACAACCGTTTACGCCAGGACGGTTTCTGCGGGCGATCGGTCGTGGCGGCGCAGCCGGCAGGCCGTCGCTCATCGCCAGCTGGCTCATCGGCCTGTGCCTCGGGCTGGCCTTGCGCCACACCTCGATCGAGCTTCTCAAGAACCTCAAGGACCTTCCGTCCCTCCTCAGTGATGGTCCAGTATCCCACCTCGCGGTCGATGAGCTTTTGTCCAAAGATATCGAGGTTCGGCTCGCGGCTCGCGATGCGCTTCATGCGCGCTGCCCACTCGGGTCCGCTGGTGTAAAAGATGGCCAAGTGCTGTTTGACGACTTCAAGAGCGGCTCGGCCGCCCGGCTGGCCGGCAAGTATCTTCAGTATGGATAGCTGAAAGCTCACATGCGCACGCAAAGATTCGATGAACTCCCAACGATACCGGCACTAGCCTCAGCCGGGTAGCGTACATCAGCGCTTTCAAACGAAAACCTTGCCGAATAAGGCTAACGAGGCAGCACAGTACCGCATTCATATGCAGCCTTTCCTGGACAATCCCGTGCAAGGCCCAAGAAGGGGAAGTCACGATCGACGTCTATGGCTTCCTAACTTGTGCCACCAATGTCGAGAGCACGTCATTTTCCAAGGTGCCAAGCCTGGGATCGAGGCCACGCAGCTCATCAATGTGATTGCATATCGATGTCTGTGATCCAGTCGAGCAAACGAGTCAATCCCGCTAGGTCCTCCTAACGGATGAAATCACGCTCGTCATGTGGTCGCATCGCCGCCCTCTCCCCGGTGAGCAGGCGATGCCGGTTGTCTTGTTTGCGACGTGCTGTCGATCTCCCGACAAGTCCGCTTGCAGAAGAGCGAGCATCTATTCAATTCGCCGCAGTTGGCATGGGCATTGAAGAGTGAGATGGGCGGCGTTGAAGAGCGAGATCCCATCGATTGTTCAGGAGTGCAGGGATGGCTTGCGGGATGATAAGTCTTCAGTTCGTGGCATGGATCGGGTCCGACTTCGGGCCTCCAATCTTTGGCATCAACGCAGTGGCCTGCGCATGAATCGCCTCCATGATCGGCCTGGCTCCATCCCGATGCGCGCCGTTTCCATTGCACGATTGCGGTGATTGGCCAATTCTGGCGCGGCATTTGCAACCTCTCCTTGGCGCTTATTGCATGCGAAAATCGGCGCCGTGCTGGTCGAAGCCCAGTGGCCAAGCCGTGGTCCGTTTTTGCGTCTAAACGTGCGGTCGCACGAGGCTGCCCGCGAGCAGCATCGCAGGCTGACCGCGAATTCACGTCAGAACGTAATACTCCGTGAAAGAAGCGATATTTCGTTCGCCGAGGCAAACGGCGGCCTGATGATATGGACAAGATAGCCAAGACAAAGCCGGCATTAAACTGGCGACCAGAAGGGACGAGACGGGCAGCTATCCGTCGCTTCTCTATCGAGCTCGGCGAAACCGCGAAGCTCGCGTTGCCAATGGTGCTGACGCAGGTTGCGCAGGTTGCGATGATGACGACTGATCTTGCCTTCATCGGGCGTATCAGCGCTGAGGCGCTCGCCGCGGCAGCGCTGGCAGGCCGGCTCTATCTCATTAGCGTCACATTCGGCGTGGGACTACTAAGTGCCATTGCGCCTTTGGCGGCGCGGGCGTTTGGGGAAAATAATCTAGGCGCGGTACAGCGCTCGCTGCGCATGGGCCTATGGCTGGCCCTGATCCTGTCATTCCCGATCATTGCTGTGGCGCTGCGAGCAGAGCAAACACTGCTTGCCTTGGGCCAGACCCCAGATGTGGCGCAGCTCGCCCAGCAATACCTCTTCGGATTAGCCCTCGGCACGGCTCCGGCACTGGCGTTTTTGGCTATCCGCAATTTCATGGGTGGGGTCAATCGGCCACAGCCAGTCTTCTGGATTACGCTATCCGCCATCCCCCTCAATGCGTTGTTGGTCTATATTCTGGCCTATGGGAAGCTTGGGCTGCCCCGGTTGGAACTGTTCGGGGCAGGTCTTGCGACCACGCTGGTCAACTGCGGCATGTTTTTGGCGGGCTTGTGGTTCGCTGCACTGCGCCGGCCGTTCCGTGAGTACCATGTGCTTGCGGATCTCTGGCGTTTCGATTGGCGCGCAATGCGGCAGCTCATCGCATTTGGGACGCCGATCTCCATCGCTTCATTGATCGAGTCGGGACTATTTGTAGCCACGTCGCTCGTTGCGGGCTCGATCAGCAACAGCGCACTGGCCGCTCACCAGATTGTTGTTCAGGTTTCCTCGACCCTGTTTATGATTTATCTCGGCATTGGGACGGCTGCTGCCATGCGCGTTGGCCATGCCGCCGGCCGCGACGACCGTGCAGGCGTCAAGCGGGCGAATCTGGCGGCGATGTTGCTCGGTATGGTCATAGCTACAACGCTAACGCTTACGTTGATCACCGTGCGTTTTGAGGTCGTGGAGCTGTTTCTGGGCAGAACGGCTCGCGATTCGGAGGCAACGATCAGCCTCGCTGCAACGCTCCTCATCGTCGGCGCAACCCTCTTTATCACTGACGCCGCCCAGTGCATTACGGCAGGCGGCCTGCGCGGGCTGAAGGACACGCGGGTGCCGCTGCTGTTTGCGACTATTGCTTGGTGGCCGATCGGCTTTTCCCTCAGCTATTGGCTCAGTCTGAAGATCGGTTTGGGGGCCGTCGGTATATGGATTGGCTTGTCGACCGGATTCACAATCTATGCGGCGATCCTCGTGCTGCGGTTCCGCCACTTAGCAAGTCGCCCTCTCTGAGGCGCGCGCATCACTGATGCCAGCGGCGACGATATGCCCGGGTGCTTGCCCGTGCGGTTGTGACCGGGGCGAACGCCCGGACTGAAAATTGAAGGTTTCGCGTCACGGCGCGACTGCAGGGATAACATAACAACGAATAGTAACTCAACTAGCATCATATTTTTCGATCATTTCATTTCAAAAAACGATAGCCAAAATGGTTAGCTCGTTCGAGTGCGAGTAGGAGTCCTCAAGGCGTCCCTGGCGATTGGCTTTCCAACTTGTCACTCCTGCCAGAATGGCTCAACGAGTCCCTCCCTTCGAGAGCAACGCCGGCAAAATCGAGCAGCCCAGCGGCGCGCACCGGGCGTCGATACGATCACGCTTAGTCAGGGCATATCAATTTTCGAGACGCCCACCGGTGTCTGCGAGCGCCACAGCTGTGAAATGCCAAGCACACGAGATGCATCGCATTCGCAGGAATCAAGCCGCCAGGCAAAACGATCTGCCGGCAGCATCGATCACGCTTGCTGGCTCAAGCGACGTCGACCAGATCAGGATCGGCTAGGGCGCGAGCAGGTTCTCCTGGACGCGGCATTTGCTACGCTTGCTTGCGGGGCCGTGCTATCGACGTTGCTGGACATCCTACCTGACGTCCTCGCCGGAATTGGGCGATCCTCGGGGCCTGTGATGAATTCCGTGGCTTCACGCTGTGCCCGCAGAGGTGCATCAGGCGATCATGATCAGACCAAACCACTGACCCCGCACCCTCCGTTCAAGACAAGCCGGGCCGATCTACAGCTGAGGAGAGCTGCTGGCGCTCGCACGCCGCTAATCCCGGCTCGGGAGCGGCCGTCGCGCTGGCCGGGCTTTGGTCAGCATGGCTGGGAGCGCCATACCCGCATTGCGCTCGTGCTAGCGATCAGCCTCGGCTCCAAGTCGATGGCGCTGGGCTGCGCCAGCCAGGTCCTGGTCGCTCCCAGTCTGCTACGTTCCAGTTAGACGAAAGTTTTACATGTTCGACCGACCGATCCGGAATCGGGTTCTCATCGTGCTGTTCGATGGGCTTCGACCCGATCTCGTCAAACCATCATTGACGCCGAATCTGGTCAGGCTGCAGCGCCGCGGTGCGGTGCGGTGCTGGGCAGGCAGCGCACCGTCTCGCCCAGCGAAACACGAATAGCGCTCACGAGCCTCGTCACTGGCGCGACGCCGGATCGCCACGGCATCATTGAGATCAATATCTCGACAGGCAGTCGCCCATACCGCGCTGTGTCGACACGAGCGACGCGCGCCTGATCGAGCACCTTGATGCCGCGAGCGACGGCCATCTAGTCGGTGTGCCATCACTTGGTGAGATCCTCGCGGCGAACGGCAGGACCTTCTCAGTCCTCGCTTCCAACTCGGCGGGGGGCAACGCGCCTGCTGAATCATAAAGCTCGAAAGCTCGGACAAGTGACGCTCTCCGGCCACTTCCCTTGCATCGCGACCTCCGCCGAGATGCTCAGACGAGTGGAGACCCTGCTGGCGCCGACGCCTGCGCCGCCGCCCGCCGGCAACCCAGATCTTGCCTCTCAAGCCTTCCTGACTTCAGCGTTCCTCGACGTAATCTGGCCTCAAATTCGGCCCGAGGTCGCAATCCTCTCCTTCCGCTGCTGGTCTCGTATATCTTTTCAACCGTACGAGGTACGTCCTGTCCATCATCGATGAAGATCTCTGCGAGCGCACGACCGGTCATCGTTGCCCGTCGCGAAAGGCCCAGAAGACCGAGCACTGTCGGCGCAATGTCGCAAATGCCTGAGGGAACTTGCGAGACGAAGTCGTTTTTCGATCAGCGGTCCCGCCAAAATGCCGACCGACGACATCTCGTTGGCATGCCACCCGCCGTGCACTCCGAAGCCGACCGCCCCATCCGCACTCAAGGTGCGGCCCATAACGCCAAATGGATCGAGACCATCCGACCGGAACGAGAACAGAATGTCCGCCGATAGGGCATGGTCGGCGAACACCAAATGGCGGGCAAAGCTGGCCGCTGCAATGCCATAGGCCGCGCCACCCGCGGTAAGCACCGGACCACACCAGGGCCGCTCGATCATCGATCCTACTGTGCGGCGGATAACGGCGTCCGATGGCTCGGCGGTAAATTGCTCCGACTTGGCCAAGTATGACGATGGCATCGATGCCGGCCGCCGGTGCCGGGCCGCAGCGCAGCCCGGCAGCCTCGAGCGTCTCAAATAGATCGGCCCGCGCATGCACCGTCACATGTCCATGATCGGAGGCGGCGATCAGGTGCACGCCAAGGGAGGCGCCCTCAGCCTTCTACCAATCGAGCACGCGGCGCAACTGCCGATCGACAAAGCTGATCGCTGCCATCGTCTTTGGCGCGCCAGTCCCACAATCGTGCGAGGAAATATCGGGCTTCCCGGTGCATACCGGCAGCACCTTCGTCGTGTGCAGGTCGGTGAGGCAGTCTATCTTGATTTTGCTGGCCTCGTGGGGCGTCCCAATAACTGACATAACTCAAGCTCGATCTGCGTCCCGCAAGCGCCGGTCTGCTGCCACCGATGGTGAAATTCGTCGAAAAATTCGATGGAGCGCCAAATTTAAGCGCTGGCTCGAGAGTCATTGCACTAATTCAAACCCCCATGTTTGCTACCACATACGAACAAATGCACCCATCTCCGTCGGGGACCGATTTATGTCGAAAGTTTCACCATTTCATTCAACGAAGCCTGGTGCGCGAAGCGTCTATCACGACAACGACAAGTGTACCGAGGGCAATAACATCGAACGGCAGAATCTCGCCTCCGGCACCGGAGGGCGGCCGCGCTGCGAACATTGCGTCCGCCTAGCCTAGTTCGCAGCTGCCGTGGCGGGTAAAACGAGCCCCGCCACGGGCCTGGGGCAGGAAAATATGTCAAGCTTGGGAGGGCAGCGTTCTTTGCTTCGTTCGCGTCGGCTTGGCCTCCGCGGTGTGCTCGCTGACTCAGTTCAAGTCAAACTCAAGCCGAGGTCACTGCAGATCTTTCCGATGGTCGATCGGTCGGCTTGATTGATTTTCAGGCAGCGCTTTCAAGTCGGCTTCATTGTGCCAGATGGGTGGCTCAGTTCTAATCTCAATTTCATTTGGCGAAGCGTTCTGGGCGGCTTTGCAGGGCTAGTAACGTAAGCGATTAGTGGCGCATTGTGCACAACCACTAGGCCACGTCCGAAATCGCTGTTTGTCGAGACGTCTCGCGATTGACGCTGCCGCACAGAAGCAGGTGGCCAGCCCAGGAATAGCAACCATATGGCCGCTGACGATCTTCCCTTTTCATCTACGGTCTCATCCGTTGTCGATGCCTTCTTGAAAAAGCTCGAGGACCAGAAAACCCTTTCGCGGGCGTCTTTGTCGGCGCTGCGAAAGGCACTGGCGGATCATCAATTGGACGCCGAGAGCCTACGGGCGGCCATTTTCAATGCTGCTGAGCCGACCAATGATCCAGATTGAAGAAATCGAAATTGTCGAGTTCCGTGGAATTCGTCATCTCAAGCGCTCGTTGGGCCGAAGGAGTTTTGGCATTGCGGGGCCGAACGGTACTGGCAAGAGCGGCATCGTGGATGCGATCGAATTTGCCCTCACCGGAAACATCACTCGTCTCGGCGGTGCGGGCACGGCGGAGCTGAGTGTCAAGGCGCACGCTCCACATGTCGACGCGAGCAAAAAGACCCGAAACCGCGCTCGTTCGCCTGCAGGTCTATGCGCCCGCTCTCAAAAAGAGCTTCATAATCGAGCGGAGCGTCAAGAATCCAGGCGCCGCGGTACTCAAGCCGAGCAGTGCTGAAACAGGGCGCTTCTGGCGCAGCTCGAAACCCATCCTGAGTTCGCCCTGTCTCGTCGAGAAATCATCAAGTATATTCTCGTTCCTGCAGGCAAACGATCACAATACGTCCAAGAGCTGCTGCGCCTTGATCAGCTCGAAAAGCTGCGGGTCTCACTCCAACGCGTCGCCAACGATGCAAAACGCGACCACGGAAGGGCCGAGGTGGAGGATCGGCGGACCAAGTCCGATTTCTTTCACCATCTCGGCATTGCCACTCCAAACAAAACTGATCTGCTTGCTTCTGTAAATGCTCGTCGAGCTGTGCTGAAGCTCGATCCTGTGGCGGACCTCGCGCCGGAAAATGCGTTGAAGGTAGGCATCAATCCAGATGCCGAGCACGAGGCGTCGCAGCCATTCTCCAAGCTCGGCGCCAAGAATGACCTTGCGAGCTTCCTGAAGAGGCTGGCTGTCTCGCAGGAAATAACCATAACTGGCGCAAAGTCGGATGCAGTCGCCGCTCTCGCCCAGCTCACGGACGATCCGGCCCTGTTAAGGGGTATCAAGCAGCGCGCTTTGGTTGAGCGGGGTCTTGAGCTGGTCGAAGGAGACGCTTGTCCACTGTGCGACGGTCCCTGGGAGATGGCCCTCCTGGCAACACATCTTCAAGAGAAGATCGCAAAGGCAGATGCAGCCTCGACGGCATTGAAGCAACTGGCCCTGGCGATCGACCCCCTCGCGGCTCACCTGCGGGCGATGGCGCTTGACGCGGGCAAAGTGGCCGAATGGTGCGAAAAGGCCAGTCCTCCTATAGATGCCACGTCGCTGCGGTCCCACGCAAAGGCCCTCGACGGTGACCGCGACACACTAGACAAGGTCGTCCGGGACCCGGCAGCGATCGCCCACGCGCTGCAAGCCCTTGGTCGACTGGGGGCATCGCCCGCGGTCGAGTTGCTTCAGCCCGCCGATCGTCTGGCGGCCTATATCGAAACGCTCTCCGACCCTTCAAAGGAGCAAGAAGCCAAGGAATTCTTGATCGTCGCCCAGGAGAAATACGATCAATGCCGTGGGACGCAGCAGACCCTCAATATCGCGGCCCAGCAGGCCGAAACAGCTTCTGCGGTGTTTAGCCACTACGGTACGGTCAGCACCGCAATGTTGGAAGGCATCTACGACAAGGTGCAGAAGGACTTCACCGAATACTACAGTTTCATCAACCGCGACGATGAGGCCAATTTCGAGGGCAAGCTCTCTGCATCATTCGGCAAACTGGCCTTCGATGTCGACTTTTACGGACGAGGCAGATTTCCTCCCGGGGCCTACCACAGCGAGGGCCATCAGGATGGCATGGGGCTTTGCCTCTATCTTGCACTGGTGAAGCACACGCTCGGCGATGGATTTACGCTTGCCGTCCTCGACGATGTGCTGATGTCGGTCGACGCCGGCCATCGTCGTGAGGTTTGCGCGCTCCTGAAGCAGAAATTTCCAAACACGCAGTTTGTCCTGACCACTCACGACGGCGTGTGGCTCAAGTTCATGCAGAGCGAAAAGCTGGTTCAGAGCACTCTTACCTTTGGCGGCTGGACGGTCGACAGTGGCCCACAGGTCTGGAACGAGGGTCACGTCTGGACGCAGATCCAGAAACACCTCGCCAATGACAATGTATTTTTGGCGGCAGGGACTTTGCGACGTTTTATCTGGAGTTCACCTCGACGATCCTTGCGGATAATCTGCGCGCTCGCATCGAATATCATGGAAACGGACAATACGACCTGGGCGATCTCTGGCCCGGGGTGTTAGCCGCATGGAAGGCCCGTCTCAAAGAGGCGCGCGACTCCGCCTCCTCGTGGGGGAAAAATATTCAGGATGCCGAAGCGCTCCAGATAGAATCCAAAAAGCGGGTGGCGGCGACAAAGTCCGAAGAGTGGATGATCAACAAGGCGGTTCACTACAACGCCTGGGCGGACCTGCAATCGAAGGAATTCGCTGCGGTCGTGAGTTCGTTTCAACAGTTGCTTCAACTGATGCAGTGCCCCAACACCGATTGCGGCGAATTCCTCTGCGTTTCGCCTATCAAGGGTGACAAGGAAGTGCTCCGCTGCAGTTGCAGTGCTGTCAGTCTCAACCTCGTGCCGAAGAAGAACTGATGCTCCTCGCCCGGCCCAGACCGTCGCTGACGCGTGTATGTGAACCTGTGGCCACGCACCCTCGAGGCCGGACCATGCGGTGAAGTTGGTCCGCTCGTCGCGCCGCGCCGGCTCCGGATCGACCAGCAGCGCCGATGACGGATCGCGATGATCGCGCATTCATTGTGGCCTGACACCGCCAAGATGATGGGCGCTGCACCTGTGGTTGGTGCCGAGGATGATGGCCGCAGGGGTTCAGGATCAGGCCGCACGCCGGTCGGCGGCCGGCTTCTGCGCGGGCAGAAGGCCACTGAATCGCGAACAGTGCATTCGCCGGACCGGCTGTCTTCGAAGCGATAAGCCGCCACCGGAGGACCGCTGCGACCAAAGGTTCGGGCTTGCGGGTCTCTTTGCCGCTTACCTATCACCTTATACGCCCGTGCTCCGGTCTGAACCTGATTGTGACAGAGTTCCCGGACATGGACTTGATGCCTGAGAGATGCGTCACGCGAAGCGTAGTGGCGGACCAAGTTGGTCAAGAGGTGCGGGCTCCAGCCGGGATGGCGATCTTCAGCGGCGCGCGCCGGTCCGCGTGCAATGGCGTAACTGGTCATCAAGAGAGCCCGACGACGGTCCTGCCGTGTAGCTCACGCGTCATTTCAGGGCGTCAAAGCCTAGACTATGATTCGGACCGGGAGTGCGGAATAACCGTGCACGAAGTTCGATGCAACACGCTGCGGATCGCCAACGACCTCGACCTCCATGCGTTTATTCAGTAGCTCCTCCCAGAGGATTTTAAGCTGCAGCCGCGCGAGATGTCGACCAAGGCAACGATGGATGCCGTATCCGAACGAGAGATGTTGGCGCACGTTCTTGCGATCGATCGTAAATTTGTTGGCGTCCTCGATGACCTCATCGTCCCGGTTGCCTGAGATGTACCACATCACGACCTTGTCGCCTCGCCTGATTTGTTTGCCTCCCATGATGATGTCCGCGGTGGCGTTGCGGCGCATATGTGCGATGGGCGTTTGGTATCGAATAATCTCGGACACAGCGCTCGACACCAAGGCGGGATTATCTCGCAGCTTTCGTAGCTCGGAGGGGTGCTGGTTCATGAACAGCAGGCCACCGGTGATCGAATTGCGCGTGGTGTCGTTGCCCCCCACGATCAGTAGAATGAGATTGCCAAGAAACTCACGTGGCTCCATATGCCGAGTCCCGGACGAGTGTGCCATCATCGAAATGAGATCAAATCGTGGCTCGGCATTTATCCGCTCCCGCCAAAGCCGAGTAAAATATGTCAAGCACTCGGACAGGATTGCGCTTCGCTTGCCCCAGCTGTCGATCGCCTGCCCAACCGTCGGCGCTGCAACGGCTACGTCCGACCAGTACGTTAGGAGCCGGCGATCCGCGAACGGAAAGTCGAAAAGTGTGGCCAGCATCTGCGTCGTCAACTCGATCGAGACCATATCGACCCAGTTGAATGCTTCATTGCGCGGCAGGCCGTCAAGGATTGTTCTAGCGCGACTGCGGATTAATCCTTCGAGTTTTTCCAAATTGTCCGGTGCGAGTATCGGACTTACGGTGTTGCGCTGCGCGGCATGTTTGGGAGGACCTGCCTTGATAAAACTCGGTGTCCAATGTTCCTCGGGCACGTCGAGGATCGTGACACCTTGCGCTGACGAGAATATTTTATGATTTGTGTCGACAGCCACGATATCGCGGTATTTGGTTATCGACCAATATGGTCCGTGTGGGCTGTCTTGGCAGTGGTGAACGGGATCTTCCCTTCGCAGCCGCTCGAAGCAGGGCCATAAGCTATCATCTTGAAATCGTCTAGGTTCGCTTACATCTAGATCTTTCAACGGGATGCCGCGCACATCTTCGCCTCCGCGCACGTTAAAGGGCGTTTTCATGACCGTGTCCATTTGGTCTTTTCTCTTTGGAGAACCCGATCTCGACAGGTCGTAACCGCATGGATTGCGTGCCGAGTGCTTCAGTTGGGAAGAGCTTCTCGCCGAAGCGGCAAAGAATATTCAAAAAACTCAGCGGCGCCCCCTACCAGTTCCGGCAGGAGCGAGATCGCCGCCACTTTGTCTATGCGAGCGGAACGCCGCCAGATGAGTCGGCCACGTCTCATTGCGGAATAGTCGCGGCGGCCCGCTTGAATTGTGGCCGCTGCGAAATAAGGCCTGACTTCGGCATGCTCAATCTGAACGACGCGATTGGGCAGGGGACCGACGCGGTGGTCGCGGTCGCGCGGTCAATCAAACAGAAGATGGAGATGTTTGGACCGCGCTTGGGCAATGTTCCAGCGGCATGTCAAAGACCAAAGCAACAATTCCTTCGGCGCCTTGCGCGCCGTCAAATAACCAACTGATCCGATCCAAGCACGGCCTTGGCCGCGGCGGCTTCACCATTTACTATCCTCGCCGCTGGTGCTGCTAGGAACGTGCTCCCACTTTACTTCCTTGATAAACGGCATCGTCTAGCTCGCTCGTGTGGTCAGGCGTGTGACGGGGCTCCCGATCTGTGCCAGGAGCTCGTCAATAGTTAGGCACGGCGCCTCTGGCGCGACGCTCTGCGCTTCTCCGGCAGTACAGGGATCGGAACGTGCGGAAGTGAAAAGACGCCCCCGCCCGCCAGCCCGCCCTACACCGGGGAGGTGATGCATGCGCTGTTGCTGGAACACGTGACTGGGCAAGCGTGCTCGCACATCGTGGCGGTCGGCCGCTTGAAACGGATTCCTGGGTTGAAGCATACCGGAAAAGACAACTACGCCTGGTTGTTCAAGGGCGAGACGATTTTCTGCCTGCCGTCGGGCCCGAGCCTCATGGCGGAGATCTGCCAGCGTGTGCGCGGCCGGCGGTCGATGGCCATCAACTTGTCGGCCGTGCTGGCGCCCTGGGCGAGCGTGCTGTTCTTCACGGAATCCGGGTACGAGCCGCGGCGCCAGTTGGTGGCGAACTGGGATGGCATGGCGATCGCGCTCGGCGCGACGCGGGTAGGACCGGGAGCACTGCCACGACGAGTACAAGGGCTGGGCCCGCGATTCCGAGATCTATTAGCGCGAATTCGTTCCGGGCTTTGCAGGCTGGGACGAGGCCGCACGCGCCGTCGGTGTCGAAGTCATCAACGCGACTGAAGGCAGCGCGCTGAAGGAGTTTCGGTTCGCGTCGCTCAACGACATCCTGAGATCGGCCGCTTAAGATGACGCAGCAAGATTTAAACATCGGGCTCTCCCGCGAGCAGATCCGGGCGGCAGTGCAGGCCGACTTCGTGGAGCTCTAATGCCGCTTTGAATTCCGAGTACGGTACCAACCTGGTGCCGCGGCTTCTGAACAGCGGGCTTTTTGACAGCCAGGTGCTGGACTTTACGCGGGTCAATTTTGCGGACCTCTATGCTGCGGTGAAGGCGCAGGGGCTCACCGGAGCTCCTGTCTTCGTGCCGGCCTATGCGATCGTGGCCAGCGGCTTGCTGCTGCCGGTCGCGCGCTATCTAAATGCCGGGCTCAAGCGATCAGTTGCGCGCTGCGACGCAGGCGAACTTCACTGACCTGTACACACTCCTTGGGGGAGTGAACGCCTACAATCCCGTAGTGGCGCTCGGCAATGATCTGCTTGCATGGTGGGACGCTGACGCGCACTATTGGGGCGCGAACGGCGGCATGACGATTGCGACGGGGGGTTCTTCTTGGCGGGACATCGTCGCTGGATACAGCGCGGTTCAAGCTTCGGGGGCAGCGCAGCCGGTGTTTTCCAGCACTTCGTTCAACGGCTCCCCGGGTTTAACGTCTGACGGTATCGACGACTGTCTGGTGTGCACAGACGCCGCGCTGCTCACCGGCCTGCCGGCAGGGGACGCGGGCGGCGAATTGTGGTCGCTGGCGCAGAACGACAATCTTGCCGGCGCAACGTTTTTCGATCTGTTCGGCTATGCCAACGCGTCGCAAAGCGACGCTCGCACGATCGGAAGGATCGCCACGCCAGTCTGCGGCCGAACGGTTTTCGGAACCGGCGGCGGCAACGTCTCTGTCGGCGGCACCACGCTATTCTCAGGACGCCGGGTGATCAGAGGGGCCTATAGCTCCGCTGGCACTGTGCTGTTCATAGACGGAGCGCAGGAAGGGGAGCTTGCCCGGGACGCCCGCCACGGCGGCAGCCCGCGTCGCTCTGTTTGCTCGCGCGCTCGCCACTCCGTCAAACTATTGGACCGGGATCGGAGCGGCCTTTCTTATCACCAAGCCACTGAGTGCCACCAAAGCAGCGGTCCTGGCCTCCTATCTCATGTCGCGAAGGAACCCCTGATCATGACCGCTCACTATGGTGTCACTCTTATTTCTGCTGCGAACAAGAACGCAATCAACGTCGTGCTCGCCCTTTGGGTAGGAGACAATCCGGCCGTCTCGCAGAATGTCAGCCAGCCGGCAAATCAAAGCGGCGACATCGGCGATGCGGCAACGTACTGGTTTAGCGGTCGTCCCTACGACGGCGGCGAACTCTCGGTAATTCAGAGTTTGCCAGGCAATATGCCAGTTGCGACCTGGCCTGTGCAGGGGGTGGCTGGGCCAGTCAGTGAAGCAGAAGCTATCGCGGCAGCGGCAGCTCTGATCGTAACCATGACGACTCGAGACAGCTACACGACGCAAGAGGCTCAAGAGACACTGGCCGCCTCGTTGAGCGCTTTGGGCCTGAGGCGAGCTGAATCGAAGAGCTAGTTTGACTATTCGTGCATCGTCCATCGCGCGTCACGTCGCTTAAGCGGGTATGGCGTCGAAGTCGATGCGCCCGAACCGGTTCGGTTGATCTTTGATATCCGACCAGTTGAAGTCGTAGATTTCATCCTCGGCCCAGTCGGTGGGATAGTTGACTCTGAATAGCTCGCCGATCGAAGCGCGCATCGGCTGATAGCCGTTGGACCAAACTATTGCTGGTGTGCCAGCGCCGAAATCTTGTGCACCAAACTGAGACGTGACGATCATCAGCAGACCGGCGACGGACAGGATCAGATTCTTCAAATTAGCCTTCTTGAAAGCATCGTGCCTATCATGCTTGCTGGTGTTGTAATCTTGGTACCAGGAAATTGGGACGCCCTTTCCGTGGGGACTCGGAAGTCCACGTAGAGGTCGCCACTGTTCGAAAGGTCGCAAGGTCGGCGGCGAAGCGCTCCAAATAGGTAACATGACTTCGTAGGACGACAGGTGGTGTGTAGCCTCTACCCTTCGATGGTCGACCATATTCAATTGCCGGCCGCTGCGGCTGCAATTGTTCTCGGCTAGGATCACCTTGAAATGTGCTTCAATCTCGATGCAGGTCCGCATGAAGAGCGAGTGGATCCGGAACGAGTAGGCGCTCATGCACTCGGCGCTTGGTGTTCGACGTATTCGAATATTGAACGAAGATCGTCCTGGATCAGTGTCAGTGCACGAACATAATGTTCGGCGTCTCTCGCGTAGTCGCGATCGAGGATGTAGGCCAAGCTGCTGTAACCCGAGTTCGGTCCATCTGCGATTCCTCGAAAATTCCGGTGAAAGGGCTTTGCAACAGGCATCTGGCCTCTCCTGAGTGCTTGATCCTACGAGCCCTGAGCAAGCTGTGTCCACTCCCTTCTGGACAGTGCCTTTCCGAGAACAATCTCCCAGGGCGGTGCATCAAACGAAGCACATAGGTGCAGGCATTTCGGTATGGTCATGGCTGCGAGAGAGCGGATTTTCCTAGCTTTTCGATAATCTGCTGAACGCAGGCCGCCATTTCTTCCATCACTACTCGGACCGGCCGGCTTCGAAGGACTTCGACTTCTCCAAACGAGAGCGAACAGCTAAAACGCACTGCGTCTTTTGAGTTTTCGATGGTGTCTTCATCTTTCGCGGCCGCTTCGCTGCTCCAATGCACGGGCGGAAGGATGACAAGACCTTCGGGGGTCGATTCGATTTGTTGATCGATATGCACCTCTTGCATCGCGAAATCTTGCTGGATAAGAGGGCGATGCTTTCTACGATGTTTAGCTCGTGCAGGGCACGGATCAGGTATCCCTTGCCCCCACAGTATGGCTCGCATTCACGAATAATCTGCACGAAATGTTGGGGTACCCTGCGACATTGCTTCTCTAAATTCTTTTCGAAATGTGCCGCATCTTTCCCATGGGGGAAGTACGTTCCGTCTGCAGCTTGGCCGCCTAATTCTGCGCATACACATGCTGCTTGGTCCAATGCCGACCGTAAGATTGTAATGAGCGCGCTTCAGCTTCATTGAGCAGCTGGCAAACGGGTTTGCGAGGTTCGCGTTGGCCATGGGTCTTCTCCGAAAATGCCATCTTAGAAGTGTTTACGTGAGAAAGTTACTTAGGGTTCCTCTCGGCTGGACAATCGCAGCGTAAATCTCCCCTCGCCAACCGTCCACTCCCTCAGGACAGGCGGTCCACTCCCTTCAGGGCACCGCGCTTCGCCAACAGCCGCTCACCCCTTTAGCCGCTTAAGCAACGCAACGCGCTCGTCGTTTAGTCCCCGAAGATATTGAGCATTGGAAAGCTGCGTCTCCTGCCACTCGATGCGGTCTTCCGCGGTCCAGAGGTAACACTCGCGATCGAAGCGAGCTTTTTCGGCCTTATCGAATTCAGTGTAAAGTTTGATATCACGTTCCACCTGGTCCAGTTGTTCCTGGATAGTTCTTGGCATCAGCCGTTCCCCTCGGCCTTGCCTCCAGCCAGTGTTAGTCTTTGGCTGAATCTATGTTGGCTAGCAACATGCGGTTCGCTCTCCTCGGTAAGTAGACGCATAGTTTGTTCGTAAAGGTTATTGCGTAAGATTGTCGTCATCTGCGCGACTGTCGATGCGATCTGGTTCGCGCAGATGGCAGTCCTTCCACTCTCTCAGGGTATTGGCTCTCTCGTTGGGAGGCGAGTACGTGCTGGCCTTGCGGCGCACAACGGGAATTTCTGGTCACTTCTTCGAATCACCGCCACTCTGCACCAGGGGATACGCAGGATGGACGCGATGAGCGATGCGCTGCTGATTAGCCTTGCGATTTGGGGAATGATCGGCTGCGCGGCATTGAGAGTGCTCGCGCTACTAGGCTAGCTCGTCGCCCCTGAATCATACCGCCGCCATCCTGGGGATGACGGCGGCCTGCCAATGGTCCTAATAAAAGGTGGGGCGGCCACCCAATACGCGAGCCGGTAGCGGCATGATCCTTATCCAGATCCGGGGCGTGCGCAAGCCTGATTGGCTCGTCTCAAGCCGCCCGATCAAGGCATTCCGCGTCGAGATCTGCGATGACATCCTCGAAAGCTGAGATGGTCTGCTGTATGGCTGCAATCTTCTGCAGTTCGTCATCGCTGATCGGGCCGATGCGGCTCTGCAGCGCCACGACCATTCGCGGCGACGCTCTTTGAGTTGAACAAGGGGCAGGCCATGGTCAGGTAGATATCTCATGAGTGCCTCCACTGATGAATGCTCAAACAGCGTACCGGAAGACTGCTGAAGGACGGTTCTAAAATCTCGGTCAAATTTTAATGGTAATCTTCTCGGCAATCGGCGTGTCGCGCGAAGCTGCTAGGAAGCTAGCCAATAGACAACTTTGATGGAAAGCGTGCCCAGCACGTAGAGCCATCCCGCCATCGCCAGCATGATGCTGAGGAAAAAGCTCACTCCCCAAATCCACTCGAAAAGGTGCCAATTGCCCGCGATCGGCAACTGCGTAGCGACAACGGTGTTCTCGTTCGACTGATCGGCTGAAACCATGGAGCGACCCGCAATACTTGGACGATTGGAACGGCCGCAGCGTCGCAGTCCTCTCCAGTTCCAGCATTTTCATAGGTGAATCCGGCCACTCCATTAGGGCGCCGGTCGCGCCCTTCGGGAAGTCCGTCGCATAGAAGCGGCGCGTGCCCGGTTACGAGTGTCAGGACAGATATCGATATTCGCGAGACTTCGGAGTTTTGGTGTCGATTGTAGTGACGGTGCACCGCAGGCGCGTCGCTCCGCTTCTTTGATCCGCTCTCGAAGTTCTTCCAATTCTGAGAGCCGAGAATTGAGTTCGTTCAACCGCTGGGCAAAAAGGACACCGCGAGAGCTCTTCATCAATGCCTCCAACACAAAACAATGAAAGCCAAAAAATAGTGCAGGCGCAACGTACGAGGGAAAGTAAGCGTGTATGACTTTAGCCCGGCAGTCTGTGCACTTTTGTGAAACAGCGCACATTTTTAGCCGCATTGAACTTTGCACTTTGTCAGGTGCCGGTCCGCTTCCTCCGCCAACCGTGCGGGAATGCCGAAAGCTAGCACGGCGCGAATATCATCGTTCGCCGAAACTTGAGGCTACCTGCCCATACGGGCGGCAGGTCTAGCGTTCACTCCCTCAGGGAGAGTTGGCCAAAATACAACCATACTCGGAGTACAGAATAGGGAGCGGCGACACAGAGCGCGACTGACTGCTAAGGCCCGACTGCGGCGGGGGTTTCTCCTCCTTTACCCCGCCGCGCCCAAAATCAGATCTGCTGCAAAACGTCGGGCGTCCTCTTCTTTCCTCGCGCAATCAAGGAACAAGACTTGACAGTTCAAATCGGCGTCAATGGCCACTCCATG
>NZ_JADPIX010000044.1:0-22788 GCF_023073155.1 Bradyrhizobium sp. 45 | reverse complement strand
CGTCAACGGTCACCCAAACAGCGAAATCGATCAGCTGCTTCCCTGGGCCTATCGCGCGCAATCCCTCAAAGCCGTGGCCTGAGAACGACGCTTACGGTCAAGCCGGCAAGGCGCTCGATCATGTTGAGCGCGCTAGCAGCGTCTTGATTTCGTGATTTCGCGACAGTTGTTCAGTTGTTGGCCCATCGCCGTTACTGCCTCAAGCGCCTGAACGTTGGCTTTCAGGCTGAAAGCAGACTCTGTCCGAACAGTGCCCCCTTGTGAACCCAAAGTGGGAAATCCAGATCCACACCTAGCCGACCACTTACCTATCCAATGGGGCCAACGCGCTCAGCAACGGTTCGCTCGAGATTGCCAAGAGACCGGTGAAGGGATGGCTCAACTCGACTATCAAAAAAATTGCCGTTGACGCTGACAGAGCACAGACGAGCAGCGTAGCCGCGATGATCATGTTCGGACGGGCAAACAACCCGAAGCTGATGAAGATGGACGTAAGCCAAAAAACAAGTGCGTTTTCGAACGGCCTCGGGATGGAATAAGATGATTGTGCAAATAAGACCCGTGTTTGGGCCAAATCGATACCGAGCTGAATGGCTTTGGTTTGCGTAATTCGTTCTGTGTCATTGTGCGGGGTGAGCTTGAGCAACCCATCGAAGAAGAGGTCGGCCTGGGCTGTGGCTTCGAAGGGCGCAGCTCCTGTCGAGCCGCCATCTTGTTTCCGCCAAATTCGATCCACGAGACTCTGCACGCCATTTCGTAGCAAAGCACGAACTTGCTGTGCATCGGCACCTGAACGCGCGAGCATGTTGTCGAGCAAGATGACGTTGGCTGTAATTTGTTTGATTTGATTGCTCTGCGTTTGCAGCGCGCTCTGCGCGGAGGCGATGAGAAGGCCAAGGACGAGCGCCGAGAGCGTCGCAATCAAACCGGTTCCTACCCTAACAACATCCCTTGTGTCGGAATTGAGATGGTGCTCGGGAAGGACTGTGCGCAGGAAAATTCCGAGCAATGCTCCACCGAAGATAAACACGAACGCGATCCCGGCAATAAACATGCTCCATGCAGCTCCTGCTCTTTGGCGACCATGGGACTATAGCTATTACTTCGTCACGATCCGCCGCGTGGGGGTGACGGTAGTGGTCGGTGCCATCGGCGAAAGCGAGAAAGTCAGCCACGTATTCCAGCCGGCTGGCCGGTTTTCTGCGGCAAATTCGCCATAACCTTTCAGGTTTAAATATCCCTGGAGGTCGCCGACCGGAAACAGGTATCCGATCTGAGGACCGAGTCCCATCACGCGCGAGCGGAATCCACCCAGGGTTGGAGGCTGACCAAAGTCGTCTGTGATCTGCTGATAGTAGTATCCGACTAAGCCAACGAAGAGCTGCTTCGACAGAAACTGCGAAGCGCCCCAATCGATATGGAAATCGACGCCGTTTTGATATTGCGTATCAATATTCTTGAAATTGTAGGTGAGCCCAGCGACAGCCGAAAACTCGTGCCCCAACTTTTCGTTGAAGTAAGTATAGCCGCCGCCGCCGTCGATCGCTCCGTGACCGATGCCAAGATTAGCAAGCCGGGTCGCCGAATAGGCGCCAGCAGGGATGTCACCCGTCAAGTACGTCATGTAATTGTGGACACCGGCGTTCCACTTCAACGTGGCCTGCGGGTAAAGATCGCCAACCGAGGTGATTGAATCGGAGAGCGTACCCGTGCGGGTCGTCACAAATGGCCCGACCGCCGCCGTCAGCGTTCCGTCCAGGGTTGCGGCGGATCGGCCAAACAAGCCAGTGATGCCGATTGCCAATTGTCCGCCGAGTACTGGCGTCGCAAACGTGTAGGTGGGGTTGAGCAGGATGAGGTCCGCCTGTGCGTTCAAACGCAGATTTAAATCGACATTGACATTAGCGGGGATACGGCCGACGCGAATTTCCCGCGCCGCGGCTGCGTTACCGAAGGCGGACACGCTAGTGTGATAATAGACCTCGGCCATCGACCAGCCCGGCATCGAAGGGACTGCCGCAAGACTGCCGAAACGACCCGGGAGCCAGTACGAGACACCGTCCTCGTCGGCATAAGCAGCGTGGGACAACGAGCCGGCCAACGTCACCGCTAGGCCCATCGTTGCGCAAACAAAACCAAAAGACCTGCACTTGGATACGTACTGCGCCATCGAGCCGTCCCCCCGCTTATGGAATGACAGTGTATCGACGGACTGTTCAATGTCTCGCTCAAAGGTGGCAATTTCGTCAGATTCGCCTCTGCATGTTGCGCTAAAGTCACGCCCACTCGCCGCTACTTCGGCGTCCTGACTCGGTTGCTATCCTCAAAGCAAGCTTGCTCAGGATCAATGATAACGACGATGTCGCGGCGGCGAGAAAGGTCGGTGGAAGTTGAAATCAGCGGAGCGGCTGGCGCTGCCTGCCAAACAGTCTCGCGCTCACAAAGTTTGTCTAGCATTTCAACGATAAATGTTACGACTCCCTAAGCCGTGAAGCGCTAGAGAGGCGGGTGCTAATTGCGCACTGCATAAAGCGGCGTTCTGAGCGTTAGCTGGAAGGCGGGCTTCGGCACCCACATGATTTCTGCGGTAACTCCGAAAAGGCGGTTGTCATTGTCGTCCATGCGATCGAGATCCAGCCGCACAATCGGCTGCGTCAACGGCTGGATCGGCGCAAGGTTCAGAAGCTGTGCGCCCTCAAACGACTGGACGCCAATACGTCCGGTGAACTTCCAATTGTTCGGCCATTGATAGTATCCGCCGACATAGCCGACCGTGTTGGGTCTGACATTGACCACCGCACTACTGAGATCGACGCGCGTGTACTGGATACCCGCGAGCAACCCCCTGGTCTCGTCGGCATTCAGCGCATAGTCGAACTCGAGGATGTTGTTGAACGATGTCGCGGTCAGCGGTCCATTGGGGATCGATTGGCTGATGGTCGATTGCAGTGTCACCGTTGGGAAATTACCGCCGTTCTGCTGATAAAGGTCCGCTTGGAAACCGATGTTCCAGCTCGTAGT
This sequence comes from Bradyrhizobium sp. 45, assembly GCF_023073155.1. Classification (NCBI taxonomy): domain Bacteria; kingdom Pseudomonadati; phylum Pseudomonadota; class Alphaproteobacteria; order Hyphomicrobiales; family Nitrobacteraceae; genus Bradyrhizobium; species Bradyrhizobium sp. 45. The sequence continues at coordinate 19,767 of NZ_JADPIX010000044.1, read as the reverse complement.
GTCAAATGACGACCATCCTCCGCCTCCAAACTGCGTTGAACTCCCGGAGACGCCGCCGTAAAGCGAGACGTTATTGGTGACGTCGACAGTGAATGGAAGATCAACGTTGACCGATTTCGCCGCTGGCAAGCTGGCCGGCAACGCCGCGCCGTTCGGCCCAGAGAGCGTCTGCACTGCATTGAAGAATGAGGGGTGGCCAAAACCAAACGCTAGGGATCCCGCAGGGATTTGCCCGTAATAGGATCTAAGGTCGAGGTACATCGTCGGCAGAGCCGGCTTTGCCTCGCCATCGTCGCCGGCATCTGCAGCCAACGAGCTGGCCACCGGACAGATCAGCACGGCGGCGAGTGCAGCCCCTACGGCAGTTTGAAGATCAAACATGCAGGCTCCGCGTTTGACACAAACCTCGCTTTACCGCATGGCTGCTTCAGATGACGAAACATTTGGCCATGGACCAGGTCGCTTTGTGGCAATGTTACTCGACGACTCTATGTCAACGCCAGCAAGCGGGCTCGGTACCGCAGTTTGCAAGCCAAGGTTAAGCAATTGAGCAGGCTGCATCGAGCATCCGGTCGGCTTGCGCCAGAAGCAGCATTAGACGAAAGCGCGTTGCATGTCTCGACAGGACCAGGAGCTTACGTCCAAGACCCACGAAAGCCAAGCGCCTCACTGCACCCTTGTCCCCCGATACCCGGCCATACAACGAGCGGCGCGCCATCACTCTGGGCGGCCCCATTTCGACTACTATTTTACAAGTACGCCGTATACGAACTGACCCACACGAGGATCGAGGCAAGCAGACCGATCAAGCCGGCGTTGCCGGCAAAGGCGGTAGCGCTTCCCGACCTCCCCAAACGAAGCGAGTCCCGGTTCATTTCGTTGGGGATGGAGATGATCGCCGGGTAAACCGTCACTCCACCGAGCGCGTTCGTGCGCGCCAACATGCCGGACGCCGCGATCTGGCCTTGGCCGATCCCCCTCGGGATTCCGATGATCCTTGCATGATAGATGCGGCCTGGAACGTTGTCGAAAACTAAATCAACTGGCGCGCCTTCCTTGACGGCCTGGAAACCGTTCTGCGCGAACATGCCGACCAGCGTGAACTCATCTTCCACGATGAACGACATCGCCGAGCGCGCCTGCAGCGCCCGGTCCCCCAGGGACAATGCGACAACGGTGACATAACCGTCCGCGGGCGCACGCACCGCCGTCTGTGACAACTCCCAATTGGCATTATCGAGCTGCGCCTGAAGTTGCGCGACGGACGTGTTGACGCCTCCAATCTCGGAGTCGAAGGCGAGCTTGGCGCTCTGCTGCGCCGCTTTCGCGGATTCTAATTGTGCCGAGACCGTCTCTACTGGACCTGCTTGTCTCGCGCCTGAAATTGCGAGTTCGCATCGTCTGACGCAAGCGTCTGTATGTCAGCGAGGCGCTTCGCGTTGTACGCCACCTGCGCCGTGAGTCCCGCGACATTCGCCGTCGCCTACTCGTAATTCGCCTTTAGAATATTGGTCTGCTGTCTTGCCGCGGCGAGCGAAGCCTGCAATTGCGTGACCTTGTACTGGAATGGGGCTGGGTCGATCTGAAACAACACGTCGTCCCTTTTGACCGGGACGTTTGGCTTGACCGGCATTGCGACAATTTGTCCCGTCACATTCGGCGTCACTTCCACGACGCGGCCGGTCACCGTCACGCGGCCCGACGGAGTGAGATAATTAAAAAGCGCGAGATATGTTGCGAGGATAAACGCGCCGATCAGCAGCGAGATTGTCCCGGACAGCCGGCCCCATTTCACAAGTCGAAATTTCGAAAACAGCAACCAAAGCGTGGCAAAGTATAGGCACACAATTATGACCATGACTCTCTCTTATAGTTCGTGCTAAGATTATTCCCGCGGAGGTAGTTGATGCATCACATCATAATCGCCGCTCAACGTTAAGCTCTACGAGCCTCTAAATTACGGCGCCTCGTATTCGAGTCCTGCAGACGCATTTTGGCGTTTAATGCAGCCTATGTTGCATGTTCTTTGAACGCGACCTCCCGCGCCCGCGCGAGAGTGTTTCCGGACAGACCGAAGTTCTACAGAGAAAAAGGAATTCGGCGTCATGCGCACTAATAGATTGAATCGGATTTTTGGAATGCTGGCTGTGTCCGCTATGTTGTGCGGTCCCCAAGCAGCGCTCGCTCAGAACGCTGCAGCGCCGCCCTCCCTGAAAACAATCGGTACTCCATCTGCTTCGGCCAAACCCGAGATCGTGCCCTCGCTGTTCGTGCTCAACTCGCGCGGTGCGACGTTGAAGGGCGACACGCTCACCCTGACCGGCGTAGCACCCAGCTCGATCATTTTCGCCGATCGACCGGTACGCTCCGCGGGTCACCAGCCCACCGCCGACGTAATCGCCGAGTGGGGATCGGGCGAGGACAGTTTTGCCAAAAATCCGCCGAACGCGACCTTGTCCGTGTTCAGCAAGGATGGTTCGGTGAAGGACGCTGTCGTCGTGCTGAAAACTCCGAAGCTCGAAGGCGACAGGCTCACATTCAACGTTCAGACCCTGGAGGGAGATATCGCCGACGCCGACGGTGGAGCTGCCCTTTTCATCGACATTATCGGCCGGCCATTCACGCCGATGTCGTTTGCAGGCGTCGCGCGCCGTTCGGCGTTTCGCGGTGCCATGTATGCCGGCGCGGTAGGCGCGGCGGCGTACGGAGCGGCTGCTTACTACCACCCATACGCCCGCCCGGCCTGCGGCTATTACCCCTATCCCCCCTGTTATTGAAAACGGGAAAGACACAGGGGTGCTTGCCACGCCGGCTGGCTAAAGGCCGCGAAGGCACGATGCCTATGAGCTAACCAACGAAAACTTCCGGCCAACCATCAGGTGTGGCGGGAAGAGTCTTGGACAAAGAGAATTGAACGAAGCCGTCAATCATAAATCAACGATTCAGAAAAGGAGGCTCAACATGTTCCGAGGATTCCTGCCGCTAGCGTTGTCTCTTTGCCTTGGCGCCGCGACAGCGCCCGTAGCGCTGGCCCAGTCGGCAGCGCCCATCACCGAACAGGAGGCGCACGCAATCGCGGTAGATGCCTATGTTTATTTTTACTCCATCATGTCGATGGACGTTTCCCGCAAGCAATTCACTAACGGCATGGGGGATTTCAAAGGACCGATGAACACGTTCGTCAATGTGGGTGAATACCCTCCGGCGGATTTCAAAGGCGTGGTGCGCTCCAACTTCGATACGCTGTATTCCGCCTCATGGCTGGACATGACCAAAGAGCCAGTCGTCATCTCGGCACCAGATACCAATGGCCGATACTACCTGCTGCCAATGCTCGACATGTGGACCGACGTCTTCGCGTCCCCGGGCTGGCGCACGACGGGCACTAGGGCCGGGACGTTCCTGGTGGCACCCGCGAACTGGAGGCCGGATCTGCGCGAGAAGTTTGCAGAGGAGTTCAAGCTTCCAAAGGACACTCAACGCATCGACGCGCCAACCCCCTATGTCTGGCTGATCGGCCGGACAAAGACCGACGGCCCGTCGGATTATGATGCGGTTCACAAGATCCAAGCCGGCTACAGGGTCACGCTTCTTTCCGAGTATGGCAAAATACCAAAGCCCGCCGAATTCAAGCCAGACCCAAGCATCGACATGAAGACACCGCCAAAGACTCAGGTCGATACGATGTCGGCGGGCGTGTATTTCGCTAATGCTGCCGAGTTGCTCAAGCTGCATCCGCCTCATGTCACGGACGAGCCGATCCTCGCGCAGATGAAGAAGATCGGCATTGAGCCTGGAAAAAGCTTCGACATCGGCAAGCTCGATCCAATCCTGCAGCGAGCGCTCGAAACCGCACCGCAGGACGCGCAAAAACTGATGGCCTGGAAGCTGCCGACGCTGGCACGCGTTGCCAACGGATGGGCGATGAACACCGACACGGTGGGCGTATATGGAAACTATTACCTGAAGCGCGCCATTCTCGCGCAGCAGGGTCTCGGTGCGAACGTGGTTGAGGATGCTATCTATCCGCTCAATCTCGCGGACGATGGCGGCAAGCCGCTTGATGGCGCAAACAAATACATGGTCACCTTCGAGAAGGGCGCCACGCCGCCTGTCAATGCGTTCTGGTCCATCACGCTCTACGACCATGATGGTTTCCAGGTCGGCAATACGCTGAACCGTTTTGCCGTCAGCAGCTGGATGCCGTTCAAGTACAACGCAGATGGATCGCTCGACCTCTATTTCCAGAACGCGAGTCCCGGCAAGGACCTCGAAGCCAATTGGCTTCCGGCGCCGAAGGGTGCTTTCAATCTGACGATGCGGCTGTACGCTCCGAAGTCGGAAGCACTGACCGGCAAGTGGAATCCGCCCCCGGTCGTGAAGTCGCAAACAACGGTAAGCATTTCGGCCCAATGAAGTGACAGAACGGCGGGCGCTTCGGCGCAGGCTACTGACCGCGTGAAGAACAACATTCCCACACAGGAGCTGACATCATGTTGACGAAACGCGAGCTTCTTCGTTCCGCGGCGTTTGCCGCGATGACAGTGACGACCATGCCCGCCCCAGCGGGCGCGCAGGCGAAGGCAGAATGGCCTGACATCCGCGAGGCAAAGGCCATCGCCGAGGAAGGCTTCATCTACGGGCTTCCGATCGTAATGAACTACGTGGTTATGTACGAGTATTCCGTCGACAAGAACTCGGGGCAGTACAAGGCGCCTTTCAATCAAATCAACAACGAGGCGCGCGTCTTCACCTACAAGGATACTGCTGTCATTACTCCCAACAGCGACACGCCATATTCAATTCTTTGGCTCGACCTGCGCGCCGAACCAATCGTTCTTTCCGTGCCGGCAGTGGAAAAGAATCGCTATTTTTCCGTGATGCTGTGCGACGGGAACACTTTCAACTACGGATATATCGGTAGCCGCGCGACCGGCAGTGATCCCGGAGATTATTTGGTTGTTGGGCCCGACTGGCAGGGCGCCACGCCGCCCGGCATCAAGAAGGTCTTTCAATCCTCAACGCAATTTTCAGCCGTTGCCTATCGCACACAGCTCTTTGACGCCAACGATATGCCGCATGTCGAGAAGGTCCAGGCCGGCTACAAGTCGCAACCCCTGTCGACTTATCTCAAGCAGCCTTCACCTCCTGCCGCTCCTGCCATCGACTTTCCGAATGCTAATGCGGAACTGGCGAAGAAGAACTTCTTCGAATATCTCGACTTCGCGCTGCAATTCGCGCCCGCCGGACCGGAGGAAACGGAAATCCGCGCCAAGCTCGCCCGCATCGGGGTCGGCGCCGGCAAAACCTTCAGTTTCAAGGATCTTCCGCTGACACACAAAATTGAAGTCGGGCTAGGGATGAAGGACGGCGAGGAGAAGGTTGAAAAGTATCTTGCCAGCGGACAGAAGGACGTCAATGGCTGGAAAATCGGATCGCTGTTCGGCGACCGGCAGTTTTACAGCGGCGACTGGCTGAAGCGCGCCGCGGCCGCCAAGGGCGGCATCTATGGCAACGACGCGGTCGAAGCCGTCTATCCGATGGCGAAGACGCTTGCCAATGGCGAGATCCTCGACGGCTCCAAGCACGAATATACGCTCACCTTCCCCGCGGGACAATCCCCTCCAGTGAACGCGTTCTGGTCGGTGACGATGTACGACGGCAAGAGCCAGTTGCTGATTGAAAATCCGATCGACCGGTACCTGATCAATTCGCCGATGCTGCCGGCCATGAAAACGAACCCGGACGGTTCGTTGACGCTGTACATCCAGAATAAATCGCCGGGTGCCGATAAGGAAGCCAACTGGTTGCCGGCGCCAAACGGACCGATCTATCTGGTGATGCGGCTTTACTGGCCAAAGGCCGAAGCGCCGTCGATCCTGCCGCCGGGCACCGGCAGCTGGCAGCCGCCCAGTATTAAGAAGGCTTGATAGATCCGTTACGGAAGTCAGGCACGTTCGTCACAAATGAAATGAAAGATCCTGCTAATGAAACCCATCACACGAAGAAGTTTTGTCGGCGGGGTTGCTGTGCTCCCGGCCCTTCATTTCTCGGCAGCCCACGCCCAAGCTGGCCTCAGTCCGGCGGAAGCCCGTGCCATCGCCAAGGAGGCCTATATCTATGGCTTCCCAATCGTGGACAATTACCGCGTCCAGCACGCATACTGGGTCGATAAGACCACGCCGGAATACAAGGGGCCTTGGAACCAAATATGGAACAGCGCGCGCGTTTTCACGCCCGCCGACACGGCGATCCAGACGCCCAACTCGGACACGCCTTATTCGTTCGCGGGCGCAGACCTACGTTCCGAGCCAATTGTGCTCACCGTGCCAGCAATGGAAAAGGAGCGCTATTTCAGCGTCCAGCTTATTGACTACTACACGTTCAACTTCGACTACATCGGCACGCGCACGACCGGCAACGAGGGCGGCAGCTTCCTGCTCGCTGGGCCCGACTGGAAAGGCGAAACGCCCAAGGGTATCAAGAAGGTGTTTCACTGCGAGACCGAACTGGCGTTCCCGACGTTTCGAACGCAGCTCTTCGATCCGGCCGATATCGACAACGTCAAGAAGGTCCAGGCCGGCTACAAAGTACAGCCGCTCTCGGCGTTTCTCGGCGAGCCCGCACCCGAGGCCGCCCCGCCCATCGATTTCATCAAGCCACTGACACCAGCGGAAGAGAAGACCTCCCCGCAGTTCTTCAATATCCTAAGCTTCGTGCTGCAATTCTGCCCAACAGTCCCGTCCGAGGCGGCGCTGATGGAGCGTTTCGCCAAACTGGGCATTGGCGCGGGCAAACTGTTCGCTGCCAACAAGCTCTCGCTCGAGGTGAAAACAGCTGTTGAGCAAGGCATGGCCGACGCTTGGGTCGCCTTCGCCGGCCTCAAGAAAGATTTTGAGGAGGGGAGACTGTCTTCGGGCGACGTGTTCGGTTCTCGGCAGTATTTGAAGGACAATTACCTCTACCGCATGGGTGCCGCCGTGCTTGGCATTTATGGGAATTCCAAGCAGGAAGCGATGTATCCGGCGTATTATGTGGATGCAGCAAAGCAGAGGCTGGACGGTGCCAACCGCTACAGCTTGCGGTTTGCCCCAGACCAGTTGCCACCCGTCAACGCGTTCTGGTCGCTGACCATGTATGATGAGCCGCAGAGCCTGCTCGTCGCCAATCCGCTCAATCGCTATCTTATCAATTCACCGATGCTGCCTCAGCTGAAGCGCGATGCCGACGGCGGGGTGACGCTGATCATTCAGAACGAATCCCCCGGCAAGGACAAGGAAGCCAACTGGCTGCCCGCGCCAAAGGGGCCTTTCTCCATGATCATGCGCCTCTACTGGCCGAAAGAAGTGGCCACCGAGGGCAAATGGAAGCAACCGCCACTGCAGCGCGCGACTTAGGTAATGCATGCTACAACGCGCAGGCCGATCTCGTTCTCTGCACGTACGGCAGAGCAGTGCCCTCGAAGGAGGCCGTCAAAATGACAAAAATGCTTCTGCTCACCATTTTTTGCGGTTGCGAGGTGGTGTTCGCCGCGGCAGCCTTCGGCGAAACAGCGCGCACGAAGGTCGTGTCGGCCGCCCGGTCTGGTCAGCCTGCACCTCGGGTGGATAGCTGCAGGAGCACTTTCGCCTGCAGGCAGGACTTGTTTGATCGTGACAATAGGAACAACCTGCGCTTCGACTGGCCCAGTCCTCCGGCTCAAGCAGGCCAGTTCTAACGCGATACTCTGGTTGCAATTAAGTTTAGTGCTTGGAGAACCAAGATGAAGATAGCAACATTATCTGCAGCGCTCCTCGGAGGGCATTTTTTTGTTATGCCCGTCTCGGATCGCGTCCCGGAACTGAAGGCAGAGGCGCTGTGCAGAGCCACTACCGCTGACGACAAGGCCATGGGGCTCGCCTTGGCGCAGAGCTTTACCGACTGCATGCGCGATGAGTCGGCCGCACAAAAGCAGCTCAACACGGCTTGGGCCACTGCATCGGGGCCCCTTCGCGATAGGTGCGAAGGTGAAGCCACAATCGTGGAGCAGAGCTATGTCGATCTTCTTACCTGCATCCAAATGGCAGATTGGCTGAAATCGCCGTCAACTGCGATACGGTTGAGGGGAGCAAGTAAGGATCGAAATGCCCAGTGATCCGCTCGAGAACGGGCTGCGTTGTTCGAGCGCGCCTTGGCGGGAGCTTTCCGCCGCAATGAACTACCGGGGTCGATAGCTCGATTTCTTGGCGACGACACTCTACAAGTGCAGGCTGGGCCTGACGCAGGCAGCAGCCGGCAATAGAGGGATTTCCTCCGACCTAGCAAACTGTAGTCGGCACGTTGAGCAGGGACCTGTCGAATTGCACGGAGGCGGCAGGTACTTCATCGGAGAACAATTGCTCGTGGGCAGGAAATCTGATCCTATTCTTGCGATGAAGCTTCCTAGCCAACAATTTGAATCAAGGAGACAATGATGCGCTCGATCCTCCTCGCCGCGCTCGGCATTACCGCCTTATCCGCAACCATGGTTATCGAGACACCTAAGGCAAATGCTGTTGTCTATTGTGCAGCCGGTGTCTACCGCGCCGGCTGCGTCGTCCGACCTGTTGGCGGGGCCGTTGTCGCACCAGTAGTCGGTGTGCGAGGTGTTGCACGGCGGACCACCCGTCGTGTCGTCCGGCGATCCGACATGATGCTCAAGCACGACATCTTCCTTATCGGCCACCTCCAAAATGGCATTGGCTTTTATCGCTTCGCTTACAACGGCAGCAACAAAGCCTATGTCGGTGTGATGGCGCAGGAAGTGCAAACAATTATCCCCGCCGCGGTGCTGCGCGGCAGCGACGGCTACCTGCGAGTCTCTTACGACATACTCGACGTGAAGTTCCAGACCTACGACCAGTGGACTGCTTCGGGCGCTCATGTTCCGACCGGCACACCAGTTGAGCAGTAAGGCTGTAACCAACGTTTATACGTCGCCGATCTGGTACACGCCTTGATCGCTCGGCTGCTGCGGAAGACGGCCCCCGCCAGAGCAACCGCAATCATCGTAGAGGGTGAAGCTTGGTCGGCTCCGATTGCGCGGCCCGCAAGGTGCTCAGGATGAGTTTGTTCTAGCCGCCATCGCCCAGAATCTGAGGCGATTTGCATCGCTGGTCGCACGACCGCCGCCGGCTCAGGTTCTGCGCATCGCGTAGCGTAGCGTCAAAGTTGCGTAAAATGCGTCAGGGCCAGCGCTTCAAAGCGCGGCTCAACAAAAGGCCCAGCGGCCAAATCCATTGCAGCCAACTTTTGCAACAAAATCGGCCCGTTGCCGACCTCCGCTTACACAGGCGCTATGTCTGCGTTCAGGAGATAAGCCGACCTCAGGTCAAGTCGGCGCGGAAGTCAGCCTGTGACCCAAACCGGCCATTTCGCGCGACGGCCCGGCCAAAGATAGCCCTTGGAAACGCTCAGACCTCAATGAGCTTGGCGACACTGATCCTACGAGTCTCTCCACTTGGAGCTTTGTTTTTCGCTGCAAACGTTCTCAAATGCCTGCGACCGTCAATGCTCATACGTGAATGGACGATACCAGCGCCTCGTCCGTGCGACCAAACACAAAGGAGGAAACGCTATGAGCGCGATCTGGCCGGAAATCCCCTTCGAGGCGTGGCGCAAAACCTGTTCCGCGCTTCATTTGTATTGCCAAGTTGTCGGCAAGTATCGGCTCGCGAGGACGCCGTGGGTCAATCATTCATGGCACGCGACTTTCTACGTGAATGCTCGCGGGCTCACGACTTCACTGGTTCCAGACGCCTCAGGTATCGAGATCACCTTCGATCTCTCCCGCCATATCGTGATCGGAGAGGCCTCTGATGGCCGCCGGGTTGAAATGGCGCTGGGGGCGATGTCCGTTGCCGACTTTCACGCCCGGTTCTGTGAGTTGGTGGGACGTCTCGGCGGTACACCGGAATTCGACGGCCGGCCCAATGAAGTCCCCGATCCGATCCCCTTCCAGGACGACCGTCAGATCCGACCCTATGATGCAGACGCCGTGACGCGGTTTTTCAGGGCCCTGGTTGCGATCGACGGTGTGTTTCATCGGTTTCGGACGGGCTTCACCGGAAAGGTCAGTCCGGTCCATCTCTTCTGGGGCAGCTTCGATCTCGCGGTGACGCGCTTCTCCGGACGTCCTGCTCCGCTTCACCCGGGGGGCGTACCGGGTTTACCGGACGAAGTGACGCGCGAGGCCTACAGTGATGAAGTCTCGTCTGCCGGCTTCTGGCCGGGCGGAGGCGGCACAGACTTTGCAGCTTTCTACTCTTATGCCTATCCCACTCCGAACGGTTTTGCCGACGAACAGATTTTGCCGACGGGCGCATATTTCGATCAGAAGCTTGGGGAATATCTCCTGGCGTACGAGGTTGTGAGGAAGTCGAGCAATCCGGAGGCGACGCTCATGTCGTTTCTGGAAAGTACCTATCGGGCGGCATCCGATGTCGGACGCTGGGATCGTGCCGCGCTCGAATGTCCGATTGGTCACCCCCTTCTGCCCCGCCCCCTGGATAGGAAGAGATGAAGTTCGACGAGCCTTCCCCTTGGTCAGGCAGAGCACCTCAATCGCGATGTCGAGCCACTACGCTGTGCCGGCGGGGCTGCTCGTCAAGCGCGAATATCTGTTGGCGATTAGCCATCGGCGGAAGCGCGGCCCGACTGGGACCTCCCTAGATGTCCGCCTTCAACGCGCCGCTTGCGATCCAATCGGTCGGATCCACAACCGAAAAAGAATGCCGCCTAGCAAGGAGCAGAGCGCCGCCACCTGCAACACAATGCGTAGCGCGCGTTCGAACGCTGCCGTTGCGGCTTCGGTGATGCCGGCTTGTCCGGCCAGTATTGCATTCAGCGCTTCGTTGGCTTCTGCGCGCGGCGAACCGGCAAGATGATACGAAAAGCTGGCGAACAAAACGGCGCCGAGCGCCGCGACTGCAAAGAGACCTGCCACCCGGGCGACCGCGTTGTTGACGCCCGAAGCGACCCCGGCGTGGGCGTCGCCCACTGACGACATTACCATCGAGGTCAGCGGCGGGACGGTGATGGTCATGCCGATGCCAAATACGCAGATCGCCGGAAACGCTCCGGCCCAGTAGGATTGTCGAAAATCGGCAAAAGCCAGCAGCGCCAGACCGCAGCCTGCGATGACGGGTCCGAAGGTGAGCGACTGCTGCGGCCCGAAACGATCGGAAAGCCTGCCGGCGAATTGCGCGCCGAAACCCATGATGACAGCAAATGGAAGCAGCGCAGCACCGGCCTGCGTCGCGGAGTAGCCGCCGAGCCGGATCAAGCCGAACGGCAGATAATACAGCGCGCCGCCGAGCGCGAAGTAAAGCAACAGCGTCAATACGTTGGCTGCGGAAAAACTGCGCGAACCGTACAGCGATAGCGGCATCATTGCTCGTGCACCTAGCCGAACTTCCGTTGCGAGAAATAACAAGAACAATACAAATCCCAATCCGAGCGCGCCGATTACGGTTCTGTCAGAAAATCCCGACGCGGGAATAGCGCCAAGCCCCCAGCTGATCGCAGCGAGACCGGCGGCAACCGTGGCCGCTCCGGCCCAGTCCAGCGATTTTGCATTGTCATTTCGGCTTTCGCCCGCGAAGCCGCTCGCAAGTCCCGCCGCGACGGCCGCCAGCGGCAAATTGAGCAGAAAAATCGCACGCCACGACACCTGATCGACGAGCCAGCCGCCCAGTACCGGGCCGACGGCAGCGGTCAGCGCGCCGACACCAGCCCATACTCCGATCGCATGGTTGCGCTCGTGCTCGTCAAAAGTCGCTCCCAATAGCGCGAGGCTTGCCGGGATGAGGAGCGCGGCGCCAACCCCTTGGATTGCGCGGCTTGCGATTAACACGGTGATGTTCGGCGACAGGCCGCACGTAATGGAGGCCATGGTGAATATCGTAATGCCGAAAACAAAGATGCGTCGACGGCCGTAAAGATCGGCAGCCGCCCCCCCAACCAGCACCATAGCGCTGAGCAGCAGCAGATAGGCATTAACGATCCATTGGGTCGCGGCCACCCCTGCTTGCAGGGCGTGCTGAATCGCCGGCAGGGCGATATTCACGACCGAGCCGTCGACCAATGCCATGCTCGAACCGAATATGGTCGCCACCAGCGTCAGCCGCTTGCGTCTTTGCGACAGTGCTGCGTCAAAAGCTGGTACTGGCCCGGATAATGTTGGCTTCGCAGGGAGGTTGTGTGAAACCAACCATTTGGGGGCTCGAGAAGCGTGGCTGTCGCTATCAGCGTGCGCCTCGCGGGTACCGTTGGCAACCGTCGGTTCAGCCCGTTTCGCCGAGGTCGATCGCTCGGGTGGTCGGCAGATCCAGCAGGATGCCCGCTCAGGCCGATGTCTGCTGTGTGGCCCATGACTTCCGTTGACGCCGCGTCGCTGCATGTCAGCTCAAGAGCACAGACCAGAAGTTAGCAGCCGGGCGCCGCTTTGGCGGCTTGTGATCCCATGCGGACACCGTGTGCGGACCCACTCACTGGATCACATTGGGATAACGAGGCTTGCCGGTCGCGGGATCAAGTTATCAAACGCGGCTCGGCGACGGATCGACCAAAAGATCACTCGGTTGCGCTTGTCGCGCGTTTCAGTGTCACCACGGCCGTACCCCCACCGGATGCCGGCGTAGGATTCTTATACGTGAGCTCATCGCCGTTGATTGCGATGAAACGCTTCTGATTCGAATTGTCCCACGCGGGAAAGCTACCGCCGATAATATGTAAGGATATTGAATGTTCAGATTCATTGACCTTGTAGTCGCCAAACATCGCGATTAGCCCCTCCAGAGCGGCTTTGCTTTCCCCGGCACTCGGAAAATCGCGGCGAGCAAATTTTGGTCGTCTCGGACGCAAGAGATTGATTGAGAAGTGATCTGCTGCATCGAACATGAAATATCCTTTCGGATCGGCACCAAATACTTCGGTTGTTTTCCCGGTCCTTTCCTTGACGTTTACGAATGAAACGACGCTCCAAGTGCCTACAAGCTGCTGTTTGAGTGGCTCTCCGGCTCCCGCGGATAGCGTAGCGCACGTAAGAGCTGCGGCTATCGGAATGGACAGTAGTGCTTTCATGGTGCTCCCTCCGGTCTTCGGGAACGTTCCCTCTGTGATGGGTTCTGGGCCGGCCGCCCAACTTAGTCAGAGCCTCGAAACCACTATACGGCGCACTCGGCGGTCAGTGGCGCAATTCATCGCACAATACCGCACCGACGGCCAGTACGGGATTGAGCATCGGCACAAACGGTGCGGCCCATGATCACGTCGGCGATCCTGCGGAGGCCGTCGAGCTAGAAGGCCGGGGCCTATGCCCGGTCGCCGCGTTCGCCGGCAGGAGGAGCCGGGCGGGTCAGCTGGCGAGTGCCTGAAGGCTGACGGTGGGATCATCGCTCATCGGCACCATGGTTTCCAGCGTCATGTAACGGGCACGCTGCACGGCCCACTCATCGTTCTGTTCGAGCAGGATCGCGCCGATCAGGCGGACGATGGCATCCTCGTTGGGGAAGATGCCGACCACTTCGGTCCGCCGTTTGATCTCGCCGTTGAGGCGTTCGATCGGGTTGGTGGAGTGCAGCTTGGTCCGGTGCTGCGGGGGGAACGTCATGTAGACGAGCACGTCGGTCTCGGCCTCGTCGAGGAATCCGGCAAGCTTGGGCAGCTTGGGACGGAGCTGATCGGAGACCTTGCGCCACTGCGTTCGTGCGGCCTCTGAGACCTGACGCCAGCTCCTGAATTTTATCCAAAATCATTTGCCATTTGCAGGATCTCTCTCGACGGGGTCCCATAACTCACGAGCCTCACATCAAGTCCGAAACCTGACATCATGGTTAGTGCTCGCCGGATAGCTGCGTTGATCCATTCAGCTTCGTTACCAAAGACTCCTCCGCCGAGGGATGTGAGCAGGACAACGTTCGATGCACCCCGCTTTTTGTTCAGTACAGCGGCCAACATCGTGGCTTCGTAGGCTGCATCCAAAACCAGCGATGCGAACGGCTTCCAGTGCGCCGACGACACTCCGGTGTAAGCTACAGGAAGAGCCGAGCAAAAAGCTTGCGAGACTATCGGCCGAAGCTCTCCTTCGGCATCGGTGACTTCGACATCGCGGTGTATCCCGATGCACAGTTTGCCCCGCAGCATATCGATCTGTTCGGATTGTAGCGCCCCGAGGTACGCCGCAATGGCGTCGAGTCCGGCGCGGGTGCATATCGCGTAGCCATTTTGCATGCGCCATAAAGATGAGACTGGCCTATTCAAGGCCGCAGAAAAAAACTCGCCGAGATCGGCCAATCCATCGAGCTGCCGTATTGCTGTCTGGCCGTAGCTGCCATCCACCATTGCAAAGTAGTTACGGTAGATCGTGGCCGCACCGGCAGCGATCGCACACGCTGGGCCTTGAGTACGATCGTGTTGATAGCGAGTAACGCCCTGCTCCGGCGTTACCTCGGGCCCAATCATTTCCAGAAGGTTGAACTGGGAGGCGACTTGGAACAAAGCACCAGCGTTCTCGGGGAACTGATGCATATGACGGACCTCTCCGGTCACCAGACTTACCTTGAGCCGCCCGGGCAATGCGTCAGCGGATGCAACCCTCTCGCGCAGAGCCTGCAGCGACACCAACTCAAGTTCTCCGATACGATAGCTTCTCCCGTTTGCCAGCGATTTCGGCTGGCCGCCTTCTACCTTGAGCTTGACTCGTGTGTCGTCGTAGCCTGCTTCGCGAAATCCCGTAAGCGTTTCGAACCAGTCCATTGACGACTCCCACGATCAATTACGCGCGGCGCTGATGCCTCGGACGAAACGTTCTTGTTGACTAGTCTCGATCGCGCCTGACCGCACCGCGCGTACACGTGCGATCGCCGTCTCTGGCTCCATGCCAAGTTCGATCAAGAGTCGTGCCGCTATCGTACCGGCTCGTCCGAGTCCTCCCCGGCAATGGACCAGAACGTCGGAGCCGCTGCGCAGGATCGAGCGCAACTCTTCACCGGCCACAACCCACTCCCTCTCGAATCGCTCGTCCGGAATCGACACGTCAACAATTGGAAGATGGAACCACAATATATTCCGCCGCAATATTTCTTCGCCGAGACGTTCCACTCTCAGCAGCACCAGCTCCTTTGGCTCCAGAAGTGTGACAACCGCGGCTGCGCCCCAATCGCGGATCCCGTCGAGATCAAGTGTGAGATCGCGAACCCACTCACCGGTCATCGCGTGCCGATCACACTTTCCTGGGCAGAAAGTGATACCAACCCTTCCCAATTCGGGCCCAGGACTTACGACCGCGATCTGCAGGGGGTGCGTCAAAGAGGTTCTTCTCATTTAAAATCTCCATTCCTGCCGGGCCGCACGGTGGGGTCGAAAAAGTGGGATGCAAGGCGCCCCTCAAAACCCCGCCCGGGTCGACCAATCATGAAGGCTCAAAAACGGCACGGACAAAAGACAAGTCATATTGGCGACCGAACTAAACTGCGCCGCATCAGACTGAGCAACCTTCTGCAATCCGCTTTTGAACGCGGATTACAGTTGCTGCGTGCCAATTCCCACCGGTTGGCGTGGCTATCTTGCGCTCATTCAGTGCCATGGCGATAGCTCGCGCGGATCGGCCCGTGAGTTCGGTGAAGATCGGACGCAACTGCTCAGCGCGTTCCTTGGCCTCGTCGCGGTTCTGGATGCCCTTGGCGTTCAGTCCGCCCAGCTTGACACCCTGGGCTTTCTTGGCCGCCAGCGCGTCCCTGGTACGACGAGAAATCATGGCGCGCTCTTTTTCAGCCAACGCGGCGTAAAGATGCAACATGAACGGGTCGGCGTCAGCGCCCAGCTCTGCGGCGATGAACGGCGTTTTGTGCGCCATTAGCCCGCTAATGAAGTGAACGTCTCGGCTCAGCCGATCGAGCTTGGCAACAATGATCGGCGATTTGAGCTTCCGAGCCGCCTTCAGCGCCGCCGCGAGTTGCGGTCGGCGATCGAGGGCATCCGCACCCTTACCGGTTTCGACCTCCCTGAAGGTCTGGATTAGGTCGTAGCCCTCGGCTGCGGCGAACCGGGCCAGCGCCGCTTGCTGGGCCTCGAGTCCAAGGCCCGATTTCCCCTGTCGCACGGTCGAAACGCGAATGTACGCAATTGCGGTCTTGGTCATGAGACTGTAATCCTAAAATGTACAACACGGCAACCGGCGCTGGCGTGTTACAATCGTGCTAACATACTGTAATTGAATGACTTTTGGTAGTATTTTTACCAGTTGGGCGAGGCCCTACAAGCCCCCCTCAGGGCGGTGGCAGATTTTCGGCGGAAGTCGCAAAAGCAGCACGTGCGGGGGCCGCCGCACCGGCAGGAGGCCTCTGGCTGGCGAGGCCACTTGGACCGGGCCCCGGAGGTCGGTTGCTGGCGCCACTGGCGCTGCGAATCCGAGGTTGCCCACGTGAGCCCCCGCGGCCGAGCCAGACGCTGTATGGGGCCGATCCAGCTCATCGCAGCAGCGCCGTCGTTACCTACTGTTTGGCTTGTCGCTACACCCACTCCATGCTGGTGCCGTAGGCCAGCTCGTCGACGGGCCAGCAGCACATGGCCACGGCGTCCGCGAGGTTGGGACTGCGCGTGCCCTCAGGCTGCTTGTCGGATCACGAGCCGCATGCGCGTGCCCTTAGCCGCGTGTCACTAACGATATCCATTCGGCGTAGGCCGCAGGATCGCCGGGGGTCGAGCGTCAATCAATTATCCGAAGATTAGACATGCGGGTGGTTCTGGCGAGCAACTGCAGCAAGGCCAGTACAATCAATCTGCGGCCTTCGAGTACAGCGGCTCGCCAGTATCGTTGTCGATGATGACGAGTGGCTTCGTGCTGGCGGGCAATGCGCGGAGGTGGTTGTAGTACTCGGCCAGCTCTTCCTGCGTCATGGCCGTCTCGGCCTTGGCCTTTATGGTGTGCTCGACGGTGCCCTCGAACTGCACCTTGCCCTGCAGGGGCAACAGACGACCGAGCAAGCTGGCGAAGATTTCTGGCTTACTGTCCGCAAGATATTTGACGTAGCCGACAAGGTCTTTAGTCTTCGAATGCTTGCTCGTCTCGGCCGCGAGGATGATTGCTTCCTTCAGCTCGCGTGTGACCATGTTTTGGGTGCCCTTCTGACGGCCGCCGAAGCGTTGGCCCTTCTTCGGAATCTTCAAGCTAGCTGTATGACCACGGGGCATCGGGTACCGCCTTTCTATCCTCTATCTTAGCTGCCACACCGCTCGGCTTCGTAATCAGCAGCTTCCTTGCCGAGAGTCTCGTAGCCATCATAGCCGTCACATTGAACGTGGGTTGCCGGAAACGGCACCACCACCACCACCACCACCACAATTTTCGATCGGCCTTCGAACCAGCTGCCAGGGTTAAGCCGCCGTGCCGCTCGCCTCAAACCTCGGGCTCCTTGCGGCAGGATGCCATGGTAGCGCCTTCGCCCGGTCCGTTGGGTCAGCGCTGGCAGGGGCCACCAGCCCGGTTGCGGGCGCCGCTGGTGCGACGAAGCGTCATGGTTGCCCCCTTTGCTCATCGCCATGTGAGAAGCGCCTATACGCCCTGCTAGGCCGCCGGGCAGGGCAGGCCTGCTCGGGGACCCCGCATGGCCTTGCCCACTTCGTGTACCCCTAGGCCACGCGGGCGGGGCCAAAGTGCTTTGGTCGCATGGGCGTACGCTACTACGCACACGCACATGGGAATTTTGCCAAAGACGCCCGCGCACGCAGTAGCGTTGTAGTGTCTTGGTGTCCACGGATGTGCATGTAAACACTAACCATCTGCCACTACGCTGCTACAACACTACAACAGGGCATGGCGCCCCCGTATGCCCGACTACAACACTGCGGTGTTGTAGCAGCTCCCTCAGGCGCATCACGCGTAATCAAATCGCCGGTTCCGGCATGTTAGGCGCATCTAGTTCCGGAGCCTCCTCGACAGCATCGCTGGGCACCCACCAGCACCGTTTGCGATAGTTCTTGATGGTGAGGTTTTGCGGCTCCCCACCTAGCGCCCTGAGCCACGTGGCGATCTCCTTGCGGTCCACCTTGCGCATACCCTCCCTCTCGAGAAATGTAGCCACTGCAGCCATTGTGAAGTAGCGCCGCCTGCTTTCCTCGTCCTCCCATGGTGCCCCGCGCAGCAGGTCGTCTCTCTCCTTGCCGCGCATTCGGTTCGTCAGAAACGTTTCGAGCAACTCCCTGAAGTGGCCCTGGCGCGTGGTGTCCTCGTCCGCCTGCTTTTCGGTCAGCTTCGGCATGACCTCTCTCAGTGTATTGAGCCATATGGCCTGTTTCACCGCCGGAAAAACGATGTTGAGTTGCTTGAAACACTGGATCACGAACCGTCGATATTCGACGATGTCCCGCGGGTCCGTTATCCTCATTGTGACATTGCTGCCTCGGATGGTTACGTTCCAATACGGTTCGTCTGAATTGATCTTCTCCAAGCTGACGACACAAGGGATATCGCCGATGTCCTGTTCTGCGCCTATAATGGCCTTCAGCTTTGCGATTGATGGCTTGGTCATGCCGCCACCTCGCCGCTGAGCAGCCGCCGATACAACGCGCGCCAGCCGCGGTCGTGCTGATCTGCTTGCCAGAAGATAGTTTCGACCTTGATCGACCGGATTTTGCGGAAGTCTCGCCACTTGCGCTCGCAGGCTCTGGCCTCGTACTTCAACGACTCCCGCGACCACTCATCGAACAGCACATAACCGGCATCGCCCAGCCCATCGTAGATGGCTGCACCAATCCGATACCAGAGATCGTAGTCGTCGCTGGGAATGACGGACAGTGCGACCCTGATCTTCAGTTCAAGATCCTCTGCCGAAATCGGCGTGTAAACCGGTGGGTTGTCTTCGGGACGGAACGAAACCCCCTTCCCAGCGTCTTTCAGCAGAATGGCTCGTAACTTTGGATCAAGTACGATGGCCTTCAGGACGTGACGTCTTACTGCCACGAGATCGAGCAGCCACCGGGGCGCGTCTGCGATGAGAGCGTGGTTGATCCATCTGTAATCGCCGCGCTTAGGCCGCACCGACGGCGGCGCGATGACAAATCCACCGTCGCCGCGGACGTCGATGCCCGGACCGAGCTTCGAGGCGCTACATGGGATCGTGGCGTCGGGTGGTTGCTTGAAATAGTAGTGCCTCGAACCCGTTGGCGACTCCGCCATGCGGGTGCGTGGCAAAGCGCCGTGCTGCACTTCGAGCCGGATGAAGCTCTCGCGACCATCGTGGTCGTGACCGTCCGGCGTATCGACGTCGACTACGAAAAACCCGTTAACCGCTCCAGTCGGCAAGCCAATTGCCGCGCCGGGCCAGCGCCGCCAATATTGACGTATCTCATCCGGATTGTTTGTGAAGCCCCATAGATTGCCGTTGCTTTTTTCGGCGGACGTTTGGCCGAGCTTCTTCTTCCCGACGAACTTGGCAGGAAACACGAAGGACCCGTGCTTGGCATAGTCCAGTGCTGCGCTGATGAGGGCCTTCATTGGAATCCCCACCTGCGGAGTCTCATCTGAATCTCAGGTACTTCGGCACATGTCGGTTTGGAACCAGACGCGCGGACGTGCCCATTCGGTGCGGCGTACAGATGTACTTCGCACCCGCAGCTGGGGCATTGTTTCACCCATCTCCCGCTTTCGTCCGTAAGCGCGAAGCCGATACCCTTGCTTCAGAATTCGAATGAACGTGCGAAAGAAGCCTCCGGCTTGGACGGAGGTTTCGGATGGGATTGGACAGCAAA
>NZ_JADPIX010000076.1:0-23594 GCF_023073155.1 Bradyrhizobium sp. 45 | reverse complement strand
AAAGTACGAGAAGGCCGCCGATTGCCTGAGCAAGGATCGAGACACGCTACTGGCGTTCTACGACTTCCCGGCCGAGCACTGGAAACACTTGCGGACGACCAACCCCATCGAAAGCACCTTCGCCACCGTTCGCCACCGCACCATCCGATCGAAGGGCTGCCTGTCCAACAAGACGGCACTCGCGATGGTCTTCAAACTGCTCGAGGCCGCGCAGAGAAGCTGGCGTCGTCTCGATGGCCACAACCAGTTGCCAAAACTCGTTGTCGGTGTGACATTCAATGATGGGATCGAGGTCATCGCCAAGCCGACCGACCGCCAGCCCATAACCGCCGCCGCCTGACCGGCTCCGGCCGTCACCAAAATTTGGCGATAGCTCCAAACCCCTTGCCCTGGTCCGTATGATCGTGGATCGCGTTAGTGGAGGGGGTCGGATTTTCCAGGCCCAGATTGCTGCCGAAGTAGCGCCCGGAGACGAAATACTGAGTGCTGCCGACCGTACCGCCCCACTCGGCGTAGGGCGTGATGGTCTCGTGGCTGCCGCCATAGATGCCGACCTTGCCGGTGTTGTCGAAGGCGCTCGACTTGGTTTGGATGTCCACGACGCCGGCGGTGCGCAGGCCGTATTGTGCCGGCAGCGCGCCGGTGATCAGCGCAAGATTGCCGACAATGCCGGTGTCGAGAATCTGGCCGAACGCACCTACGCCATCGGGCAACATGATGCCATTGATGCGGTATTGAACGTTGGCGTGTTCGTTGCGGACGTGCAGATCACCGCCAGCCGCAGAGTCCTGACTCACCCCTGGTGCCTGCAACAGAACCCGATCCAGCGAGGTATTCTCGCCTTGCGGCAGGGCTTCGATGGCCTGCTGTGTGATCTGATAGGGGCTCGTGCCGGTTGGCGCCAAGATGGTCTGGCGAGCCGCATCGAAATGCTGGTTCTGCTCGGTGACCACCTGCGCCTGGGTCGGCGCAGGCGGCAGGGTCCTGACGACGACCTGCGGCGTCGGCGGCTTGGGTGACCGCCGCCGTTCGACCGGGGCGGCGACGCGCAGTTCCGGCAGAGGTTTGCCCGTCCCCGCCTGCTCAGCTGCAGCCGGCGCAGGCGTGGCACTCTGCTGCGGCGTCTCCTGCGGCGCAGGGGGAATGGCGGGAGCAGGGGTTCTGTCCGGCGGTTGCGGCTCGGCTGTGGCGGCTGGTTGAGGCGCGTTGCCCTGCGCCAACGCTGCCGCGCCGGTAAGGGCGAGCAAGCCTACTGATGATGCCGAGACGAGCGCCTTGCGGCGCAACAGCTGAAGCGGAAGACCCATGATGGGCGCCTGACCAAATCTGCGCTTGAGATGCTAAAAATGCCGTGCGGGCCGTTCCGAAATGGAAAGGAGCTTTACCATTCACAAGTGGCGAGGCTCCCCAGCCAGCGGCATAGCGGGCAAGAGGGTCAGGAGATGGGGGGGCCGCGGGACTGGAATGGCGCGCGACGAAGCGCGACGACGAGGCGAGGTGGCGCCGTCCTGCGATCAACAGCAGCCTGCTTGAACTCCAATAAGGTTACAGGGGGTGTCGAGGCCAACCCGTTAGCCAGCGCCGCGCTCGCGACGCAGATTGGGCACAGATAGTCGGGGTGAGAGTCGTTCGAATGCCCCTGCGCCTTACCGTGATCGGGCAAAGCCAGAGCGTCCACGATGGAACCGCGCTCCGACGCCTGGCCAGCGTGAACATGCCCGAAGGACAGCGCAAAGTTCATGGCCAGCGCGAACAGCGCGAACCATGTATTCAGCCTGGCACTAACCCGAAACCAGCGCATGTTCAGCCAGTTCTCATCCGCGCGGCGCACTTGCCGCTAACGACTTATCCTAGCCCATGGAAACTCGTCTTGAAAGGGCAAGCGCTTTCGGGAGCCGGACCAGGAGTGCGGGCAACTTAGGGGCCTCAGTTGCCACGCAAATATCCGAATCTGGCCCTTCGGCGCCTACTAGGCCGCCGCGCGCACCTTGATCGCTTCGTAGCCTCAGCCCAAGGGATTATGGGTACACGGTCTCGTTCTCTGACCGGCTGCGGACCGAGCGATGTTGGCGCGTGCCGGTTTTACCACGCCCGTAGGCGTAGCTGGGGCGCGCAGCATCATTTGGAAGAGCGCCCGGTTGGCTTGGTACCGCGCCGCGGAGCGCCTCCTTTCCGAGCTTTGCATGATGAGGTGACCGTCGGCCGTGAATAGAAACCACATCCATCTTCGGCCCCGCCGTCGCAGCTGGGTCTCTACAACGAGAAAGCGCTCGGGCATCGCCGCCGCCGACTGGTCAGAGGGACTTCCACTGCTGTTTGTCTTTCCGTCTCGTCTCAGGTTCAGGGACATCCGGCACGCGGCAGCAAGGTTCCCGATCGGCATGGTCTCCGGCAGGAGCCGATCAACGTCGTATCCTGTCGAGACAGATCCGGTGTTGCATGCGGCAGTCGCTCCGTCACCCGCGCCTCTGCCCGCTCCGGAGCACACCGTGGTCAGCAGTGGCGGTGCGCCGCTCTACAGCAAGGCTCCCGGAGGCAACCCATTCATCGATAACACGACGGTGACCCTCTACGGCCACGTCGATCTCTCCGGTGACATCTTCAATGCCGGCGTTTACGACCAGGGCACCAAGTTCGGCGTCCCCAGCAACCTGACTTATTTCGGGGTCCGCGCGCCCTACGGCTATCCCGGCTGGGCGGCGATCGCGCAATTCGAGTCGCTTGTAGAAGTCGCGGCCGTTCCAACGGAGCGCGCGGCGTTCGGTACCCGCGACAGCTTCATCGGCATGGAAAGTCCCTGGGGAACGATCAAGGCCGGCAAGGCCGATACACCGTACAAGAAGGCGACGTCGAAATACGATCCGTCCTCGGCAACGCTCGGCGACTACAATTCCATCATGGGCAACACCGGCGGCGACCTGCGCGCCGAGTTCGATTGGCGGGCGTCTCATGCCATCTGGTATGAATCGCCTATGTGGTATGGTTTCCAGGCCGCTGTCATGGTGTCGCCGGGACAGAACACGGCAAAGGACAACAGCGACTATGCCCTTGGCGACTCCAACTGCCCCGGCACTTCGGCGCGGGGCAGCGGCTCCGGCTTCCCACTGACTTCAGCCCCGGAAGGCTGCACCGACGGTTCCTACGGCAATCTCTACGGCGCCTCGCTGACCTACAATCAGGGCCCGTTTACGGCTGTTGCGGCCTATGAGCTGCATGAGAGCACCAATCGCATTGGTGACGAGGCGGTCACGCCGCTCAGCAATGGCGGTCTCCTTCTCGTACCGCCGGGCTCGGTTGGCGTCGCGAATGAATGGGCGGCCAAGTTCGGCGCCGGTTACAAGTTCAACGACATGATCGGGGCCCTGCAACTCTACGGCATCTACGAGATCATGCGCCGGGAGCATACCGATCCGGCCTTCAACGAACGCTCGCGGGATGGTTACTTCGTGAGCGCGACCCAGACGGTCGACAAATGGGATGTCAGCGCCTCCTGCGCGCACGCCAATTCGTCGCCAGGATAGCCCGGCACTGGCGTCCTCAACACCTACACCGTCGCGGCTCCTGCAGCCGCCGGCGCTGCGAATTTCGCGCTCAACACGCTGAACTCGAGCGCCGACCAATATGCGCTGGGCGTCAAGTATCACTTCAGTCCGTTCGTGAGCTGGTACCTGGTCGGCAGCTACTTACGCAACGGCCCGGGCGCGCATTACTGCCTGGGCGTCTCTGGTCACGGCTATGGCGTCTGCGGCCGCGATGCCAACAACAACGTGGTTTCCGGCAACAAGGCCGAAGCGGTCACGACCGGCATGACGTTCGACTTCTGAAGCCAAGGTCTACTACGTTCGTAATGGGGAGCCATGCCGGCTCCTCTTTCCGAAGGTGAGCAACATCGTGACGCAGGGCGGCGTTAAGGCACGCCGTTTTGCGGTGATACGATCCGCTGCCAGGTCTTCACGAACTGCTCGCGTTTGACCGCATCGAGATAGGTCAGCGCCGGGAGCCCTAGCGTCGGAAAATTTAGCAGGCCCGGTTTGTCAGCGAGATACCGCGCTTTCATCTGCTCGCGGTCAGTACCCAGACCGGCAATCGAAAGACCGAATGCATTTGACACGACAGCCTGGCCGGCTTCCGAGAGCGCATACTCGACGAATGATCGGGCAAGTGCCGCATGTTTCGCTTTGCGGGGGATCACGATCGTGCGGGATACGGCCACGACGTAATCTTCCGGCAGCACGATGCCCAGATTTCGTTGCGCCTCCGCCTGGCGCAGTGCATAGGAGCCCAGGACATCATAAGCGATGACGGCGTCGCCGCGGCTCAGCGAATTCAGCATATCCTGGGTACAGCAATACAGCCGTGCCTCGGCGAGGCCGAGCGCGTGCGCAAGGCGCCAGAAGTTGGCCGAAAGCATGGACTCGGTGGTTGCAAACAGGTACCCGACGCCGCTGACCTCGATGTCATAAGTCGCAATCTTGCGACGAAATCGCTCAGGCGAAATCTCCAGCAGCCGGATCAGATCCTGATGCGACTTCGGCACTTCAGTGCGCTCGATAGCATCCTTGTTGTAGACGATGACGGCGGGTTCAAGCGTGAACCCGAAGATCTCGTCGCGCCAAATGGCCCAGTCCGGCAACCCACGGACTGTGATCGACGCCTTCTGGACGTGCCCATCATTCGCAAGCTTGACCTGCAGGTCCATGGCCGAGCTGATCAGAAGGTCGGCGGCCGCCCTATCATCGCTCGGTGTCACGGCCTCCTGATAGAGCGGGACAGTCTCATAGAGGCGATAGCGAACTTCGGTTTCGGGATGCGCCTTTTGAAAGCCCTCAATGACCGGCCCCATCGCCACGACGTCTGCCGTTCCGTGAATGAGCAGCGTACCGGAGGCCGGCGAGGGCGCGGAAAAGACGATCAGCTCGTGCGTGGATTTTGACTGGTCGGCAAAGCAGACGCAGCTTTCGGTAGATTCTGGCGCAAAGTCAGATTCGGATATTCCATAATGAAGGTTATGGTCGCGCTTGCGTCGAACCGGCGCTATCGAACGCATCGGTGATAGGGTCATGGCCTGCATCGGCTCCTCGACCGT
Source organism: Bradyrhizobium sp. 45 (assembly GCF_023073155.1). Classification (NCBI taxonomy): domain Bacteria; kingdom Pseudomonadati; phylum Pseudomonadota; class Alphaproteobacteria; order Hyphomicrobiales; family Nitrobacteraceae; genus Bradyrhizobium; species Bradyrhizobium sp. 45. The sequence continues at coordinate 18,508 of NZ_JADPIX010000076.1, read as the reverse complement.
GCGGATTGGAGGTGGCTCCTGTAAGCGGTGCGCTGCGCTGACCTTTTGCAGGTCGGCCCGATTCAGGGAGACGGTAGCGAGAGATGTCGACGTCTGAAGATGCAGGTCACGCGGACATAAAGAAGGACGAGGGTGAGCGCCGTAGGGCACACAGTAGGGGCCAAGTCGGCGACCGCGGTTGGCATAGAACAGACATGGCCGGAGTTGAGTCTCACAAACCGAGTTGTTGGCTCCGTGCGGCCGATCTAAAGGAAATTGATGATTGAAATTTTCGGCCAGGCGTCCGTCCGCCGCGCGGCTTCGATCTTCGCCGACCAAGCGTCAATGAGATTGCCGAGTACCAATCGGCCGTTGCCACGGATATCCGGCCATTTCATAGTTGGCGTTCCGAGCGGCAGTGAAATCACTCCATGCGCCGCGCAGAGCAGGGCCGTTGCCAGTCGTTGCGTTAGCATCGGCGTTGTCTCCACACCCAGCTCGGAGAGATACTCGCCGATCGAGGTCACAAAAATCCCAAATCCCCGCCGCGCAATGTCGGTCTGCCCGAAATAGACGCCATCAGGAAAGCGTCTGTCCTCGACCGTCCCAGCCATCGAATAGAGCGAGCGGAAGTGATCGGGGTTGTCGACCCAGTAGTCGATATAGGTCTCCATGACACGCCGCAGCCGGGCCTCGCTGTTGGAATGTCGCGCGCGGACGCGCTCGAGCCGATCCGCCATTTCCTCAAGATTCCGTTCTTTGACCGCCAGCAACAGAAGTATCTTGGTCGGGAAGTACTTGAGGACCGTGCCCTTCGAGTAGCCAAGCGCGTCAGCAATCTTCTGGATTGACACAGTTTCGAGGGTGCCCGTCGCGAATTCCCTGCGCGCAGTTTCAAGGATGCGTACCTGCAACGCCTGCTTGTCGGCTTCCTGGCGCGCGCGGCGCTGAAACCGCCGCGCGCTCTCGGGATTTCCTGACCGCTTGATCGACATTTTCCGAATCTCCGCCGGTCTCTCCTTGCCGCTACGTCACTGGAATGACAAGCAAAGAAAGATCGTTCATTACCGGCTTGCTACGCTTGAGATAAATGACTATGGTCAATTAACCAGAAACGACAGACAGTAGGAGGAAGCAGTGGGGATGTTGGCGCTCGATCATGCCTGCAGTGACTTCGATCCGTTCGGCGCGGATACCCGCGCCGATCCATACCAGGCCTATGTCGAGCTTCGCGCCGCGGGGCCGATCATCCGTCTTGAGAAGTACGGCATCTTCGCCGTGCCCAGGTTCGCCGAGGTCAAGGCAATCTTCGCCGATCATGTGAACTTCAGTAATGCCGGCGGTGCCGGACTAGCCAACTACTTCAAGGAAAAGCCCTGGCGCCCGCCGAGCATCGTCCTTGAGGCGGATCCGCCGCTGCATACGCGCACCCGTAAAGTGCTGGCGCGGATCATGTCGCCTGGCGCTATGCGGAAGTTGGAAGATGCGTTCAAGGCCAAGGCCGTCGCGCTGGTCGATGACCTCGTCGAAAAGGGGTCGTTCGATGCGATCCGCGATCTTGCAGAAGTGTTCCCGCTGACCGTGTTCCCGGACGCACTCGGCATCGACAATGAGGGCCGCGAAAACTTCCTGACCTATGGCGCGATGGTGTTTGCCGGCATGGGGCCGGAGAACGACTACTTCCGAAGCCTGATGGCCCATGCGCCCAAGGTGCTGCCCTGGGTCGCCGCGAAATGCCTGCGGCAGGCGTTGGCTCCCGGCAGTTTCGGGGCGCAGGTCTATGAGGCGGCGGATACCGGCGAAATCACAGAGGAAGAGGCGCCGCTGCTGGTCCGATCCTTTCTCTCGGCCGGACTGGATACTACCATCAGTGCGATCGGCATGGCGCTCTACAGCCTTTCCCGTCATCCCCAGCAGTGGGCCATCCTGGCCGCCAATCCGTCGCTGGCGCGCGCGGCGTTCGACGAGACCCTGCGGTACGATTCGGCGGCGCCATATGTATTCCGGACCACGCCGCACGAAACCGAAGTCGCTGGTGTGCCGATCGGCAAGCACGAGAAAGTGTTGCTGCTGATTGCATCGGCAAATCGCGACAACGCGCGGTGGGAGCGAGCCGATCAGTTCGACATCACCCGGCACGTCGCCGGACATATCGGGTTCGGTACCGGCATCCACGGCTGCGTCGGTCAGATGGTCGCACGGCTCGAAGGCGAAGCCGTACTGGCAGCTTTGGCTGAGCGTGTCGCATCGATTGAGATAGCAGGCGAGCCGCTCTACCGGGACAGCAGCGGATTGCGTGCGCTCAGCTCGTTACCAGTGCGCGTTGTCACGCAGTAGGCGCGGCCGGTCGCGCAGGGGCTCACGTTAGCGGCCGCCAAGCCTTAGGCGAAGTCCGCTAGAACCGACCTAATTCCAACACCGGATCCGGTGGCACTGCTTCTCGTCGCCTGCAACGATGATGACGCGGGAACAAGGAATATTGAGAGGGCAACAGTCGCAGCTAGAGATAACCAATTGATTTTAATGGCATTTTTGATTCGCATAACATAGATTATGGAATATTTCGACGGATCCGCACGTTCGGATTTCAGATTTTGAAGCCCACAGGTGGAAATCCCATGTGGACACGCACATTCCGCTCTGGCGCCGACACACCAATACGGTTCAATCGCGACTCAGCGACGAATGAGATCAACGCGATGAGCTTCAAAGCGGCAGCCACGAATGGCGCATACGAGCCTACCTTACATTGTCCGAACTGCAATCACGAAATTCGACTGACGGAATCGCTTGCCGCGCCCCTGCTCGAGCAAACCCGCCGCCGCTTCCAGGAACAGCTCGCGGGAAAAGATGCTGAAGTCGCCCGCAAGGCTGAGGCGCTCCGTCTGGAACGCGAACAGCTCACCAAGGACCGCGAGGCGGTCGAAGACCAGGTCGCGAAACGATTGACGGCCGAACGCGAGCGGATTGTCGCTTCTGAAGCCAAGAAGGCGCGCGAAGCCTCTGCCGCGGAACTATCAGCGAAAATTAATGAGGCTGCCGAGCTCCGTCAGCTTCTGGAGGCGAATAACGGCAAGCTTGCCGAAGCCCAGCAGGCTCAGGCTGAACTTATTCGCAAGCAGCGCGCGCTGGACGATGAGAAGCGTGAGTTGGACTTGACCATCGAAAAGCGCGTTCAGGCCTCCGTTGCAACGGTTCAGACCAAGGCCAGGCAGGAAGCCGACGACGCTGCCAGGCTTCGCGTTGCCGAAAAGGATCAAACGATCGAGTCGATGGCACGTACGATCGAGGAACTGAAGCGCAAGGCGGAGCAAGGTTCGCAACAGGCCCAAGGCGAAGTCCTCGAACTGGAACTCGAGGAGCTTTTGCGCAGCCGTTTCCCAACGGATATCATAGAACCGGTCGGCAAAGGCGAGCTTGGCGCCGACGTCATCCAGCAGGTCAACGGCGCCGTCGGGCAGCCGGCGGGCATAATCCTATGGGAGACGAAACGTACCAAATCGTGGAGCGACGGTTGGCTGGCGAAGCTCAGGGATGACCAACGGCGGTCGGGCGCCGACGTATCGCTCATCATCTCGCACGCGCTACCCAAACACATCGAACAATTCGATCTGATGGATGGCGTGTGGGTCGCTCATCCTCGGTGCGCCCTCCCCGTTGCGGTAGCGCTGCGTCAAGCGCTGCTCGACGTATGCGGCGCACGGCTCGTGCAACAAGGCCAGCAGACAAAGATGGAGCAGGTCTATGACTATCTGACCGGCACCAGATTCCGGCAACGTGTCGAAGCGGTCATCGAGAAATTCAATGACATGAGAGACGACCTGGACAAGGAACGCATGTTTATGGGTCGCCAATGGGCGAAACGCGAAACGCAGATTGTATCTGTGATAGATTCGACCGTCGGGATGGTCGGCGACCTCCAAGCGATAGCCGGCAAGTCAATGCCTCAAATTCCCAGTTTGGCGCCGCCCTTGCTAGAAGCCGGTGATCCGCCCGAACGCAAAGCGAGCTAGTTTCACTAGACGATCGCCTCCCTTCCCTGCCGCGTCAGCATGACGATTGGGAACGGGCCTGTAGCTCAACGGTTAGAGCCGGCCGCTCATAACGGTCTGGTTGCAGGTTCGAGTCCTGCCGGGCCCACCAGCGTGATCAATCAATGTGCGTCCACTTTAAGAGCGACTCGATTGGACAATAAGAGCGACTCAATTCCGGACCGTAAGAACGACTCGATTTTGTAAGTGGCTGTTGGGCTTTCGAGAATCCGGGAACCCCAACATTAACGCCAAAAAGATTCGGCCGTGAGGTGAAAACCGCATACGGCAACGAATTCGGGGCCATCAGAACTGGCAGCCAGCACCAAGATGACTACCTTGTCTCAACGGTTGAAACCGCAGCCTGAAAGTTGCATTCGATTGGAGGCCGGTCATTGAGCATGGATGACAAGGAAGTTGCGGAAGACTATCGCCGGCAACGCCAGGCGGCGTCGGCAAGGATCACCGGCTACAAGGCCCGGACGCCGGCGGAGCAACTCGAGTGGATCGACGAAAACAAGGAAACGCTTCTCAAACTCATGAGAGGAGCGGAACCTCCAAAACCCGATGACGAGGATCACCTGGAAGCCTACAGGCAGGCGATCAAGAGCGCTTCGGCAGGCTCGGAATTCGATGACGTCAATCTCCGCGCGACGCTAGACCGCTTGATGGGAGAAATCGAAGACGCGTGCCTAGAACACGGAGTTTCGACCCACGCCGGTGTTGCCTATGGAAATGACGCGGCGCTGGATCTCGGAATCGGTCAACTCCCCGTCCTCGAAACCGAAGCCAGCATCATCGACGTAAGCGTCCACTTCCTATCGTTCATCAACCAAATATCGAGGCTGCTCGGACGTACCGTCCCCCATGATCGAGTGGGCGAAGACCATGTCCTGATAGTGCGGGACATAAATCTTGCCCGTAAAATGCTGGAGCGCGACATCGACCTCGCTCACGACTGGAGCGAAGCGCTGACGTCTTTTGCGGTCACCGGCGTGCAAGCGCAAAGCCCCACGGTGCCTCTGAACGATCCGCAAAATGTGATACGGACGCTTTTGCTTCGAGCGATCGAGGTATTCGCGCTCGGGCATGAATATGGCCATCACTCGATGAAACATGGTCGGGTAACGACGTCCGATGAATCTGCGACCGACCCGTTTCAAGACGAATTCGACGCCGATCTGTTCGGGCGCAATTGCTGCATCGTCATCTGTTCGAAGGAGGACGAAGAAAACTTCTACGCAGTGTCGGGGGCTGGTGCCGTCGTCATCCTCGGCGCGCTGGATCTTATCAGGCGCGTAAGAGCGGTGCTAGAAACAGGCCGAGACGAGCCCCCACCGAGATCCCATCATCCACCCTATCCGGAGCGTGTCTCCAATCTGGCCAAAGTGGACGGCAACCTGCACGCAGATAATCGACAGCAAGCTGCAGACTATCGCCAATTCTTCTTCGATCTCATCGAAGTTGTCTGGGAACGTATTAAGCCGATCATCATCGACTATCGCGCATCCGGCATCCGTCCGAAGCCAGATACTGACGAAGCAACCGGATGGCTTCCGTCACGCTAAAGATCGGCCAGACGCGTCAGCGCCTGGTCGATCAACCGGTCGTCGGTCTCGGTCTGCGCACGCTGCACGTCGCAGTCCAACTGATAGACCAAGTCCGCCAAATCGTGGTCGTTCAGTGAAGGGACCAGATCGAACGCTTCGCCCTCGATCGCTAAAAGCGGGACGCCTTCTTCTCCATAGAGTTTGAACGCTTCCGTCATGTCCTTCGGCAGCCACCGTTCGTAATTCGAAAGCGGGACGCGGTACGCACCATCATATTTTCGGCCCGACAGACGCTTGGTCAGAAGGCCCTGATAATCTTCATCCCGCTTGGATCGAGCCCGTACCTGGCGAGATCGTTCGTAGATCGACCGCCTGGCCGCGCGAAGCGCATCCAATTCCGCCGCCGCCGCGTTGCTGGCGAATGCGAACTGTCCGCTTGCGGTGCAGGCAAAAAATCCTCGCTTTTCGGACAGGCGTCCCTTGTAGCCCTTCTTGACCGTGCAAGCCTGCCAGACATCGACGACTGTTCGGGACGACAAGCCTCTAAGAATTTGCGACGGTATCTTCTTTAGGCTCAACGGATGGTGATCCAAGATCGAGTGCATGCCGGCGGCATGGACGGCGGTCGGCCAAGTCCAGTGAACGCGCAAAACGTTTCGGTTGAACATCACGCAAGCGTCTTTGTGATCCGTGACCACTTGCACAGTCCACTCCTGCGCTCTCGGCGGCATCACCTGCCTTACCAAAGTCGCAAGTTTTCCATCCGCCAGTGCCGGCATTGAGCGCCACCCTTGTTAGGGCGGTTCTGCCTCGCTTTTCCTTCCAACTTTAAGCCGAAGCGCCCACGGCTATCCCGACGGACACGATTAGACTCTTCCTGAATGAATCCTTGGGAAATCGACACAGCCGATATTCCTAAGGTAACGGATTCTTTCCGATGACCGAGCCAGCGCCTGACCATCACACATCGGACGAGGCCCGCCACCCGATCTCCGCTGTCCGGGCGTCGGCAGGCTTGCAAGCGAGAAGCGGGCCGGACGCTTTTCGGCGGCCACCCGATATCTACCGACAACTGCAATCGGAGGCGCGCATCTCGCTTCCTTGGATGTAGTTGGCGGTATCAGAACCAGATCGCGTGCTTGACGACCCGAAGGCGTTCGCCGTCGATGCCCGCATCTCCCATGCGGTTGCGCATCCACTTTAGGTATCTCTGGCTTCCGTACTTTTCTGATAACGCGCTGATCAGGGCGACGAAGAAGTCGTCTCGTTCCGTGATCCTCACGAACGCCAGCGCGTCGATCCCGCGATCGAGATACATGCTGACGACGGTATGCCGAATCCTGACACACCTGTCCCAATCCTCCCACCAATACGATCGATCCAGTCTGCGATCGAGGATTCTCCAGGCGTCGTCCGGCAATATCCGCTTCTCGGCCGCATCGTAGACGACGTCGAACGTCGCTTGCACCAGGTCGACGCTCTGCAAGGTTCGCCTGCCGAGGCCCCGGATCAGCAGAAAGGACGCCAGATATGCGTTCTGCAGCGGCGCCGACAGACGTCTGATGGCGACGAGCCACGGATCGTCCCCGAACGCGTTCGGGATCGAGTCCGGCGACACCGAGCGCGCGATCGCTTCGAGCGTCTGCGCGTCGTCGAGCCACTCCTCGACAAGAACGCGCGCGACGGCGTCCGAATCCGAAGCGATCGCCGAAAGCCACTCCGCTCGGGTCCCGCCGTCAATTGCCAGGTCGCCGGAGCGCGCAAGCAGCCTACGCAGGACCCGGTCGCTTCCGAAAGCCGTCTGAGCCGCGCGAGCCAGCGACCCGCCCGAGGCGATCATCGCTTCGATCGTATCGTCGGCCCGGCCCGGAGAACTTCCAACGAGCCGGAGCACGTCTGATCCGGAGGCGCCCTGCAGCGACCAGAACGCCGGTTCGGTCGCAAGGTCGGGTCTCGCTTCCAGCAATTCGAACAGATGATCCGGCGTCGAAGACACGCCCTCGATCAGCGCCGTCGGCGGTAAGGCCGCGATCGCGCGGTCGGCGATCGCGGCCTTCTCCGGGTCAGACCGGACGTTGAACAACGCTTTCGGATCGCGGTGCCAGATCGCGCTGCCGACGCGTTCGGCGGCTGCCTGCGCCTCGTTCGCGTCGATCAGGGCGAAGTTCCGCAGGACGAACTGCTGTCCTTCGGTCCCGATCCGGTCGGCCGCAGCCGCCGCAGCGCGGACGATCGACGAACGGGCCGCGTGCCCCTGATCGGTTGCCATCGTTTGCTCCAGCAGCGCAATCGCGCGCTCGACCGCGGCCGGGTCGGATTCGAACTGCAGCGAAAGCGCGTGCAATGCAGCCAAAGGCTCAAACGATTCGCGGCCGCCGACATCGCTGCCCGCAGCGCGCAGGAAATTGCGCAAGCTCCCCTGGAACCCCTGCCCAAGGTCGGCCACCGCGTCCTCCAACCAGGCCGTCGAGACGAAATCGCGACGGTCCGCATCGACGGCTCCCTTGAATTGCGTCGGTCTCACACGTCCGGCGGCCGGCAGGAATTGCAGATCGAACGTCGCGTTCGCGGACGACCTGTCGGCGAAAGACAACGTACAGAACCGGAAGGAGCGCCTCAGGCGCGGCCATTGCTGTCCCCAGATGGCCAGAACGAGGCCGTCGCGGACCGCGACTTCGGCGGCAATCGAAACGATCGGCTTGGCCGGCTCTTCGTAAAGAGCGGATAGTATTCGGCGCGCGAGATCGTCGGGCACGCCGAAACGATCCGACGAATCGGACGACGCGTGATCGATCGGGCTTCGATAGGAATTCTCGTCGCCCCTGGGTCGTCGGAACAGGCCCAACAGGCCTCCCGCGCTCGATAACGAGGGGATGTCGCTGAAATCGATGAGAATCGTGTGCGTCCACACACAGCCTGGTCGCGGCAACTCGGGCGCGGGCCACGTGCGGGCCAGCGCGTAGTGTCCGCTCTCGACCAGCGGAAAGCCGGTGAGATACCCATCCGCACCCATGGTCGCCGCAGGTCCCGAGGCATCGCTCATCATAAGCAGCGTCTTCGCATCCCGCGACGGCAAGTCGATGGACGACGCCAGCAGGCGATGGCCTTCCGAGTAACCGTGCAGCGTCTGCTGCAGCGGTACGCGCCCGCCTACTTCGTGAGCCATGCGATCGGCTCCGTGAGATCGTGCGACGGTTCGGACGATATCAGGGTTATGCGGCTCGACGCATCCTCCAACTTGCGGATGGCGGCGACCCTTTCGTTGCGGGCTTCGTCGTCGAGCTTTCCCTCCCGCTCGAAATCCCCGCCTTGCGCGCTGAGTCCGTAAGTCCGGACCGTCCAACCGCCGTCTCCATAGCGGAGGTATTGGTCGAGCAACGGCAGCTCGCGAGCGAGATACGCCTCCGGCCTGATGTCTGGCTCCTCCTCCATGACTTTATCCCAGGCGGACAAGACCACGGCCAAGCGGCGTGCCGGCACCTGCAGCGCCGGGCAGCGCATCAGCTGCAGCATCTCGACGAGTTGAACCGCGGTGGGAGCATCCTTCGGATGCCAGCCTACAGCGGTGCCGGCGCCGGCGCCGGAGGCATCGAGCCCGCCGGCCTGACGGGTCGTTTCGGCCGCTCCCATCGGGTGTTTGATCTTGTCGGCGTGAACGAAGAGAAGAATGCCGGCACCATTGCGGAGAAGATCGGCGAGTTTCGGATCGCATTCCCGATCCTCCCACATCTGCTGGAAGGATTCGCCCGAGAGGTCCGGAAACGCCATCTGGATTCTACGTTCGGCGCCGTCTTTCAGATTCATCGAGACGGTCTTTCCCGAGGTGATCTCCGTGTGGATCTGTTCCTTCGCATGCTGCCATCGACGCATGATGGCGTTGAGGTGCGAGAAATCGACACCGCTCAAGGAGTCGAACTTGAGGAGCGCGTCCGGGTCGCGCTTCTCGAACACGACGTACCAAAGCGCTGCAAGAAACGTCGTCTTGCCGGATGCGGGCAGTCCGCAGATCACGACAGAGCTTTCGGATGCATCCGTCATTCGCTCGATCCCTGCAGTCGATGCATGTATCTCGTCGGCGACGGCACGAAAGGTGCCGGCTCGACGAGCTCGATCGGGGCGGCCTCCTCCCAATAGGCAAGCAACGCGTCCACCCCGTGTCCGAGCGGCAGCGTATCGTCCGAGGGACAGGCCGCAACCCTGAACGATCTGATTTCTCCGAAGCTGCCGCCATGCATTTGCCGGAACTTTTCGTCGAATCTTTCGAAGTCGCGCTCCACGCGCTCGCGGTCCTGCGACCGGAAGACGTCGTCCAACTTCGTGAGGACGAGGGCCACGCGCGGACGTCCCTGAATGGCACCTCCATCCGCCAGCGCCTGCGCGATCGCCAGAATTTCCGATCCGACGGAAATCCGCGTCACAGGATCGGCCAACTGCCGTCCGTCGACGAGAAACGTAATAGTATCTGCGCGTGTCACCTCGACGAAACCTTGTACCGTGCTCGCGTCGTCAGCCGCCGCCCGGTAATCCTCGCCGCCTCGATCGGCGACCAAAAGATCGATTCTAGGCAAATCCGGCCGTCGCATCGCAGTGTGGTAAAACCTCACCTCCGTCAGGATTGTGCGCTCCGTTTGCGGAACGGCGTTCTTTGACACGCCGCGCGAAGGATGGCAGGCACGCTCGAACGCGTACATCGATTGGGAGCCGCAGAATCGCAGGGGACCGACGGGCCCGCGGAGGAAAAGTTCGAAGACCGAAGAGATCAGGGTGGTCTTGCCCGCCTCCTTGGGTGCCACCACGGCGATGACGCGCGAGCTTCCCCGACGCAGGATCGAGGATGCCTCTTCAGGGTCCAAGAAGTCTCCCGACGGTAGGACGATCCCGCTCTTTCCGTTCGCCGCAGCCTTGACCGACTGCTCGACGACGAGAGGCTTGCCGTAATGCGTGCACTTGTCGAGAGGCAATCCCTCGACGCATCGGCCGTCCTGGCGCACCTTGCAGGCGGAGTTCGAACACAGGATTTCGGCGCTCTCGGCCAACCTAGCTCTCCGACCAGATGCCGAGACGTTCGCGATAGAACAGATTCCCAAGGTCGATGCCCGCGACGGCCAAGTCCGAATCGATGCCGGTGATGGCTGACCACGCGGCCGGCCACGACGTGTCGTCTCCGACTTCCAGCTTCCGCTGGATGGCGAAGTGAATAGGCTGCGTCACCGCGGACGGCTTCGCGCCATCGACCACGAGCGTGCGCAGAAAGCTGACGTCGCACGCGTTGATCGCCGTCGAGATCGCAGTCTTCTTGCATTCCTTGAGGCCGGCTCTCGAAAGAATCGGCTTGACCGACGACGGCCCGGGCGCCTTGCGCGTCGCGTCGGCGAGCTCGGCGGCGAAGATGATCGGCTGCGCATCGGCGGGGACGTCGACGAAGGGGCGATCGAGGGTCTTGCTGCGTGCGCCGAAGAGCCACCACAGCATCTGAAGCTCCTCGTCCTGAACAGCGACGAAATCATCGATGCCGGCGAGGGCCGCATTCGTCTTTCTGACGACGTCGGCCATCACGCTGTTCGTGTACTTCGTCAGATTGTCGATACCGGCCATCACGACCTCGATCGAAAATCCTTCCTTCGTCATCTTGTCGCGCGTGGCCTGGTCGAGGCCGGTCCGTCCTACGTCGGCAACCCGACCAATGGTCGGACGCGTGCGCCGCCCGTCGGCGATCCTCGCGATCGCGACTTCCGCGGCGGCGGCTAGATCGAACGGGAAGGTCGCCTTCCGGGAGCCCACGAAGAACGCACCCGACGTCTTCAAGGACGCTTCGACAGCGATGTCGTCGTCTCCGTCGAGGATCGTCGCGAGCGCTGCGCCGCACAGGATCTCGAGTTCCCGGTCGTTGTCGGCCATGTCGAACAGGTCGTCCGCCGCCCTAAAATGTTCGCGCAGGACCGCCATCGCGGCGTCGCCGGGGCGCGATTTCGATTTGAGCAGTAGAGCCAGCATCGTTTCGATGCCAGCGGAGTCCGCCGCCTTTGCGAGCGACGCGACCCCCTTCCACCTGTTGTCCAGCCTGGCCCGATTTTCGCTGACGTCCACCGTGCGATACCAGCGCGGAAATTCCCCCCTCATCGGCGGAACGCTTTCCTCTGCCATCAGCGCCTCTCCCTCTTCGCGATTTCGCGATCCAGTTCTTCGAGCAGATTCTTCTGTCCCGCCCGGATCAACACCCTGCCGAACCGCTCGGACGGCGGGAGCCCGGCCTCCGCCGGATCGTTCAGCTTCAACGTGCGGGAAATCTCGCGGCGGTCGCTCATGTCCAACTGCCAGAAACGCAGCACAATGCTACGGGCGCGATCGTCTGACATGACTGCCTCCACGCCATCCGACGGCGGCTCGGCGACGGGCGACGCCGGCCCGACGACCGCGGCCGATGGCCTCGGATTTACGTTTCTCAATCTGACCTCGGCATGATGGATTTCGCAATCGTCGTCCTTAATCGCCTTGAATCCCTCGGGACTGGTCTGCCATTCGAGCAGATGGGCCGCGACCTCGAGCTGCGGCTGCCCGGTCTTATTCCGGCCCAGCGAGAGATCGATCATGTTGTATCCCGGTCTCCAATCCTTCTCCTGCCGTTCCGGATTCACCGCGCCGGCATAGAACGTGACGTACCTCGGGTCGCGCACGATGCGCTGGCGATGCTTGTGGCCGAAGAGATGGACCGCGCATCTGCTGGTCACGTCGTCGGCGACCCGATCACCATCTGTAAGCCAGTCCGGGGGGTGGTGGCACATAACCAGGTTGACGACATCGTCGACAGGATCGAGGGCGGTCTGCTGCGGCTCGACGTAGAGATCCCGTTCGACGTCATTCTGGCCTTCGGGAGTGCGCCAACCCGACAGGATGGTCGAGTTGAGACCGTGAATCCGCAGCGTGATCCCGTCCCGAAAGGGAAGATCTGCCTTCCAAGACAACCGTTCGGGGGCGAAGATATTGCCGGAAAAATTGAAGGCGAAGTCGTTGTAGGCGGCAATGGGCCTCAGAAGTGCCGGTCCCGTCTCGGCGTGCTGCAGCTGTCGTTCAATCTGCCATTCCTTGTCGTCGGCGCTCGCGGCGTTGACGATGGCACGCTGTGCGTTCTGAACCGACAGATCGGCGCGGATCACGTCACGATCCACGTCGTGGTTCCCGGGGATGACAAAGATGCGGTTCCGGGCGCACCCGCAAGCGTCGGCCAATTCATAGAGCCATTTTAGGGCCGCTACGTATTCCTGCGGTTTTCCGGCGAAAGCGATGTCGCCGCCGACGAGGATCGCATCGACGGATCCGAGCGACTTCACCCGGTCTCTCGCATCTTGGATTAAGCGCGTGCGGAAAGGCCGGTCTGGGTCGCGGTTCGTGTTGCAGATCGGATGACGAAAATGAATGTCCGATACGTGAAGTAAAAGCATTCCCGAAACAGCTCCCCATCGACGATTACCCAGCATTTACCTCAACTTATCCGGGAATCGCCGGTCTTCGACCTGTGAATTTCTTGAATTTCGCTTGGCTCTACAGCACCATAGATGGGCGAGAGCGCTGTTCCCGTCAACGAAGTCCTCTGAAAAACATCTTCTCGTACTCGACTCTTGCGTTCTTGATATGTTCTAATTCGGCATGACCGACCGCCCCGCATGCCCACCCGGAAGCAGATGGAAGCCATGGCCCCTGCCGTCGGCAGGAACGCCCCCCGGTGCGCGGGCTGGCTCCGGACGACGACCTACCGCCAGAATACTGGCAGTCGCTCCTGGCGGACGCCGGCGCCGGCGGGGGCCCGGCGCCCGCTGTGTCCGGACGCCAGCTCCGGCTGGACCGGATTTTCAAGCACCTTCTGCGGGTCGGTTGCCGGCGCTGCGGGAGGACTGTCGAGATCCAGAAGGCCGATGCGATCCGGCTCTACGGTCCGGAGGCGGTTTGGCGGGACGTTGGCCAGCGCTTGCTCGATAACACCTGCAGCCAGCGGACCGGCGCCATGAGGAAGACGGCTGCTGGCCGTCGTACGACTGACGGCTGCTGTCCATGGCGCCAAAACACCACGGGACCCCGCTCTCCGGGGGCGACCGCAAGGCGCTCGTCAAGGAACTCGGCAAGGCCCGCGCGATGACGACGATTCTCGCCGCCCAGTCGGCTGAGGCGCGGACCAAGGGTGAAGCGCTTATCAAGCAAGCCGACCGGCTCCTGTCCGAGTCCTGGAACGAGCGCATGTGGGCTGATGGCGGCCCGATCGACCCGTCGCCGACAATCGACCAGGCCATCAACGGAGGCTATAGCTGGTTGCAGATCGAATGCTCGCGGTGCAAGGCCGCGCGCGACGTCGATCTGGCGGCGCTGACGCACCCTTCGACCACCTACGTGCATGATCTCGCCAGCCGCCTGCGGTGCCGGAAGTGCGCGAAGGCCGGTAAGCGCCCGCCTGCCGCCCTGCTGCAGCTGGCCCAGAGGGCTCGGCATCCGGATCCGGAGACCTGAAAACTTGTGCAACCTCTACAGCATCACCACCAACCAGGCCGCCATCAGCGCGCTGTTCCGCGTCGTCAACCGCTACGTCGGCAATCTCGCGCCGATGCCAGGCGTCTTTCCCGACTACACGGCGCCGATCGTCCGCAATGGCGCTGCTGGTCGGGAGCTCGCCACCGCCCGATGGGGTATGCCGTCGTCGTCGAAGGCGCTCATGGACACTACGAAGAAGCGGGCCGAGAAACTGCAGGCCAAGGGCAAGACGGTTGACTTCAAGGAGCTGCTGCGGATGGAGCCGGACAGCGGCACCACAAACATCCGGAACGTGAAGTCGAAGCACTGGACGCGCTGGCTCGGCGTCGAGAATAGATGCGTGGTGCCGTTCAACTCGTTCAGCGAGTTCAACAAGGCCGAGGGCGGCGACATCTGGTTTGCACTCGACGAGACCCGCCCGCTGCTCTGCTTCGCCGGCATCTGGACCAACTGGACATCGGTCCGGAAGGTCAAGCAAGGCGAGACCACCAACAACCTCTACGCATTTCTCACAACCGAGCCGAACGCCGAGGTCGGAGCGATTCATCCGAAGGCGATGCCGGTGATCCTCACGACGCCCGACGAGGTCGAGACCTGGATGACCGCGCCTACCGAAGAGGCCTTGAAGCTGCAGCGCCCCCTTCCGGACGGTACGCTCCGGATCGTGGCACGGGGCGTGAAGGAAGACGCCGCGCCGGCGGCTGCCGAAGTCCGCGGCTCTGGTCACCCGTAGCTCGTCGAGCGGCTTGACTTTGAGGACGGCACTCGAACAAAAATAGAACAAACGATTCTTGCCCCGAAGGTCCGCTTGGCCAAATTGCCGCAACTGCCCGTCTACTATTATCTCGACCACTTCGCCGAAATGTTGGGGTTCGTGGAGCGGACGTATGCCCCCGTGCTTGGTCCGGAGCATCATGCCTTCATGGCTCGGTTCGGGCGCCTATCGAGAGATGCGCGATGCCTCCTGGTCCGCATGATCAACAGGCGCGGTGCCATCTTCAACCGATCCCTGTTCAACTACCCCGAGATCGATGACGTCGAGCGGGCGGCCGCCGATCTGACCGCGGCCGGTCAGGCCCGCGCGCTCGGCGAGGCGGACTATGCGGCCCTCGTCTCGTCCTTGCCGAAGGACGTCCTCGTCATCGGAGCGCAGGCGGCCGGGCGAGGAGACGTCCGCAAATCCTGGTCGAAGCCGAAGTTCGTCGACTATTATCTACAGAGCATCCCCTTTTCGGTCGCAGCGCAGCACTGTGGCGCCCGTAATTTCATCGCGCTCGAGGGGACGCAGCCGATCGAGTTCCTGCTCTACCTCTACTTCGGCAAGACCGAGGTGAACCTAAAAAACTTCGCGCTGCGCGATTTGGGGATCCTACGCACCAACCGAGAGACCTCGTTCAGCGCGCGCTTCACCGATGCCGAGGAGGCGCTCGCCTCGTTCCACTACAGCCAGATCCTCGACAGCCTGGAGGCCGGATCGGAGCCTGTCCATAGACGGGCCGCCGTCGACGTGCTCACCGGCCCAGCCTACACGTCCCAGTACGCCGGCGATCTCCACAGCCGCGCCGCGCATCGGACGGGACTTTTCTTCGAAAAAGCGGGCGAGAGCGATCTAGCCCGTCAGCTCTACCGCGCGGGGTCTTCGCCGGACTGCAACGAGCGTCTAGTCCGACTGCTCTACAATGCCGGCGACAAGACAGAGGCCGAAGCACTGCTTCAGCGGATAATCGATGATCCCGCCAGCGATGAGGAACAGCTCTTCGCCACCGACTTCTACGCCCGCAAGTTCGGCGGACGGCGCGCAGGTCTCCACAACGAACTTTTGCGGTCCGGCCGCACGATCACCGTCGATGACACCCATCGCGGCAATCCCGAGGCGGGCGTCGCCGGCGTGCTGCGGCGCGATGGTACGAAGGTCTTCTTCACTGAGAACGTGCTGTGGCACACCCTGTTCGGCCTGCTCTTCTGGGACGAGCTGTTCGAGAGCACCCGCATGCCCAGCGGGTTCGATTGGCTGCCTCATTGCCTGAAGGACCGCAGCTTCCGCCGGCTCTTCGCCGCGATAATCGACGAGAAGCTGGCGGCCATCGCGTCCGGATACGCCCTACCGTTGATCCTCCGCACCGTCGCAGCGAGATGGGGGCGCCCGAACGGGATCTTCAGCTGGGATCACGTGCAAGTGGAGGCGCTGCGCGCCCTGCTCGAAGGATCCGATACGGCCGGCATCGCCAGCATCGTCCGCGGCATGTGCGACGATTTCCGCGGGATGCGAGACGGCTTCCCCGACCTCATGTTGGTCCAGGACGGCAAGGCGTCCTTCATGGAGGTCAAGGCGGAAGGCGATGTGATCCGCCGCAACCAACTGACCCGCCTCCGTCAGCTCGGCGACGTCGGCATTGTGGCCGAGATCGGTCGGGTCGACTACCGCTTCGACCCCGAGCAGGATTACGTCGTGGTCGACATCGAGACCACCGGCTCATGGTCGAACGGCGACCGCATCACCGAGATCGGCGCTGTGAAGATCCGCAACCACCGGGTCGTCGACGAGTGGCACTCTCTCCTCAACCCGCAGCGTTCCATTCCGGCAAAGATCGTCCAGCTGACCGGCATCACGAACGAAATGGTTCGGGACGCGCCTTTGTTCGCCGAAGTCGCGGATTCCTTCATGCAGTTCATGGCCGACGGCATCTTCGTCGCCCATAACGTCAGCTTCGACTACGGTTTCATCACCTACGAATTCGAGCGGATCGGGCGGCGCTTCAGATTTCCGAAGCTCTGCACATGTGTCGGAATGCGGCGGCGCTTTCCGGGACACAAATCCTACGGACTAGGGAAACTCTGCGAGATCTACGGCATATCGCTCGACAATCACCACCGCGCCCTATGCGACGCGCGGGCCTCCGCCCAGTTGTTGAATCTCATCAACCAGAAGCGGAGTGAGGAGAGATACATCGGCGAAGCCGCCTAGCGGTTCGAGCCAATGGGTGACTTGGAAACGGCTCCGGAAAATTCCGATAAGACGAAATTTGTCTTGCTTCGTCGGGCAAAACAGTGGTTCATAAGGCGCTGGTCCTAGCGACACGAAGGAGCCAGCCCGATGGCGAATGACGTGGACACCTCCTCGGAATTGTCCAAGATCGCGAAACTGAACGGTGACTTCCGAAGGAATTATGGCACTCTCATCGGTGCGATTTTGTACCTCCGCACCGTGAGCGCCGCCCGCCGAAGCCCTTGGCTTTGGGCTGGCCTGATCTCGATCGCTTTTTCGGCAGTGCTGAGCTGGTTGGGGCGGCATGGGTGGTTTTTGGCAGCATTGCCTTGATCGCGCCGAACAATGCCCCCTTTTCCTTGTAGACCGCGCCCCGATGTCGACGAAGGGACTCGGGGGAAAGCCAGACGTACCGGCCCGCCCTCAGCGGGGCAGGCAACAGCACATAGTCCTCGATCGCCCGATTCGCCGCATCCAGCCGCATCACGGCAAGCAGGCCAGATGAGATCTGCCTTCGGTAAGCCTTCCACTGCGCGGCGTGGTCCTCTCCGCGATGCGCCAGTCGTCGCGCCACGAGAAATGAGACCAGGCGCTCGCCGCCGATTTGGAGAGCTATGCCATCAGGAAAAAAGTCAGCCTGCAGGCCCAGCTCGGTTCTCAGCAACTCCGCGAGCTCGGCAGCATGCCTCGCCTGTTCGGCAGCCCAAAAATCCCGGGTCTCGATCCAGTCGCAGTTACGCGGCGACGTGTATCCGATCAGCGCGTAGGCCTTTCGCAACGACCCGAAGTGCTTCACGTACGAGGAGACATGATTGAGGCCCAGCGTTTCGTTGATGGTGCGCGAATTGAGCTTACCGCGCCGACGGAGCGCGAGACGTAGGCGCACCAGCATCTCATCTTCCGGAATTTCCACGCGGCGCACGGCAAGCAGCTTCTGGGCGCGCACGAAGATGCCGGGGTCCACGATAGGCTCGATCGCCGCAGCGCCCCGGACCCAGGTGTGATCCGGGTTTTTGACCAACTTCTGTCCCAAGCGCCGCGACGTGCGATTGTAGACGGTCTTGCCGATGTAATTCTCGTTCGCGAGGATGGTCGGTATCATGCCGTCGGTCCAGGCCCGGCCGTTGTGATTGGCAATTCCCGCCTCGTTCAGTTGACGCCTGATGTCGCTAAGATTTCCGGCCGTTGACGAACTGATCGAAAATGGCGCGGATCACGGCTGCCTCCTCGGCGGAGCCGTGCTGCAGTCGAACGCGATCCGATTGCAGAGCCTTGAACCGGCCCTTCTCAAGGAAGCCCTTCGGATGCTCGCTTTCGTCGACCATCATGCGGCGGAGGCCGTAGCCTGCGCGTTTCGCGGGATCGTGAGCACGGATTTCAGCGCATCGTGAGCAACGATTTCAGAGGATCGTGAGCAGCGATTTCAGGCGATCGTGAGCAACGTT
>NZ_JADPIX010000013.1:0-685 GCF_023073155.1 Bradyrhizobium sp. 45 | reverse complement strand
TGGGTGAATTTCTCCGCAATGACTAGGGTGCGTGCGATCTCGTCGATGGAGGGGGTGCGGGTGCGTTCGCTCGTGTGATATTCGAAGGACCATCTCGTCCACCACTCGTACTGCACGTCCTCCAGACCCGAGGCGGTGGCATAAAACTTCCAGGCCCAGCTCAACATCGCCTT
Source organism: Bradyrhizobium sp. 45 (assembly GCF_023073155.1). Taxonomy (NCBI): domain Bacteria; kingdom Pseudomonadati; phylum Pseudomonadota; class Alphaproteobacteria; order Hyphomicrobiales; family Nitrobacteraceae; genus Bradyrhizobium; species Bradyrhizobium sp. 45. Next base: position 512 of record NZ_JADPIX010000013.1, on the reverse strand, counting down.
CGCCTGGGTCACGGCCCGGTGGACGGCTGATGGCGCGTGCTTCTCTCCGATCGCGTCTCTGAGCTTCTCGAGATCGCTCAGCTTGATGTCGCGGACCATCTTGTCGTTCACGGCGGCGAACTGCTCGAGCTCCAGATAGTGCGCGTATTCCTCCCGGTAGCTCTCCTTCAGCTTCGGCTTCTTGTAAGCGAGAAATTTCTCCGTCAAAGTCTTCCAGGTCCAGAACGGCGCGATCGCTCCGATGGGAAGCGTCTTGGCCTTCTCCCAATTCGCGAGTCCGTGTTCCAGTCTCTGGTCAACTGCATTTGATTGGGGATTGCCGGGGAAGGCGTAGCTGAGCAGGACCGTGGCAACATCGCGGAGGTCGCGCTTCATTTCGGCAGCGAGCAGTATCTGCTTGGCGACGTATCTCGCTTGCTCATACGGCAGCTGGCGGACTTCGCAGAGGCGGATGGTGATATCCCGCCTGCGGATGTACCAGATGGCCTTCTTCTTGGTGATGCGAATGGTCA
>NZ_JADPIX010000045.1:0-686 GCF_023073155.1 Bradyrhizobium sp. 45 | reverse complement strand
AAGACGATCGACGCATTATCAGCGGTATCATTCACATGCTCCAGTGCGGCGCACGCTGGCGCGATTGCCCGTCCGACTATGGCCCTTACACGACGATCTACAATCGGTTCAATCGCTGGGCTAAGCGCGGACATTGGCAGGCGATCTTTGAAGCGCTCGCCCGCTGCGGCAAGGACCGAGTGGCTTTGTCGATCGACTCCACCTCGATCAAAGCGCATCGCTCGGCGAGCGGCGGAAAAGGGGGGAGTGTGAACAGGCGATCGGCCGCTCGCGCGGTGGGCGGACCACGAAAATCCACGCGCTGAGCGACCCTGATTGCAAACCTTGCGCATTTCATCTCACTCCGGGACAAGCCGCAGACATTGCCGCAGGGCCGGCCCTTTTGAAGCTCGCGCCGCCCATGTCTTCCCTCATTGGGGACAAAGGCTACGATGGCGACGGCTTTCGCGCCGAAATCGTCAATCGCGGCGCGAAACCCGTCATTCCAAACAAATCCAACCGGGTAACCCTCCACAGCTTCAGCAAGCGCCTCTATAAAGGGCGCAATGTTATCGAGCGCTGTTTCTGCCGGCTCAAGGATTTCAGGCGTGTTGCTACTCGCTACGACAAACTTGCCAGAAACTTCTTGGCCGCCGTCCACCTCGCCGCTCTCGTCGCTTATTGGATCAATTGAGTCTGAACCCTAG
>NZ_JADPIX010000146.1:0-24536 GCF_023073155.1 Bradyrhizobium sp. 45 | reverse complement strand
AGATCGTCGTGTAAGGGCCATAGTCGGACGGGCAATCGCGCCAGCGTGCGCCGCACTGGAGCATGTGAATGATACCGCTGATAATGCGTCGATCGTCTTGGCGCGCCGGGCCGGTCTGGTTCGTTGGCAGATGCGGCTCTATCTGAGCCCACTGCTTGTCGTTGAGCCAGAACAGTCCTTTGCGCATCGAAGTCCCCCGTGCCGAATCAACTTAGCACCAGGGAATCAGAACTCGCTAATTAGGTACAGACCCTAATGCAGCGCCGGTCGATCCGGCGATCAGGACAACCCACATGGGCCAGGGCATCTTCGAATGCGTGCTTTTGATCGGGACCTGATCCGCGGAGGGCATTATGGCCAGCGGTCATGAGTACCGCACAAGAAGGCCGAACACATGGCTGCTCCGACCAAGGCTGCAAGTGAAGATTCTCCTTGCCAACCCGGAGCCGTCCACACATGGCCCATCGCTTCACTTGGGGCGATGCTGCGGTACGTCCGGAGTTAGGGGGAGACCGGAAGTGACCGGCAGAGGGTCAAACCGACGCGCTTGACCCATAGCAGACCTCGGCTCTTGCTCAGGCTAGATCAGCGAAATGTACTGGCAGAGTGAAAACGCTACCGCTTTGCTATGCTTCTCTCGTGATTTTGGCGGGAGAAACTGATGAGGTGAACCGCAGCGCATCAATCTCATCTGGTGAGCGCAACGTCCTTGAACGAGGCGACCAGCGCCTTCTCCAGCTTTCCATTCATGCCGCAGAGAATGTCATAGGCCGCCTCGCGCGGCATGGTCGGCTTGTACTGCCGGTGCTCGATCAGCGCCGCAAAGATATCCGAGATGGTGAGGATGCGAACGATGTCGGTGATGTTCTCGGCGCAGAGGCCGTCGGGATAGCCGCTGCCGTCGAGATATTCGTGATGGTGCCGGACGCAATCGAGTATTTCGGATGAGATGGAGCCGTGTTCCTTCAGCACGTCATAACCCGCCGCGGGATGGGTCTCGACCAGCGCGCGCTCGTTGTCGTCGAGGCGTCCCGGCTTGTCCAGAACCGCCAGGGGAATCCTGGCTTTGCCGATGTCGTGGAACATGGCAGCGGTAGAGAGCCGTTCGAGATCGCTTTTGCGGACGCCGAGACTGAGGCCGAAATCGATCGCGACGCCGGTCACGAGCAGGCAGTGTTGATAGGTTCCCTCGTGATGGCGCCGCACGGTCTTCAGCCAATCGGACAGCCCGTGCTCGGAAACCCGGTTGGTGATCATGCGGCCGGCCTCCTTGGTGCCGTCGACGTCGATCCGCTCTCCGAGTCTGACCAAAGTGAACAAAGATGCGATGGCGTTGGCCCCGACCTCGACCGCATCGTCAGGCTGCGCGATGTCGCACGGCGAACCGGCTTCGTTCCCGGCCGGATCAGACAGCGCGCCCATGAGCTTGGTCGGATCGATCTTGCCCGGCAGAACGAGGGTGGCGCCCAGCGCGTAGGCCTGCGAGATGCAAACGTGGGAGGTTTGCTCGACGAGGAAGATGCGCTTGCCGGCCTTTGCGAGACGCAAAGCTCTCCTTTTCAGTGCGGCAATGTTTTCGACAGATCGTAGATCGGCACGGATGACCACGGCGGCAGGCGCATGCGGTAGCTTTGCCTCCACGTCGAGCCGCTCGCCCGCGACAGTGAACTGCCTTTCAAGGACCGAGCAGAGCCCGAAGAGCTTATCGGAAGTATCAGCCAGGACATGTACCAACATGACTGATACCTCTATTTGTCGGGTGCCGGTCTAAATTGGGCCTTCTCGTCAGATTCTGCACGATCATTGCATCAGATTAGAGTTTGATGACGCTGCTCGGCTCAAGCCTGTTTCGGTGCGGCTCTGTCGCCGGCCGTTTTTGGGGCTTTCTTACCATCTGCGTGGATGAAGTGAACCCCAGCGATGGTTCCGTCGATCCAGACCAACTCGCAGCGCCGAAAGGCCAGTCCCGTGGACGACAGCAGCATGAAGAACTCCTTCGCCTTAAGAACTTCGACCGATCCTTCGACCTCGATCTTGGCGCCGGTTTCCGAGACGTCGAGCAGGACGCACCTTCGCCGCCAAGTGCCGTCGGAGCCCATCAGGTTGACTGACTGCCTGTGGTCCATCCGTACCCGAGAGGCCTTGCGACCGTCGAACTTCATCGGCTTGCTCTCGATTTCGCAGTGCGATCGTCGGCGCCCGCGGAGATTTCTCCCCAACGAACGGACCATTGGCTGGTCGACAGATGAAGCTTTTCAAACAGCTCCTGTGCTCGTTCGCGTTCGCTGAGTGAAAGGCGCGGGCCGCGACTGTTGAGGATGGCCAGCGTCGTCTGCCAATTCAGACGCGACGCCCGACACGCCATCACCAAGCCTTCGCAATCGGGCTCCGCCATTACGTGCTCGACGACTTCGACGGGTGCTCCGGACAGCACCGACAGCGCGGTGTACAGATTGGCGGTCTCGCTCCGGATCACGAACCGATTAACGGTCGAGTCGTTCAGCTTGCCAGCGCGGTTGAGCGATACGATCTCCGGCCTCGCAGCAGCATATTCTGTCTCGCAAAGGCGCTTCACCGTCACCGGCATTTCGGAGGACGTGGTTGCCCCTGAAAAAGCGCACGGACGCGCGTCGGCCTTCGTGCCGGTTGCTGGTCGTGGAGATGCCGATAGCAGCGCGCGGACAACCATGTCCCGTGTGCCTGGCCTCAAGGCCAGAGCCTTGGTGATCTCGTCATCCTGCTCGGCCTTGCCGATCAACATGGAATAGCCGGCGTCGGAGAATCGCGCCGCCGGATTTCCGATAAGCGCCAGACAAACCTTGCTGCTGCCGCGCTGCAACAGCACGTCCGTCAGCCCATTTTCGATCTCGCGCCTGTCAGCAATGGCGAGGAGGTGACGCTCGCTGCTGGACGCCGCCAGTTCCATAAGATCCCCCGGCGACAGGGCTGGGGATTGGCGCAGAACGGGGACCGCGATTGCAGCGTCTTCGCATGACGCAAGACGCCGCAACGTCTTTTTCGGAGCGGCCCGCAGGTCTGCAAGAGCTGTACTGAGCTCGACAAGTGTGGAGGGAGCAATCCGGGCGATCAGGCGAACAAGGACCTCATCCAGCAAGTCGACATGCGGCTCTTGCAACCGACCGTTCCCGGCGACAAGCAGCTCCACGATGCGCCGAAGCATCCGAACACAACGTTCAAGTGAGCTCCCCGCAATGGTAGCCTCCAACTCGACAATAACATCGGCTGCGGCAATTCCCGTCATCGCGGGCCTCGATCGTCAAAAGAAAATGTGCAATCACCCGTAGTACGCGCCGAAGTTGTTAACATATGTTTATTGATCTGGGGTTCGTACGGTATCATAAAACCGTGGTTACCTCGAAACATCATCGAAATCGGCAGGCCGCTGCGTTTCGACTATTTGCGTGAGTATTGATGACCAAATCGCGCGTGCCCGCGCGACAGACCTTTCGCTTCAACGACGTAGACCAGTTTCGAAGCTCGATAGGGCGCTGAACGTAGGCTCGCGCGCTCGTGCCGCTGCCGAGCAGATCAACGTTTGGGCCGAGTGCCAACTCCGTTTTGCGGTTGTCGAGACGAGCCGGTTGGCGCTGCGGTGGCTGCGGAAGTTCGTCGAAGAGGTGCCTGTGTGCTGCTATCACCGCAGCCGTGAGCCGCGTCATCGGTCCAGCAACCTTCGACGCTTGGGTTCGTGAACCTGCAGCGACAGCGAGAACGGACGTCCATTCCCCGTTCGAGACATGCCCGCCATCTGATCACGTCTGCTTATTCGGCTAGACCGAAAGTCTTTTCGCCTCGCGGGCAAACCGACGCGTGCGACCCTGAGCTGACATCGGCTCACGAGTGCTGAGGTCGATCTCCACCTTTCTCGCTCCTCTCCCGTCCTAAGGTGCTAGGATTTGAGTGGTCGATCAGGTTTTCTCGTCAGGGGGGCACATTCAACGGCGCGAGTTCATTACGCTTTTCGTGAGCATGGCGGCGATGCCACTCGCGGCGCAAGCGCAGCAACCGGTGAGACCAAAGCGGATCGCCCCTTCGTTAGCCCGGCTCTCAAAGTCAGTGAAATGGGCCTGAGCGGTCCACCGCATAACCGCGCCTTTTTCGAGGAGCTGAGCCGCCTTGGCTACATCCGAGGGCCAAAACCTCGTGATTGATCGCTACTCGGGAGAAGGTCGACCAGAACGCTATTCCGAATTGGTTCGGGATGTGATCAGCACACATCCCGACTTGATTTTAGCGGTGGCCGTGCGTCTGTCGCTGGATTTTAAAATGGCCACAACCACATTCCGATTGCGACAATAGTCAACGACCCGGTTGCCTTGGGACTTGTGGCCAGCATCGCGCGGCCGGGCGGCAACATCACAGGCGTCACCATCGGGACGGAATTGGAGCTCATTGGAAAGCGTATCGAGCTACTGGTCGAGGCGATGCCGGGACTGTCCACCCTCAGTTACCTTGTGTCGCGATCGTACTGGGAAGACATGAGAGGTGCGGCTGCGCGCGAGGCAGCGAAACGAGCGGGTGTTTCGCTGAAGGCTGCCCTGCTGAGCAACGGCTTTTACCTGACAGAGTACCAGCGGGTCTTCAGATCAATGGAAGGAGCAGACGCGCTCATGGTGTCAGATGAGGCCGAGCATCTCGCCACTGGCGCGGCTATTGTTCAATTACCGGCGGCGGGCCGCACTCCCACAATGTACGCTTACGGCGAGTACGTGCGACTCGGTGGACTGATGGCTTATTCGATTGACCTACCAGAGACCTTTCGGCGCCTCGCCAACCTCATCGACAAGGTTCTTAAAGGCAGCAGTCCCGGAGATATCCCTTCTACCGACCGACCAAATTCGAGCTGAGTATCAATCTCAAGACTGCGAAGGCGCTCGGGCTCGCACTGCCTGCGGTGCTGCTCGTCCGCGCCGATCAAGTTGTTGAATGACGTCGCCTCTTGGCCCCCAAGCCGAAGAACGCTGAAGCTAGAGGGATGTCGGCTGTCGGCGGTGAGGATCGTGAACATTGCAGTAGCGTTGCGCGGTCACTCTGTATGGCAGCCCGGCGCAATCGTCTTGCCAAGATAGACGGTGACCGGCCCGGTCAGCGCCATGCTGCGCAACTCGCTCGGCGATATCAGCCGCGCGCCGATGATCTCACGGTTGTCGAGCTGTAACTCGGGCAGCCGATCCAGTCGTAGTTCAAAGAAATGCACTTTATCGCTTCGCCCTTCCCAAAGGCCCCGGGCGTCTCCTACGGCGACCAGCGGGAATGCTCCGGCGAGTCCGATCTCTTCTGAAAGCTCGCGGCGAGCCGCTACTTCAGGCGTCTCACCCTGCCGAACACTGCCGCCGGGGAAGTTCCACTCGATCCTATACGACGAGCGCACCAGCAGCAGCGCCTGATCGACGTAGACAGCCACAAGTGCCCCTTCATGCTGCTGGTGTCGCAGTCGCCACCAGATGCGGGCAAGCGGGAAACCGACGCGGTATGCTGTCCGCCAGGCAGCGTCGAGAAGCGTGGAACGTCGAGCTTGTGCAAGGTCTGACATGGATCAACCTCTACTACCCTTGCCGGTGAGAGGGACAGCTTTTCGCCGGTACTGGGTCTCGGCTGTTGTCCCAGCTATATCCTGTGGTGACCCTGAAGCCGAGCCCTCGACATTCGAACGATGCCCACCTCCATATTGGTGCGAGCCGACCAGGGTGATCGAATGCACCTGCCTGCTGCCGCGCATGAGTCAGTTGTTGGCCCCATCAGCGAAGTTGCGTTTTGTCTGAAGGAGGTCCGCTCATTGACCGATTGTGTTGCAAAAGTCGAAAGTTGCAGGGGTCAAGATTTTTCGCGAAAACGCTACGCAGCGAGCGACCGCTGATTCGTATGACCTCAATCGCGTTACCGAAGTCGCCTGTGAATTTTGCGTGAGGCCGTGAGGTCCCTCGCATCTTATACGCGAAAGTCGCGCCCACGGCCCGCAGAATTTTGGTCATCGGCGAAAGACGACTTTTGCAACAATATCTGACCCAGAGCGGACCAGATTTGCTCAACCTGAGTTCTTCGCATTTTGCCCTGTTGCGAACTATGTGGTGGCGAACTTTTCAAAGAGTTCCAGTTGCACTGTCCATTTGACCCGCAAATACATGGTGATAGTGTTTTCAATTCGCCTCTGTCCGGGAGGACACAATGGGATGGTTTGACCGACTGTTCGGAAGGACATCGGCGCCTGCTACCCGACTTTTTGCGAGATTTAGGCGGAAATCGCGGGCACCAACTGATCCTGATCTTCTGAAGATTGCCAAAGACCGAAGAGGGCATGTCTCGCGGAGAGCTGTGAGAGATGAATATAATCGGCTGCTGTTGGAGAAGTACGCGCACGACAAGTCTTGATGTCTAATCCGATCAGTCGTGCCACGACGGGCCAATGCTGGCGCTCGTCTCTGGCGATATCGACACGTGCCCGGAGCCGTCCCTGCGACTATACTCCGCATCTGCCCGCTGTGAGTGCAACAACTATCGAGCCGTGATACTCTGCGTGCCGTCGTCCTCAGGCTCCCATGAGGATCGAATGAAGCGGCGGGAGTTCATTGCGGCTAGTGCGGCGCTGCTTGTTTCGCCACGACGTTCGCAAAAACCTCGCAGAATTGGCTTCCTTGGCCGTTGGGGCAGATGATCCGGCCCGCGACCCAAGTCACGCTGCATGGCTTAGCGGCTTGCGCGAGAAGGGCTGGATCGAGGGCAAGAACCTGTTTGTCGAATACCGTGATGCAGCCGACGGCCTACCAGCTTTAGCCACCGAGTTGGTGGCCTTAACTCCCGAATTGATAATTGCTTCTGGACCGAATCCAGCCCTAGCCCTGAAAGCCGCCACTACCACCATTCCGGTTGTGTTCGTGGCGGTGTACGATCCCATGGCTATTGGCCTTGTGCAAAGCCTGTCACATCCGGGCGGTAACATCACTGGTCTCGCGACCTCCGTTTCCGGAGGTATGACTGGAAAATTTGTAGAGATCCTCCGAGAACTGGTGCCTGGCGCTGCGAAAATCGCGCTATTGGTCAACCCAGAAAATGCAATTCACCGGCTACTGTTAGCGGAAGAAATACCGCGCACTGCCGGAAACATGGGCGTGGCCCTGCCGACAGTTGAGGCGAGTAAGGCCGAGGAGCTGGATGTTGCTTTTGCCTCGGCCGTCGCCCAGCACGCTGATGCAATAATTGTTTTGGGCGACTATCGCACTGTTTTCGAGGCCCCGCGAGTCGTCGCTCGCACGGCAAAGCATAATTTGCCCGCGATTTATCTCTTCCGACAATTTGCCAAAGGCGGATTGGTCGTCTACGGACCCGAATTACCCAATATATGGCGGCGTGCAGGCAATTATGTCGATAAGATTCTCAAAGGCACCAAGCCTTCCGATTTGCCGGTGGAGCAGCCGACCAAATTCGAGTTGGTGATCAACATAAAGATTGCCAAGTCACTCGGCCTCACCGTACCGCCTTCGATATTTGTCCGCGCCGACGACGTGATCGAATGATGCTGCACTGCATGAGTCCGGAAGTGGCCCTTCGGCGACCTCAGGCGATGCCCGCTTTTGTGCCGCTGTTGAGGGATAAGCGGATAAGCGGACATCCGGTGTGACCAAGATCAAGCGCCGTATTATGCGCGCACGCCCTAGGAAGCGGCAGCTCGCGCCCGCTGCGCGGCTTCGCGCCGACGCTCGCGCCGTCGCCTCGCCCTTTCCGCCGGAAGCTGCAGCGGGGATATCGCCCCATCGGGCTGCTGGGCGGGAGCCACTTCGATTTCATGGACGGCAGCGGGGCGTGCCTCCATGAGCTCCAGCACGGCGCGCCCCTTCTCGGTGATCTTCCAGCCGCCGCTCTCGCGCACGACGAGTCCTTGCGAAAAAATGTCGAGGTCTGGCACGCGCGCGGCCAGCCGCCTGGTGCGGTCGGCCCAATCCCGGCCGCTGGTGGCCAATAGCGCCATGTCACGCTTGAGGTCCTCCATCACGGCGAAGCCGTCCGGGTAGCTCACCAGGATCTTCAGCACCGTGACCTGGAAATTCACCCGCCGACCCTCGCCCGTTCAGCGCCACATGCTCGGTGAATGCGAGAGCGCCCGGCGACCGGCCAGCCTCAGACCCTCCGGCGACACCTCGCCTCCGGCGGCGGCTTCCAAGATCTTCGTGGCGACATGCGTGCGCGTTCCGGTCTCACAGGCCGAAACGTTCTCGCAGACTTCGTCGAGAACCGCCCGCAAAAGCGCTGTCGTGGATGCATCGAACATGAGATGCCCCCTACTTCGAAGACGGCGGTTTGGGCATCGCCGACGGCAAACGGATCTTGAGCTTGCCGCCCTCGGTCACGTACGTCGCCGTCCAGACGCCTCCCGTCTGCATCGGCGCGCCGCTCTGATTTTTGCCCGAGAGACGGTGCATCCCGATGGCGAGCGCCATGTCCGAGCCGAGCGGCCATGCCTGGTCCACCGTGATTTCCTCATGGTCGAAGCCAGCCTTGAAGGCCCCCTGATAAAACTCCGCGATATCAGAGCGCGGACCCGCCGGATTGACTTGAAGCCCGCCGGCCGCGAACAGCGCGGCGATTCCGGCGCCATCCTGCTTGTTGAAGCTCGCCGCGTCCTCCGCAGCGACCGCTTCGGCCTTTTGCCTTGGATCGCCGTCGGCCATTGCAGACAGCGAAAAGACCGTCACGAAGAGACATGAGAAGCAAGTCCGCAGCATCGCAATTCCCCCTCCCTGAAAACCATGTCGCTCGAAATTCGTCTGGATGACAAAGTTCGATCTGACATCAATTCCGGATCGTCGGCAATCGATTCAGGTGCTGCGGCGCAACGGGCCGATGCTTGAGGCCTCGCCCTGCCGCCGTCCAGGTCAGATGAAAGAGCCAGCAACCGGGCCGGCAGCTCCGACCATGTCGAGAGCGTGAGGTCAGCCGCCGTTTTAGCCCGGCCAGCTTCACCGTCTTGGGTCTCCCCGCGAATCCGGGAGGCATCATCTGCGAGAGCGCTTGCGAGCCGGCAATTGTACGGGAGCTCTCGGCGACCCTTCTCGATCCCTCAAGCAAATGGGCAATTCGCCTAAACTCGCGGGGCTTTGTCCTGTCGATCGCCTGGAGCGGCAGCGTCGGCTACGGGGCGCTGATCAGCCTGGCGACCGGCGACTGGGTGGCGGCGACGCTCGCCTGCGTGTCCGCTGGTGCGATGGTCGGCGGTATCTGCTTCCGCAACTTCAGTGCGCCGCGGCTCTGCGGCGCGATGATCGTGCTGAGCCTGGGGCCGACGATTCCGGGCGCCCTGATCGCTGGGCAGCCACTCATGCTTGTCCTCTTCTTCCAGATCCCGATGTATCTGGCCGCCATGACGATGGCCTGCTTCAGGCTGAACCGGATGCTGATCGCCACCATGCGCGCCGAACGCGAGAACCAGCGCCGCGCCCGGCAAGACGCGCTCACCGGGCTCGCCAATCGGGCTGGACTTGTCGCCGAGCTCGAGGAGCGGCTGACGCGACCCGGTGCCCGCAGCGGGGTGCTGGCGCTGCTCTATCTCGATCTGGACGAGTTCAAGATGGTGAACGACACGCACGGTCACGCGGCGGGCGACCGCCTCCTGGAGGGCGTGGCTCAGCGCATGCGTGGCCTGCCTCCTGCGCGAAGTGGACCTGCCTGCCCGGCTCGGCGGCGACGAATTCGTCGTGCTCGCCGATGGCTGCACCGCGGAAGAAGCCACGGCGTTCGGGAGCCGCCTGGTCGAGGCGATCGGAGCTCCGTATGACCTCGGCTGCGGCGTGTGGGCACGCATCGGTGTGAGCGTCGGCATCGCAATGGCGCCCGAGCACGGCAGCCAGACCGCCGACCTGCTGCGGGCCGCCGACGCCGCGCTCTATCAAGCCAAGTTCGCCGGCGGGGCGCGCTGTCAGATCGCATCCGAAGATGATCTGGCAAGATTGCGCCTTCTCCTTGCGCGCAGTGCCGCCGAGCCGGCCCGTCGAAGTGCCGCGGCGTAGCCCCTTTGGCCGATGCGGGAGCGCAGGGCGCCGGTGAGTTCGCATCGGCGGCGGCCGCAGCCGATGGCGCACCGTCACTGCCGTGCGCTGAAAGGGCTCACGATGCAGATGAGACCGTCCTAAAAGTCATCGCGGGGACGTCCGCGGCCGGCGCGGCATTCGTTCACGGGCTTCAACCAGCCGAAGAATACTTTTGCAGTTCGGGCACCTGTACGAGCGAATCTCCCATCTCGTCGTCTCGGGCTCGGCGTGGACGAGCTTTCTCGGGACGTTGCAGGAGAAACAGATAGGAGGAGCCACGACCGAAATTCCTGATGCTTAGCGTGCTTCCGCTCGCCGGACGTCGAGGGGAAGGATTGCGAGATACAGAGGTGAGACGGCTCTTCGACCAGGAATATGCGCTTGGGAAGCTTGGTCAGACTCGCGCTTCTTTTCTTGAGAGCCGCGATGTTCTCGACGAGGCGTAGGTCGGCGCGGACAACGACGGCGTGTGGCGCCTGCGAAAGCTTTGCATCGACATCCAGCCGTTCCGCCGCTACCGAAATCTGCAGTCAAGGACGCGACAAAGATCAGACAACTTGGCTGCATTGTCGGCCAGAACATGTACTAGCATGATGCCCGCCTCCGTTTGAGCGGCTTACTCGTGCGACTTCATACCCAAAATGATCCTTGATCCTCGGCAGGCTCGTTCAACCACACCAGCGCCTCGCGCAGTTCCAGGAAGAAGACTCGCTCTTCCGTGACTGATGATGAACCTCCGCCGGACAAATAGAGGACGAAGCCTCTACTCTCGTCGTGAAGCAGAGCTTCTTTGGCCTCGCAAACCGCGAGAGAGGGGACATCGATGAAGGAGATCGTTCGCGACGAGACTAGCTGCATTTCGGATTTTTCGTCATCTAAGGTCTTGGCCCGACATTCGCCTTAGCGCGCAGCGGCGAGACGATGATTCTTGCCCGGGCGCTCTTTCGTCTTCGTCGTTTCCGTAACGAATCTAACGCCTACGTGCGTCCCATTGACCCAAACCAACTCGCATCGGCGAAATGCTAGGCCCGTGGACGATAAAACCAGGAAAAATTCCTGCGCCTTAAGTGCATCGATGGAGCCTGCTACCTCAAGCTTGCCGCCGCTTTCAGAAGCGTCGAGGAGGATGCAACTCCGTCGCCATATCCCATCGACGCCCACGATGTTGACCATGCGCTTGTGTTCAAACTAAACGCGGGTCGCCTTTCGATTATTCCAGCTCATCGCAGGTCCTTGAAGTAACAGCGGCGAGTTCAAATGGTCATTTCTCGAAATTTATAGCTGCATCTCGCAACGCGCAGTCTCAAGAAGCTGATCGATCTTCGCGGATTGGGCCAGCAGCTGTTTTCTGGTCGATCCATTCCGGATCTGGCTGACGATCAATCGGATGCACGTGTTTGCGAGATCGAGCATGAAGATGGCGCGGCGCAGATCCTCGGTGGTTCGAATTTGAAGAGATTCCACTCCCGTCAGCAGCGCAACGGCGCTGCTCGCAATGGCAGGTAGTTCCCGGAGAGAACGATCTGGTCCGGGTCTTCGTTCGTCAGGTCGAGGAAATCTGAGGACCTTTGGCATTCGAGCGTCCAATAGTGTTCGTTGTCGCTTCCCACTCGTCGGAAGCGATTGAAAGAAGAAATGGTCAGACTAGAACTCGAAGGAGCAGCCTGTCTGCAATGCGTGAGCCCGACCAGAAAGAGCCGAGTCGGTTGAAATAATTCAATGATGCAATTGCACGCCGAAACTCTTAACAAAGGTTGTACGTCGGACGCGGTTCGCATTATCTATTGAGCCTTTCTGCCCTCACGCTATCGGGATCTGGCAAACCAGGGCGGCTCTCAAGGGTCCTCCCGAGAGACAGCCGCGTCGGTAAATGGGCGACCAGCTCAAAACCCTGCCCTCTTTGCAAAGCCCTCAATTCCCCAGCGCTGACGCTCTGAGTCCTCGTCGGCGAGGTCCTTTTGCTAACCGACCCATAGAAGGTCCGCTGGAGGGCTATGTACGTCCGCGGACGAAGCATAGTACGCCCGCGATGGAGATCGGCGGGTGTTCGAGCTGCTGGCAGATATCCTGAAGCTATCACGCGCGGCTCGGTAGCCTAGTGGCACGACGACGCGCCCTGCGGAGCCGTCGGCCGGGCTTCCGGCCTGGCCGAGCTCCATCCGGAGCTGGTCCGAATCGTCGACCCGCGCGTGGTTCCCACGAGCAAGGACCTGCAGGACCTCATCTGGGGCATCCGCGGGCACTTCCCGACGGCGACATGACGCGAGATGGCTCCGGGCCGCGTTCGAAATTCTATCGCCGGACCAGCGACGGGAGCTGCTCGGCAAAGACGCCGTCAGGACCGAACTCGGGGCCGCTTCCCGAAGGCCAGACTGACGGGCTCGATCTGCAGGCCGCCGCGCTTACTTCCTTCGCGCCTTCCATCCGGGGCCGGAGCGCCTCACGCCCGTGTTGCCGATCAGCCGATGACATGGGTACAGATCCTCAACAAATAGATCGGCCGATTGTCGCGATGCACCTGAGACGCCAGACATCGCCTGGCGCGAAGTTGCTCTCGATGTCGCGGGCGAACCTCGTAGCTTCCTTCCATGCCGTCGCATTGTCGGGCAGGTCAACGCAGCCGTCATCATGATAGGGGCGCGTCCCCCGAATGTGGAAGAAATATCGCGGCATTCGAAGGTGCGAACGCAGCAACCGCGGGGCCGTTCCTAAGCGGGCCTGCCGTTCAAGTACTCCGGTTTAGACCCGAGCGGAACACTCGCCATCGACGACGTCCGAGCCATAGGCCCTGGCTTTCCGGAGTTTTCCAGGCGATGCTCGCCTGTCCCGTGTCGCTCATGGCCGAAGGGCCGTCTTGCGGTCCGTTCCGATGTGGCGCCGATCGGCGCTCTTCGGCGCATTGGAACCAAGGCGCCGCGCAAACCCGTAGACTTCCGGACTCAACATTCGCGTCCGGTTCTGCTTGGCTCGACCTGCCGGGGCTATTTTTCAGCACGGTCCAATTTTCACCGGCAACGCCGCTGCCTTTGCGCAGCGGCGTTTCCGTCTATGCGCCGCGCACTTCATCGCCTCGGCGCGGCGCCGGACGCTCCGACGGATTCCCGACCGATCCTCGACTGCAGCTCCACCAGATCGGTGAAGGCGTCGGCCTGGCGGCGGAGCTCGTCAGCCGCCATCGGGGGCCTGCTGGCGGCCGTCGAGACCACGGTGACGCGGACCCCGCGACGCTGCACCGCCTCGACGAGGGCGCGGAAGTCGCCGTCGCCGGAGAACAGGATCATCTCGTCGATCTGCCCGGCGAGCTCCATCGCATCGACGACGAGTTCGATGGCCATGTTGTCCTTCACCTTGCGTCGACCGGAAGCGTCGACGAACTCCTTGGTGGCCTTGGTGACGATCGTGTAGCCGTTGTAGTCCAACCAATCGAGCAGCGGACGCATCGACGAATACTCCTGATCCTCGATCACGGCCGTGTAGTAGAAGGCGCGGAGAAGTGCGCCGCGGTCGCGGAATTCCGTCAACAAGCGTCTGTAGTCGATATCGAATCCTAGCGCCTTCGCAGCGGCGTGGAGATTGGCGCCGTCGATGAAAACCGCGATCCTGCTGGGTGCGGACGACATGCTGACCGCTCTGGCTCGGCCGCGACGGCGGCGCTTCGGCGCCTGGCGCCGTTTGTCGAAGCTGCCGTCTGACCTAACCTGTTGGCTGTTCGCTCGCGTTCTTGCGGCATGGCCGCGAGACCGAACTGTGAAAATGAGAGGCTACCTCAGTTGTCCGCTTGTACAAACGTTTTTCGGAAACTAATCGAGCCTCGCTCGGTGACGCAAAGACGACCGTACAGTAGGACTGACCGAGACAATCGCGATGCCGGATCGACTTCCTCTGTTCGATATCCAAGAAGGCGCTGGTCATGACGGCCACCGTGAGGAGCGTGTCGCCGGTCGACAGAGAGTTCATGACTTGCCTCGCAAATTGCGAAGCCCCAAGCCTTGGATAGTGAATTCGCCGCCGCGAAGAATGTTTCGGTTCCACCGAAGAAGACCGCCGGTTGCAGAGGTCTAGTCAGACGCCGTAAGCGCGTGCGATCTGCCTCAGCATTGCCATCGCGGCGGCCGCGACTTCGCCATGATTGACGAACTGATCAAAGCCCAGCAGCGCCAAGACTGTGACTACGGCCCCCTCGACCATGATGGGCCTTTCCCCCGACCGGCGACGAGCCAGGTCTATCGAGACATTTTAAGAATCGGGGCCGTCGATGCGGCCGGACGGCAATGCCGGAATGGTGTCATCAATTTCTACCAAATCCGTAAATGCGGAAAGCGCCTTCCTCGGAGAAGCGCGGGTTGCGCGCCGGCGGGCGGAAGCCGGATTTCGCACTCGAGCCCTTCAGGCTTCCAACGGCGGACAACTTTCCCGCCCAGGGTGCGGATGATGCCGTCGATCGCGCCGACGCCGAAGCCCTTGCGGGCCCGTTCGGTGACGCGCGGACCGCCGCTCTCCGACCACAGGAGCACCATGCGACCGGCATCGTCCGTCATCCAGCGGACTTCGACCTTGCCGCCTGGCGCCGATAACGAACCGTCCTTGGCGGCGTTGGTCGCGAGTCCGTGCACCACGACGGCGACGGCCTGAGCCAAGGTGGCTGGCAGATTTACGTCATCTCCGGAGATGCGGACCCGTTCGCCATCATCGCTTGCATACGGCCTGAGCTCCTCCTCGACGATGGTCTTCAGGCTGGCGCCGGTCCAGCGCGAGGCCGAGAACAGCCGTTGGACCTTCCGAGCGCGCCGAGCCGCCCCTGAAAGGCGGCTTGGAATTCCTCGACCGTATCGGCCTTAGTCAGCCGCAGCATTGCCTGGGTGACGGCGAGCAGATTGTTCGACCGGTGATCGACTTCGGCCGTGAGCAGCATCATGCGCTCCTCGGCCTGCTTGCGCGTGGTGATGTCGACCAGCGTGTTGATGACGCCGACCATCCGGCCGCCCTCGTCGCGCAACGGGGGTCGGGTACGGCATGAAGCAGATGCGCGACTCGTCGGGTCGCTCGGCGACGGCCTCGACATCGCGCACCGGCCGGTTCTCCTTCAGCGCGACGGCCATCGGGCATTCCGCGTGCGGCAGCGGTGCCGTCGGAAAGATAGAGCTTCCAGGTCACGCACCACATGTCGCCGATGCTCGGCGTGCGTCCGGCGAACTCGATGCAGGCGCGGTTGAAGAAGGTGACGCGCCCCTCGGCGTCGGTCGTGTAGATCGCGGCGGGCAGGGCCTGCAGCAGCTCGCGGAATTGCTGCTCTCGCGACGCCGAGTCCTGGCCGCCCTTTCCGATGGCGGCATGCCGCGCGACGATGGCGCCGATTCCGGCCTCGTCGGAGTGTCTCGACCAATCCAGCATCGTTCCCTAAGCCGTGGGCCGCGCGAATGTTCCGGGTGCCGATGCATGCGGGGAATGCGTGACGGGAGGGAGCCCGGTATGTGTCAGCGGCCGCGCGCACGCGAGCGGGTGCCGGCTCGTTCTCCAACACGCCGCGGCGCCGGGCGCGAGGCGAGGCCCGAGCCCTTGGGATCCGGGCCTAGGAGCCCGACGAGTGTTGTTCGGCTACACGGCGAGGCTATGACGGCGGGATGAGCGCGCTTTGATCTTGCGCAAGCGGGGCCGCCCTGGTGGCAATCAGGGCGGCCCCTTATCGACCGCTTGCAATGACCCTGCCCTCGGCAGAGGTCGACGATCGACGTGCCGACAGAGCCACGTTTCGGCCCGTCATTTCAATTCCGGAAGAACACCGAGGCCGGCCGGAGCGGATCCCTTCCCGCAGGTCACTTCGCTTTCCGTTCCTCGACGGTCCGCGCCAGCTTGACGAACTCGTCGGCGATGCGCAGTCAAGCCTCCTTGTCGAGGGGGCTGATCGCCTTCTCCGCCTGTCGGCAGCATTCCTCCGCGCGTTCGCGGAAAGTATCGGCCTCGGTGGTCATGGCGTGCGGAAGCGCTCTCCAGGCGGCGGCAAGCCGCGCCCGCATTCTTGCCGTCGCTGGCGTAAACCGTCCGGAGGACAAACATTCCCGAGGCCCCGGACATCGCTCTCCGCCGGCCGGAAGCCAAGACCGCGATCGACGAGTTCGTTCTTCTGCGAACGACAATCTCGGCGTCGTGGCCATCGCGGTGTTGTGCCGCGGGGTCACCGTCCCGGCCGGCCTCAGGCCGTGGCCGAAGTCGTCTTTCACGCCTCCGACTTGCCTGCGGCCCTCGGGGCATGGAGCGGCGCCGCAGCCCTCCGACCGTCGGAGCGCGATCTGGGCCCGCATCCGGGCTGGGCCGAACCGATATGGGTCGAAAAGACCGTGAATCACTTGTTTTTCAGGTACTCCTGGAGGGCGCTCCCGCTATTTTGCGGGTGTCCCGGCTTGACCGGATCCTCGCAATTCCGAGCAGAGATGTTTCAGGACACGGCGGACCTGGCGGCCTTGGCCGAGGTCCTAAGCCAGTCGACGGACTACCGGGTGCTGCGGCGCCTGGTGCCGCGGGCCATGTGCCCGCCGGACATCGGACAAGAAACCAAGGTCGGCATCCTGATCGACACCGAGACGACCGGCCTCGATCACGCAAGGGATGAGGTCATCGAACTCGGCATGGTCAAGTTCGACTACCTGCGTCCGGCAGGATCGTCGGCGTCAGGGACACGTTCTCCGCCCTCAACGAGCCGTCCGCGCCCATCCCGGCCGAGATTACGGCGCTCACGGGCATCACCGGCGAAATGGTGGCCGGCCACAGGACCGACGAGGCGGCCGTGACCGCCTTCGTCGAGGGCGGGGTGATCGCGATCGCGCACAATAGCGGTTTCGATCGGAAGTTCGCGGAGCGCTACTGGCCGGTCTTCGAACGGATCGCGTGGGCGTGCTCGGCGACGGAGGTCGATTGGCGCCAGCATGGATTCGATGGAGCGAGGCTTGGCTATCTTCTGAACGGCGCGGGCTACTTCCACTAGGCCCACAGGGCCGTCGACGACTGTCACGCCTGCTGGAGATCCTGGACTTCGTACTGCCGACGACAGGCGCGCCGGCGCTTGCACTCCTGCTGGAGACCGCCCGGAAGAAGACGGTGCGGGTCTGGGCGGAGCAGTCATCTTTCGAGCTCAAGGATTCGCTCAAACGGCGCGGGTACCGCTGGTCCGACGGAAGCGATGGCCGGCCCAAGTCCTGGTACGCCGACGTCTGCGAGGCCGCGGTCGACGGCGAGATCGCTTTCCTGAAGACGGAGATCTACCTCCGCGACTTCGAGCCGCGCCTGCAGACCCTGACCGCCTTCACCAGGTTCTCCAACCGTATCTAGCTGGCGACAAACGGGTACGGACTGAACGCAATCTATGCGACCGTGCTGCTGGTCGTGGGATGGTACCTGGCGAGCGCGGCGCAGAGCTTCGTCTCCCGCGTGATGACGATCACCCAACCGATCGACGCGCTCGTCACAGGTTCTTTGCAAGCCTCGCGCGGTACGCGGTGCTCACTGTCGTCGCATCGCCGTGTTGCAGTTGTTCGGAATCCAGACCGCCAGTCTGGTGACGGTCTGGGGCCACCTCGCTGCCGATCGGCCTCGCGCTGCAGGGCACCTTATCCAACTTGGCGACTGGCGTGATGCTGCTGCTGTTCCGCCCGTTCCGAATCGGAGAAGACATCGAGGTCGCGAAGTCGCTCTCGCTCTTCATGACCGAACTGATCGCGCCGGTCCGATGGTTCGCGAATGCTTTCGCGCAGCCAAAGCTGAAGGCGCGATAATCGCAATCACTCAGCGGTTTGCCGCGCCTGCAAGCTATCACTGTTCGAGTATTCCGGTTCAAGCCGCGGCCGCAACCGCGCGAGCGTTGCGATCAATTGGATCGGCGTGCGACAACACGATTTGCTGAAATTCCCAGGCCAGAACGGGCCGAAGCGACTTCGCCGCTGCCTGACGGTCGCTCCAGCCCATCCGATATTCCGGCGCGGGACTGGGATTGTTCCACATGCGTAATTCACACTTGAATCAGAACTTCAAAGTCCATCCGGTATGAGGCATCGCGTCGGTGAAGTTCTCGATGAGGTCAACAAGGATCAGCGTGCGGCTTGCTCGGTGAAACATCGCGACCTCACGCATGATGCGCGTGCCTTGTACGAGCACCTGGTCGATTTCACCATCCCAATCGGCGGGAGGCACGTCACCGAGCAGGCCATCATATTTCAGGCCGGGGCACCCTGCGCTCGATGCCGGGACAAATCCACGTTTTCGCCCTTGGAAACGCGCTTGCGCGGTGGCTGCGTACTTGTGGTGGAAATTACCCGGAGCGACAATATGGGCGACCGGCCGAGCGCCGAGATATCCCGGACAGCAGCGCCGTCGATCTGTGGGTGGCGCAGCGTCAGCCACCAGGCCGCGCCGGCGAAGGCGTGGCCGCTATCCCCGGAATCCGCAGGCGTGAGCCCACCGACCGGCTGGAGAAGGCCGCCGGCCAGAAGGAGACGCGTGCCCGCCAAACACCGCCGTAGGTCAAGACAAAGCGCCTTTCCGGAGCGGCTGCCACTTCTCGTTTACGTTGTCCCGATAGGATGCTTCACCCATGGGCACCGACTACAATCCTTGGCTCCAGGCGGAGGCGGCAATGCGTGCGGTCGTGCACGCCGACGGCTCCGAACGACTGCGCTGGATCCGGGTCGCGCAGACCTGGCTCGAACTCGCCCGCACGCGTACCAGACAGCCGCCGGGGATAAGCTTGTCAGTATTTTCCGACGATCTTTAGCGCTCATAAATCCGGTGCCGAAGCGATTGCCTTAAGGTGCTAACGGATGATCAGACGAGGCTTGTTCGACAGGCGATTCGTTCAATGCCTGTCGAAGCTGAGCAAAAAATCTCCTCGCGAGGTAGCCATAGAAGCAAGTTTGCTCGCTCGCCTTCGCATAGCGCGTTCGCACTGTTGGCCTAGTGTGTCCGCCGTTCTTGGCTATCAGCTATCCCTGTCGGCGGCAGCCATCGTCGGCCTTCAGTTGCCTCGAAATCGGTCGAAATTGACGGTCGGACAGCCCGAATCGGTGGTACACAGCGGTGGTCACAAATCGCGGCCGGGCTTTCCGGGAATCCTTGTTTTTCGGCGGATTTCGTGCATTCGCGGCATCGGGGATGAGAGTCCCACTCTCTCCGCCGTCGATGTTAGACAGTGGCTCTGGCCGGCGCTCGCGGTCCGGAACGCGATCAACCGCTGGCTAAGTGAGGCCGGCGAAACCGCTGTGATGACGGGGCCGAACTAAAAAAGTGGACGCCTTGACCAGACTTTCTGAGTTTGGCCTCAGGGATGTTTTTCGGTTTTCGAAGCGCGATCTTCGGCGGCGATTGCTTCTTTCTCGCACATGTAGGCACCGCGCTTCGTGGTGCCATAGCTCTTCGTTCCAGCGAAGTGATAGACCTTCGACGGTAGGTTAACCCAGACGACGGTGTCGGTCGGGCAGCGGGCTTTTGCGGAAGCTTCATCTGCAAACTGCCCGGCCTCTAGCGTTGCCTGGTCTTTCGGCGCGGAGGTTTGCTGTGCCGGAGTCGGCGCAGGCACCGCAGTTGTCGGGGCCGGCTTTTGCGGTGCTGGGGCTGGCGCGGCTTGCGTCGCGGTTGGTGCGGGCCGGCTCGGTGCGGGCGCAGCAGGTGCCGGCTTGGGTTCGGGAGTAGCAGCACTCGGCGTAGTACCGCCGGCCTTGCACTGCTCGACATAGGCCTTTTCGGTGACGCCGCGGGCTTGCATGCCCGCCTTGTCGGCCCGCCATTCGGCGGTGCAATCCTTAGCGGTCTTCCGGGAAGACGTGGTGCCGGCTGACGGTGCCGGCGCTGCGGGAGGAGGTGGCGTCGCGGCGCTCGGCGTCGGCAGAGGCGCGGAGGCCGCTGGCGCCGCACCCGCCTTGCATTGTTCAACGTACGCTTTTTCGGTCACACCTCGGGCTTGCATGCCGGCTTTATCAGCGCGCCACTCGGCAGTGCATTCTTTTGCGGCTTTCGATCCGGTAGCCTTCGCTTGCCTGGGCGCTGGCGGTGGCGCCGTCTCCACCGGTTTTGCCGGCGGTGCGGCAGCAGTTGGCTCGGCCCCACCCCTGCATTGTTCGACATACGCTTTTTCGGTCACACCCCGGGCTTGATTCCCGGCCTTGTCAGCGCGCCACTCCGCCGTGCATTCCTTTGCAGTCTTTGCGAAGGCCGGACCTGCTGAGATGCCGCATACAACCGCAGCAGCGATGAGACCAATGCCGATCTTCATGTTCGTTCTCCTGGCTCCGTGGCCTGCTAATCCACCAAGGCGTTCAATTTGTCTCGTTGGGGAGTGATTGCGCGTATGCCGCGGCTAAAACGCGGACGCCCGGTCGTAAAAAAGCCGCTGCAAGTGTTCTTCTCGTCGCAGCGATCGCATTCTTCCACGAAGCCGTTTTTCCAGTCCGAGATCGACTGGAGCGCGTGCGGCCAAACAGGCGTTGGAAGAACACATTTGGGAAGGTTGTACACCGACACGTTGACGCCAGCGGCGCTTAAGTGATCGACGGCCCTTGCGAGTCCCTCGCCATAGTCAACTGGATCCATCCAGAGCATGGCATCGTTTGCAATCGCAAAGCCCGTGTTCTCGAGGCCCATCAACGCGACGTGGTCGACGAACGGCAGATTGCGGGCAATCCACCGAGCCGTGTCCTCGATAATCGGCGCGGTCAATGCATGCAGAACGACACGGATTTCGACCCGCTGTCCCCGGTCCTTGAGCTTCAGAATACCCAGAACCGTCTCGTCGAACGCACCCTTGGCTTGCACGACGTGATCATGGACATGATCAACCGAGGCATAGACCGGAATAGCAGCCATAAGGTTGGGGTGGCCGATTTCCTTCCAAGCGTCGACAATCCGCGAGTCGGAGAACGCGCGCCCGTTGGTCAGCACCTGGATGGCGGTCGCCGGCAGCCGGTCGCGGCACTCCTTGAGGACACCGGTGAAATCTTCCCAATCCGACAAGGTCTCTCCGCCGGTGAACGTTAGCGCACGGGTCGTCCGATCAATGAGAGGTAGGCTTTCCTTGATTTCGCTGAGTATCCAGCGATCATCGACATCCTTCGGTGGTTGTGAGCACATCAGGCAATAGTTGTTGCAGCGTTCCGTGACCAGAAGCGAGTTGTGCGCCGAATTCCGGCGATACAGCGTGCGGAATTTCTTCGATGCATGATCGAAGCCGATGACATCGCCGTCCGCGAGATAGTCATACTTCGGGGGAACGGCGACCAGCCGTCCTGTGAACGTACCGGGTAGATCGATTGAGCCGTCGGAAACGACAAGGATGGACGGCCAACAGGCTTCTATCGCGCGCCGGACGTCGTCTGGCGTTCTGGCGAGCGCGAAATCAGCCACGTGACGTTCGGCGGCACTGTCGACCGACCGGAGCCTGAGGACCGATCGGGCCTTGTCCGAGGAAAATCCAGCGCTCTGCGAGGCCGTGCCATAGAGAGGAAGGGTCATGCGGCGGCCCATCGTCGCAGGATGGCAGCATCTTCCGGAGAGTTCTCCAGAATGTCCAGCAGCAGGCCCATGATGCCTTTTTGGCGAGCGCAAAATGCCGACAGAGGCTTGATTCCCAAGGCGTCGCCCTGCGTCGCGTGATGATAGACGGGGTCTGCGCCGCAGTGGCTCTCATACACACAGGTCGAGCATTCGGGAGCGCACTGCGTCAGCGACGACGAAATCGCGCCGATCAGCTTGTCCGACAGGATAAGCGAATTGTAGCTGTCGTGTTCGACGTGACCGAGCCGGAAAGCGTCGTCGCCGGTCTCGGCCAGCATCCTGCCTTCATCCGACGCGAAAACACTGCCGTCATAGTTGTAGACCAGGGCGCCAAGGCCGGCGCCGGCGGGGCTGCGCAAATCAACGTAGCCGATGGGTCGGTCCGAAAGCATCCGCGTGAGAAGCAGCGTTGCGTAGAATTCCCTGAACGGAGTGCCCTGTCGGTTGATCTCCAGGACCCGGCGCAACCCGCGCTCATAGAAGGCAAGCCACTTCCGCGCGTCGTACTTGGCGAACTGCTTTGTTTTGATCGCAAACCCGAACGGGGAAAGCGGACGCAAGAAGATGCCATCGAGCCCCAATTGGAGATATTCGTCGATGATATCATCGACGCGATCGAGGCTCGCCTCCGTCGTGGTCATCAAGGCCCCGACCCTGTCGGGGCCCAGGATCTCCCGCGCTCGCCGTATTCCAGCAACGGCTAGTTCATGACTGTTTGCGCCGGGTCGCGGACGGTTCTTGTTGTGCAGGTCGGCGGGACCGTCGAGCGACGTCGACAGTAGCACGTTGTTCCCCTTGCAAAAGTCGAGAACGGCATCGTCCAACAAGGCTAGGTTTGAAGCGATGACGAAGTCGAGCTTCTTGCCGGACCGAGCCTTCGCAGCGGTAACGATCGTCTTGATCAGCGGAAAATTGAGAAGAGGCTCCCCGCCCTGAAACTCAATCTTGATTCGTGCCGACGGGCTGGCGAACGCAATGTCCAGGGCGCGCATCGCCGTTTCCTGGCTCATATCGAAGCGCGACCGATCGGTGCTTTGGCGAGACACCTGGCAATAAGGGCAAGAGTGTTCGCACCGCAGCGTTACGACGAAAATATGGAGGGGGGTCGTCTGCTGCAGGAACGACATCCGGCTTCTCAGCCGAGCCGCCAATAGCTGCCGTTGCGCCTTCTGGTTCGTCCCGGTAACCAGATGAGAGGCATAGGCCTTTTCGTAGAGGCCGTCGCCGGGCCGGAACTGAAGGTCGACCAGCCTGTTCAGTTCATCTTCGGACAGACGGACGAAATCGCCGACCATGTTAGCGACGAGATATTGGTTCGCTCCGATGCGCTCGAAATTGAACGGCAGCAACGAAAGATCTTCCGTAGCCGTGCTAAAGCTCTCAGGAGATAAGAATCGCGCCATGGTCCTCCGGCAGGACTTTATCCGGCATCATTTTGGTTAGCGACGAGGGCCCCGAAGGCCAGTGCAAGAATGACGTTTCGAACGCCCTCCGTTTTTTCGGCGACGCGAACGCGCACGTTTTCGTCAGCGACCAGATTCAGAAAGCGCTCTTTTAGTTCATCCGAATTGAGCGCGGCTCCCTTTTGCTGATTGAAAGAAACGAGGCGGCAAACATAGCGATCGCCCGTCCGGTCAACCTGGCAGGTCGCCGTTCCGATCAAACGATAAGCTGCAGCATCCAAAGCACTGAGGCTTTGGACGCTTGAATCGAAATCGACAGCTACCTCGACCGGGGATGCCGCCGGAACCTTAGCGGCTGGAGGCATGGGACGCATGTGAAGCATGCGAGGCGTGGGAGGCATGCTGGGCGACGATGGTGCCGTCGGCCTGCTTCGTCATGACGAACCCTAGGAGGTCTTCGCCCGCTTGGTAGTGGGCGTTTGCCTGAAGCTTAGTGCCGCTGTTTTCGGCCGTAACCGCGGTTACATCGTCGGCGTCCACTGCCTTGGCCTCGGCGCCCTGAACCGCAATCCCGGCGAGCGACGCGAGCGCTGCGCCAAGCGAAAGCACAATTTTTGACTTCTCGGTCATATACGGCCCCCCAATATTTTCATTTGCTCAAAGAACAGGCCCTCTTACAACTTCCGAGGGCGGAAAGTCCATAGTTCTATTGGCCGAGAGCGTCCCTGTCCGGACCGACGCTCTGGCTACCGCCCCACGCAAACCGCATCACCTAGGCACGGCCAGGTACTTGTCCGGGATGAGCCGCAGGCCGGTGTCGAGCAGCGGCTTGATGTTGAACATCTCGGCACCGTTCAGGACGTGGAAGACTCTCCGGACGCGGTAGGTCGACGATTCTGGGCGGCAACTTCGTACTGGGTGCGGGCCAGCCAGAACCGCATCCGCGCGTGCCCGTTGGTGGTCTTGATCTCGAGAAACCTCTCCTCGCCGCCCGGCTCGAAGGACCGATCGTAGCCCCGATGGTCTTCGCCGCGATCGGCGAGCCAGTCCATCTCCTTTGCCTGGTCGCGGCGGCCGACCTGGCAAAGCCCGTCGTATTCGAACTTCGGCTCATGAGGAACCGACCCGCAAGCTGGCGCATGCCCACCCCTAAACAGATGGAACGAATGGCCGTCGTCGTCAGCAAAAACGTGCCGACGAAGCCCGGATTGGCTCCAGACGACGACACGCCGCAGGAATACTGGCAGGCAGTCCTGGACGACCTGCACGCCGAAGCTCGCCCTGCCCCATCCAGAGGGGCACTGCGCCTGAGCCAGTTTCGTCGACATCTACTGCTGGTAGGCTGCCGCCGCTGCGGACGGCTTCCTGTCCGACCGCGGACCTCCATCCTCACCGAACTTGAACGAAGGGGCGAGAACCGTGACCCCAGCCCACTAATGAATTCGTTCGCAGTGGCAACTACTGTCAATCGGCCCTTTAATTGCGGTTTGTTGTCAAGCTACCATTCTTCCTCTCTCCAGTGACACGCCGGTAGCGATTGCTCCGTCGGAGCTGGTCAGGT
>NZ_JADPIX010000016.1:0-24718 GCF_023073155.1 Bradyrhizobium sp. 45 | reverse complement strand
GGCGCTCCAAATCGCACACGATCGTCCCGTATCGATGGTTTCTCCGGAACGCCCAGTCATCGATGCCCACAACAAGCAATGGATCTGTCGGCATCGCCGCCCGCCGGCGGACCACCCGTAGCAAGGTATCGTTGCTAACGGGCAGCATGAGCCGCTTGGCGAAGCTTGCCGCCGGCCGGCCGCCCAGCGCCAACCCCAAGTGATGGACGATGTATTCCAGCCGTGCCGTCCGGCGCCGTCGAAGCGGAACGATGTCTTCTCCAAACCGCTCTGAGAAGATCCGCCGGCGGCAATGCGGCACCTCACATGTGAAGCGCCGCGTGAGCAATCGGAGGCGCACCTTTCTGCCCGCTGATGGCAAATCGGCCACGTGCCGGATGTAACGGCTATGGATTCGGCGCGATGCTGTCGTGCACAAAGGGCACTGGGCCTCCGTAGCCTCTGACCGAACAGCCAGAATAACCGAATCCTCTGAATCACTTACGCCATCAAACACCAAACCACTCGGTACGAGCGATGAAATTCGAAAGCCTGTCCGCATGGCGCCGATTCTCCGTTGAAGAACCACAGTCGCCGGCGAACTTCATCAGAAATGAGTCAGAGCCCCAGTCGAACGCCGATTGACACCCGGGGTACTGAAAAAGCAGTTGATATCGCATCTTCGCAGCAGGCGAATTATGCGCCGTGGAAAGACATCAACCACGCACGGACAAACGCGCGGACAGATCGTCGACGGGTCTCGATACGGGAGCGTCCTGCCGAAGCTGATGATCGTGCGATTCCCGGGCATTGGGAAGCGATCTACTCGCGGGTGGCAGCAACACCGCACATTGCGACGCTTGTCGAGCGTCATTCCAGGTACGTTCTGTTGGTTCAGGTCAAAGGCAAAGACACTGACAACGTGGTGACCGCCTTGGTCAGGCAGGTCAAGCGGTTGCCGATGGCGTTGATGGCTTCATTGACTTGGGACCGCGGCACCGAGCTTGCCGGCCACAAGCGATTTACCATCGCGACTGACGTGAAAGTCTACTTCTGCGATCCGCAGAGCCCATGGCAGCGCGTCAGTAATGAAAACACCAACGGGTTATTGCGCCAGTTCTTTCCCAAGGGCTCGGATCTATCAGTCTACAGTCAGGCTGATCTCAATGCGATCGCGCTTAAACTCAACACACGGCCGCGGAAAACGCTTGGCTTCATCACCCCAGACGCTAAGCTTGCGGAAGGCGTTGCAATAACCGGTTGAATCCACCACGGCCTTTTTTAGCTTGGTAGCCATTCTACCTCAGCTGTAGCATCGAAGCA
The DNA here is from genome assembly GCF_023073155.1 of Bradyrhizobium sp. 45. NCBI lineage: Bacteria > Pseudomonadati > Pseudomonadota > Alphaproteobacteria > Hyphomicrobiales > Nitrobacteraceae > Bradyrhizobium > Bradyrhizobium sp. 45. The sequence goes on along the minus strand of NZ_JADPIX010000016.1, from coordinate 23,416 downwards.
GAGTACTGCCGGGATATCCCGCGGTAAGCTTCGAGCTTCTTCAGATCTGGCCGAGGAGCATGCCGGTGGAAAGTGGCAGATAATCATCTTGACTTCGGAAGCTCAGATCATCGCCGTCTTTCTCGACCAGATCGTGGCGCCAGCGCTCCTTCTGGCGGTTCATTACACGCGAGTAATCTGAGCGCCGAAGCAGATAACAGAGTTGGCGCTTTAGCATTGCAGCTGCAGCGACATATCAATCGTCATCATCAGACCGTTCCTGCCGCTGGACGGGCGCGCGCAGCAGAATGTGGCCGCATGCGTGATGATCGTGCCTGAGCGGCCCGGCGAGCAATTGCTAAGCTGACGCGCTCTCGTAGAGCAACATCGATCGGCTGTGTGGTGCCGACTATCTTATTTGGTAGCTGCCCAAGCGAAGTGGCTAATGGTCTATTTCGCTTCAATCACGGTCGCAGCAGGACCGGCGCCAGCTAAGCCGCGCTGTCGTACCGACTCATCCTAGTGGTTGGAGCGTATGATTGTTTGGCAGATGAGAGATTGGAATGCGACGGTGGATCGCCCTCCCGTCCCGTGCATACCCAACCGAATACATCGGATTTCTGAACTCGATCTCGATAACACTCGTCCCGATGTGGCGAGATCATCACGACAGGGCGATATGCTTGACTGAACCTGGGAAAGTCCAACCAATGTATGGATCGCGAAATGTGGCACAGCCTGTCAACCCAGGACTGCTCATCATACATCAGACTCCCCGTCGCCAAACATTGCGGCAGCCGTTCTTGGACCCAAAGCGCGCCAGTTCTGTCACCCTTCGGCGTAGTGCCTATAGCCGGACACACAGCCGAAATGATCGCGTTTCCTCTACGTCTTCTTGTTGCCGACTGCCGAATTTCGTTGGCATAGGGCGGGAGGCATGCGGCTTTGCTTCCATCGGGAGAAGAGCCATCGCTTAAGTTAAAGGAGAAAAGCGAAGTTGCGGACCTCCATCAGAACGACACTGTCGTATTTGGTTTGTTGTTTCCAACACAATGTCAACGTTGCCTCGGCGAGGATTTGGATCAAAGCTATGGGCTCTATCCCTCTGTCGCCGCCTCGCATCGCCGCACAAATTTCGTTGTATCGGTACTGTAGCAGAGCCGCGCCTAGGTGCGACAAGCTTGCGTCGGCTTATGGGTGACTTCCTGAGCATCTGTGCCAAAGAGGAGCTGTCGATGGGAGTGTTATCGCATCTACGGGTTGTCGAGATCGGTAGCTCGGCCGCGACAAGCTATTGCGCGCGAATGTTTGCGGATTTCGGTGCCGATGTTCAAAAGGTCGAGTCGAAAGCCGGCGACCCACTTCGCCGCAGCCCGCCGCTCACGCCAGGTGACCACAGCGCATGGTTTGCGTTCCTGAACTTCAACAAATCAAGCATCATCATCGATGCTAGCGGCTCGAACGCGGCCACGCGGTTGACGGAACTGATCGAGCATTGCGACATTCTGGTTGATGGGCGCGATGTTGATCCGGCGGGTTGCCCGCCCATCGATATCGCCTCGATCCGTCAGCGACACCCTCGGTTGATCTATCTCGAAGCGAGTTGGTTCGGCCGGGAAGGCCCCTATGCAGGATTCGCTGCCACCGACTCTACAGTGCGCGCTCTCGCCGGTCTCATCAAGCTAGTTGGACCGGCCGAAGGCCCGCCCTTGCACGCGCCGGATTTCCAAACGGGTATCCTCGCTGGCTTGTGGGGCTTCATCGCCACGGCATCATCGATTCTTCGACGACTGCAGGGTGAGGCTGGGCGCTCCTGGTCGCTCAACATTTTCGAATCCAGCCTCGCTCTGTCCGAGTATCTCATGTTCGAGGCATTTGCGCGGGGCGACGTGATGCGCCGAATAGGTATTAACCGTTTCTGGCCGAACTCTCCGGTCGGCATTTACCCAACGAAAAAAGGTTGGCTCGGCGTTTCGACCGTCACGCCGGGGCAATGGCGCGCATTCTGCGACATGCTCGACCTGTCCGAATTGCGTGATGATCCGGCTCTCGCCTTCAACGAAGGTCGCCTGAAACACATGGACCAGATCGAACGACAGTTTGTGCCGAGACTGAAGGCGCGGACAGCGCAGCAGTGGTTTGCGGAGGGACTCAAGCGCAAAATCCCGATCGTGCCGGTGCCCGAAATATCCGATCTGCTCCAAGACGAGGAAAAAAAGGCGCGCGGCGCAATAGTGCCGATTGTGATTGGTAAAGAGGAGGGCCTGACGGTTGGTTCCATGCAGCGGCTGACGTTGACGCCACCAAGCCGGGGTGGGAGCGTTCCGGCTCCCGGTGAGCAGCAACATTCCGCCCACATCCGTACTCACGGCTCGCTGACTGGGCCTGGATCGTCCGACTGCATCGATGCGGACCGGCAGCCGTTGCATGGGACTCGCGTGATCGACTTCACGATGGGGTGGGCAGGCCCATTGTGTACCCGGACGCTGGCCGATCTCGGGGCGGACGTCATCAAGATCGAAGCCATTCAGTATCCGGATTGGTGGCGCGGAGTTGACCGGCGCAGCGGCTATGTGGACGGGCAAATTTATGAAATGGCGCAATGCTTCTGCATTATGAACCGCAACAAGCGCGGTATCACACTTGACCTGAAGCGGCCGCAAGGCCTCGCTCTTGCCAAGCGGCTGTTGGCGGAGGCCGATATAGTGGTCGGCAATTACTCGGCTGATGTGCTGCCAAGGCTCGGGCTTGGTTACGACGTACTCAAACTAGTCAATCCACGCCTCGTCATGATGTCGATGTCAGCTTTTGGCGCGAGCAGTGTCCATCGCGATTGCCGGGCTTATGGCTCGACTCTCGAGCAGGGCTCAGGTCTGCCGAGCGTGGTCGGAAGCGCCGATAAGCCGCCTGTGATGAGCCACATCGCGTTCGGGGATCCCGTCGGCGGATTGAACGGCTGCGCTGCAGTTCTTCTCGCCCTGATTCACGCTCGCAACACCGGGCAGGGACAATTCATTGATCTCGCGCAAATCGAGTGCATGATCCCCTTCGCGGCGCCCTGGATCACCGTTCACTCGATTGATGGGGCGCAACTCACAAAGTATGGTGCTCGACATCCGCAGTTCGTGCCGCATGGCTGCTTCCGGTGTGCGGGTGAGGACAACTGGATCATGATAGCGGCTACCGATGCGGCGATGTGGCGGAGGCTTGCCATCCTTATTGGTAGGCCAGACTGGGCCGCGAACGCATTGCTTGAATCTGCGGAAGCTCGCCGCGACATTGAGGATCTCATAGAGGCAGGCATCGAAGCTTGGACGCACACTCGTGATGCAGATCACGCCATGTCCGAGCTGCAGGGCGCAAGGGTTGCGGCAGGCGTGGCCCGCCTGCCGATTGACCTGCTCAAGGATCGACATCTCGGCTCGCGCGCATTTCTGCAGGAGGTCGAACGCGCTTTCATTGGCTCGCACCCGCAGCCATCCATGCCGATTCGCGAAGGCGCAGCGCCGTATGCGATCCGCTCGGCGGCCCCGACGCTGGGACAACATAACAGAGACGTCCTAACAGAACTTCTCGGGCTCTCCGACGCCGAGATCGCGCAACTGGCAAGCGAGAACATCATCGGTACCGCGATGGTCTCCTGAGGTAGCTCGCGAAGACCTAGAAGGTGGCGTCAGACTGCTAGATCCATGCTACGGCTCGACTGCACTCAGACTTGCGCGGCGTTTTTAATTATCTCAGCAAACTATGAAACTACATGGCGTTGCGACCGCCTTCCATTGACGACTGCGTGATAGCTTAGCCAGCTTCGCATCCCATTGTTAACCCAGAACGGAAGCCGCTTTGCGAGACATGAATGAGTACCGAACTTGAGGACATCATCGGCCCTCCGCCTGAATGGCAGGGATATGCGCGGCTCTTTGAGTCACAACCCACAAATCCTAGTAGGTCCGTCGTTCCCGGTTATCCGGTAAGTGAGTGGGCCTTCTGGAGAGCACGCGGGGAAGGCCGCGCCGAGACGCGCGGCACGTGCCGCTCGCTAAGTCCACAGCTCGCGCAAGCTGACACGTCTGAGGTCGGTGGAGGAGACGATCGTGCATGAAGTCATTGGCGAGCCCCGTAAGATGCAAGCCTTCGAAGTCCTCAAGTCAACCGTCCGATCATACTCACGTTCGTTTCCGGCTATTTTTAGTCGAGCGCGCGGCTCCGTTGTCTTAACGGAGTATGGTCGAAAGGCAATTGACTTCCTGTCCGGTGCTGGAGCATTGAACTACGGCCATAAAAATCATCAGGTCAAAGCTGACATTGCGGAGTATTTTGCGTCGGATGCCATTGTCCACGGGCTTGACATGGCCACTGCGGCAAAGCTCGCCACTCGCTATCGCCCAAGGGGCTTCATGGAGACGTCCAGCTCTCTCATACGTCGTGAGCGGAATCTGCGCTACCGATTCCAATTCTCAGGGCCGACAGGTGCTGATGCTATTGAGTCAGCTCTGAAGCTTTCACGCAAAGTCACCGGGCGTCAGAGCAATATTTCATTCACGCATGGATATCATGGCATCAGCTTAGGAGCGGTTGCCGCGAGCGGCAATCGGTTCTTTCGCACGGCCACAAGCCATTGCATCAGAGTATGAAAACAGTTTTGCCGTTCGAGGGCGAGGCATGGCGGTGGGGCTTTGATTGCCGAAGGACTGAGGTTGCAGCAGCTACGGCGCGCAAGGCCTTTGAGAAGGGACTGATCATCGAACGATGCGGGCCCATCGATCAGGTCATAAAGTTCTTGCCAGCACTAACGATTGATCATGACACCCCAAATTAAGGCCTTGAAATATTTGAGGAAGCCTTGGCCGAAACGCTGAAGCGGACTGGGATCGAGTGAGCGAACCGCCCAATTAATTCAAGTATCTGAAAGGAACACCATGGCGTACCAGACCATCAAATATGAAATTGTGGAGCAAATCCTTACGATAACCCTAAATCGGCCGGAGAAGCTCAACGCCTGTACCGCAACCATGGAGCGCGAAATCGTCGACGCTTTTGATCGAGCAGATAAGAACAATGATGTCTGCGCCATTATCGTGACTGGCGAAGGACGAGCCTTCTGTGCCGGCGCGGATCTATCTTCCGGCGGCGACACATTTGACCGCGACACGCGGCGTGGACCGGTTAAACGACTGCCCGATGGCGCAGTGGATTACAGCGATCCGAAGGTCAGCGACGGCGGTGGAAAGATCGCGATGCGGATCTTCAAGTGTCTGAAGCCCGTCATCGCCGCAGTGAATGGGCCGGCGGTCGGTATGGGCGCGACCATGCAGCTCGCAATGGACATCCGCATCGCTTCTGAAGCCGCGCGCTTTGGCTTCGTGTTCTCGCAGCGTGGCCTCGTTCCGGAGGGAGCTTCGAGCTGGTTCCTGCCACGCGTCGTCGGCATCGCACAGGCGCTGGAGTGGTCTCTCAGCGGGCGAGTATTTCCGGCACAGGAAGCGCTTGCCGGTCGGCTAGTTAGCAAAGTTGTGCCGCCAGATCAACTGCTTCCCACCGCGCGTGAGCTCGCTCGCGAAATCGTCGACAAGACCTCATCCGTATCTGTTGCGCTAATCCGGCAGTTGATGTGGCGCATGCTGGGTGCAGATGACCCGATGGAAGCCCACAAGATCGAAAGCCGCGGTATGTATACGCGCGGGCGTTCCGCCGATGCCAAGGAAGGTGTGATGGCATTCTTGGAGAAGCGGCCCGCAGTTTTCAGAGACAAGGTGTCGGCCGACATGCCGGATTTTTTTCCATGGTGGACGGAACGAGAATACAAATGATAGTTCCTTGCCCTACCAGCCTAGCCGATCCGCGCCGCTCAATGAAGCAATTTTCCGGGCCGTGCCGACCCGCTGATATCAGTCGGCGAGTCGGTGCGTTTAGCGAGCGGCCGGGATTTTCTTCGGCAGCGATGGCATTCTTGGTATCTCAACTCGACCGCTCTCGCCGGGCCCCTGCAAGAATGCAGATTGTTCGACCGTGCGGGAAAGGCATGTGTTGAGCCGAAGCGTTCTATGTTTTGGGAGTTGCTCTGGAGCAATTTGTGCGACTTGACCAGGTCGGCCCCTCGGCCTTAGCTCGCCATCGAGGGACTGCAGCTCCTCGCGTCGGCTTGGTCAATGTGCTTTGCCGCAGGCCGCAGCTCCTATTGAACCGGTGCCGCTCGAGAACGTTTTGCCGCCGCAAGACTGATCATTGCGAATGGCCTCATCAATTGCGAACCACGCATTTTTCATTAGGATAGGTAGTACCGTTGGTTCATTGGTTGTGCTGTACAGGCGAGCTGAATGAGTTCTTGAGGTTACACGCATTCATCAGATCAGAAACGAGGGGCCGCAATGAAATCCGTAGTTAATCCGTTGCAAATCTCGCGATTCCTTCGGGTATATGACGATGCCGCCGCCCAAAAAGGCATCAAGCTTTCGATAGGATTCGATTTCAATGAGTACGTCTCGATCACGCGGGTCCTTCCAACAAAGAAACCGACATATCCAAACTTTCGGCCAGATCGTTCGCCGATCAAATCGGGTGAGGGATATTGGATGGTGGGCGTCGACAAGGAGAACCAGATTGCGCTCGTACAGGCTGCTCGACTTTATGACCTTTCGCACAGTAACTTTGCAGAGCATCTTGAATCTCTGAGGGCGTTCTACGCCGATCCACCCGTACATGCACATCCTCAGGACCGTTGTACTTGCGCTGCGCCAACCGCAAGGAAGATTACGGGGAAAGTAGCTTACCATGGAGATTTTTGGCTGCGCAGCGACTTTAGGCGACAAGGCATACCCACCATCATGGCTGCAATACTGCGCGGCGCTTCATTTTCCATGTGGTGTCCCGACTTCGTATGTGGACTTGCAGAGCGCTGGCTGCTCGAGAAGGGCGTTCTTGCACAATACGGACATGCCCATTATGAACACGGCGGTTCGATACTACATCTGGTAGAGGAGAACATCATTGATCACGATCTGCTTGTTTGGCTAACCGGCGAGGAGTTGAGAAGCCTTGTTGCCGATCACGATAGCAGCAAGTCGACTTTAGCCTTCTGAAGTCGGCGACCGTGATCCTCATCAAAATCTCCTAAGGAGGCGAGCAGGACCGAGTCTTCCGCCAGCCGGTAAAGCTTACGAAAGGGTGGGCCGATCGACGCTCGCGCATCATCCGGCAATTGATGAGTGGCCCAACGTTGAAAAGATCAGGTCTGCGGCATAGGTGCGTGACACGGCCATGCTGCTGGCAGTCGCTTCCACCACCACCTCATGCTGGTCGAAAGACGGGCTGCAAAAGGTCTCCAGCACAACCGTCATGGTGCCCGCAGTCTTCCCAAAGCAAACCCTGTCCCGAAAGCTCAGCGGACGCAGATGCCAATCATTCGTCGCATTAGAATCTTTGTCAGACCCATGTGGGGACCCGCGGTGGAAAGGCAAAGGAGTCCAGCGCTCGGCGTCGCAGAAGTCGACATTAGCTCGAGTTGTCGGTTCATTCTGAGATCGGCCTGCCCGTATGTTAATGCTCCGGTGCAGCTGTTCCGACGTCGCGCCAGATGCCACGCGCGCCGCAGCCGAACGTTGGCTCGAGAACTCTCATCCTGGTTATGAACCGAGCGAGCGTCTTAACGGCGAGATCAAGCGGCTGACCGAGCTTCCCATGGAAAGCGCCATCGTTCGTATCACCGCGCCATCCTGCTCAAACAGCATATGGCCCGCCACCGTGCGTGCTACATAACCTTGGAACCACCACCCAGCCGAGCAATGATCCATCCGCAGCTTTCCGATGATCACCGGCTGACCAGTTTGGCTCTAGGCGGTGAATGCGGTGATCTGCCGACAACTACACCGCGACCGAGGGGAGTGTTCGTGATCGTGCATTTCCGGCACGATCCGGAGTCGAGCGCACCGATGCACCGTGCCCTTGTCCATTTGAGCGCGCGAACCACTTCGCAGATGATTGTCGCAAGAAGCCGCCGGTGAATAGTCTAAAGCGCTAAGCGCGCGTCAGCTCAGTCGACTCGGACCAGCTATTCCGAAATCAGCATTTCTTTAGTTTGTGCGACCAGAGCTCGAATCAACTTCGAGCCGTGCTACAGGACCCCCGCCGAACGTGCAGTGCGATCAACTACCATTGCTAGTAATTGATCTACATAGCGCAAGCATGTCACTTTACGGTCGATACACGTCGGCGCCGGCTAAGTGACTTGCGGCGATAGCCAGCGAGTGTCTTGGGAAGACCGTTAGGCGCCTAAAATCGTTGGCCACGATGAAGCACGAATGTTTCTCAGGCGGCGCGCGTTAGGATCCTCTGGATCTCACAAAAACTGGCAAGCGCGGCAACCATTTGCGGCTCAATCGACGAGACCGTCAAGCATTACGAAAAGCGAACGAGTAAGGCATCTGTTCTGTTCAAAGACGAGGACTACCGACCGAACATGGTGCGCTAGTTAGTCCAATTCAACGGGAGACACGACATGCAGCGCAATGGTGAACTGACGCTCGGATTATACCTGATTCAGGCGGGATATAACGAAGGTGCATGGCGAGATCCGAGCGTGCCTGCCAATGGTGGAGTTGATGTCAACCACTATGCTCACCTAGCAGCACTTGCCGAAGCTGCGGCATTTCACTTCGTGTTTATCCCCGACAGCCCTAGCGTTGTAGAACAAGATAACGCTAATATTGCGCGTGTGAGCCGAAACGACACGTTCGAGCCAATCACACTACTGTCGGCACTTTCATCGAGAACGCGGGACATCGGCCTCGTAGCGACAGCGACAACGACTTACCACCAGCCATATCACCTTGCACGGATGCTCGCCTCACTTGATCACCTCTCCCTTGGACGGGCCGCCTGGAACATTGTCACCTCGGGAAATAAGTACGAGGCCCCAAATTTCGGCGAAGAAGAGCTTCCAGATCACGACACGCGCTATACCCGAGCGAAAGAATTTGTAGAAGTTGTCAAGGGGCTTTGGGATACGTGGGAAGACGACGCGTTTGTTCGCGACAAGGAAACAGGTATTTTTGTCGACACGACGAAGCTGCATCTGCTCAATCACCGAGGAGACTACCTTTCAGTCAGAGGCCCGCTGAACATCGCACGGCCGCCTCAAGGACATCCCGTGTTGGTTCAGGCGGGCGCATCGGAGTCCGGAATACGGTTCGCTGCAGCTCTGGCCGAGGTAGTGTTTACCGCCGAACCGTGTTTGGAAAGCGGTAAACGATACTACGCAACTCTCAAAGAGAAGGCACGCGCACTTGGGCGGACGGACGATCAGGTTCTAATTATGCCTGGCATTGTTCCGATTGTTGGCAGGACCAAGGAAGAAGCCGCCGCCAAGCTGCAAAGGCTACAATCGTATACTCACATCGACGTTCAAATTGGGACCGCCGATCGTTGGCTGGGATTTGTCACTGATATCCGTTCGATGGACCTCGACTCATTAGTACCTGAATCATTACCGCGGACGAACTTTATCCAGAGTCGTCAGAAGACGCTCCTCGATCTGGCCGTACGCCAGAAATTCACCTGGAGACAACTGATCCGCTTCGTATCGGACAGCCGGGGCCATCTCATGATTGTTGGAACGCCGGACGAAATCGCCAACGCCATGGTCGATAGATTTGACCAGCGTGCTGCTGACGGATTCAACGTGCTACCAGCAACTGTTCCAGGCGAGCTCAAGGATTTTGTTGAACTCGTCATCCCGGAATTGCGCAAGCGAGGTAAATTCAGGTCCACGTACTCTGGACAAACATTAAGAGAGAATCTCGGACTCAAGCGGCCACTTAATCGGTTCGCGCAAAGCAGTCGATGAGCGCCACTGAATTTCACTGACGTCGGGCTAGGATAGCCAGAGTTGGCCCGTATCCCCAGGAGTGATGTGTCTTTGAACGTTCAGCAAGGAGAGATTGAGATGGGGCTGACTAATCGGGGGACGTAGCGTCGCGGTTTTCGATACGTCATGGGCACCTTACGAACGTGAGCGGAGCATGTTGGAACCGCTTGGCGGATCTATGCTGCGGTGATGATGCGGTGATCGTAAGAGCGTCGCGTGGTGGCGGTCGCCGAGGCGACTGGTCGCATCAGCAGGTGTTGGTCAGGTACGGTGAGTTGGTGCTGGGGGCACCGAATGTCACGAGAAATCAAGCGTTGATCATTGATGATACGGGCTCTCGTACGAAGGGGCGGCATCCGGTCAGGGTTGCACGGTAATCGGTCAGATGGACGAGCAAGACAATCGCCAGGTTGCCTTGAGCGGTTTTCCTTGCGAATCATCCGCGTTCTTGCCGGTTCACTTGAATCTAATGGGGGAGCGTGTGAAGGATCGTGCACATCGCCGGCAAAGCCAGGTCCGACCAAGGAAAGTTGCAAGGCTAAGGCGGCAGCGCTTGATTATTTGCGCTGGAACTGCGTGGTGAGCTTGCCGCATAGCTTGGTTCTGATGGAGGATGGCCGCGGCACTGCCACGGCGCTGTATGGAACTACGACCCAACCGAGCCCGACTCTGTGGCCAGCATATTGCCACCTGCGTATGGCGCGTTCGGCCGTACCGCGGCCGCAGAAGCCAAGGCTGGGGGAAACGGACGACCTCCAAAACTGCTACGGCTTCCTAGCAAGCGCCGACCGATCTCCGTCAAAAAAAGGCATGCTATCGGGTCTGCCAGACAGCTCGGCGCAAGACCAAGCAGCGTGGCCCTTAAGCCCAATTCAAATCGGGCGAGTGTTTGCCCATCGCCACCCAGGGTCGGCGACAGGACCAACATTGAGGCCGCGATCTTGGAGAGCTGCAGCTGTGGCCGCTGTTTGTTCGGTTTGCGCGTTTCATTTCCGATCTTATTCATGAAAGGAGTGTGGCTATCGTGTCCGGGCTCCGTCTCAGCGTCGTGTTCGACTCCGTCAAATCTAAGCTATCCGAGTTGGTAGCTGCCCAAGCGATCCCGCCGATATAAAGTCTCTATGCGACTAAGGAAGCGATCGAGCTGCGCGTAGAGAATTCAATGTGAGCGGTCGTGCAAACGCCTACCGTGCTACTCAGCCGATCCGTCGGATCTGCATGCTTGGCAAATAGAACGGAGAATCAAATGCCACAGCGTAGCCCTCTCTCTGAGGATGGTCGGCCGGCCGGACATTTTCGGAACACGGCATACATGATCGATAAGAGCCGTTCGTATTTCGATGCAGCTCATGAGGCTGGTCTCATGGCCGTCCATGGACGTTCGATGACTGGACGCGCCGTTGCTTTTGGCTCGGGGGCGCTTGATGGCCGGCCGGAAAAAATTGATTTCGTGCGATGTTCCTACCTTGGCTTGGACAATCATCCTGCGATCGTCGCTGGCGCGATCGACGCGATAGAGGCGCATCGTTCCTTGCACTGGTCATGCGCACGAACGCGGCTCAATTTCGATCTCTTGGCAGAGCTTGAAGCAACCCTCTCGGAGATGTTCTGCGCACGCGTGATCGCCTTCTCCACTGTCATGCTCGCCAATCTAGGTATGATGCCCCTCCTTGCCTCGGGCCAACTGACAGGCGGAAGAAAACCGCTTGTCGTGTTCGACCGCCTTGCGCACATATCCTTGGCCTATCACAAGCCGGTGGTTGCTGATGAAACGCGATTGGAGACGATCGCGCATAACGACATTGAAGCTCTCGAACGCTTGTGCCGCGAACATCCGGTGGTCGCTTACGTATGCGATGGCATTTACTCTATGGGAGGGAACGCGCCTATCAAGGAACTGCGCGAACTTCAGGAACGGTATGGGCTCTTTCTCTATATCGACGATGCTCACGGCATATCGATCTTCGGACGTCAAGGCGAAGGATTTGCTCGCTCTCAGTTTCCGCAAGTGCTGGGTGACCGGACGATCATAGTGGCCTCGCTCGCTAAGGGCTTCGGCGCATCGGGCGGCATGGTGATGCTCGGAACGGCTGATCACGAAGCTCTGTTCCGCCGCTATTCTATCCCCTATGCGTTTTCGGTGCCCCCCAATCTGGCGGCGGTTGGCGCGGCACTTGGCTCGTGCAGGATTCATCGCTCGGCAGAACTCGGCGATCGTCAGAGGCGGTTAGCGCAACGTATCAAGGTCTTTGACGATCATGTTGCAACCGCTCAGCAAGGAAATTCATTTCCCATCAGAATGATTGCAATAGGATCGGAAACCAAGGCGATTGCAATAGCCAAAGAGCTTCTCGATGCCGGCTTCTACACCTCGGTGACGTTCTTCCCGACGGTCGCCCAAGGAAAGGCAGGGATTCGGGTGTGCATTACGGCCGATCATGAAGACAACGATATAGAGCGATTGTGCGACTGCATTTTGGAAGCTGTGGCCGAGACGACCGGAAAGCCATACCCTCTGAGGTGATGTAATGAGTCAGCCGACGAATTCATGGTACTGCCCGGTACGGTTGCTATCCCCCTATGCCGGAAAGAATAACGAAAGTTCGTCAAGTCTCGATCCATTGTTAGACGCCGGAGGTGCCTCCAGACCGCTTACGCCAATGTTCTCGGCGAGGCGCCACTCGCTCGTTGCGCTGTTTGGGAGCGTCTGAGTATGCCGAAGCCAGGAAAACTCCGAGGTCAAAGCGACCGGCGCGTTGCGCTTGTGACCGGAGGAGCGCGCGGGATCGGACTCGAGATCGTGCGCCGGTTCTTGGCCGATGGCTATCGCGTAGCATTTGTAGCGACAAAAGCGGAGCATGTCGACCGCGCGCTTGATCTTCTCGGCCGCCCGGAAGATAGGCTCTATGCTGAGAGGATTGATGTAACTCGACACAACGATGTCCAGGGATTTGTTGACCACATCCGGGAACGTTGGGGCGAAATAGCGATTTTGGTGAACAATGCTGGCATCTCCCCTAAGCGCGTGGACCAAAATGCACCTTGGCTTTCGCAGACGTCCTTAGATGAATGGGGGCGGGTCGTCGATGTCAATCTCAACGGACCGTTTATTCTTATGCGGCTATTGGCGCCAGCAATGATCGCGAACGGCTATGGGCGCATTATCAATGTCGGGTCACTCGCGGGGCGCGCCATGCCGATGATCGCAGGCCCACATTATGCTGCATCGAAGGCGGGGTTGGTCGGCTTAACCCGCGCTGCTGCGCGGGATCTCGCTCCACACGGTATCACAGTCAACTGTATCGCTCCTGGGCGTATTCTCAGCGATCTGACTGGACCACCCGAGACCGAGGTCAACCGCCGCGCTCTCAGCAGGATTCCGGTCGGCCGATTTGGAACTGCTGAAGAGGTGGCGCACGTCGTAACCTTTCTGGCCTCGCCGATGGCGGGCTTTATCACCGGCGCAACCATCGATATCACAGGCGGCGAGTTCGCCGCGTAAGCCGATGCATATCGCATTTTGATCGCCGACACTAAAATGCTGGTTTTGCTCAGGCTGACCGTGTCTTCAACTGTCTCGCGGCGCAAACGGCATACAGTCGCGTGGAAGCATGAAGATGATGGATCGACTGGAGCGGATATGCCAGTCGGCGGCGGGGGGTCCCCTCGTGTCGGCCTTCATGCCTCTTTCTCGCGATGTTCAATATCAAGTACGTTATCGGGTCCGGATGATGCCATGATTGAATAAGGGCTTGTTTGCACGGGCTTGCAGTACGGCCCCTTCCGCCAATGGCGTGGTAAGAGGCGCCGCGCTTGCCGCGTCTGCGGGCTTGCGTTGCGAGCAAGTAACAATGCGGAGTATCGGATGGCCGCGAAAATGAAGACCTCGATGGAAGTGTTTTCGCATCTGCGGGTCGTCGAGATCGGTAGCTCCGCCGCGACCAGCTATTGCGCGCGATTGTTTGCCGACTTCGGCGCCGACGTTCAGAAGGTCGAACCGCCAGGAGGAGATCCACTCCGCGGTAGCGCGCCACTCACGGCTTCTGGCCAAAGCGCGTGGTTTGCCTTCCTGAACTTCAACAAGTCAAGTGTGGTCATTGATGCCGCCGAGCCGGACGCGATCCCGCAGCTGACGGCACTGATCGAAAATTGCAACATTCTGGTCGATGGGCGCGATATTGATCCCGCAGATTGCCCTTCCATTGATATTGCCGCCATTCGGCAGAGATGTCCCAGGTTGACTTACCTCGAAGCAAGCTGGTTTGGCGGAGCGGGACCCTATGCAGGATTCGCCGCAACCGATTCGACGGTGCGCGCGCTCGCCGGCCTCATCAAGTTGGCTGGAGCTGTCGAGGGCCCACCGTTGCACGCACCGGATTACCAGACTGGTATTCTGGCTGGTCTGTGGGGCTTCATCGCGGCGGCTTCTTCGACGATTCCGGAAGAAAAAGCCGGTGGGAGAAGACGGTCGTGGTCTCTCAGTATTTTTGAATCGAGCCTCGCTCTGAACGAGTATCAGATGTTCGAGGCCTATGAGCGCGGCGACGTGATGCGCCGGATTGGCATCAACCGATTCTGGCCAAATTTTCCGATCGGCATTTACGAGACCAAAAAGGGTTGGCTCGGCGTCACGACGATCACTCCGGCACAATGGCGCGGTTTCTGCGACATGCTTGATCTGGCCGAACTGCGTGACGATCCGGCTCTCGTTCTCGGCGCCGATCGTCTGCAACATATGGAACGGATCGAGAGACACTTCATTCCGCGGCTGAAAACGCGCACAGCGCACGAGTGGCTTGCGGAAGGATTGAAACGCAAGATCCCGATCGTTCCGGCACCCGATATGTCCGATCTGCTGCAGGATGCGGAGAAGAGGGAGCGCGGTGCAATCGTGCCTGTCCTGCTTGGCCAAGAATGGGGCCAGACGCCGGGCTCGATGCAAAGGCTGACACTGACGCCGCCGCGTCGGGGCGGCAAGGTTCCGGCTCCAGGCGCGCAGCAGAGTTTCGCGGATACAGGAAGACGCCTCACCGGTACTGCGTCAGTATCGTCGGGCTGCAACGATGCAAGTGGGGCGCCACTGCAGGGAATTCGGGTTCTTGACTTCTCGATGGGCTGGGCGGGCCCGCTGTGTACGCGCACGCTGGCTGATCTCGGTGCGGACGTCATCAAGATTGAAGCCATCCAGTATCCGGATTGGTGGCGCGGTGTTGACCGGCGTGCTGCTTACATCGAGGAGCAAATGTATGAAAAGACGGCACGCTTCTGCATGGCGAACCGGAATAAGCGCGGCATTACCCTTGACCTGACGCGGCAGCAGGGCCGCACTCTTGCCAAGCGGCTTGCACGGGAAGCCGACATTGTCGTCGACAATTATTCGGCCGATGTGCTGCCAAAGCTCGGGCTTGGCTACGACGTGCTCAGAGCGCTCAACCCTCGCCTTGTCATGATGTCGATGTCGGCCTTTGGCACGAACAGCGTCCTTCGCACTTGCCGCGCCTACGGCTCGACCCTCGAGCAAGGCTCTGGGTTGCCGAGCGTGGTGGGCAAGACCAACGGGCCACCTGTGATGAGCCACGTAGCATTTGGAGATGCCGTTGGTGGGTTGAACGGCTGCGCTGCAGTTCTGGTTGCGCTTATTCACGCCCGCACCACAGGGCTGGGGCAGTTCATTGATCTTGCGCAGATCGAATGCATGATACCCTTCGCAGCGCCATGGATCATTGTCCATTCGATCGACGGCTCCTTGCCGATAAGATACGGCAATCGACATCCGCAGTTTGTGCCGCATGGCTGCTTTCGTTGTGCAGGTGAGGACAATTGGATCGTGGTAGCCGCCACCGACCAGGACATGTGGCAGAGACTTGCCAGACTTATTGGGCGGCCAGACTGGGCCATGGACGCATCGCTGAGGTCTGCGGAAGATCGCCGCGATATCGAGGAGTTGATCGAGAGAGAGATCGAAAGCTGGACGATCGCCCGCGAGGCCGATCAGGCGATGTCCGAGTTGCAGGCCGCAAGGATTGCGGCCGGCGTGGCCCGCCTTCCAATTGATCTGCTCAGCGATCGGCATCTTAGCTCGCGTGGGTATCTGCAAGAAATTGAGCGCGCTTTCATCGGCCGGCATCCACAGCCGTCCATTCCGATTCGGGAAGGTGAAGGGCCGTATGCAATCCGCTCAGCGGCACCGACGCTTGGACAACACAACACAGAGATTCTATCAGGTCTTCTTGGGCTTTCCGATACCGAGATCGCGGACTTGGCCAAGGAGGGTATCATCGGTTCAGTGATGCTTTCAGAAAGAGGGGGGCTAACAACAACAAAGACGGTATCGCAAGGTTGAAAAATCAACACTAGATCCGACCGACGAACTCTCAGGCTTGGAAGGCAGAGACTCATCGTGGCGCTCTTGTTCAGTGCTCTGCAGCGCTATACCCCAGAAGTACTCCACTGCACGTGAAAGCTAGCTCTGTACCAAATGCTGCGACCGAAGAGAACAATTTGTCGCAAGTCAGAATTCGACGACCGGTGGGGCATAAAACGAGTAGGCGGCTCTTTTGTCTGGTGCAGCTTCAAGCCGATGCGTAGTGAGGCGGCTCTCATCTCACCAGAGTAGGTAGTATCTCGATTCATTGCTAATGTGTACGGTAAGTCAGCTATTCGCCGTAAAGGCCGTGATGAGCTAGTCTGAGGGCACCAGCAGAGCCTGTGACAGACGCAGCCGCCTAGTGATGACACTCACCCGCGATCCAAAGCGGCTATTACAGCGACGCGCGAGGCGCGCCTGCCAGCAGCTGTTACCATCGGGGCTTCCAGATTGTGAGGTACCCAGCTCATCTTGAAAGTGAGAGCACGCGCCGAATGCCAGCGGTTTGGGAGGCGGGCAGCTATTCTAGTCTAAGTTATCTCTCTCGCCGCGATGCTCATAGAGCGACGCTCCGGACCAGTTCCCCAATAACAGGTGTCGAAAGTCGGCACTTCCGGCAACTCAGCAAAAATGCGAAGGAAATCGAGGAGGGTGTGGTGAACCAGGAGATTGCAGGTTCCAGTACGGTGGCCGGACTATCGCGCGGTAGCCGGCGGTCCAACGAAAGCTTTGCCCGCGCGCAAAAGGTTTTCCCAGACGGCACTTCGCGAGTGACGGTTGAGCGGGATCCAACTCCGCTCTACATCGATCGTGGGATGGGCAGCTATTTGTTCGATGTGGACGGCCGCCGGTTTCTCGACCTTAATTGCAACTTCACGACCTTGATCCATGGACATGCCTTCGGCCCCGTCGTCGAAGCACTAACCCATCAGCTCCAGCGCGGTAGCTGCTTCGCAAATCCGACGGAGAGCGAGATCGAGCTCGCCGAATTACTTTGTGGCCGCATTCCGCGGATTGATCGGGTTCGCTTCGTCAATACGGGAACTGAGGCCGTGCTGTTTGCGATCAAAGCTGCGCGAGCCTTCACCGGACGTTCGAAGATCGCCAAGCTCGAGGGCGCCTATCATGGTGCCTATGATTGGGTCGAGGTCAGTCAAGCAGCGGCACCGGACAACTGGGGTGACGCAATCGAGCCCAAGTCCACGGCCTTCTATCGCGGGATGCCTGCGAGCGTGCTCGATGAAGTCGTTGTGCTCCGCTTCAATGATGTTGAAGGCGCGCGCCGCTTGATATGGTCAAATGCGCACGATCTGGCCGCTGTCATTCTGGATCCTATGCCGAGCCGCGGCGGCCTCATTCCGCCGAAGCCTGAATTCTTGGCTGCCGTGCAGGAAGCGACCCTCAAAAACGGCATTCTTGTCATCGCTGATGAGGTCCTCAATCTCAGGCAGAGTTTCCAGGGTGCTTCCGCACGCTACGGCCTTGCTCCTGACGTCATCACCATGGGCAAGATCATCGGCGGCGGGTTGCCGATTGGAGCAATCGGCGGTCGCGAGGACGTAATGAAGGTATTTGATGCCTCAGCGGGTCGACCGCTGCTTCCGCAAGGCGGTACGTTTTCCGCCAATCCTCTATCCATGACCGCGGGGCTGACCGCCATGCGGCATCTAGATCATGCCGCTTTTGCACGTCTGGAAATGCTTGGGGACATTGTTCGTGACGGGATTGGCCGCGCCATCTCGAACCTGGCTGCGCCGCTGTATGTTACGGGAGCCGCTTCGCTATTCCGCATTCATCCGCAGGCAGAAGCGCCGAATGACTATCGCGAGAGTTATCCCACGCCTGCCGGAGCAGCTCTAATGAAGGACCTCACACGCTTCTTTGCGGAGAATGGCATCATCCTGCCGTATGGTGCTGCCGCATCGATTTCGACGCCGATGGCGCGCACCGATGCTGAGTTCATCGTGGATGTGTTCGCAGGCTTTCTCGAAAGCCATCAAGACATCTTGGGTGAGATAACAGTACGCAAATGAGCGCTGTCTTGGCAATGCTTTTTGGTTTCCTGCCGTTAAGATGATCTTCGGCCAAAGATTGCCCTCCGACCGTGATCGAGGGTGCCGAAGCGAGGGCCGGCGATATCCAGGTGGGATACAGCAGTGATGAGCTGGTCCATCGCCTGGTGGTGGCTCGTCCGCACTCCGCTGCAAGGGCGGAGCGCCCGACTAGGGCCTCGCCATGAGGCGCTCGGCCACTCCAAATAGTCCGATCCAATGCCGGATGAAGCGATACACCTAAGCCGGTTTTCGACCCTGACCAGCTACGATGGTACGTGCGCTTCCGTCGTGCCTTTGTTGAGTTGCAATCAATGGGCTGATATCGACAGCTCGGAGTTAAGGGTCGAAGGCATCCCAACCAGTTCAGAACTCCATCGGGGATATGGCCTCCGTGAACCCGCGGGGACAGTGTTCGACGAAGATGCGATTTGGCTCCCGTCCTCTTGACGCAGACGATCCTTGTTTTCGCTGCTCGTAGTCGTGCTACCGGAAGCGACATGCTCATAAGGGCGTAGCGGTCTGTTCACGAGAAGCTATTACCCTTGCTCAATTGCGCCGATTTTCGCCTCATGCTGATTGCGGCAAAAGATGTCGATCTCGCGAGATACCTCGAGGATAGTGTCTGGATGTTGGCCATTCTCAGAGAGTGCGTATTTGAGCGCATGCGCGCGGCTCGCGAACAGACCTCCGAAAATACCATTCTGCTCGCGGACGACCCAGTTTCCAAAACGGTTTTTGCCAACAAAGACGGTCGACCCGGCGGAGCTTCCGGAAGGATATTCGACAAGCTTCATGACCATAAGTCCATGAGTCTACTGTCATTACCGCCCCAGGATTGCGGTCATCATGAACGATCGTGGCAGAGCGCCGTCATCAATTGCGGCGCTTCCGTCGCGAACCGATCGTCGATCTCAATGGAAGTCTACAGCAAACACGAAGCAAGTCCCGCTACCAACTCTAGGGAAGGCAGATCCACTTTCGCTTGTGCTGAAAACGAGCAAACGTGCACTGCCGCCGTCAGGGACGCGTTAATGCTCTCTCCAACGGATCCGACAGAATGAGCGGGCCGCTATCAAGGACGCTCGCGGTGCATGTGGCAGGAGCTTGAAAAAATGCATAGGAATCTCTCGGCCGCATATTTTACGAAGGAATCAAAACGGCTAGGAGGTTGCGGCTCGAGTGGAGCGGTCAGGTGTTTCGCGGACTACTTCGCTCGCGCCGCTAGCCGCACGGTCTCGGAGCCAAAGAAAATGTTCGGCGGGACGACTCGTCCAAGCTGCCGATGAATCTTCGCTCAGCCGAGGCTCTTTTGCCTTGGCGTCCTTGAGCGTTTCTTGCATGCGCGTAGGGATCGATGCAGTTGGCCTAGCGCCCTTGCGATTTCGAAAAGGAACAGCGCAATGGAGTAGGCTGACCAGGATCTGAATCGCTGATAGTGTTGTATGTCGCAAGCTGCTAAGGAACAAGTTTGCGTGAAGAGCTGGTCCCGGTTGTCTGAACAGAGTTTCCGCGTCAATAGGTGGAGCCTCTGCCGGGGTTAGGCTGCCATGCGGAGTGGCAGTGGGGTGAAGTAGGCTTGATCCGGCGTAGTGCCGTCAAGGCTCGAATGGGGACGCCTGGTGTTATAGAAGTCGAGATATCGGCCGATCGAACTGCGAGCCTCGCTGACGCTGTCATAGGCCCGCAGATACACCTCTTCGTATTTGACGCTGCGCCAGAGCCGTTCGACAAACACGTTGTCCCGCCATGCGCCCTTGCCGTCCATGCTGATCGCGATGCCGTTGTCGACGAGCACGCCGGTAAAAGCCTGTCCGGTGAACTGCGAGCCCTGGTCGGTGTTGAAAATCTCCGGCTTGCCGTGACGGGCCAAGGCATCCTCCAGCGTCTCGACGCAGAAGGCTGCTTCCATGGTGATCGACAGCCGCCACGACAGAACACGACGTGTTGCCCAGTCCAGCACCACGGCGAGATAGACGAAGCCCCTCGCCATCGGGATGTAGGTGATGTCCATCGCCCAGACCTGGTTCGGCCGTGTGATCTCCATGCCGCGCAGCAGATACGGATGGATCTTGTGGCCGGGTTCCGGCTTCGTCGTGCGCGGACGGCGATAGAGCGCCTCTATCCCCATCCGCCGCATCAGCGTTTTGACATGCCGGCGGCCGATCTTGCACCCCTCGGCAGCCAGCAGGCCTCTCAACATTCGCGAGCCGGCGAAGGGAAACTCCAGATGCAGCCGGTCGAGACGCCGCATGATCGCGAGATCGGCGTCCGGCACCGGACGCGGCAGGTAATAAATGCTGCCCCGGCTGATCTGCAGTACCTCCGCCTGCCTGGTGATCGACAGATGGTGCTCACGGTCGATCATCGCTTTGCGCTCAGCAATCCCGCCTTGGTGAGCGCTCCTTCTAAAAAATCGTTCTCCAGCGTCAGCTCTCCGATCTTGGCGTGCAGCGACTTCACGTCGATCGCAGGCGCGGCGGGCGCAGCGCTGCCAGGTCCAAAAACTCCGCACGCGCCGCCTTCCAGCTGCGCCTTCCACGCCGTGATCTGATTGGGGTGGACGTCGAACTGCTCGGCCAGTTGAGCGATCGTCCGGTCGCCCTTGACGGCGGCAAGCGCCACCTTGGCCTTGAAGGCCGGTGTGTGGTTCCGGCGTGCTCGTCTGCTCATCGTCGCTCCTGATTCGCAGGCATCAGCGTGCCCGCTGTCAGGCAGAAACTCCACTTATCGACCTGTTCAAATTTGCGGAGCCGGCTCTTGAATCGTCTCTGCTTCTGGCAACTTACGCGACGTTCATTCAAGCAGAACTGTAGCCAGGACTCCTCATGTCATAGGTAGCTCTCAGGGATAACGTGCTACTTCGTCCTGCGACGTAAACGCGCGGGCTTGCGACCTTTACGTAACGTCTTTGGTGGCGGCACGCCTTTCGGCGGTTGGAGAAAGAACTCAGACAGATGACAATCCAGTGTTTCCGCGATACGTTCGAGAATATCGATTGTCGGGTTCTGCGATTGCTGCTCGATACCGCCCATATAAGAGCGGTCAATCCGGGCATCGTACGCTAACCGCTCTTGCGAAATACTGCGGTCTACGCGGATTCGGCGCACATTCCAGGCAACAAGCGCACGAGCTTTCATGCGCCAAAACAGCCATTCCGACGGGCATCAAACCACTGGCTATAACCGTACTATTGCGGTAGTTTTCCAAAATGCAGATGAGCAGAGTCCCGGCGTGAGCTGGATGAAAGAGCTGCCAGATCTCGCGCCGAATGAGCCGGGCTGACGAGTTATGAAGAGCAGTGTCCGATGTCGACCTGTTAATTCGAGCTGCAGGCGCGGCAGCCGAGCGCAGTTCTGCTGATCGCACTCTGAGAGTAACGGACTGCGATGAAATGCATTCTGGCGATGCTTGGAGCGACCGGAATCGAAGGGAACGACGGGAATAGCCACTGCGACCACTAATTGAAGCCGGCATGGAATGTTTCAGGCCGCGACGATCAGTTCTCTACGAAGAGGCTCTGAATGCCGCTACCCTCGCTTAATCGATGCTTCTCAATCTGGTAGGACTTTCAGGCAGTGCCGTCCGATCCCAAGATCGCAGATTCCGCGCCCAACGCGCCCCAGCTTACGCCCTATGACGAGCAACATGCCGTCACCTATATGCGTCTGCTGGATGCCGAGGCCGATAACGCTGATTGGCGTGAAGTTGCGCGCATTCTGCTTGGTATCGATCCCAGCGTGGATCCGGATCGCGCCCGCCGTACTTTTGAAAGTCATCTGGCTCGCGCCAAATGGGCGGCGCGTCACGGCTTTCGGCATCTCCTGCAGCGCGGTTGGCCGAACGGCGAGGAATGAATGCGTTCGAAACGGCCGTCACTTCTGCTGATGTCCGATCGCAAAATGTGATCGTCCGATCGCGTAACTGCATTTAACAGCGAATATCTGTGTTTGCGCAACCACAAATAGTCACTTTTGTCGGGCTGCAATTCCTTGCAGGTGCGTTAAAGAACATACGGGGAAAGTGGTACGATGCCAGGTGCTGACTGGAAATCAGAGGAAGCCTATCCTGACGCCAAGAAAGCAGAAGCTGCGGACATAGCCTGGGAATGGCTGCGCCGCAATTGCGAGTACCAAAGAGACTATATGGCCCTGGGCGCCAGCGAACGATCCAGCGCGATGGCGGACCACTTTCGACAGCGATGGGGGCTGTCTTTTCGCAGCTGATCCGGAAAAGACGTCCGACCAACAAGCTATCTTCTGGGCACCTGAAGTGCTGTCGACCGTGCTGTCCGTGCGCGCAGCTGTCCGCTCAGCGGCGTCCAAACAGTACGACCTGGACTCCAGCATACTAGTGGATAACGAGCTTCGTTACGCGCAGGATGGATGGCATGCCATCGTGACGCTCGGAGGAGCGAAGCATCGCCTTTGGCTAGCAGAACTGCCACCGGTGGGCTCATCGGTTGCTGTCAACCTGCCGCTCGATCGCAATTTCGAGGTTCGTGTGCGGGCAGCTCATCGACTTTGGCTGGCGCTTGAACGGCGGCCCATCGGACCACCCCCTCTGAGGCTGCCAATCTTGACGCGTCATCGGCTCATCCTCGCCTTGCGTGCAGTCGATGGGTCCTTGGAAGGAAACAGCTATCGCGAAATCGCGCAAGGCCTATTCGGCAAGCATCGTATTCCCGATCGCGGCTGGAAAACAGACCATCTCCGCAGCCAGACCATTCGCCTGGTCCGGGCGGGGCTGCGTCTCATGCGAGGCGGCTATCGCGCATTGCTCCGTCGCAACCGCAAAGACGGGGGCAAGGCGTCCTGAGCTTTTGGTTGATGGTGCGGCCCCTGATATCTCACAAGACGATTGTAGTCGGCCGGTTTGAAGGCGGAGGGTTCTAGCAAGGCGCGGTTGGCGTTTTGGACTGCGGGTTGGCCCCGGTACTCGCCTAAAAATGAGCCTCGCCGTCGATCGGGAACGGTCTGCACGTGCAAATGGATGCTAGCACTACTTTGGCAGAATGTGTTTTCGCCGCTGTTTTTCAAGGATTTGCTTTCGGCAATGTGGGCACTGCTGGGGCGGCGGCCGAAGGATGAGATCGACGATGGCGTGACGTACGGCGGGCATAGTCGGTTGAGGCGGAGGCCCGTTGATTCTTTTTTT
>NZ_JADPIX010000003.1:0-25589 GCF_023073155.1 Bradyrhizobium sp. 45 | reverse complement strand
TTCGCCAACGCATTGTCGGAAATATGGAAGCCGCGCCGGCGCACCACGCGTTCAAAATAGACGTCAAGCACCAATCAAATGGGCCTCAGAGCGACGCTTGCGTTCGACAGTAAGCGCGAAGCCGATACCCTTGCTTCAGAATTCGAATGAACGTGCGAAAGAAGCCTCCGGCTTGGACGGAGGTTTCGGATGGGATTGGACAGCAAAAAGGACGTCCATTTGGACGGCTCAACGAGGGGGTCGGTGGGTCGGCTGTTCGACAGCTATTGGTATCCGCACCACAGTGAGCGCGCCTTGCCGGTGTTGCGCGTGGGCTTCGACAACGCGGCCGAGAGTTGGTTCCACATCGACCCAGCTACCGGTTACATCCTCGACCGCACTGACGAGACCCGGCGATCGTATCGCTGGCTGTTCCATGCCTTGCACAGCCTCGATTTTGCGCTGTTGCTGGACCACCGCCCCGCATGGGACATCGTAGTTTGGCTGCTGTCGCTGATTGGAATGGTCATATCGACCGGTGGAATTGTCATAGGTTGGCAGCGACTGCGCCGCCACGGGACGGCAGCTTAACCCCTCCGTTCGCCTATTCCGTTCTCATGCATCCGAATGGCTATGAGCCTCTCCGCTCAAGCATAGAATCGGCAACTTAATCGTAAGAAAAGGCAAAACCAGAGTGTAAGGCGGCATTCCTAAGTACTCCCCGCACGCGTCTATCGGGAAATACGGGCTTCCGACGACGCCGCGGATAAGAGGCGAGTGACTTGTTAGAAACTGATAGCCATCCAGCTTAAATCTATATCGAACCTCCAATTGGGGGGCAGCCGATGAGCTCACGGCCATCACCCGGAAATGCCACTGGAAGCGCGATTTGAACTCTCGAGAGAACCGGGCGCACCGAAGCCGACCAGGCAGAAAAGCGGCGAATGGCGGCTATAAACGCCGCTAATCGCCACGGTTGAATGGCTATCATCCCTCCGCCAATTAGGGCCTGAAGGGAACATCGTGGTTGCGAATTTTCGCAATGCTGTCGCGGCACTCTCTTTCACCACGGTCGCCGGCAGCAACTTTTTGTGGGGTTTTATGGATGGCTATCTAGCCTGCGCCCTCGCACTGGTCGCTTCATTCATTGCCGCACGCTCCATCGAGCGCGCCTTTGTCAGCAGCGCCCATCGCCAGATGGCACGCATCTATGGCGCGGACTGGGGTTATGCGGACAACAACCAGCCCAGACCGCTGATAAAACTCCTCGCGTGCACGCTCGTCATCATCTTCATTGTCGGCGTCCTCTCATTCGATCAGAGAGACCTGCCTCGATGATCAAGCCTGCCTATCCTTTCCAGATCGCCCGCATGGAGCGCCTGCGGGAGCTGCTCGCGGTCAATTCCTCGAGCTCTGCGATCACCACGGAGGTCGCCTCAGCCGCGACGCCGACTGAAAACCAAGGAGGCGCGACCATGCCAACCCTGGCCCAGCAAGTGATCGAGCAAGGCATCGTTGAGGAGGCGGAGGCGCGGGCGAGGCGCGGCGGCTCGTGGATATTGGCCGAGCACGCGCTCGACCTCAAGGCGCGGCGCGCCGGCGAGAGCAACCTTGAGCAATTGGAAAATATTGAGGGACCGACCATGCAGACAATCAGGCTTCCGGACGGCGGCGAGACCGTTCGCCGGCGTCCGCGCGAAACCCCCTAGGATCCGCGCCAATGGCACCGAGAGATCCCTGGGGCCACAAGTTGAGGCGGTGCATTCATTGCGGACAGATCGGGCCGCGTGTTGTCGTCCTCGGCGGCTACGCACACCGCCGTTGCATCCCAAAGCCGATCCAAGCGACCCGACGACGGACGGAGCGATTCTCAGAGAAAGCCCAGCCGCGCCACAGGGCTTGAGTCCGAATGTCCCAATCTCGGTCGTTGTATGGACGGAAATCCGCGTATGACCCGCCGGGACGCCCATAAGGTATTCTGGAAAGAGTCGCGCTAAGATGCTCACCAAAATGAATTGCGCGAGCGTTCCTATCGATCAGGCCGTGAACCGTCGATCAAGGGTGGTTCGAATCCATCCGATGCAGCTCAACCACGAAGCGTTCGTCCCCTGAGTCACTTTCACTTTGAGTGGGAACCAGGGATCACATCCGAACTTGGGAGGCCCCAAGAATTCGATCCCTTCAACGCGTCATCATAGCGCCCAGGTTGATTGCGATCGCCAGGGAAAGAGGATCGTGAGTGCGCTCTCGCCAGGGTGAGGCGAAGCCTCTGCCCGTCCTCCAGAAGAGCGCTTTGGTGATGGAAATCGCGGCCTGGTCACCTGGAGCGGGAGCGTTCGGATATAATAGTTCAAGAAGGCCCTCAAATCGCCAGCTGAAGTCGTGTTTGGATCTTAAGTCCGAGGCAACGCTGACTTTGTCCTATACGGCACCGCAAATAGTATGGAAGACGACGAGCAGTTCACGCGGCGCTTCTCCGCGCGGTCGGTCCGAAGGCATCTTCGTGACGCCCTTTGAGCAAGGCGAGATCGCGCCAGATCTGTTCTGAGCGGCCTGCCGGATAGGAATCGAGGACTTGATCTCCAAGCGCCGGAAGTGCACCTACAAGGGCAGCTGGTGCGAACACTCAATTAAGCTGAGGAACGAGTGCCCCCGGCATTCAGCCGAGTGATAAGTCATTCTGAGGCGCCGCCGGCGCAGCGCCGCCACTTCACCCCGATCATAATTGCTCGCGCCCAGTCGACCGGGCTTAGAATGCTCAGCATCTCATGCCGAAGGATGAGCTGCTGGCGCAAATTGCTCAATCGACATATCCTGCGGGACTATCCTCCGCCTACCAGATCTGTGCAGTGCGAAGCGCTCGCTATAATTCGCAGGCGTCAACCTCCTCGTCCGAGAACTTCTCGGACTCCAGCTCCAGCCTGTTCTTGGCCCCTTCCAGCTCCCCGATTATGAGGACGTAGTCTTCGAACGTGCTCGACGGGCCGATATGCTTCTCGATCAACTGCCGCAGCTCGCCCGCGAACTGATACTTGCTGACGGTCATTCGCTCGACCATGCTGCTATCCCCATCGCGCTTAAGCCCATCAGAGACGCAACAATAAGCACTAGACTAAGATAAAGCAGAAGCTGAAAGATCAAGTCACCGTCACGGTCCAACATCATATCTCCCAGCGGCGTTGCCCCATGTTCTGGCTGGGGCACGCTGACTTTGCCAGATCTTGCGCCTTTTCTCCCCAGAATGTACGCAACTAGTCTCGGTCACATGAGAGCGTTGTCTCGGCTTCACATTTGCGTGGTTTCAGCATTACATTGGAGCACTTCGGACAATCGATCAATCCAATAAGTCCCGTGATCGCGCCCAAATGCTGTTGGATCTCCGGCTTCTTCGGTGGATTTCCACGCCTCTGCTATTGGCGACCTGCGGTCAGCACTGGTCCTGCTTCGTGATCGTGCTGGGAGCGTCCGCGGCGGCAGCAAGATCGAAAATCTGATGCGGACTGACATCAGGAACCGCAAGCCATCAAGCCGGCTCGCGCCATCGACATGGTCTGTCACTCCCAAGCTTCATTGGTCAATTCCCAGGAAGCCAGGGACTTCATTAACGCAAGCGTGCTTTGTACTGGAGACCGTCTTTCGGCCTTCTTTCTGAGATGATGAGAATCGCTACGGAGGAGGAGCGCGAGTCCGAACTCAAAAGCGCGCCTTCAAACCAGCGCATCGGCAGCATCGCTGATGCCAGCGTAGATTTCGTCGAGATCTGCCGCGGTGACGCAATAGGGCGGCATCACGTAGATGGTATTGCCGAGCGGGCGCAGCAGCAGATTTCGGTCGTTAAAGAAAGCCTGAAGCTTCGGACCGATGTCCGCCAAATAGCCGCCATCGCTCGTTTTCAAATCGAGCGCTGTGATGGTCCCGGAACGACGAACGTTTTCAAAGCGCGCGTCGGCGCGGAATGGCTCAATTGCCCGCTCTTGCATGGCGGCGAGCGAAGCGGCGCGCTCGCGGGAGTCCCGATGCCACCAAAGATCCAGGTTCGCGTTTGCAGCGGCACAGGCTACCGGATTCGCCGTATATGAACTCGAATGATAGAACGTACGCATACGGTCTTTCGAATAATGCGCGTCGAAAATGTCCGCACGGCAGAGCGTAACCGCGAGTGGGAGCGCCCCTCCCGTGAGACCTTTCGAATAGCAAGCGATATCGGGCGTGACATTGGCCTGCTCGCAAGCAAATAGCGAACCGGTGCGGCCCCAGCCCGTCATGACCTCGTCGGCAATGAACAGGACGTCCGACGCCTCGCAGATCCGCTTCATCGCTGTTAGCACCCAGGCTGGGTACATCAGCATGCCGCCCGCCCCCAATATCAGAGGCTCCACAAGAAAGGCGGCTGGCATCTCGTTTCGACATGCCGACTCCAGCGCAGCGAGTGTCGCCTGCTCACGACCTCTCGCAGGAAACGGGATCGAGGTAACGTCGAACAGCAGCGGCCCGTACGCCGCGTTGAACACGCCTCTGGCACCAACGGACATCGCCCCAACCGTATCGCCGTGATAGGAGTGTTGCATCACGACAATGCGTCTTCGCTGCTGACCGATATTATGCCAATACCCGAGTGCCATCTTCAAGGCGACTTCGACACTGGTAGAGCCGCTGTCGGAGAAGAAGACATAGTCAAGACCACGGGGTGCGAGCTTCAAAAGTTGCGCAGCAAGCTCCTCAGCCGCATCGTGGGTATAGCCGGCAAAGATGATCTGATTGAGCTTACCGGCTTGTTCCTGAATGGCGCTTACAATATGGGGATGGCAGTGACCGTGCGTTATCACCCACCAGGATGAGATTGCATCGATAATACGGCGCCCATCTGCTGTGTGGAGATAAGCACCATCAGCACGCACAACCTTTGTCATTTCGCCTTGAAGCGCGTGTTGCGTGAACGGATGCCAGATTGGCGACTTTGTCGTCGGCATCACGGCTCGAAATCATCAGCACGGAATGAGTCTTGGAAGGCGGCCTGCAGCGTGTCTGCCGTGAGGGGAGAAAGCCATGGCAATCGCCCTAGCCAGCGCACCCGCCCCATCTCGCGAATTGCAACCTGAGTCTCAGCATTTCTTTCGCCAATGAAGGCCATCCCAAGAATGCGGATCTCACGCTTTCGGAGAGCCTCTATCGACAGCAGCGAGTGATTGATGGTGCCCAGCGCTGTGCTTGCGCAAAGCACCACTGGAAGCCGCCATCGCTCGAAGACGTCAATGTAGAGTGTGTCGCCGCTCAGCGGCACCATCAGCCCGCCCGCGCCCTCGATCACCAATGGTCGCTTCCCGGTATCGGGCACATCGAGCAAATCCGCCTCGATGCGAACTCCGTCAAGTTCGGCAGAATGATGGGGAGAAGCAGGGGTCTGAAGGCGGTAGCGTTCCGGCAGGATGCGATCGGCCGAGAGGCCGCCAAGACAAGAGACAACCTCGGTATCGGTCTCTCCTTCGAGACCAGCCTGAATCGGCTTCCAATAGTCCGCTCCGAGGAGATTGGCGAGCCCCGCGGAAAACACCGTCTTTCCAATTCCGGTACCTGTGCCCGTTACGATGATTTTGGCACTCATTGAAGCTCGCCTTTCGTCTCCTCGATCAAGGCATCGAGCATTGCACGCACGTCGTCCTCCTTCACGTTAAGCGTCACTGAAATTCGCAACCGGGCCGTGCCCGCCGGGACGGTTGGCGGCCGGATTCCGCGGATATCGAACCCGCGAGCCTGCAATGCAGAGGCGAGCCGCATCGTGCGCGCATTGTCGCCTACGATGCATGGTACGATCTGCGAATCCGAAGGACTTTTCCAGCCGCGCTCTCTCATCTCCCGATGCGAGAACGCGACCAGCTTGGTGAGACGCTGCTGTCGCTCGGGTTCCTGCTGCAGGATCAGAATCGCCTCCCTCACGGCGACAGCCATCAGCGGCGACGGCGCGGTCGCGAAGATGAATGGACGGCAACGATTGACCATAAAGTCTCGCAGCACGCCGGACGCAGTGACGAGCGCGCCGGCCGCGCCCAGCGCCTTGCCGCAGGTATGAACGACCAGCAGATTTTCGCGTCCCTCATAGGGCACGGTGAGTCCTCGTCCCTGCTCGCCGTAAACGCCTGTTGCGTGGGCCTCATCTACCATCAGGAACGCATCATGCCGGTCGGCGAGCGCGACCATATCCTTGAGAGGCGCAAAGTCGCCGTCCATGCTGTAGAGACTTTCGACCACGATCCAGATCCGGCCCATTCCGCCACCGGCCCGCCAGTCACGAATCGCGCTTTCGACCGACTCCGGATCGTTATGCGCGCTTGTCCGAAAGTCGGCCCGGCCAGCTCGCGCGCCTTCATGAATACTCGCGTGCACCAGAGAATCGAGAACGAGCAAATCGCTCCGCTGCGGCAGCGTTGTCAGGACAGCGAAATTTGCAACATAACCGCCGCCAAAGAAAAGCGCTGTCTCCGCCGCAAAGAACCTTGCAGCTTCTGCTTCGAGACGTTCGTGCTCCTCGCAATTGCCGCGCAAAAGCCGCGACCCGCCGGCACCGATCGGTGTACCGGCCTCGATCGCGTCCAAGACGGCCTTTTTCATGCGCGGTGCGCTCGCCAGCGCGAGATAGTCGTTCGACGCGAAATCGATCCCCGCGCGCGGCTTGAGGCCGCGCAGCCGGTCGTCTTCTTTCAGGGCGTTCAAGGCTGCGACATAATCGGCAACTTTGGTCGCATGGATTGGATTCATTCTTCACTCGGACAGTATGATCGGTGTCTCAAGGGTTCTGATGGCAGGGAAGAACTTCGGGCCCGCGGCTTCAGCCTGGCAAGATGCGATTGTCTCGGTCGACCAGCACAACGTGCGGCTTGAACGTTTTTGCGTCGGCTTCGTCAAGGGAGGCATATGCAGCGATAATAACTTTGTCTCCGGGCATGGCGAGACGGGCAGCCGCACCATTCAGACCTATGATACCTGACCCTGTAGGCGCTTCGATCACATAGGTGGCAAACCGCGCTCCAGTGTCGATGTTGTAGATTTCAACGCGTTCGTTGATCAAGAATCCCGCAGCATTCAGCAGCGCACGGTCAATCGAAACCGAACCTTCATAGTGCAGGTCGGCTTCGGTGACCGAGGCGCGATGGATTTTGCCTTTCATCAACGTAATCTGCATTTCTCGTCCAAGCTGGATTTGCGCGCGGCCGCGCGATGCTTGATTGATTCAGGCCAGGCTGGACGCGATGCCGAGCCGGTCCAGCAAGTTCGCGTCGCGATCGCGCTGCGGGTTCTTGGTGGTCAAGAGCGTGTCGCCGATGAAGATCGAATTCGCGCCGGCAAGAAAGCACAGCGCCTGCAGTTCATCGGTCATATACTGCCGTCCAGCGGACAACCGGACGACGCTCTTCGGCATCATGATCCGAGCGGTCGCCACCAGGCGGACCAGCGCAAAGGGTTCGGGACGCTCCGCGGTGTCGTTGACCGGCACGCCCTCGACCTCGTTCCACATGTTGATTGGAACGCTCTCTGGATGGCTGAGGAGATTGGCGAGCAGCACGAGCATGCCAAGGCGGTCCTCGACGCGCTCGCCCATGCCGATAATGCCGCCGCTGCACACCTTGATGCCGGCCTCTCGAACATGTGCGAGTGTGTCGATGCGGTCCTGCAAAGTACGGGTGCTGATGATCTTGCCGTAGAACTCCGGCGAGGTGTCGACGTTGTGATTGTAGAAGTCGAGTCCAGCCTCAAAGAGCTGTATGGCCTGGTTCGGGGTCAGCATGCCGAGCGTGACGCAGGTTTCCATTCCAAGACCTTTGACCGCGCTAACCATATAGCAGACCTGATCGAGATCGCGGTCTTTTGGACTGCGCCAGGCCGCGGCCATGCAGAAGCGGCTCGCGCCGGCATCTTTGGCGCGCTGTGCGCTGGCGACCACATCGGCGCAATCCATCAGGCGGGTCGCTTTCAGACCGGTCTGGTAATGCGCGCTCTGGGAGCAGTAGCCGCAATCTTCCGGACAGCCGCCCGTCTTGATGCTGAGCAGGCTTGCGGTTTCGACATGGTTTGGATCGAAGTTGTCGCGATGAACGCTCTGCGCCTGAAACATCAGGTCGGCAAACGGCAGGCTATAGAGCGCTTGGGCCTCGGGGCGCTCCCAGTTACTGCGAACCTGTGCGCCGTTTCTACTGTCGTTCCGTTCTACTCTCCGAGAGGCAATCATTAAGACTTGCGTTCCCATCCATGATTGATCATAGATAATACTTGCGATTATCTATAATCGTTGATCTTCGTCTTGATGCTATCCCACGCCGCCTGCGAGCGCACCCGCTTTTTTGATAGATAATCTATGATGACCGACGGCGAGAGTACGACCGTTGCCTGGCGCATTGCCGAGTCAATCGGAGAGCGCATAATCAGCGGCGCGATCCCGCCAGATGCCCCGCTGCGGCAGGATCATGTCGCGCGGGAGTTCAACTCGAGCCACGTCCCGGTACGCGAGGCTTTTCGGCAATTGGAGGCGCAACATCTTGTCGTCGCTGTGCCCCGTCGCGGCGTTCGGGTTGCCCCGCTTGATACCACTTCAGTGAAAGAGATCGCCGAGATGCGTGCCGCGCTCGAAGTGGTCGCATTGCGCAATGCGGCGCCAAAGTTCACATCGACCCATTTGGCACGAATTGAGCTTGCCCTGATTGAAGGAGACAATGCCCAGACGATTCAGGATTTTGAGATGGCCAACCGCGCCTTTCACCAGGCGCTGGTGGCGCCGTGCGCGATGCCGCGCCTGCTCGCCAGTCTCGACGGACTACAGCTTGCAAATTCGCGATTGGTGTTCGCGATGGCGCGCAATGCTGGGGGGCGACCGCGATCCAATCAGGATCACCGCTTGATTCTGCAGGCACTGCGAGCGCGCAACGTCGATCAAGCCTGCAACCTGCTCGCACGCCACATTCAAACGATTGAGCGCCTTGCCCTTCCCGCGTCCTGACCAGAATGAGATTGGCGGGCTCCGCTTCAGACCGCAGGCCATCGCAAGAGTGTCAAACCCTGTCTGTTTGCCGCGCGAGGCGGCATGAGGCGCTAGCGTTGCAGCGGGCTCGATTCCAAGATAGCTATGCGACCTGCTCGCGATCTTAACCTATGGCCATCCATGATCCGTCACATTGTCTTGTTTACGGCCAAAGATAAGGCCCACATCGACCAAATGATCGAAGGCCTATCGCTTCTCACCAGGATCTCGCATGCCCGGCGGCTCGAGATTGCTCGCAATCGCAAGGCCGACCAGTTCGGCAACGACATCGACGTCGTAGTCTACGGTGAGTTCGACAACGAGACGGAACTCGCAGCCTACAAAGCGCATGAGCTCTACCAGGAATCGATCAGGCGAGCACGACCGCTGCGCGAGCTGCGCCTCGCGGCCGACTATGACGTATCAACAGATGCGCGTTTCGTCTCAGCGGCAGGCGGAGTCCAACTTAGCCCGCGCGTCGTATCCCCCGACGGGGCTTAGTCTGACAGTCAATCTCGAGAGCTTGCGGCGCTCCGACCAGCGTCGCTCTCGTTGTGGTCGGGATCATAATCGAAGCGTGTCTCACAGCACGCCAGTCAGCGGTGACTCATAGGCGATGCACGTCCGTGAACTACAGTGGATTGAGCCTATCAAAGCGGTGCAATGTCTCGCGCATCGACCGCACCTCTCGTTTCTCGATAGCGCAGCAACGCATGAGTTGCTCGGGCGTTACTCATATGTGACCTGCGATCCATTCAGCACCTACATAGTCGCGGGTGGACGGGCGAGTTGCAACGGGCAAGATATCGATGGCGATCCATGGGAAGTTCTTCGCACTCTTCTCGCCAACTATCCGCAAGAGCATCGTCCCGATCTCCCGCCATTTCAGGCAGGCGCGGCTGGCTTCTTCGCTTACGATTTGAACAGGACGCTGGAGCGATTGCCGGCGCCGGCAAATCCCGGTCAGCGTTTGCCCCAATCCATTCTGCATCTTTACGACGTGGTCGTCAGCTACGACCACCGCAACAACAGATGCTGGATCGTCTCGACCGGATGGCCGGAGCAGGATCCCGCACGTCGCGGCGAGCGCGCACGTCGTCGAGCCGATGAGTTCGCAGCCCTGCTTGCCAACCCAAAGTCGCCGCGGATCGTGCTCCCCGGCACAGCGGGCGCATGGAATTCAAACTTCAGCCGAGAAGCATACATTGCGGCGGTACAGCGCGTCATGGATTTGATTCTGGCCGGAGACCTCTTCCAAGCCAACATTGCGCAGCGCTTCACGGCCAGGCTGTCGACTATATTCGATCCGCTCACCTTCTATCGTCAACTGCGGTCATTGAACCCGGCACCCTTTGGGGCCCTCCTGCGGTACGGAAAGCTGACCATCGCATCGAGCTCGCCTGAGCGATTCCTGAAGCTCGACGGAACAAAGGTCGAAACACGACCGATCAAAGGCACGATCGCGCGTTCCGCTGATTCCAACGAAGACAAGCGCCGCGCTAACATGCTCGTTGCGTCCGAAAAGGACCGTGCCGAGAACATTATGATCGTCGACCTCCTGCGCAACGATCTATCACGCGTTTGCACTCCACATTCAATCGACGTTCCAGCCCTGTGCGATCTCGAATCCTATGCCTCAGTGCATCACCTCGTCTCCATCGTTACGGGTACACTTGCGGGAGACGAGGATGCGGTTACCCTACTTCGAGCTTGCTTTCCTGGTGGCTCCATTACCGGGGCGCCCAAGGTGCGATCGATGCAGATAATTACGGAAATCGAGCGTGTGGCGCGCGAGGTCTATTGCGGGGCGATCGGTTTCATCGGCTTCAACGGGCAGATGGACACGAACATCGCGATCCGCACTGTGACGATCGACGATGATATGGCGGTGTTTCATGCAGGTAGCGGTATAACGGCGATGTCGGACCCGGCGGCAGAATACGAGGAGACGCTTGCCAAGGCGCAGCGAATCTTTGACGCATTTGGTGCTGAAACATCCGGTGCGCTTTGATTGTCATCATCGACAACTACGACTCCTTCGTCTTCAACATTGCCCGCTATTTCCAGGAGCTTGGTGAAGCAACGGAAGTCTTCCGGAACGACGTGGTCAGCGTCAGCGACCTCATTGACCTTAAGCCGCGCGCAGTGGTCATCTCCCCCGGTCCCTGCTCTCCAATTGAGGCTGGAGTATCTACGGCCGTCGTCCGCGAGCTTTCTGGTCGCGTTCCAATTCTCGGCATCTGCCTCGGACACCAGTGTATTGGGAGCGTATTCGGCGGACGGGTGGCGCGTGCACGTTGCCCTATGCACGGTCGGTCCTCGTATGTAACGCATGACGGCCGAGGGCTATTCCGGGAGCTACCGTCGCCACTTTGCGTTGGCCGCTACCATTCTCTTGTTGTTGAGCTCGATGAGTCATGCGCACCGAATCTTACGGTGAGAGCGCGTTCCGACGAGGGCGAGATCATGGCCCTCGCACATCGCTATGAACCAACTTTTGGTGTGCAGTTCCACCCGGAATCGATACTTACCCAAGACGGGCACGTGGTGCTTAAAAACTTCTTGCGACTCGCAGAGACTTATCGCTCGCAGCAGGATAAGACAACAATGTGAGGTCGTGGGTTGGAGTGGGGCTGCTATCTCGCGAAGCCAACTATTACCCGGCGGCGGCCAGTGCGAGGGCGCTCCGCAGCCCGGAAGGTGGGTGCCGCGCTGCGGAGAACAGCGCGCTACTACGTTCGTTTCCGCCGGCCGGCGGGGGCGCTCAGCGACTCATGGGGCTGGGCTTCGTGCCTCTGCGCTATTTACAACGTTGCGTAGAACAATTTCAGACAGCTGCACAACCAACTGTTGGAGACGCGTAATCTCTTGCTTGCAGCGTTCAAGCTCGCACTGTTCGTCGGTCATGAGCGACATTTCGCGGCGATCTCTATTTGCTGTAAGATGATTCATCTAGATGCACCGGAGTTGACGCTGGTCGTCGAGCATGCCCCAAGAGATCGTATGCATTTTCGCAATGAGTGGCGAGCTCACGCTTAAATCCTGCGTTTGACTGCTATCGTCAGGGATTTCACCGCCTCCATCAGAAGCGGCGGGAGACCGATCGATCTGCGACTAACTTGTTCGGTAGTCGCGGTCTGACCTTGCCCCGCGGATTTAATCCAGTTTGAAGTTCGGTCTGGCCCAGGACACGGACTGGAGCATGAAGCGCAGCCGCTTTTCGGAACAGCGGATCATAGGGATCTGAAGGATCACGAGACGGGCGTGTCGGGGCAGAGCTCATAGGCACCTCGGCGCCGCTACCGGGCAGATATAGGCCGTCACGAATGCATCCCATTCGAGCTTTGGCGAGAGCCGGATTCCCTCGCGGCGAAGACGCTCGATCTTGCGATCTTGTCCTGAAAGTTCGTGATATCTCGACCCCGAAGCTCGTGGAGCCGACTGTAGGGGATCCCGCTTGCCTGCCCGAAATAGCCTTCCGGGTCGGCGTACATCGTTCTACCTCCGTGTTCTGCCCGCGCAGTTTGGCTGGCCTCGCGGACGCGTCGGGGTTTTGCAGCGAAAATCCCAAAAGTGGGTCTTCCGGTGGCATCGACAGCCGGGAACCGACATGTGGGGGCTTCAGAGCCGGCTCACCATGGCGTTCGACAAGTGGCGCTACGTTGTCGCGCCCCCTCGTTAATTGATATGATTCTATTATCAAATTGCTGCAATGATAATGATAGTTATCGAGCTTGAAACTGGAGGCATGGCCGTGATATATCATTCTTATCGAAACGATCCTTTGATTAGGATTATATATCATGTCGTATCCGAGCGAAGAGCTTGTCCGGACTGTCCAGGCGAAACGCACGCAAGAGCGCATAAGCCAGCGTGCGTTGGCGGTCCGATCGGGTCTGACCCAGGCGCACATCTCCCAGATAGAGACCGGCCGGGTCGAACCGGGCCTGTCCAGCTTCATCCAGATGGTCCGGGCACTCGACCTCGAGGTCGTACTCGTGCCCAAGAAGCTGCTTCCCGCGGTGGAGGGCATCCTGCGCTCAAACCTCAACGAATTCTCCCTTGAGGAAGGACCCTCAAACCTCTTCGTGAAGGCCGAACGCATCGTTTCCGGACAAAGGAAGCGCCACGGTAGCTCCGCTGCGCTCGACCGCATCGCCGAATACTTGCGCTTTCTGAAGCAGGTCCATCTTTCGAAAACTGACCTGAACCTTGTCCAAGACGTCGTCGATACACTGCGAGGCTATCGCGCCGAACCTATCCCCAACCCAGTGCTGGAAAATTCGGCAGGCGTGTTGCAAGGTCTACGCAACCGGATCGCGCATCCCGTAGAAGCCCCCCGCCCGGCCTACGCTCTCGACGAAGAGGATGACGATGCCTGACGTATCGGTCCTGGACGTACGCCTGCACGACAACCCGATCGCGACCCTCACGCTCATACAGGGCGACCGGTCGCTGCTCGCCTTCAACCAGAGCTACATCGACGACGCCGCACGCCCAACATTGAGCCTGTCCTTCAAGGACACGTTCGGAAATCTGCTCACCTCATTCAAACCGTATCAGCAGGTCGTTCCGCCCTTCTTCTCCAATCTTCTGCCGGAGGGACCGCTGCGTCGCTACCTCGCGGAACGCGCGGGCGTGAAGGAAAAGCGCGAATTCTTTCTTCTCTGGATGCTGGGCCGGGACCTCCCGGGCGCCCTGTCAGTCCATCCGGCGGAAGGAGAAGCGTTGCCTTCCCAAGTCGAGGAGGATCTCACACCGGACGAGCGGCAGAACTTGCTGCGCTTCTCGCTCGCGGGCGTGCAGCTGAAGTTCTCGGCGCTCAAGAACGATCCCAAAAACGCCGGTCTGACCATTCCCGTCGAGGGCGTCGGCGGTTCGTGGATAGTCAAGCTTCCGTCCCATCAGTACCCTGGCGTGCCGGAAAACGAATTCTCCATGATGACCCTGGCGAAGGAGATGGGCATGGAAGTGCCCGAGCTCCAACTGATCGACGTCGAGTCGATCAAGGGGCTTCCGGAAGGAATCGGCGAGCTGAAGGGACGTGCGCTCGCCGTCAAGCGGTTCGACCGCTCCGCCGACGGACCGGTCCACATGGAGGACTTCGCGCAGGTATTCGGCGTGTTTCCGGACGAGAAGTACGACAAGGCCAACTACCGGAGCATCGCGCGCGTTCTCGGCATCGAGACCGGCGAAGCCGGCGTCGCCGAGTTTGTCCGACGCCTCGTGTTCAGCACGCTGATCGGCAACGCCGACATGCATCTGAAGAATTGGTCGTTGATCTACCCCGACCGCCGCACGCCCGTCCTGTCCCCCGCCTACGATTTGCTATCTACGATACCCTACATCGCGGACGACAAGATGGCGCTGAACTACTCGCGCACGAAGAAGATGACCGAGTTCTCCAAGGACGAGCTCACGCATCTGGCGGCGAAGGCGAAGATCTCGGAAGCGCTCGCCCTCGACACGGCCGCGGAAATCGTCCAGCGCTTCAAGAAGATATGGTCGGAACGCAAGGGCGATCTCCCGCTGGAAAAGAAAGTCGTCGAAGTCGTCGACGCACATGCCGCTTCGATCCCGATCTACAGCGAGCTCTGAGCCGTGGCTTACTTAGCCGGATCGAAGGGCGGCAGCGCTGACATACAACCCCACGCTGGTCATCGCTGTCTCTCCCGTTCAATCGGATGGGGCCCACGCCACGCCTTCAGGATCGTTTTCGGCAAGCCATGCGCTTGCGGCCTGCTAGGTGGCAAAGACCTTTATCCAATCCACATCGCCCGCGCGCTTATGACCATGCTCGTAAATCCAGACAGACTCTTGTCGTTGTTGAGCGCCGCCTCGTTGACCTTCTCACGGTCAAACCGATCCTCAGGCGGAAGGTCCATGACAGCGTGGTACGATTCAGCCGGGGTCGTGCGCCGATCACCCGGAGGCTTTCCCGCCCATTCTCTCCATTGGTCCAACGCATCAGTCATCCCAAAATTTTCCCCAATCCCTTGAAGAGCGGATGCCGCACTTTCCTTCGGCGCTCTTGGTCCTGTACTCGATCTCCGCCAGCAATTGCGGTTCACCCCAAATGCCTCGATGCGCGATGCGCTTCGTGTAGGGTTGTGTCTTGCGCATCAGCGGGTTGAGTTTCTTCTGAAGCTCCTTCGCGTCGGCTGGCGAAAAGCCGTGATCAACTTTGCCCGCGTAGATCAGGTCCTCGCCCTTGCGGCGACCAAGGTAGAGGCCATCCCATTCTTGTGGTTAATCAGATAGCCCTCCCGCTTGAGCAGAGCATGCAGCCGCCGATAACCGAAGCGGCGATGCTCCTGGGCGATCGCCCGCACGCGCTGGCGAAGGCTGGTATCGTCAGCCGGGGTGGTTTGGTATCTCACGGTCATGCGGCAACAGCCGATAGCTTTACACGCCTGCCGTTGGCTCATCCCGAATGCCTCTCGCAAATGGACGACAGGTTCCGCTTCCCCGCGGGCGTTGCGCGCCGTTTACGGAGTCGAGATCAATCCACTAGCTGTCGCTACAATCCACCGGCTGCCCCAACGCACGATCGAATCGATTCGCCCGATGCCGGGAACTGTATCGCCGCGCATTGCCATCCGAACCCCATCGGGCCCTCCGAGAACCGCCGTTCCGCCGCGAACGTCAAGAACGGTCCAACCCTCAATGGTTGCTGGTCTTGTCTCCGGGGCAGGCATGAGAGGCCCGCTGGGCGCTATCGAGCCGGTCGCCGTCATATCTGCTTCGATGCCCTGAGGAACGGTGCTCGAAACGTCCACGGATTGATGAGCCCTGTCGGACCATGTGGCTGTCGGTTCGGCGGAAATGCTCGCTCCATCCGCGGAGAATTGACTTACGCCTGGCGGTGTTCGCAAAGCCAAAGTCGACACCGTCTTTCGCGCGCCTCCGGTCCTGCGGCCTGACTTCGTTTCGGCGCTTCGACGCGAAGGCGTTTCTGTCTGAGTGGTTGAATTGAGCGACGCGAAAGTTATAGGACCGTACCGACCAAAACCGGCAGCCCATCCCAACGCAAAACCAGCGATCACCGCGCCTGCGACCAGCCAATTGGTGCGCTTTCGATCGCCGTCTGCTTTCAATAATGCAAGAACCTCTTCTCGGCTGGCACTCGAGAAATCCCGCGCGCTCAGCGTCACACGCGCCATTGGGTCTTCGCTGGCTTCAGCGACCCTCGCCTCGATTTCTTCCAAGGTATTCGCCTGGCGCAATCGCATGATCGCATCCCTTGTCGCTCCCCAATGATCATGCTGCAAACTGAATCAATCATTAACGGCGAATGAGCCGCCAGATCAATATTGATTAGAACCATTGCGCAGCGGGCGACTAGAGGTGGGGTCACGAATCGCACGGCGGCGATAAGTTCAGCTTTCTTAACAGGGGATCCAGCCCGTCCGAACGGCACCGCTTAGCCTCAGCCTGCTTTAGAGGCTGATCAGCCGCGCCCTTTCTTGGTCCTTTCGCGGTGTCGGCTCTTTTGTTTGCGGCCCTGGCGTTCAGGTCATGGGGATCGTGCCAATGACGAGGCGTAAAGTCGCGACGCGGTGGAAGAGCGACTTGCTTTGGTGCGGATGGCGGTAAATCAGCTTGCTCTTCTTCGCCAGGCTGGACGTACTCAACATCCGCGCGCTCACCGGCAGCTGGCATATCCAGTTTGATTGTGAATGGCAGGCGATCAGCCTTGTTACCGGCTACTATTGGCATGACCACATCGGCCGCGGGCGGCGGCCCGGATTTCTTCGTGGCTGCAGCAATAGCGCCCAGTCCAACCAGGCAAGCCACTCCAAGCACGACGATTCTAATCACGTGGCGGCTCCCGGTGCAGAGCGGCCCAACGGTCATGATCAGTTGGTCCAAAATGAGGCTGCTCGCTTGGTGTGGTTAACCCACGCAGCGTTAAGCTGAAACATGGGCTCCTGGGTTGGAGCAGTAGCTGAGTAAGCTTCGAGCGAGAAAAAGCAACGGGCCGAGTTCTTCGATGTTTCGTCCGAGCGTTGGCAAGCCAAGGTCAGCGGAGCTGTCACTCTTGATCATAAATCTGCTAAGGCCTCCAATCGTTAGAATGCGGCAGCGGCAGGCTAACTTTCAGTTGACTTGCTTCACCGCTGGCACACGATGGTCGCTCACCAAAAGGAGGAGATCATGCTCAGTCGCTTGCTCGCTTCGGCTTTCGTCCTGGCAGGTGTGAACACAGCCATTGCCGATGATATGAAAATGCCGATTAACTCTGGTGAGCTTAAATGGGAGGCAGCACCACCCACCTTGCCGAAGGGGGCCGACATCGCGGTACTCTCGGGCGACCCGTCCAAAGAAGGGCTGTTCGTTCTCCGCCTAAGAATGCCAAGCGGTTATAAAATTCCCGCCCATAATCATCCAACAGATGAAGGCGCTACCGTCATATCGGGCAACTTTCACATCGGAATGGGCGACAAACTCGATGAGAAGAAAGCGATCGAGCTAACAGCGGGCGGATACGCCGAAGCGCCTGCCAAAATGAACCACTATGGTTGGACAAGTAGTCCTTCCGTTGTTCAAATTCATGGCCAAGGGCCACTCGGGATAACTTACGTCAATCCCGCAGACGATCCGAGTAAGAAGTAGCGAAGTAAACGAATCGTCTCTGTGTCGCGAGGCAAAAGAAAAGCCCGGACGGTGGTCCGGGCACATTTGTTAGTCGTTGTCGTGATGAATGACGGTTTTCTCTCGGCTGCCGTCCTCATTCTCTTTCTTGATGACCGTCGTTCTGTCACTTTCCCTATGCTCAGGCTCCCTGATGACCGTTGTGCGGTCCCGATCAACGGGTCGGTGCTCGTGAGACTCTCCGACTGTGACGCCTCCGCCGACCGGACCGGCCTGAACGCCGACACCGACTTCATCCGCGATTGCGGGTGTCGCGATTGCACTCACGATCGCCGCAGCAAACAAGTACTTGCGCATCCTATTCTCCTTCACTTAGTGAGTTGGAGAATGTCTGCGTGCGACAGTTCGTTCCAGAACAAGCGGTGTCAAGCTGCTCATTGTTTACGCAAGTTCCCGTTGCGGGTGAGGCCTTGGATTGGGCGGAACGATTGAGGTTTTCAAACCGCAGGTCTCTTGAGCATTGGTTGCGCCGTCTCTCGGAGTGGCTGAGTGGCATCGGATCTGAAGTTCTGGATGGGCGGGGCAGCATCGCGATGATGGCCGCAGATGCCGACTTTCGCAACGCATGGACGGATGCCAACGAAGCAGCTCACGGGGCACGCGTTTCGTCGCTAAGCGGATCGCCCAAAGGGCCTCCGGGTCGCGCCGAAGCTGCTGGCCGAGGTCGAGTACCGCGCGAAGTGGGCGGAGAAGAAGGTCCGGCCACCCGATCTTCAAGGCCT
Organism: Bradyrhizobium sp. 45; assembly: GCF_023073155.1. Taxonomy (NCBI): domain Bacteria; kingdom Pseudomonadati; phylum Pseudomonadota; class Alphaproteobacteria; order Hyphomicrobiales; family Nitrobacteraceae; genus Bradyrhizobium; species Bradyrhizobium sp. 45. Next base: position 7,226 of record NZ_JADPIX010000003.1, on the reverse strand, counting down.
GCGGGAAGATTTGTGATGGGTGCCTGGGATCGCCGCAGGAAGCAAGCCGACTCAGCGCTCGTTGCGCATGTAGGGGCTACGCTCGCTGATCTCCCGGAGAGCGGGATCGTCATATAGATCGACGCCTGCGGGTGCCCCTTGCTTGCCAAACGCATCGAAGCCGGCGCGCTGCTCCCGAATGGCGAGCATGGAGAAGAACACAATCACCACCCCAGCGACGGCGATCAACATCGACCAGCTGCGCTTCATGTGCGCCTCCGTCGGGCGAGAGCTCGCCTACGATACCGTACCGGTGGTCCGTTTGCGATGTTCGTTTACGCTAAGGCCTATCGTCGGATCGGGTTGCGCCAAGAACCGCGTGCTGCGCCGCAAACGCAGGCCCCTCGGCTGCGCCGTGGGCAGCGGTCGAACTCCTGCGTTCCTGTTTTAATTTTACTTTTTGAAACGAAGCGACAAGCACGGCCGTTTACGGTGAGTAAAATGAAGAAGGAGGAGGAAGACAATGAATACCACGCCTGTGAGACTTCTTATTGCAACAAGCGCCGCTGCCGGTCTCCTGGCCCTCTCCGCCGCGAGCGCCTCGGCCGCCATCGCATGCCAGGGGGATTTTTGCTGGCGCATTCATTCCCGCTATCCCTACCCGCCATCCCCGACCATCGTCATCCATCCTGATTATTGGAGGCCGCCGACTGCAACCATCGTTATTCACGAGCGCTGGCGTCCGGTCGAGCGCTTCACCCGAGAGTACATCGTTCGGGACTACGGCGGCTTCGACGATCCAGAATGGTAGTCAGGTCGCACATGGAAATGCGATCGCCCCAGCGGCACACAACGCTGGGCCGGTTTAATGATGGGCGGCGGAACAGCTTGCGCATTCGCGTGGGACCCGAGTTCCCGACTTGTGCCGCTCCCTCCGTCGGGAGCAAACCTTCCCGAACGGTTGGCAACCTCGGCTGCTGCACTGGGTTTTCAATTCGGACCGGGATGTCGTTCAGGCGCACAATGAATCCATGGCGCCGCCGGAATTGAGCCGCATGGCGGCCCATGTAGGCGCGAAGGGTCGTGGCGGGTGGGGCGCAACACCGGGAGTTTCTGATGTCCCGTCATTTGCGATCTTGCTTCGCCGGTTTGGCTCTTGTTGGAGGTCTTTCGGCGACACCTGCGGTCTCCGACCCGTTTGCCGACTTGTTCAATGCCGCTCCTCGCGAGCCCGCAGCGACCTCTTTGGCGCAACCGCAATGCTTGCCGCGACCCGGCAACACGACCGCGGACCGGGCGCATTGGGTCTATCGGTTCGACGGTCACCGTAAATGCTGGTTCCTGACCGAGGGTGTCGCGAAGGTGAAGAAGACAGTTCGTCATCGCGGGGCCGAAGATCGCACCGCCAGTTTGGACGAGAACGGGACTGCGCAGTCCAGGCACAGCGCGGTGGTTGATGCGCGCGCGGAGTTGCTGCGCTCCGCACCGGCCGAGCCGTTTCAGCCGCCTGCAGCCGAAATCAAGGTGGCTGATGCCGCTGCCGTGCTCGATATTGGCAACGCCATGACGTCAGCGCAGAGCCGGCGGCTTCCGCCTGAGCACTCCGTGCCGGGCCAAGTCGACGTTGAGCAGCTCCTCGCGCCCGCGCTCGCCGGCTCCCCTCCAGCTTTGCTAGTGGGCGCGCGCGTTGCAGACGCGCACGACGAGGCACGCAGCTGGACGGCAACTTGGTCAGGTATGCTGCTGATAATGCTTGGTGGCTTCTCAATCCTAAGCTCGAGCCGCACGCTTCGGCGCGCGGTGAGATTACGCCAGTGAGGTAGCGCAATAGCTAGGCACGTACGCGTGTCGCCGCGCGATCGATGAATTCCAAGTATAGCCGAATTGCCACACGTACAAAGGTTCCGCCCGCCCACACTTAGTTTGCCCACCGCCTTAGACGGACATTCGATTACGATGACGGTCCCCGTTGGGATCGGATTGCGGAATGCGGTACAAAGCATTCGTGGTGGACAGCAGCCGACAAGTGATCTGCGTGGCGAAGCTCGACTGCATTGACGAGCAGGCGGCGCGGCGTCGAGCCGAGCAAATGCATGCCGAGCACGACGTTGAGCTTTGGCAAGGCGATCGATTTGTTGCTGTGTTCCGAGGTGCAACGACGAACGACAATGAGCGCGCGATCCTGAATAGACGGCCGGTCTCTCCGCCGAGTTGACATTCGAATATTGTGAGTCATGCCGGCCTGGCAGGCTGCCGACATGTCGCAGGGCCAAAGTCGCCGAGCATGCCCATAACACACCCCGTGTCTTCGGAACCGAGGTGCAGCTCAGGAACGGGTTTCGCGCTGAAAAACATTGAAGCGGTTGAACTTCGCGCAGCTGGGTTGGTCGAGAAGTGGCTCCAGACTCAGATATTGAACGGTACCAGCATACTTGGTCTGGGCGAGCTTGAAGTCTCGCGCGAGAGCGCCGTCAGCCGCATGGCGGCAAGAGCGACTTCCTGATGTACTCGGAGGAAGCGGACACCTTCTACGAAGAAGAGGTAATGCTGGGAGCGTTGGACGAGAGTCACATATCCGCACCATCGAATATTGGGGTGTTGAGCGGCAGCGTCGTCCCGGGTCAGAACACAGAGCCGTAATTGTCGCAGAGAGAATCACGAGCCGTTTTTCAACGTGCTACGGGTCCTCAATCGTTCAGTGCCGATGATCGCAGTGCAGGTCGGAGCTTTTAAGCTGGACGAAAGCAACGTGGTTCTTCATGGCGTCACTGTGTTGGACGTTACCGGAGAGACCCCTGAAGCACATACTTCGGAGGAGGCTGAACGAACGGATCGGAAGTATTGGGAGAAGAAGCGCGACTTTGCTTCATTGGCCGTCATGGACAAGATTGCAACCGCCCTGAAGGCGGCTGAGCTCGAGGAACGCCTGTCATCCAACAAGCATCACGTAGCACTTGGATCAACGGATAATAACTTCTGTTGGTTTCACCCTCGCAGAACGGTTGGTTTCTGCCATATCCAAGATGAGCTCTGGCCTGAGGATGAGCATCTTTCAAATCTTCAAAAGGCCCGCATTGATGCTTCGGCTAGGAGCACGGATCGCATATCCTTCAGCATAAGCAACAAGACGGTGGATGAAAGGATCGGACCAATCGTCGAATCGCTAAGGCGTGCGAAAAGGCTAAGTCGCTGACAATGGCGCCGCTAACCGCTTCATCGCTGGTATTGCGGGCAGTGCATGACTATCAGGATAGTTAGCCACTCTGCTGACCCATTCCTTTTAGGAGGGTCTCCGGCACTTCGTGGGGCACCGCGGTCGACCTGATGTTCGCTTTGCCGAGCTCGTCCAAAACGGCAGGAGCTATACCCAGCGCCGACGACATAGCGTGGCGCCAACTCTCGTGCCTGGTCGGGCGCGTGCTGCGCTAGAGTAGCAATCTGAGCGGAGGCCTGTGTTAGCTCTCTAATCACTCGAGTATATTCCTGCGGAGGATCCGGCAGCGACTTCACCAAACTAAAGAACGGGTCGGACCGAATATAACGTGCCGCAACATCAAGGAAGGGCTTCATGCAGCGCTCTCGGTCGGTGTAGTAACGTGCCTCCCAATGAAGACTTTCGTTATCAACGGTTATACTTTGAGCCGTCCAACTAACGTCGCTCGACGCAAACCGCTCGCTCGCGCTTGCCTCGATTGACAAATCGACGTGGCCAACGACTCCCGGCAAGTCAAAGACCAGGTTCGAACTGAAATCGTCTTCTCCGACGCCATAGTTGATGAGGACGTCCTGCAGGGCTGACGTAGATGGCTGGGCTGCATGATCGGTCGCCACTGTCGCCTGGACCGTGATGGATCCCTGCACGTTTGGCTGGTCCAGCTGCGCCGGTGGATTCAGGTCGACCCCATTAACTCGCCATCGGTATATGGGAAGGCCAAATCCACGCACAGTCGCAACGCAAGTCACTTTCTTCGGAGCGCTGTCGACAAACCACTTGTAGAGATCCTTTGGGCAGGTGAAGAAGGGTGACGTCAACGCCACCCCTTCATCCACGTGGAACGGCTTTCCCTCGGGCTCGGGGTCAAGCGAGAGCTTTACCTCCCGCCGCAATCCCTCCAAGAGTGGAAAAGGATTTTCGGTGGCGAGCTGGGGCGTGCTCCCCGGCCGGAAATACTTATTGATCAATTGCGAGAAGGCTGCGGTTGCGTCGCTCTTGCCTGTAAGGTTTTGATAAGTTTGCGCAAGGCTGTCCCCTCCCGCAGCAATGATGTCCGGAATGGAGTGGTTCAGTTGGTTCTTGAGATAGTAGAGAAACAGCAGGGACAATCCGAAGCTGAGCGGATTCTTGTCGGTGTTCTCGGAGGCATTGATCCACTGCGTGTCGCGGCTGGACTGCAACCAGCTGTTCACCCATGGCGTTCCGAAAAACAGTGAATACCCTGTGCCGAAGCGCTCGCGGGCGCAAAGCAACGACAGGCCCTCGCCATCGCTCTTACTCGCGTTCCAGGCGGCGTTTCCGTGCTGGTTGCGATAGCTGGCAAGGACCTCGACCAATTCAGCCACAAAAGACATGCAGCTGCTCTGACCTGCAGCAATCGCGTTCGCGTTTGCCGTCTGGTTGCCGATCTTGATGATCGTGTTGCCTCCCTTGTACCCGTTGTTGCTTGCCCCACCCGCTGCAAAGTCCGCAATGATTTGAACTGTGACGCGATTGTCGGGTCCAAATCCATCCGTGATTTTATACCAGCTAGCCAAGAGACCGAATTCAGCTTCACAGACTCCCAGGACTCGCTGAGCCCGCGAGATCGCGTTCGGATTGCCATCGGGGCCGAGCAGGGTTTCGTCGTACTGGATGTTGAAATGCGCAGTCTGTCCAAGCGTCTGCATCTCGATGCTCCTGCAAAAATAAGCCCCATGGGACGAAAAGCACCACCAAGTATGCAGCAATCGGCCTGTTCGACGGGTAGCGATGCTACATCACTGGCTTCTTATCGCTACGTTACGCTAGACGGCGCTTTGCTTGTGAGAGCCAGTTCACAGTTTTGGTTGTTCGCGCATTATTAGATGCGCACGGGTAAATGAGCTCCGGATAAAGGAACTCGAAAAGTCGGGTTCCTGTTGAACAGGTCGAGCGCATCGGCAGACCATGCGCGACCGGTTTAGGGTCGTTGCCCCAGGCTGAACATCTTCTTCGAGAGGGAAGGCCGAGAGCGGCGCACAGGACACGCAATTCGTTGCACTCTCCGGAAGCAGATCCAGGCAGGTATTTTCCTCTGAAAGCCTTGTTTGACACCGTCCCCTAGCGCGCAGCAACCAAAGACCTCAAGGACGAAGACGCGAAGCGCATTAATGAGATGCAATCCGTGTTTAAGGAAATGCGAGTGCCGGTGCAGTATTCGACGATCGAGGACCGCGCCACGGTTGCGACCATATTTGAGCGCGTGAATCGACAAGGTGTGGCGGTAGACACCCTGCAGCTTCTATCAGCCATGGACCGAGGTCGGCTTATCTCCTCAAGTCAGACATAGCGGCCCTGCAAACGGAGGTCGGCGACGGGCCAGAAAGGAAAGTCTTTTCGCACCTCTCCGCCCTTCTTAATCTAGCAAGATCAAACTCGCGCCAAGTGCAACGCGGCCTCAACGCCGCCTTCCAGGATCTGGTCCGCCTGGACAGCGTCGGGGACGGCCCGCGCGAACTGGAGGGTGCCCACCATGAGGCCGAAGATGGCGGTCGCGCGGCGGCGGCTCGCTGCAGAATCGGCATCCGGAAGCAGTGCGGCCAGAGACGAAACGTAGCTTCGCAGCGCTTTCTCATAGTCCTGCCGAGTGGACAGGGGCTGGCGGGCGATTTCCGGGAGCAACGCCGCCGAAGGGCACCCTTCCGCCGGGTCTTCGAGGTGAGCGCGGTTGAGGTATCTCCGGATCGCCCCCTCGAGGGCCAGGCCCCTCTGCTGATCTTCATCGAGCCGATGTTGCTGGTCTCCGAGCGCGCTCGCCAGCGCCTCGCGGACGAGCGCCTCCTTGGACTCGAAGTGCGGAGAGAAAGCCCCTTTGGTCAGGCCAGCCTCGCCCATGATCCCGGCGATCCCGGCGGCGGAGATGCCGTCTCGGCGCACGCACTTCGACGCTACAGCGACGATGTGCCGCCGCGTCGCTGCTTTATGACCTTTCTCAAAACGCATCTTCTCTCCACTCCACCAATATCCCGCAGCCGTTAGGCTGCAGCCGCTTCCAACAGGGCTTGGAGGTCGCGATCAAGCTGTTGGGCTACTGCATCGACATTATCGCTGCGAAACTGGCCGAAACGGATGCTGGTCGATCATATTCAAACGCGACACCGCCATCGTCATCCTCGCGCAATAGGACGCTGATGGGCGCATAGAGCCCGGCCGACAATTGGTGGCGGGTCATCTTGGATGCGGTGAGCGGATTTCCGATATCGAACTGGATGGATCGGCGCGTCAGCCCAGCAATAGCCAGGAGCGCTCCGTGGTCACGCTGACCGAAAATGGTGAGCGGCGGACATGCCTCCAACTCTCGAAACGCCCGCGTGCTTTCACCAAGAGTGAAGATCCCGTCATCGATGCGGGGTGCCAAGGTCGCGAGCTTGGCACGAACGTCCTCGAAAGATTTTGTTGACCGGATGGTGACGTGCTCGACCGGAATGACACGCGTTGAGTACCGTGCATTGGCCATCTGTTGATCCTCTAATCGGTTGTGGTTGCTTGCAGGTAGTCCCTTCGCCACGCGAAGGGGCCACGGCGTTAGATCGCACGCGACTTTTCGTCCAAGATGCCTTCGATGCCGCGGGCAAGGTGCAGGAGCCCCCGGTCGCTCCCTAAGGGGGCGTCCAGCTCAAGGCCAATCGGCAGCCCCGCGCGAGACAAGCCAACAGGAAGGCTGATACCCGGCAGCCCCACGCTGCTCGCCGACACGGTGTGGTTCGCCAAAGCGAGGTAGCTGACTTCCTGCCCCGCGATATGGACCGTCGCCTGCTCCGCGATCAATGGCGCCGTGCAGGGCGTGGTCGGTTGCAGAATGACCTGCGCACCACGAGAGACGAACGCCGCGTTGAGCCGGCGCTGGATTTCCGGGCGGCTCACGTTGAGCGCTGTCTGGTAGGCCTCTGCCGAGGTAGCGCCCGCACCGCCTGGCAGTACGATGTGCCCCCACGCCTGCCGAAGTTGGGGCTTAAGGCCCTCGTAAATGGCCTCGAACGTGGTCGGAATGTCATGGCGGCGAAGAAATTCC
>NZ_JADPIX010000042.1:0-26604 GCF_023073155.1 Bradyrhizobium sp. 45 | reverse complement strand
GCCGCATCAGCAAGATCGGCCGCAGTCACGCGCGCGCCATGCTGGTCGAGGCGGCCTGGGCAGCGGCCAAGGGGCCCGGTCCGCTGCATGCGTTTTTCGCCCGCATCCGCGTCCGGCGCGGCCATCAGATCGCCGCGGTGGCCGGAAGCTCACCGTGCTTTGCTGGCATTTGTTGACGAAGGGCGAGGATTACCTGTGGGCGCGCCCGGCACTGGTCGCCATTAAGACCCGCGCGATGCAGCTTCAAGCCGGACATCCGCAACAGAAAGGCAGCCGGCGTGGGCCAGCGTATGCCTACAACATCAAGGCATTGCGCGACCGCGAGATGTTGATTGCCGCACAGGCGGAGCAAAGCTACGAGCGCTTGGTGACGCAATGGAAACCACGGCGGCCAAAAACCGGCGCGCGGGCGCCTCAGCTCGGCAAGACAAAATAGGGCAGCCTGGTGGCGCTTGCAGCCGATGCGCCACGCTTCGCCACGAGGTCGCCCGCGCCCGCCAAGGATAATCCCGCCTGACGGCAAGTGCCAGCCAGGAATGCAGTCCCGTTCCACGCCAGCATGCCGCCGTGCCCGGGCCGGTCAAGGCCAAGCCTTGCGGTGGCCGCAAACGCGGCCAGCCTTGACCGCCCCTGCGCGCGGCGGCTGCGAGATCGGTGGCCGGGACGGAAGAATGGCCCGCAGCGCGACCGAACAAAAGAATGGACTTACGGCGATCTCCGCAATGCCGCGGCCATGAAGAAATCGCTTGTCCATCTCATCCGTGGAGTGCAGCTTGGTCCGGTGCTGCGGCGGGAACGTCATGTAGGCGAGCACGTCGGTCTCGGCGTCGTCGAGGAATCCGGCAAGCTTGGGCAGCTTGGGACGGAGCTGATCGGAGACCTTGCGCCACTGCGTTCGCGCGGCCTCGGCGTCGTCCTGGGCAAACGCGGTGGCGATGAAGGCGGAGACGACACGCCGGCCGCTCTTACCGGCATGCGCCAGTGCGTTGCGCATGAAGTGGACGCGGCAGCGCTGCCAGGAGGCATTGAGCACCTTGGCCACAGTGGCCTTGATGCCCTCGTGGGCGTCGGATACCACCAGCTTGACGCCGCGCAGGCCGCGGCGGGCGAGCTTGCGCAGGAACGCCGTCCAGAACGTCTCGGCCTCGGAAGGGCCGATGTCCATGCCGAGGACCTCGCGTCGGCCGTCGCTATTGACGCCGACCGCGACAATCACCGCGACTGAGACGATGCGGCCATTCTGGCGCACCTTCACGTAGGTGGCGTCGATCCACAGATACGGCCAGTCGCCCTCGATCGGACGGGCGAGGAAGGCTTTCACCTTGTCATCGATCTCGCCGCACAGCCGGCTGACCTGGCTCTTGGAGATGCCGGTCATGCCCATGGCCTGGACGAGGTCGTCCACCGAGCGGGTCGAGACGCCCTGCACATAGGCTTCCGCACCACGGCGGTGAGCGCCTTCTCGGCCATGCGTCGCGGCTCCAGGAAGCCCGGGAAGTAGGAGCCCTTGCGCAGCTTGGGAATGCGCAGCTCAACCGCGCCGGCGCGGGTCTCCCAAGTCCGGTCGCGGTAACCGTTGCGCTGGGCCAGGCGCTCAGGGTTCTTCTCGCCGTAGGCCGCCCCGGTCTGGCTTTCGACCTCCAGCTCCATCAGACGCTGGGCGGCAAAGCCGATCATCTCGCGCAAGAGATCCGCATCAGGGGTCTTCTCCACGAGCTTGCGCAGGTTCATCATATCGTCGGTCATCGGTGGTTCCTCTGGTTGCGTTGGCGTGTCGCAACCCGATCCTACCGGAGAACTGCCGGTGACCACCGCAAAGCCGGCCGCCCGCTACCGGCGCTTTTTGGGGGCGCGCGTCCGGGCGGCTTTGCTCTACCGAGCTACACCACCACTGGGGACACGACTAATGCTGACGGCTGAGCTGCAACGCTATTCAGTCATCCAAGTCTGGAATCCGAACAAAGTGCGCCGTATTTGCAGAATTCTGTCACTCTGAAGCCCTTTTCGCAATATGAGCGACATTGGCCATGCAATATAGTTGCTGTCCGCGTGCACGGCACCTTGCCGCGGCAGTGCAACGTGCTGATGCGGAGATCATTTGAAGGCGAGGGACGGCGACTATCTCCCGCCTCTCGCGTCCGGATTCACCGAGGCTTACTGTGGGCGCGCGACGGATTGGATACAATTGCCCGAGCGATTCCATCGGAAGGGCCTGTTGCATGCCCCTCAAGAGCGTGACTGGACCAAGAAGGAAGAACGTGATGACTGAGGCTCTCTATTTCAAGAGCGATGATATGGTGTTTGCGCAAATTCAAAGCGACGCCAGTGGCTCCGCGAGGCTTTGCCAATTGGTTGGTCCCGAAATTAGCAAGACCATCAACGCCGGCGTGGCCATCTACGATGGCTGCTCGATTGAGCGCCGGGTGAACTACGACGAGGCCGCCGTCGTGCTTAGTGGAACATTTCGCATTCTCACCGGCGAAAACTACAGCCGCGTTATTGAAGCGAAGTTCGGGGATGTAATTTGGCTCACCAAAGGGGCCCGCTTGAAGTACCAAGGGGACAAGGCGAAGGTATTCTATGCTCGTCATCCAGTTGATTGGACTACGGGCAGCGCGCTTATCGAGGGGGAGAAGCCGACGACTGATGTATATCACTTCAGAAGCACGGACATGATCTATTCACAGATGCAAATCTATTCGGGAGGCTACGCATCCACGTGCAGCCTCGTTACTCCGGAGATTAGCAAGTCGCTTGGCGCTACCATTGCGACCTTTAACGCTAGCTCCGTCGACTGGACGACGGAATACGATCAGATCTCGGTCGCGCTGGGTGGAGTTATGCGGATTCGCTCGGGCGAAAACTATAGTCGTGCAATGGACGTAAGGTTGGGGGATGTGGTTTGGCTGCCGAAAGGGACTCCCCTGAAGTACGAAGGCGAAAGAGGAATTATGTTCTTCGTCCCGTACCCAGTTGATTGGCGTCTCCGGAGCCAGCCGGTGAGGCCGAAGCCATGGCCTGCATCAGTGCGATGAACCGCCCGGCTATGGGAGCTCCGCAGGAATGAAGTCTGCGATGCCCATAGTTTCCGATCTTTACGGCTCGTAAGCTCTTCCGGCGCACCCTCGAATTGCGGCGAGCTCTGTAAAGGTTTGGCTGTTCCTCCGTAGGTTAATTGCCCAGGCGCGGCAAAGTACAATGAGGTATGAGCATGTCACAGACATCAAAAATCGACACCGGAACAGATGACCTGCTTGCAGTGATTCGTGATCGAGTGGCCGTCATAACGCTTAATCGGCCACAGGCGCGCAACGCAATTTCCAAAGACATGAAATCGGCTTGGGTCGAGCTGATCAAGCGCTTTGCTGATGACCAAAACGTCGGCGCCCTCCTTATTACCGCTGCAGGGACCGCATTTTGTGCCGGGGGCGATGTAAAAGGCATGGGCCAAAGTCCGGCAACAGTCGAAGTAACGTTTGAACAGCGGGTGGCTGATTTGCGGGCTGACCAGCGAAGGCTGATTGGAGACCTGTTCGCAGTGAGAAAGCCAACGGTTGCGGCGCTTCCCGGGGCAGCTGCCGGCGCGGGCCTCGCGCTTGCTCTCGCCTGCGACTTCCGCATTGCTGCACAGTCCGCAATCCTGACCACCTCATATGCGAGAGTCGCGTTGGCCGGGGATTGCGGCATAGCCTGGCTGTTGACCCGGCTGGTCGGAGTCTCGCGCGCGCGCGAACTGATGCTCCTGTCCGAACGCATCGATGCGCGACGAGCGGAAACCATGGGCCTGCTCAATCGCGTGGTGGCCGACTCGGATTTGGCCGAATCGTCCTTTGCTCTTGCGGCTTCACTCGCTCAGGGACCTACTTTCGCGTTTAGGTGCATGAAGGACAATCTGGATCACGCTCTCGAGTTTGGCCTTTTGCAGTCGATGGACTACGAGGCCGAGAACCTGATCAAGACGGAATTGACTTCTGACCACAAAGAAGGCGTGCGGGCGTTTGCGCAAAAGCAGAAGCCTGTTTTTCAGGGCCATTGAGTTAGTAGCCGCTCGAGCGACCAACCTGCAGCAGCAAAGCATCGAGTAACGATCCGCTGGCCCGGGTAAAAAATGCCTGCGGTGCGGACACGAATGTTCGGGTCCAATTAATGCAATATCATTCCCAGGCTCTGACGCAGGGCGGCAAATCGGCATTCGCTCAGGCGAACATGTCTCTACGCGATCACGCCTGCCCTGCCGTAAACCACGATCAAACAGCTCCCCAGCGCGCCATAAAGTGCCGTTTTCGTAGTTTCGCGCAGTTTTTCAGCGCCGCGTCGGCAAATTTGAGAGCTTTGCGGTCGCGGGCCTAGGTATATTTTGGCACGACGGGATCGGCGCGTCATGTCGCGCAACTAGGAAGTAACGATGGATCTGAACTTTACCGCTGACGAACTTGCCTTCCGCGACGAGGTCCGGGCGTTCTGCCGCTCCGCAATCCCCGTGGACATCCGCGAGAAGCTGATTGCTGGCAGGCATGCTAGCAAGGACGATAAGGTGCGCTGGACGCGTATCCTGGCGCAGAAGGGGTGGGCGGTCCCGCACTGGCCGGTCGAGCACGGCGGTACGGGATGGACACCGGTCCAGCAGTATATTTTTGGCGAAGAAGTGAGCCAGACGCCGGCACCGGAGCCGGCAGGTAGTGGCATCAACTTGGTTGGCCCGGTTATCTATACGTTTGGCAATGAAGCGCAAAAGAAGCATTTTCTGCCGCGCATTGTAAACGTCGATGACTGGTGGTGCGAAGGCTTCTCCGAGCCGGGGGCCGGCTCCGATCTCGCCTCGCTCAAAACAAGAGCCGTGCGCAAGGGTGACCACTATATCGTCAATGGCCAGAAGATCTGGACGTCTTTGGCGCAATACTCCAACTGGATCTTTTGCCTGGTTCGGACTGATCCTGATGCCAAGAAGCAGCGGGGCATCTCATTTCTCCTCATCGACCTGAAGTCTCCCGGCGTAACCGTGCGTCCGATCCAGTTGTTCGACGGCTATCCCGAAGTTTGTGAAGTGTTCTTCGATGACGTGCGGGTTCCCGTCGAGAACCGTGTGGGGGAGGAAAATCGCGGCTGGGATTACGCCAAGTTCGTCCTTGGCAATGGGCGCGTCACGATCGCTTGTGTCGGCCTTTCGAAGGAGCGCATCCGGCGCATCAAGGAGCTTGCTTCAAGCACCCGGGTTGGTGGCGAGCGCCTCGTTGACAGGGCCGATTTCCGCAAGAAGATCGCCGCGGTGGAGGTCCAGCTCAAGGCGCTTGAGATGACGCAACTCCGCGTCGTAGCCAACCAATCGAGGCTAGAAAAGGGTACGCAGGATCCCGCGAGCTCGATCCTAAAGATCAAGGGCTCAGAGATCCAGCAGGCAACGGCTGAGCTTCTGATGGATGTGATCGGTCCTTACGCGCTGCCCTATCAATCAGAGCAGGAGTTTCAGCGCGAGGAGCCGTCCATTGGTCCGGGTTGGGCCGGCCCGATCGCGCCTGCCTATTTCAACGGACGCAAGGTACCGATCTACAGTGGTTCGGATGAGATCCAGAAGAACATCATCGCAAAGGTCGTCCTTGGCCTGTGACGCTTCGGCATAATCACAAGATGCTGTCTGCGCAGGGCTCTAAAAGGCTTGAGGGGCAAAGATGCGGCCCCGATTCAGGAGGTTTTTCTAGTGGATCTTGATCTTTCGGAAGAGCAGAGGCTCCTTAAGGACGGCGTCGAGCGCTTGATGCGTGAGCATTACGGCTTTGAGAGTCGCCGCAAGTACCAGGCCGAAACGCTGGGATTTAGTGAGGCGATGTGGGCGCGCTATGCTGAGCTCGGGCTTCTCGGTCTGCCTTTTCCGGAGGCTCATGGCGGGCTCGGCGCCGGGCCGGTCGAGACAATGATTGTCATGGAAGCGTTCGGCAAGGCGCTTGTACTCGAGCCATATTTCGCAACGGTGGTGCTTGCAGGCGGAGTCCTGCGGCATGGAGCGAGCGAAGCCCAGAAGGCCACTCTCATCCCTGCTATTGTGGAAGGTCGGACCAAGCTTGCCTTTGCCTATGCCGAACCGCAGTCACGCTATGATCTCTTCGATGTTGAAGCTCGGGCGAAGAAGGACGGCGGAGAGTGGGTACTGAACGGCACTAAGGGCTTGGTCCTCCACGGCGACGTCGCAGACAAGATCATAGTGTCGGCGCGAACGGCGGGGAGCGCGCGAGAAAAGGAAGGCATTGGCCTTTTCCTGGTCGATGCTCATGCGCCGGGCCTTATCCGTCGCGCCTATCCCACACAGGACGGGCTGCGTGCGGCCGAGATCACGCTTCAAGATGTACGAATCGCTGCCGCTGACGTCATCGGCGGCCCGGCGGGCGCTTTCCCAATTATCTCGCGAGTTGCGGACGAAGCGGTTGCAGGCTTGTGCGCGGAGGCCGTCGGCTGTTTCGCTGAAATGCATGCCGTCACGGTCGATTACTTGAAGACGCGTAAGCAATTCGGCACGACAATCGGCTCCTTCCAGGTGCTTCAGCATCGCGCGGTCGACATGTTCGTCGAATTGGAACAGTCGCGTTCCATGGCGATGTACGCCACCATGATGGCAGGAGACAGTGATGTGACCGAGCGTGAGCGGGCGATCTCGGCGGCAAAAGCGCAAATCGGGCAATCATCGAAAGCGCTCGGGCGCCAAGCTATCCAGCTCCACGGCGGCATCGGTATGACGATGGAATACAGCATAGGGCACTACTTTAAACACGTGACGATGATCGATGCGTCGTTCGGCGATACCGACCACCATCTTCAGCGGCTCGCCTCGCTCGGAGGCCTCTTCGGCGAGCAAGCTATTCAACAATAGGCCGGGACCTCGCTCGAACGAGACGCCGGCGTGACGCAATACGAGAACCGACGGGTTGAACATGCAAGTTGATCGTGTGCCGCGACAGGACAGCCTTCAGCAGGGAAGGGCGGCAAGAATCAGCCACCTTTTTCGGCCGGAGTCCGTCGCCGTTGTAGGCGCTTCCCAGAAGGGAGGCTTCGCAACGGAAATCCTCACGAATATCAAGAAATGGGGTTTCTTGGGCGAGGTCGTTGCAGTGAACCCGCGGTACACGCAGATCGCGGGAGTGCCATGCTATCCGAGCTTGACGGCCATACCTCATCCGGTCGGGCTCGCTATGGTCGCCATTCCAAGCAAGGCCATCCCCGAAGTCCTTGAAGATTGCGAAGCCGCTGGTGTGCGAGCGGTCCAGATCATTTCGAGCGGATTTGCCGAGCAGCCTGGGGAGGGGGCCAGTAAGCAACGCTGGCTTATGGAGTGGGCCGAACGAACGGGCATCCCGGTGGTCGGTCCAAACTGCTTCGGCTTGATGAACGCGGCCAATCAGCTGATGGCGGTCCCGTTGGACTTTCACACCATGAAGGCGGGCGGAATTAGTTCTATCCTGCAGAGCGGCACCCTCGTCTATAGCTTGATCGTGCCACTCCTGGCTCGCGGAATCGGCATCGGCCGTGTGGTCACAGTGGGCAATGAGGCATGTCTCGATGTCGCAGATTTCATTGATTATTTTGCCGATGAGCAGGACACGCGCGTCATAACCTCGTACTGCGAGCAGATCAGGCGGCCGGTCGAATTCATCAAGGCTTGCGAGCGCGCTGCCGACAAGGGCAAGCCCATTGTGATGATCAAGGTTGGCCGCTCTGAAAAGGCCCGTCAGGCGGCCTTGGCTCATACCGGCTCTCTCGTAGGCTCAGACGTGGCGATCGATGCCGTCCTCAAACGATTGGGTGTCATCCGGGTCGATACGGTTGATGATCTCATCGAGACCGCAGTCGCGTTGTCTTCGGCAAAGCGGCCCCTTGGGCGCCGCGTAGCATTCGCGTCATTCTCTGGTACTGCCGCCGGCATCCTGTCTGACGTCGCCGATTCCTACGGCATAGACTTTCCGCCACTGCCCGCACCGGCGAAAGCTCATCTGGAAACGGTCTTTCCCGAGTTCGGCAATGTCGGCAATCCGCTCGATCTCACCGCGCAAGGCGGCTATGACACGCATATCATCGATGAGTCGCTGAACACACTCGCCACCTGTGGCGCGTATGACATGGTGATCTGGGGCCGGGGCTTTCCTTCGTGCCTGGATATGCGTTCGGCTCTTGGAGAAGCTTTGACGCGAGCTGCTGCGGTGTCACCCGAGGTTGTATTCCCGATCCTGAGCCTTGCCGGCGGGCATTTCTACACCTCTCTCGACCCAAAAGATCCGATGGTCGAGCCGAAGGCCGAATTCGCGGGCATGCCATTTCTGCAGGGTCTCGCTCCCGGGCTGAAGGCGCTCTCTGCTCTCATTGGCTATGCTGAGTTCCAACGCGCTCGCAAACCAGGCGATCGCCTCTCGGCTCAGTGGGGCCGGCGCAGCGATTGCTATTCTGAGGCGTTGCGCATCATGCGTGAGGCGAAGGACGATGTTTTGACGGAACGTGAGGGCAAGCGTCTAGTTGCGCTCTACGGAATTCCAGTCACGCGCGAAGCGCTTGCTACTGGGGCGGATGAGGCGGCGCGGATTGCACAGACGCTTAATTTCCCCGTGGTGATGAAAGTCGAATCGGCCGAGATCGTGCACAAGACTGACGTTGGCGGCGTCATCTTGAACATTCCATCATCGAAGAAAGCAGCGGAAGCGTTCGAGCGAATTATGAACTCGGTCAGGTCGCTCCGCCCAGGAGCGCATATTGCCGGAGTGGTCGTGCAAGAAATGGCCAAGTCGGGCCCCGAAATCATGCTTGGCGCGACTTTCGATCCGCAATTCGGGCCCGTGATTGCCATCGGATTGGGCGGAATCTGGGTTGAGGCGCTCAAGGATGTGCAAGTGCTGCTGCCGCCCTTCGATGCCGCCGACGTGCAATCTGCAATCGGGCGGCTTCGCGGCGCAAGCGTTTTACGTGGTGCGCGGGGCGGCGCCAAGGCAGACTTGGAGGGATTGGCCGACTGCGTTGTCAGGTTCGCGACGCTCTGTACTGATCTGGCCGACGAAATCGGCGAGATCGACATCAATCCTATTATCCTTTCTGCCACTGGCGTCGGGCTAACTGCCGTGGACTGCCTCATCACAAAAAAGACGCCCAAAGGAGATTGACGGAGGAGCCGGCGATCGGTTGCGGTGCTTGGTTCGAGCAGCGAAACGTTCGGCAAAGACAGATATCACCGCCTGATTGACGAGAGAGGCGGGGTGGAGTTGATTTTTTCAGCTAGCTAGGGATCTAAGCAACGCAACGATCGTTGCTTGATCCATTTTCCGCAACAAGTAAGCAGCTGAGCCGCTAAAATTGGCTAAGCCTCAGCGCGAGGACAGATCAAAATGGCAATCAACTATGAGCAGCTGATGGCCATGAAGAAACTCGGCCAAAAATACAGCTATAGCGATCGCGACGTGATGCTTTACGCGCTTGCTGTCGGCATGGGAGCTGATCCCATGGAGGAGAGGGAGCTCGCTTTCGTGAACGAGGCCACAGTGACGGCGCGCCCGCTGGCGGTCGTACCGACGTTTGCGTCAGTCGCAGCGGGCTTCGCTGAACCCGGTAAGTTCAACCTGAACTCCATCGCGTTGGACGGCGAGCGCGATATCACATTCCACAGCACGCTTCCGCCCGCTGCGCATATCACGGCCGACTCTTCGGTGATTGCGGTCTATGACAAGGGCAAGGACAAAGGGACGATCATCCGCTTCCAAACGATGCTGAAGGCGAGCCACGGCGCACCGCTGGCAACCCTTATGACTTCGTACTTTGCCCGTCAGGACGGCGGTTTTGGCGGCCCGTCCCATGGTCAGCCCAAGCCACACCACATGCCCAGTCGAGCTCCCGATCGGATCATCAACATTCGCACGCGCCCCGATCAGGGGCTGATCTACCGGCTTTGCGGCGACCGTCACCCGCTGCATTCCGATCCGGAGTCCGCCAAGCAATTCGGTTTTCCGAAACCAATCCTTCACGGCTTGTGCACCTACGGAATCACCTGCCGTGGAATTTTGCAAACCTATGCCGATTATGATCCCAACGCCTTCAGGCGGCACGCGGCGCGGTTTTCAGCGCCCGTCTACCCCGGGGAGACCGTGACGCTGGAGATGTGGAAGGACGGAAACGTGATCTCGTTCGAAGCGAGCGTGAAGGAGCGCGGCGTCACGGTCGTCAAGAACGGGATGACAATGCTTGGCTGACACCCGGCGTCGCGGTACTGAATGATTTCGCGAAACTTGCCCTTTCTTCTGCAGTATTTCTTCGATCCTCACGGATTTATGCGCTCTTTGTACTGCGTCAGCTGGCTACCTGCCTAATCATAAGCCGAATACAACGGTTCTGCATACCGAGGGGGAAAGTCGTGAGCAAAGAGACTTCCGGGAATCATTCAGTTAGTGGCCCGACCCGCCGCCTGGTAGTTCAGTCGGCGGCGACCTTACTCAGCCTGCCATTTGTTGCGAAGACCACGAGAGCTGGGGCGCAGGAGACGCTTCGCGGTAGCGGCGAAGTCGTCGTCTTCAGCTATGGCGGTTCCTTCACTGAAGGGGTTCGGCGAGCTGTCTATGAACCGTTCACAAAGGCGACTGGAATAAAAGTCGTGGATGTAGTCGCCGATTTGGCCGAGCCACAGGTCAAAGCGATGCACCAGGCTGGCCGCGTCGACTGGGATATCGCCTATATCGAGGCAGAGGCCTATCCGGCAATGCACCAAGCCGGGATGTTTGCGCCCATCGATTACAGCCTCTGGGATCAAGAAGCGCTTGAGGGAACGCCGCCGCATACGCGTCTCAAAGACGCGGTCGTGGGACTTGCGCCCGCGATCGTACTTGCTTACGACCAGCGGCTCTTTCCGGGAGCCTGCCCACAAGACTGGGCGGATTTTTGGGACGTCAGAAAGTTTCCGGGACCGCGGGGGCTTGACACCCTCTTCGGCAAGCACGCCATCCAGTTTGCGCTCCTGGCCGCCGGTGTCGCGCATAAGGATATCTGGCCCCTCACCGATGACAAGCTCGATCGCGCGTTTGCAAAGCTTAACGAGATCAAGCCGTACATTGCCAAGTGGTGGAGCGCGGGCGGTGAAGCGCCTCAACTTATGATCAACAAGGAATGCTATAGCCGGCGCATTCCATGGCCGCTTGATTGCTGCGGTCCGCCAGGGCGCACCGATCAAATTTGTCTGGGAGGGAGCCTACGTCACCTACACTTATATGACGGTTCTGAAGGGCGGCCCCAATACGACTAACGCGCAAAAGCTGATCGCCTTCCTGAACCGCGCGCAGATTGCGGCCGGGTGGACGCAGGGCACCGGCTATCCCGGGCCAAATACTAATCAGCTCAAGTACCTGCCGACCGAGTTGATCCCGCAGGTCAACGTGAATCCGCAGAACGCCGCGAAGTGTATCATCGATGACGCCAACTGGCTGATAGAGACGCGCCCGGACGGAAAGACCAACGCAGATCACATCCAGGAGCGCTGGCTCTCATGGCGGACACAATGAGCTCCACTGCGATCATCCGTCCCGACCAGTCCTGGCGCGCTTTATACCGCAGGAGCTCCGTGCTGGAGCTTGCTCTGGCGAAAGTTACTCCGGAACGGTCTGGCGATGAAGTGCGTGCCATCGGGCTGGAGAATTGGATCGACGTTGGAGGACAGCTTAGACTTGCCATGGCAAGCGACAAAGCGCAAAAGTCCTTCCTGACCATTGTGATAACGCAATAGGACTTCCTTTTCGCGTCTATACCGCTATTCCAGAGCCACCTTCGATGTCAATCGATCTCTGTCGGACCCTTATCGATAGCATCCACACACGATCACATTTCAATCTCATATTCGCGGCGCGGGATAATCATGAAATCGGCGGGAGAACGTACGCGCGCAACGTTCGCGAGGGCTGCACACTTCGTCAAAGGCCTAAGCGCGCAGTCTTTGCCAACAGGACCCTGGCTTCTTCGTTGAAAGCCTGCGTGGAGACGCGCTTATATTATCGTTTTGGATTTTAGTGGCTAGGCCGGCCCCAGATGGAACGAACTCCACAGGGGGGCTGGCACCCAGCAGAGAGAGGGTAGCTAGATGAATGGTTCTCAGCTCACGCAAGGCAAGCACTCGTTCCCCTCGCGGCGCCTGAACGGGGCGTTCTACGGCGCACCGGTGGGTATCTTGCTCCTTGAGCGGGTCGGCCGGGGCGGTGAGTTCAAGCGTCCCTTCATCCCGGCAGCGTCGGCAATGCTGGCACTTGGCGCGTAGCTGTCCGCTACAAAAGGATTCCTGGTCTCTCATTCAATGAACTCGTCGCACCCGATCACGAGAAGTACGCGTCGGCTGCTGTTCAGGCGGCCGTCGAGCTCGTAGGTAAGGGCGCACAAATGATTACAACCAACTGTGGGTTCATGTTGCGATACCAAGAGGCCGTGCGCGCTGCCGTCGACGTGCCCGTGTTGCTCTCACCTCTGCTTCTCGGTCGACTTCTGGGACAAATCTTCCGCGCGATAAATCGCTTGGGATCATTACGGCGAAGGCATCGTCGTTGACTGCGGACCTGTTGGAAGCGGCCGGATTAGCGGCCGATTCAGACCGTATCGCCATAGTGGGCCTCGAGAATGCTCCTTTCTTTGCCGCTGCTTTTCTCACTGCCACCGGTGACCTCGACGTCTGTGCTGTCGAGAGGGAAACCGTTGCTGCCGCAGTCGCTCTCGTCAATAGACGACTGGACGTCGGGATGCTGCTCTTGGAGTCTTCAGAGTTACCGCTCCGCGCGGCAGCCGTTCAACGAGCTACGAGGGTTCCGGTCTTCGACTTCACCTCAATGATCGAATTCGTCATTGGGGGGTTGATGCGACGGCCATTCACCGGGCTCACTAGCTGATGACGTGGCAATTGACTCCTAAGCAGAACTCTCGCGCTCACCAGCTCGTGCGTATTAGCGAGCCGCTTCAATCTATCACGATCAGCCGCGTTGGACGAATTCAACCCGATCTCTCTCATCGCCGCAGACTCGCGGCGTCGCCGCTTTGTAAGTCGTCTGTCAGCTAACACTACGAAGACCGAGCTAATTTGTAGGGTCGTCTACGGGTAAGTTGAACACTTCTATGACATGCGCATCCTAGGCGAAGAAAACAGGTTATGTCTAACCGGGAGGAGATCATGACGAAACAGGCTTCTCACAATTATCCGACATGTGGCCGAAGCCGGCGATCGATCCTTCAATCAGCAGCGGGGCTACTGAGCATGTCCTTTGATGCCAAAGCGACGCGGGCCTTGGCGCAGGACAGGCTAGCAGGCAGCCGCGAGGTTGTCGTCTTCAGCTACGGCGGTTCATTTACCGAAGTCTATAAGCCGTTCACAAAGGCGGTCGGAATAAAGGTCGTAGATGTGGTCGCCGATTTGGCAGAGCCCCAGGTGAAGGCCATGCACCAGGCTGGTCGTGTGGACTGGGATCTCGCCTATATTGTCGTGCAGAACTATCCGACAATGCATGACGCTGGAATGTTTGCTCCTGTAGACTACACGCTTTGGGACCAAGAGTCGCTCGAGGGAACGCGGTCGCGCGCACGTCTCAAGGATGCAATTGTCGTTTTGCAAACGGCAGGCGTGCTCGCTTATGACGAGGGAGTATTTCCGGGCGGCGGCCCCCAAAACTGGGTGGATTTTTGGGACGTCAAGAAATTTCCGGGAGCCCGCGGGCTTGAGGCCCTGCCTGGTAAGTATACGATCCCCGTGGCGCTACTCGCAGCCGGCCTCCCACATCGGGATATCTGGCCCTTGACAGACAACAAGCTTGACCGCGCATTCGAGAAGCTTAACCAAATCAGGCCTTATGTTAGCAAGTGGTGGAGTGCAGGCGGTGAAGCGCCTCAACTCTTGATTAACGGTGAATACGCAATGGCTAGCGCATTTGACGGCAGTGTAACCGCCGCGTTTCGAAAGGGAGCGCCGAGGTTCGTCTGCGAGGGGCTGGTTGAGTTATAGCTATGCAGCAATTCTTAAGGGTGGCCCCAACACAGGAAATGCGCAAAAGCTGTTCGCATTCTTAAATCGCGCGCAGATTGCCGCTGGATTTACTCAAGCGACTGGCTATCTCGGCCCGAACACACATCAACTCCAGTATCTCCCGCCCGAGTGGATCCCCCTGCTAACTATTGATCCGAAAAACACTTTGAAAGTCCTTCCCGAGGACAGCGCGTGGCTCGCCGCCAAGCGCCTCGATGGCAAGACAAATGCGGATCATCTGCAGGAGCGCTGGCTGGCGTGGCGCGCGCAATGAGTTCTGTAGCGATTAGCGGCTCGTCCAGACATTGGTTGAGGACGAACTGAACTCGTGCAATGAGGCTGGCCGGTCTGCGCGACCGAGCAGGTCGTGAGGAAGGCGGCCTGGGCTTGCCCCATTGTCGTCCTTCCTTTCTGCGCTCCTGCGCGTACACAGCTAGCAACGAGATAAGGTTGCTGCTCCAGCGCGCATCAGGAACATCACGCCCTGAGAGCTACTCGCCCGGGCTAAGAGCCTAGGCTGTTGAAGTTAACCGCCGACGTTTCGAAGCGCCGACGCGCCATCTACCCCCGCCCACGGACGGCAGATAACGAGCAATGCGGAATTCCGTCGAAACGCGGCCGACAGAGGTGAAAACCGGCTCGATAACTTTGATACGATCTGTCGCTGTAATACAAAGAGCGCGCACAAGCCTTCTGCAATCTTTCTACTTGCGGTGATGGACACCTCCATGGACCCGGGAGTGGGACGGCAGCACTCCGCGTGGTCACATTGGACTTCTACCCCGAATACGAGAGTGCGCGGTTGCGTAAGCATCTCAGACAACCAAGAGTGCAGAAGTGCTAGACAAGGCGACAGCGGGAATTGCCGCTCCAACTATTGTGCCGAAGACGCAACAAGGAGAGCTGCGGCGCCTTAATCGTTATCTCTGTCTCAACGATTTCGAGCCGGCGGCACGGCGTATCCTGCCAAAATACCTTTCTGGCTATATTGCCGGTGGCGTGGAGACCGATGCCGCCTTACGCTACAACCGTAGGGCCTTCGAAGAATACGGCTTCGTGCCGCGGGTGCTCAAAGACGTCTCTAGCCGCAACCAGAAAGCTACGCTCCTCGGCAAACCCTACGACTCTCCGTTTGGTATTTCGCCAATGCGGGCGTCGGCGCTGTGTGCCTATCGGGGAGACATCGCGTTGGCACGCCCGGCGGAGGCAACTGGTGTGCCGATGACACTGTCGGCTTGGTCCCTCATCGCCTTGGAGGACGTCCGCCGCAAGAATGAGGGGGTCTGGTACCAAGCCTACCTCCAAAACGATGATCGTATCGTGCCGGTCGTCCACCGCGCCGCCGCTGCTGGCTACGACACCTTCGTAGTTACCGCAGACCTTCCGGTATCGCCCAACCGCGAGCAACATATCCGCAATCGTTTCCAGGTGCCGCTTGCCATCACGCCACGCGTATTCTGGGACACGATTAGCCATTCCGGTTGGCTCTTCAACACCTTTGCGCGCACTGTGGTCAAGCATGATATGCCTCACTTCGAGAACATGGACGCAGCTCGGAGCCCGTCGATTCTCTCGAAACCGTCGATGCGCGATATCGATCGACCTGATCAGCTCGCCTGGAAACATATCGAGCTGATCCGCCGTCGCTGGAACGGTAAGCTCGTCATCAAAGGACTGATCTCGCCTGAAGATGCGCGGATCGCCCGCGAGAGCGGCGTTGATGGCGTCGTGCTCTCTAACCACGGGGGCCGTCAACTCAATTATGCCATCTCTGGGTTGCGCACTTTGCCGGTGATTGCTCCGAATGCAAAAGGTATGACGGTGATGTTGGATGGCGGCATTCGGCGCGGAAGCGACGTGATTAAGGCGCTCGCGCTCAGGCGCAGTTCGTGTGGGTTGGTCGTCCTTTCCTCTATGCCGCAGTTGCTGGCGGCCAGCCCGGTTTCGAGCGGGCGATCACGCTCTTGCAGGCTGAAATCGACCGCGACCTTGGGATGCTTGGCATTTGTAACCTTTCAGAGATCACGCCCGATCTCATACGCAAGCTCTAGTCGGTCGAAAGTCCAAGCTGCTTCCGCGCGCGACTGTTGTCGCGCGGCGGCCCCAACGGCGATCGCTCGATACACGCGAGATTGCTTCAACAAGAGGCACATATGACGGACATAAAGAGTGAACTCCTTCTTCGCTTGTCGGAACGTGAACGCGAAATGGTGGATTTCCTACGCCGGTTGATCCGCATACCGACTCCGAATCCTCCAGGCGATACAAACGAAGCAGTGGCTTTGATCGAGCAGTTCCTATCGGGCCGCGGCATCGCTCACGAAATTGTCGCCCCGAATTCGAAGATGCCAAACCTGATTGCGCAGTTCGCAGGGGATCGTGACGGCGCCAGGCTCGTCATGAATGGGCATGTCGATGTCTTTCCCGCCGGCGATCCTACCAAATGGACTCGCGATCCCTGGCAGGCGACCGAGGAAAACGGCTACATTTACGGGCGGGGAGCGTGCGACATGAAATCGGGCACAACAGCCCTGCTATTTGCCTTTGCAGAGCTGTTCGCGTTCCGCCATCATCTAAGAGGCTCGCTAGCTCTCACAATCGTGTCTGATGAGGAGACCTTTGGTCCGTGGGGCGCTCGATACCTCGTCGAACATAGGAAAGATGTTCTCGGTGACTGTCTACTTAGCGCTGAGCCAACTAGCCCGTACGCATTGCGCTTTGGCGAGAAGGGCCGTCTATGGCTTCAGTTACGTGTTCGCACGCCCGGAGCTCATGGCGCTTACGTTCATCTGAGTCGGAATGCCGTCGTTGTTGCTGCGGAAGTGATCGCAAGCCTTCGTTCGCTGCAGGATATCAGAAGTCCGCTGAACAGCCCACTTGCGATCACACTCCAAAGGCACGCCGCTGCTATCGACAAGGCCTACGGGGTTGGGGCATCGAAGATCATATCCTCCGCCACTGTAAATATCGGGCCAATCAGAGGCGGGGTAAAGATCAACATGATACCCTCAGAATGCGAATTTGCGGTCGACATACGCGTCCCGCCCGGCGTTCCGCATCTGGCGATCATGGACCGGCTGAGATCTATTCTGGCACAGTTCCCTGAAGCCGAATTCAGTGTCCTTGACCAAGATGAAGCCAGCACCTCTCCACCGGACCATCCGATGATCGATGCTTTGATTAAAAACTCGAAGCAGGTATCCAACATCGAGCCTAAACCGATTATCGCACTGGGCGGATGTGATGCTCGCCTCTGGAGATATGCGGGCGTTCCAGCATTTGTATATGGACCGTCGCCCACCGGGATGGGCACCGTCGATGAAGTTGTGCGGATCGATGAGTTTATGCATATAGCGAAAACCCACACCTTGGCCGCGTTTGACTATCTTTCGGGCTGATGGATAATGCCAAACTGACGCAGCGATCGTCGGCTCGTTCAGCGTGGAAGAGCCAGTCGGCGGGAGTCTATCAGCTCCGCACGCTGATCGCCGACGCGCCAATCGCCAACTGCTACCTGGCCGGCGCCAGCACGCGCCATTTGCGCCGGGCGCTCAGCGCTCTATTCGCAGCGCCGGGGTAAACGACGAAGTGAGCCGGGTCCAGCGCAGGGTGACGAGCGATTGGGATACCAAGAACTTTGCCTCGTCTGTTGCTACTACTCAGCGGAAGCCCTGCTACGGCTCAGGATCGGCCGGGATCAACTCGCGTTAAAGCCCGCTCACCTTCTCGATCCACGATCCGGACAAGTACTTTCCCCGGCTGCGGTTCTGCTTGAAACGGTTCGCATTAACGTGCGAAGAAGCGTCCGGCTTGGATGTAGGTTTGGGATGGGAATTTGACAGCAAAACGGACGTCCATTTGGCAGGCTCATCGGTAGGGCCGGTGAGCCGGCTGGAGCTCCTTGAAGGGACCGTCGGGACGCCGCGTGCGTTCGGAGGCTGAGAGAGCTCGGATCGTCGCCGAGAGTCTGCTACCCGGTACCCAGGTGTCCGAGGTGGCGCGCAAGCACGGAGCGACGCGCTGGCAGATTTACGATTGGCGACGACCCTTTCGACCGCGAGGCATGTTGGCGCCGTGCGAGGCGTCGCAGTCGAGATTCGTGCCGCTGGTCGGTAAGCCCCCGGTGAAGCTTTCAATTGCCCACAAATTCTGCTCCGACCATGGCGCCCAGCGCGATGTCGGTGAGGCGTGACAGCCCGCGCCACATGACGGTGTGTAACCGGCATGAGGCCCCCACCTCGCCATCGCGAGGTTCGCCTGTGATACAGCCTGGCATGAGCTGATCGGTGGAGGTGAACCGATGGCAAATGCCATGCTTGATGCTAGGCAGGAGGGTGACTCCTATCGTCGCGTCGAGGTGATCACTGGGGAGCGCCGACGGCGACGGTGGACGGGCGAGGACAAGGCCCGGATCGTGGCGGAGAGCTTTGAGGAGGGTGCGAACATCTCCGAGGTGGCGCGGCGCAATGGCGTTTCCCGCGGGCTGCTCACGGTGTGGCGCCGCCAGGTTGCGGCGGCGGTGGCCGGCAAGGCGCCGAACTTCGTGCCGATCCAAATTGGCGCCGGAAGCGGTGGCGGGACAGCTGGCGAGTCCGAGCGTATTTCGCCGGCACAAACGACGCCTTTGGAGATCGCCGCGCCGCCGGCCAAGCCCTGCGGGGTGATCGAGATCGAGGTGAGTGGAGCGCGCATCCGCGTCGAGCCAGGCGTGGAGTTGGCGACGCTTTCGACGGAGCTGTCGGCGCTCCGGGGTATCCGGTGATTGCGCTACGGTCTGACCTCAAGGTGGTGCTGGCGACACAGCCGGTCGACTTCCGCAAGTCCGGTGCACACGCTGTCGGCGCTGGTGAGCGAAGCGCTGCGCGCGAACCCGTATTGCGGCGACGTCTTCGTGTTTCGCAGCAAGCGCATGGACAGCATGAAGCTTCTGGCGTGGGACGGCAGCGGCATGGTGCTGGTGACGAAGTGGCTGCACCAAGGGCGCTTCACCTGGCCACCGATCCGCGACGGCGTGATACGTCTGAGTGCGACGCAGCTCGCGATGCTGCTCGACGGGCTCGAGTGGCCGCGTGTGTCGCCGAAGCCTGTGAAGCAGCCGGCGCTTGTCGGATGACGCGTGTGGATTTGTGGCGCGCGGATGTAGCGTTTGATCATGGCGATTCGTCCCGACGCTCTCCCGACCGACACCGCAGCTCTGACCGAGATGGTGCTCGCGCTCGACGCCGAGAACGAGAAGCTAAGTGTGGCGATGCAGGCACTCAAGGAGATGATCTTCGGGCAGCGCTCGGAGCGACTTGCGGTGCTCGTGGACGAGCAGCTCGCGCTCGAGCTGGACGATCTGGAGACCGGCGTCACACCAGCTGCGCCGGCCAACGACGATGCGGCTGCGACCAAGCCGGCTGGTAAGCCGCGCAAGAAGGCCCGCCGCAACATCGGCGCGCTGCCCAGGCACCTGCCACCCTGTGAGCAGGTGCTGGAGCCGGACGCGACAGCGTGCCCGTGTTGCGACGGCCACCTGCATATGATGGGCGAGGACGTCAGCGAGGTACTGGACGTGATCCCGGCGATCCTGCGGGTGCTGCGCACGATCAGTCCCAAATACTCCCGCCGCGGCTGCACCGACGGCGTGGTGCAGGCGAAGGTGCTGCCGCGACTGATCGAGAGCGGCATGCCCTCAACGGCGCTGGTGACCCACGTGGTGGTGTCGAAGTTTGCTTGGTATCTGCCGCTGTATCGGCAGGTGCAGATTCTGGCCGGTCAGGGCCTTCATCTCGACCGCGCGACCCTTGCCGGCTGGGTGAAGCGTGCGGCCTGGTGGCTCAAGAGCCTCTATGAGCTCCAGCTGCGCACGATCCAGGCCTCGCCGCGCGTGTTCTGCGACGAGACGCCGATGCCGGTGCTCGATCCCGGACGGCATCGCCCCCGCATCTGCCAGTTCTGGGCGCATGCCATGGACACCGCCCGTGGGGCGGCCCCGCGCCGCCGGCGGTCGCCTACGTGTTCGCCGGCGGCCGCGGCACCGAGGAGGTCGCCGGACAATTGACCGGCTTTTCCGGCATTCTCCAGGTGGATGGTTATGCCGCCTACAAGGCGCTCGCCCGCGGTCATGGCAGCGCGATCCAGCTCGCTTTCTGCCTCGCCCATGCCCGGCGCAAATTTGTCAAGGTCTACAAGACGACCCGGTCGCCATTCGCTCGCGAGGTGATCGAACGGTTGCAGGCGGTCTATGCCATCGAGGCCGAGATCCGCGGCAGCAGTGCCGAGCAGCGGCTTGCCGCCCGCCGCACCAGGACCACTCCGTTGATGGCGGCGCTCAAGGCGCCACTGACGGCAACGGTCGGCCAGCTCTTCTCCCAGTCGAAGCTGGCCGAGGCCATCAACTACGCGCTCAATCACTGGGACGGACTGACGCTGTTTCTTCGGGACGGCCGCGTCGAGGTCGATTCCAACACGGTCGAGCGTTCCATGCGCCCGATTGCAATGGGAAGACGCAACTCATTGTTCAGCGGCAGCGAAGGCGGCGCCGAGAGCTGGGCGATCCTGTCGTCGATCGTGAACACAGCAAAGCTTCATGAGCTCGATCCGCAGGCCTACTTGTCCGACGTGCTGGAGCGCATCATGTCTGGCGAACCAAGAGCCATCAGCTGCACGAGCTGCTCGCCTGGAACTGGAAGGCGGCCCGCGAGCGCATCGCACAAGCCGCCGCATGAGCCCGCGTCGCCGTTCAGCATCGTCGTCGATGGCCGCAGCCGCGATGCCGCTTGCGGAGCTCGAGCGGTGGCTCCAGGTTCGTGTCGATCGGCACCCTGCCGCCACCAATCTCACCATGCTCGATGGCTACGTCGCCGCGATCGTGGCCGGACCGGTGTCGATCAGCCCGCTCGACTGGATCTGCCCGCTGCTCGCCATCGATGCCGATGCTTTCAACCACGGCGGCACTCCGGAGTTCGCAGCGATCTCCGCCGTCGCGCTGCGCCACAACGAGATCAGCCAGATCCTTTCGACCACGCCCAGCCAGTTCGAGCCGATGCACCGGCGCAAAGCCAACGGCGACGTCGATCCGCGACCCTGGTGCCAGGGATTCTATGCCGCAACGCGGCTCAGGCCGTCGGCGTGGGCGCCGTTGCTGGACGCCAGCAACGTCAATCATGGCCTGCTTCTGCCCATCCTGCTGCACTGTCGCGACGATCAGGGCCGGCCGCTGCTCGGACCGCCACGAAGCGGGCGCGAGACCAGGGATTTTCTGCGCAACGCCCACGCCGATATTCCAGCGGCCGTCGAGGCCATGCGCCAATACTGAATGCCGATCCGCTACGCTCGCGCCCGCTGATCACCGCAGACGTGGGAGCTCATACCGGTTACGACGGTGTTGCCGGGCGGCGGATCGCTGGCGCGGGGCGAGATAACCGCCGAGCCGGGTGATCTTGATCAGATAGTGCGAGAGCGTTTTCTGTCTGTCTTTTGGTTTCTCGTTGACAAGGCGATCGAGCACGCCGATTTCAGTCGCAGTCAACGCGAGGGTTGCCGGCGCGTCTGGGGCGGAACGGTTGAGCATCGTCATCCAAAAGACGCGCCCACTCAGGATGCAAAGAGCGAGATCAGATAGGTCAGACGCGGGGCGCTCCTCAGCTTCAATTCCTTAGCTTTGCAGCCCGATTTGAGGATATTGTGGAACACCTCAATCTTCCATCTCAAAGCATACCATTCCAGTTTCTCAATGGGGTCGGTACGGGAACCAACAGGCAGATCGGTGATCGGTGATCAGTTTCCAATCGATCTTCTTTCTGTTTTTCGGCGTCCCGCGCTCTTAGGCATGGATCACCGTCAGAGTCAGGGCGGGATAGCGCTTCTGCTTTCCGATCGGCGGCAGAACGCGACTCTTGCGATACCTGATCTCAAGAACGCGTCTCTGACTTCGACGCGATGGAGCCCTTTGACGGCTAGCTCGTCCATCTCGTCGGCGATCGTGTGATCTCCGTCTCCGGCCAAGCGGCCGACGCAGGTCCTGATCAGGAAATGAGTTCCGGTCTCCTGTGCTGCGCAGAAACGCTCGTAGATGTCACTCTCGCGATAACCCGATATGATGCATCGTTCCGGATGATCCAAGAGGTGCGTAGACTGCTTCAGAGTCTCCAACCAGCGAACGCTTTCCCTTTTTCTCAATGGAAATCCGGGTCGGATTGATCTTCTTTTTAAGCGCTGCCGTCCCCTTGAAATTCTTCCGGGTCCAGCACTTAACGGCCGCCAGTCCCAGCGGCACCCCCTCGATTGTAACCCGCGAGGCTCGAATGCATCAGGATGCCGCAAACCGTGTGCGATCTGAGGCGGCCCGCCTTATCCCGTCCACTGTTTATGCTGTTGGTGATGCCGATCGCTTCTGACTTTTCGCGTTGATAACTAAACTCCGTTGTGTCGTGCAGCACAAGAACACGACCTTCAGCGGCGGCGGCGCGATCACGTGTCGATTTGAAATGGCTGGCCAGAATGCCCGCTTCGTTGACTAGGCTGCCTTGGTACTTGCCCAATCCTGGCAGACGAGCGGAATGCTTTGTCCTAGGGCGCCTTCCAAACTGCGTGAGCAGTTTGCAGAATCTGTCGCCGGGCCGCACGTCCTAAACTCGCATCCACTAATCTCTCGATCAATCCAACATTCACCGTCGAAGGACCGCAAACAGCCTTTTGCCGATCGATCCCTTGATCTTAGCCCCATAGAGCACCCCGTCGCGAACAGGTGCTCGGCAAGGAATCACAAGTGATTCTTTCGAATATTATTTCGCCGATCAGCGGATGAGTCCGAGTGGTCAAAGTTATGGGTAATTGAACACCGGCTTTCAATTACCCACAAGTGCTTGATTCATTTGCGCGAGGCTCGATCGAAGAGTCTTGAATCGCTTGTGATTCCTTGCCGAGCACCTGAATCGCGACGGCGAGGCGCCTTCATGGGTTCGAGCGGTGCGATATCTCGTCGGTCGGTGGGCCCGGATGGTCACCAGGATGATCGTGATGAAAGCGCCGTCGCACACTGGACTGAGCGCGAGATCGACAAGACGGCTGTCAAGGACGCCCGTCTTGGTCAACGATTTGGCGAGCTGTTAAGGCAAATTGGTGATGGCATGGGCGGGAGCATACCGTTCGCGTGCCAAGACTGGGCAAACACGAAGGCAGCCTACCGCTTCTTCGCCAACGAGCGCGTGGAGGAAGCCGACATTCTTAGCGGCCACTTCGCCGCCACGCGCACCCGTTACGATGATTGTACAGGCCCGATTCTCCTTATCCAGGACACCACGGAATTCTCCTAAAACGCGCGAACACGAGCGCGATCGGCATAACCAAGAGCGTCAATAGCGGCCGGGACAAAGGTGGCCGTTGGCGCCATCACACGGTGCGCGGAATGCTGATGCATTCCAGCCTCGCGGTGACCGTCGAGGGCCTCCCCCTGGGATTGGCGGCGGTGAAGTTCTGGACACGGAAAAAATTCAAGGGCACGGCCCAACTCAAGAAGAAGATCAACCCGACCCGCGTTCCCATCGAGAAGAAGGAGAGCGTTCGATGGCTCGACAATCTCAGGCAATCGATCGAACGGCTCGGACAGCCGGAGCGTTGCATTCATATCGGCGACCGCGAAAGCGACATCTACGAATTGTATTGCCTGACGCAAGAGCTTGGCGCTCACTTCTTTGTCCGCGCCTGCGTCGATCGGCTGGCAGGCGATGGCGGCCATACGATTGCGACCGAAATGGAAGAGACCAGCATCAAGGGCCTGCATTACATCGACGTGCGGGACGACAAGGGCGAGATGACGAAAGCCGCGCTGGAGATCAAGTTCAAGCGGATTGCGGTCTTGCCTCCGATCGGAAAGCAAAACCGCTATCCCGCCCTCGACCTGACGGTAATCCACGCCAGCGAGCGCGGTGCGCCAAAGGGCCGGAAACCCATTGAGTGGAAGCTAATCACGGACCTACCCGTCCGCGGACGCTCCGAGGCAATCGAGAAGATTAACTGGTACGCCATGCGGTGGAAAATCGAGATGTTCCACAAGATCCTGAAATCGGGCTGCAGGGCGGAAGACTCGAAACTGCGGACCGCGGAGCGCCTCGCTAATCTGATGGCGGTCTTCTGCATTCTCAGCTGGCGCGTGCTCTGGCTCACCATGCTCAATCGCACGGCCCCAGACGCGTCACCGAAGATGGCCTTGACGGACACCGAGATCGCATTGCTCGATGAACTCATCAGCGACGTCGGCAATCGACGATGTCGCCCTGGAACCCTCGCATTCTACTTGACCAAACTTGCACGATTGGGTGGCTACCTGGCCAGGGCCGCCGATCCGCCACCCGGAAATGTTGTCATCTGGCGCGGACTCTCCAGACTCACCGATATCGAACTCGGCGCCGAAATCGGAGCGGCTGGAAGTGGGTAATTGAGAGCCTCACCGGATGGTTACTGTGATCTGAATGTGCTAACGCGCACAGCGCGCGCCAAGCCGTATTTGTTGAACGCTTTGGGTGGCAGAATTGTCGATGACGAAATTGATGTCGAGCTGGGGGCACACTAGCCTCGATGTGGCGGAAAAGACGAACTCCTGGTGCCAATCGCGGGGTTTGCTTTGGGCGATGACCGCCCCGCCAACTATCTCGAAACTCAGGGCATATTCCCTATGAAGCATTGTGCTGAAATCCTCGCAGCTGGGAAGCAGCAAACGACAACATCTCTAACATAACATAGAAGATTCCTGATTGATCTCTTCAGTCGTAACGCGGCTGCCGACATTGCACAGCGTTGGACTGAGACAAGCATAAGTGAGCAGGCCAGCGAGGACGGCGGATTCTAGGAGAAACGGCGCAGAAGCGGAAACCTCGTACGGCCACCGCGAACGGCGCAAGGAGACGCACCGACGATGAAACCGGGCCTGGCCAAGGAGAAGCCGACGCTAGCAAGGGCATAGCCAGCGATGGCTATAACATAGTCTAGCGAGATAGCTACGACGAGGCTGCCGAGTGAGGCTCGCCCGGCACCCCATCGCAGGGTGGCTTTCGGGGTCATGCGAAAAACTGGAATCAAGCCCCAGAGCGCAAACAAACTCCCGATCGCCCCGCCGACCATCGCAATCTCCATATGACTTTGGGCGATGCGCAGCAAGGCCGCAGATGAGTGCTTAGCGCTTTGTTCGGTTCGTCGATGATCAGAAAGCCTAACGTCTGTGCCAGCGCATTCTGGCACACCAAGAGCAGGAAACCGTAAGCGAGGAATGGAGCACAGTTGGAGCGGAGCCACGGCGGTCCACGCGCCGTCTTATCACTGCGGAGCGCTGGCTTCGTCACGAAGATCGGCGCCTCATCTAGATAGCGGGCGACGATGATCAGCGTTGCCGTGGCGATCAGGGCAAACGCGTAAAGCGGCTCTGCGAATCCAACTCTTCCAATGATGAAGAGTGGCTCAACACTGGGCCAACCACACGGTGCCAAGCTAGACGCACCAGCGATGCTTGAGATCCACCGCGTGCGCTCGCCGGCTCAGGTGCGCTCCGCGATGTAGGTTTGAGGCGCCGGGCTGCCGGCCGAGCCGAAGAGCCCAAAGATCGCGCGGAAGACCAGGAAACATCCGAAGATAATTGTCGGAGTAGCAAGATGAGCTGCGCCGGCGCTCACCACCAGACCGCATAGCACCATAGAAACCGTAAATCCCGCAAGGCCAACGATCATGAGCGGCTTGCGACGCCGCCGATCCAATTCACGAGCCCAGAATGGTGAGGCCACGGCCCATAACAGAGAGGAGAGCGAGAAGATGGCCGCAACAACCCGGTGTTACCACGGCGGTAGTCAAAGAGAGGCAAAAGAGGATGATGAAGCAGCGGCGCGAAAGCCTGGGCACAACGGGCATGTGGCTTCTTGCTAATGGAGCCGGCGGTTAACATTGACTCCGGTCCGCCTGGAAGGGCTTTTCATCTGGGCTGCGCCCCAGTTTAAGGCGGGGCCAAGTCAACCAAAACACAGCATGACCTCGGCAGCCGAATTGTAGCTACCATCCGCAGTTCTTGTAGATCTTCGGCGCCCTGGTAGAGCTATCGCCAATTTTTCGTGACGGCCGGAGCCGGTCAGGCGGCGGCGGTTGCGGGCTGACGGTCGGTCGGCTTGGCGATGACCTCGATCCCGTTGTTGAATGTCACACCGATAACGAGTTTTGGCAACTGGTTGTGGCCATCGAGACGACGCCAATTGTTCTGGGCGCCCTCGACCAGTTTGAAGACCATCGCGAGCGCGGTCTTGTTGGATGTTGCGCCGAGAGCGCCAATCCGTAGTTGTCGTGTCGCCCGCAGCTCCCATCATGTGTCAGGCAGGAGGTGCAGATGCGACGGGTGATTGGCATCGACGTCCACCGAACTTTCGGGGAGGTGGTGATTTGGGAGGATGGCAGGCTCCGACATGCGGGCCGCATTGATATGACGCGGACTGCGTTGGAGGGATTTGGCAAGACCCTGCTGGCCAGTGATGAGGTGGTGGTCGAAGCGACCGGCAACAGCATGGCGGTATCGCGGGTTCTGGCACCGTTCGTGGCACGGGTGATTATCGCCAATCCGCTGCAGGTGAAGGCGATCGCCCAGGCTC
>NZ_JADPIX010000136.1:0-26613 GCF_023073155.1 Bradyrhizobium sp. 45 | reverse complement strand
GCAAGCGTCGCCTCAACCGACGCGGCCCGCGCCCACGACATTCGAATCATGGTTGCCCATGGATTCAGAAGCCCGCAACAAAAGCAACTGTAATGCTAGTCCTCAGGCTCCGCATCCGGCGCAAGATCGGCGGAGCGGAACGGCTTGGCCTTGTCGAGTTTCCGGTAGGCGCGCGAGGCGGTCCGCAACAGTTTCTTTTCGCGCTTGCGGTTGAGGAAGCGAATGCCCGCCTCGGGAACGGCCTCGTTCAATGACGCCGCCAAGGTTTGCCCTCGCGCATCGTCATTCAATCGCCCGAGGGACTTTTGCGCCTTGCGCAATTGCTTGAGGATCGACTGCTGTTTTGTCAGCGACTCGTCTGCGAACAGGTCCTCGAGCGACTCGATCGAATAGGTCAGCCGTTTGTTGAGAAGCCGCAGCTTGTGCCGTTTCTCGACATCGAGCTTGCGGAGCTTGCGTGCTTTCTTCAGCAGCGTCTTTTCCCATTCCGTGAGTTTCGCTGTTGCGTGGCCGGCGAGCGTGCAGCGGCGTAGCCTGATAGCTTCCTTGCTGCGCCGGGTCGACCAGGGGCCGCTCTCGATCCAGGCTGACGTCTGCGCGACGAGATGGCGATACCGCGCGGATTGCAGCGCGCGCGCCAACTGGCGATGGCTCTCGGCGCGCTTCTCGTCCCAGTGCTGGAGCTCGGCAATCACGGTCAACTCGCCGCCACTTTCGGCGATGACCCGCTCGATCGCCACGTCGAGGTCCCGCACCATGCCGAGCGGGCTGTTCAGCCATTTCAGTTCGGTCCAGACCTCCGGCCGAAGGGCGTCATCGACCATCGGCGAGAAGAAGCGGATGGCGGTGCGCAGATGCGTCAGTGCAATCCGGATCTGGTGCAGTGCCTCGGGATCGCCACGGCAGGTGCCGTCATGCTGGGCGCGAACGGCGGCGAGGTGACGGCGGGCGATGATCCGGAACGCCGTGTCGCAGACCATGCCGGGGCTGAGGCGGCCGGGCAGGGCATTGCGCCTCGCCGCAGGCTTGACGCGCGCGGCCGTCGAACTCGTGCTGGGTCGCGCCATTTGCAGATTGCCTTACTTGCTCTCGGCGATCGCGTCCCGGCAGTTCTGGAGCGTCTGCTCTTGCGTCCCGGATGCATCGATGGTCGCCCAACCGACATGGCCGATATTATAGTGCTCTTGCAGCGCGGCAACCTCTTGCGTGGCGTCGGATGCGTCGCCCCGGCGGCCCCCGATCCGCGCCTGCCGGGTCGCGAGGTCTGCAACCAGAAATAGGCCGCTCAGCGGCACGTTGCGCTCGCGAGCCAGTGCGGCAACCGCGTCTCGTTCGTCCTCACGGGCGAACACGCCGTCGATGATCGCTGAATGGCCTTGCGCCAGCACCCGCCCGGCGTGCTGAGCCAGCATGTCGTAAACGCGGGCCGTGACCTCCGGCGTGTATGCGGATGCCGGCAGCCGGTCCGTTTCCTCGACCCCTAACATCTGCTTGCGGACGAGGTCGCTGCGCAGCACGACGGCGCCCGGCTGCGGCGTAACGTCCGGCGCGAGCGCGCGTGCCAAAATCGTCTTTCCGGTGCCTGACAATCCGCCGATTGCAATCAGCCGGCGAGCGGACGGCTGGATCAGCGCGCGGGCGAGGCCAAAATAGCGCCGCGCCCCGTCGAGAATGCTGGGATCATCGGAATGCGGCGGCTTCAGCCGTGCCAGCGCGACCTGGGCGCGGATCGCCGCCCGGACGGACATGAACAGCGGCAGTGCGGAGAGCGCGTCGAGATTTTCGACCGGAGTCGCGGCGAGATAGCGGTTCAGCACGATGTTGGCCGCGCGTGCCTGATTGTGGTGCAACAGATCCATCAATCCGAATGCGAGATCGTAGAGCACGTCGGTGGTTGCCATCCGGGCGTCGAACTCGATGGCGTCGAACAGCACCGGCTTCTCGTCGATCGACACGATGTTCGCAAGATGCAGGTCGCCATGGCAGCGGCGCACGAAGTCTTTTCGGCCGCGCTCTTCGAGCAAAGGTCGGAGGCGGAGGAACATTGCTTGCGAGTCTCTGCCGAGTTCTGCGATCTCTTCGGCTTCGAAATGATTGCCGGTCCGCAGGCCATTGCTGTTGCCATCGATCAGGCCGGGGATGGAGGAAACCCATGCGTTGCCGTCGGCGCAAACAGCCTGCGCATGCGAAGCCGCGATCGCGTCGGCGACAGCCGAGGCAAAAGTGTCATCCAGCGCTCCGGCCTTGGCCAGATGATCCAGCGTCCGGCTTTCGTCGAAGCGCAACATGTCGACCGCATACTCGATCGGCCGGCCGCTTCCGTCGACCTTCACCGATCCATCGGGCTCTTCCGTGATCGCCACGACGCGGTGATAGATCTGCGGCGCCAGCGGCCGGTTGATCCTGATCTCCTCCTCACACGCCGCCTTGCGCTTCTCGAGCGTTGAGTAATCGAGGAATGGAAACTGCACGGCGCGCTTGATTTTCAGGGCGCGCCTGCCTTCGAGGAAGACCGAAGCTGCGTGCGTATCGATCCGCCTCACGTTCGGATGACCCGCGGAATTGGTGAGCGCCGCAAAGATCCGGTCCTGGGTCGCAGAATCGTCTGTCATTCCAGCTGGTACGTCCAGATGCGTCGGAAGCGGCTCACCCGCGATCAAGGTAATCCATAGAAGCAGATCGCGGCCAGTCCTTGACTTCGGTCAACGCCTGTCTCCTTCCGACCGATCGGAGTTCCCGGGCTTGACGAGGATCAAGCGTCCCGACCAAAGCCGGCCTATTCTGGTGCCTGAGGAGAATCCCGATGCCGATCAAGGACGTCTTTCTGCCGCTCGTCGGCCAGCCACGCGGCCCGGCCCTTGCTGCGATCGAGACATGCGTGGCCGTTGCCGCCGACCTCGGCGCCAGGATCACCGCGCTGGCACTTGAGGAGGATGTCTTCGTGCGGCCGAAGGTGATGCTCCCCGATGCGACCGAGGCAAACCGGACGCTTGGCGCGGGCGACAGTCAGCATCTCCTGGATGCGTTCACCCGCGCAACCTCCCGCACCGGCATTCGCGCTCAAAGCCGGTCGGCCAAGGTGCCGGCAGACCAGATCGCG
Organism: Bradyrhizobium sp. 45; assembly: GCF_023073155.1. Lineage (NCBI taxonomy): Bacteria > Pseudomonadati > Pseudomonadota > Alphaproteobacteria > Hyphomicrobiales > Nitrobacteraceae > Bradyrhizobium > Bradyrhizobium sp. 45. The sequence continues at coordinate 23,513 of NZ_JADPIX010000136.1, read as the reverse complement.
TCAGTCCTGGCCGAGCACGGACGCTTCAGCGATCTCACGCTGCTCCCCGTGACGCCACACGACAGCCGAACCGAGCACATCATCGAGACGCTGCTGTTCGAATCCGGGCGGCCAGTGCTGCTCTGCCCGGAGCAGCATGTGGACGAGCTGCGCCCGGAATTGGAGAACGTCATGATCGCCTGGGATCATTCCGCGCGTGCGGCGCGTGCGGTCGGCGACGCGCTGCCTATCCTTCAGGCAGCAGCCCTGGTCCGCGTGGTGACCGTGGCGGACGACAAGTCCGACGCGATCGTGCAATCCGGCACGGCTCTGGTCGATCATTTGAGGGAACACGGGGTCTACGCCTCGTTCGAAACCGCGAAGGGCAACGGCAGCTCGATTGGCAAGGTGCTCGGAAGCTGGGCGAATTCCCATGCCATCGATGCGATCGTGATGGGCGCCTACCATCATTCGCGCCTGAACGAGATCGTTTGGGGCGGTGTGACAAAGACCGTCATTGGCGAACCACCGTGCTGGGTTATGCTCTCGTACTAGGCGGATCGCCAGTTTATCGGCCTGATCGTCAACCATCGGAACCGCCACCGACCGGGCGCATTTGCTTTCATGTCAATCTATCGTCTGAAGAACCTGCTGTCGCCGCGTTCGGTCGCGCTCGTCGGTGCGAGCGCCCGCCCGGTCTCCGTTGGACGCGCCGTTCTGGAGAACATCCGTAAGGCTGGATTCACGGGACAGTTCGGCCTCGTCAATCCGCGCCATGCCGAGATCGGCGGCGTCGCGGCCGTAGGCAGCCTCGATCAATTGCCGTTCGTGCCCGAGCTTGTGATCATCACCGCGCCGGCGCGCGCGGTTCCCGGCATTGTCGATCAAGCCGGGCGGCGCGGCTCGGCGGGTGCCCTGATCGTCTCGGCTGGGCTCGGCCACGGACCGGGATCCCTGCACGAGGCCGCCATCACTGCGGCCCGCAAATACGGCATGCGGCTGATCGGGCCGAACTGCCTGGGCATCATGATGCCCGGCGTGAGCCTCAACGCGAGTTTTGCCGCGCACATGCCGGGGCCCGGGAATCTCGCGCTGATCTCGCAATCAGGGGCGATCGCGGCCGGCATGGTCGATTGGGCCGCGCAGCGCGGCGTCGGCTTCTCCGGCATCGTCTCGATCGGCGATCAAATCGACGTCGATCTTGCCGATCTGCTCGACTATTTCGCGATGGATCACAAGACCCGCGCGATTCTGCTCTACATCGAATCCATCAAGGACGCGCGCAAGTTCATGTCGGCCGCGCGTGCCGCGGCGCGCGTGAAGCCGGTCGTCGTGGTGAAGTCCGGCCGAATGGCGCAGGGCGCGAAGGCGGCCGCCACCCATACCGGTGCGCTCGCGGGGGCCGACGCCGTCTATGACGCGGCGTTCCGCCGCGCGGGCGTCCTGCGGGTCTCCGATCTGCGCGAGCTGTTCGATTGCGCCGAGACGCTCGGCCGCGTCGAGTCGCCGACGGGAAAGCGCCTCGCCATCCTGACCAATGGCGGCGGCATCGGTGTCCTCTCCATTGATCGATTGGTCGAGCTCGGCGGCATTCCGGCGAGCATCTCGGCGGACGCGCGCAAGAAACTCGACGAGGTGCTGCCGCCGACCTGGTCCGGCGCAAATCCCGTCGACATCGTAGGTGACGCCGATGCGTCGCGCTATGCGGCGGCGCTCGACGTGTTGCTTGCCGATCCCGACAACGATGCGGTCCTCGTCCTCAACGTGCAGACCGCGATCGCCTCGGCTGCCGATATCGCAACGATGGTGACCGAACGCGTCAAGGCATATCGCGAGAAGCACCGCAATTGGGCCAAGCCCGTGCTCGCCTCGTGGATCGGAGCAGACCAGAACATCATCGAAACACTGTCCGGCGCCGGCATCCCGAACTATCCGACCGAGGATGATGCCGTGCGCGGCTTCATGTACCTCGTGAGGCACCGCGAAGTCGTGGAAGAACTGAGCCAGGTTCCACCCGCAATGCCCGACACGTTCGTGCCGGACGCACGTGCCGCAAGACAGATCGTAGCTGCTGCCATCGCAGACGGCCGCCAATGGCTCGAACCCGTCGAGATCAAGCACCTGCTCGAAGCGTACGATATCGCGATGGTGCCCACATACGCCGCGGGCGATGTCGAGCAGGCGGTGGCCTACGCGGAAGACATCTTCGCGCAAGGCGCCACCGTCGTGCTGAAAATCATGTCGCGCGACATCGTCCACAAATCCGATGTCGGCGGCGTCGTGCTCAATCTCACCATGCCTGAGGCGGTGCGCACCGCTGCCACCGACATTATCGCTCGGGCGAGCAAGCTGCGCCCGCAAGCCCGCATCGAGGGCGTCATCGTGCAGGCGATGGTGGTGAAGGCTAAGGCGCGCGAGTTGATTCTGGGCCTCGCCGACGATCCCACCTTCGGCACCGTCGTCGTGTTCGGCCGCGGCGGGACCGCGGTCGAGATCATCAACGACAAGGCGCTTGCGCTGCCGCCGCTCGATCTGCAACTGGCCCGCGACCTGATCGACCGCACGCGCGTGTCCCGGCTGCTTCGCGCTTACCGGGACGTGCCGGCGGTGAAGCCTGACGCCGTCGCCATGGTCCTGGTCAAGCTGGCGCAGATGGCGGCCGACATTCCCGAGATTCGCGAATTCGACGTCAATCCGCTGCTGGCGGATGAAACCGGCGTGACCGCGGTCGATGCCCGCGTCGCGGTCGGGCCGCCGCAACGGAAGTTTGCCGGCTCGGGCGCCGCCAACTTCGCCGTTCGGGCCTATCCGTCGCAATGGGAGCGCCACCTCAAGCTCAAGGAGGACTGGCGGATCTTCGCGCGGCCCCTGCGTCCGGAGGACGAGCCGACCATCCACGCATTCCTGCGTCATGTCACGGCGCACGACCTTCGTCTGCGTTTCTTCGCGCCGATGAAGGAGTTCACCCACGAGTTCATCGCGCGCCTGACCCAGCTCGACTATGCGCGCGCGATGGCCTTTATCGCATTCGACGAGGCGACCGGTGAGATGGTCGGCGTGGTCCGACTCCATTCGGACTCAGTCTACGAGAGCGGTGAATATGCGATCCTGCTGCGGTCCGATCTCAAGGGCAGGGGGCTGGGATGGGCCCTGATGCAGCTGATCATCGACTACGCGAGATCGGAGGGCCTCAAAGCGATCTCCGGTGATGTTCTCAGGGAGAACACCACGATGCTGGAGATGTGTCGCCAGCTCGGCTTCGATGTGAAGCCGGATCCGACCGAGCCGGATATCTGCGATGTCAGGCTGAAGCTCTGAGTGCGCCGCTACAGCTGGCCTTGAGACAGGTCAAGCCGGCCGCCCCATGCTGGCCTAGAACTGCCGGCTGAACGGGCCCCGGTTGTCCCGATGAGGTGGAATCGTGAACTCCGAACCGCTGTTGCTGGCGAGGCCCTCCGGCGAAGAGCTGAAATTGTGCCCGGAAGGGCCGTGGATTGCCGCGAACGTGTCGATGCTGGAGACGTTGTCCCGGTCGGTCGGGGCGGACGTCGATCGATCCAGAGCCGTGACGCTGGACTTGTCGGGCGTCAGTGCGCTCGACACGCTCGGCGCCTGGGTCCTGGAAAAGCTGTCGCGCAGGGCTTCATCATCCGGGCAATCGGCCGAGTTTATCGGTGTCGCCGACCATTTCAGCGGCCTGATGGAGGAGGTACGTCAGGTCAACCGCCACACGCCGCTGCCGGCGCCCGCACCCAACCCGGTTCTGCTCAGACTGAACGATCTCGGCAAGTCCACGGTCGGCGCGCGCGAAGACATCACGATCTTTCTCCAAATGCTGGGCGCGTTGTTCATGGCTGTGATCGGCGTGCAGCGCCGGCCGCGCTCGCTGCGGCTGACATCGCTGATCTATCAGCTCTACCGCATCGGCTGGCAGGCCATCCCCATCGTCGTGCTGATCACCTTCCTGATCGGCGCTATCATCGCCCAGCAGGGATTCTTCCATTTCCGCAGGTTCGGCGCGGAGTCCTACACCGTCGACATGGTCGGCATCCTGGTGCTGCGCGAGCTCGGCGTGTTGATCGTCGCCATCATGGTCGCCGGCCGTTCGGGAAGCGCCTACACTGCCGAGCTCGGCTCGATGAAGATGCGCGAGGAGATCGACGCGCTTTCGACCATGGGCCTCGATCCCGTCCACGTCCTGATCCTGCCGCGGGTTGCGGCCCTGGTGATTGCGCTGCCGATCCTTGCTTTCATCGGATCGATCGCCGCACTCTATGGCGGCGGCCTGGTCGCGCAGTTCTACGGCGGCATGGCGCCGGCGATCTACATCGCGCGGCTGCACGAAGCGATCTCGGTCACCCATTTCGAGGTGGGCATCCTGAAGGCGCCGTTCATGGCGCTGGTGATCGGAGTAGTCGCCTGCAGCGAGGGCTTGCGCGTGAAGGGTAGCGCCGAATCGCTGGGACGACAGACCACGACGTCGGTGGTCAAGTCGATCTTCCTGGTGATCGTGCTCGACGGCCTGTTCGCGATCTTCTTCGCCTCGATCGGAATGTGATCATGGGCGAATCGCAAGAGCAGTTCGCGATCCGCGTCCGCGACCTCGTGGTCGGCTTCGGCCGGCAGACCGTGCTCGATCATCTGACGCTCGACGTACGCCCGGGTGAGATCCTCGGGCTCGTGGGGGCGTCGGGTGGCGGCAAGTCGGTGCTGATGCGAACCATCATCGGCCTCATCCCGCGCCAAGGCGGGACCATCGAGGTTACGGGACGGCCAATCGGCGGCCGCACCGAAGGCGCGGCCACGACCTGGGGCATCCTGTTCCAGCAGGGCGCGCTGTTCTCCTCGCTGACGGTCCGGCAGAACATCCAGTTTCCGCTCCGCGAAAATCTCGTCCTGTCGCAGGAGCTGATGGACGAGATCGCGATCGCCAAGCTCGAAATGGTCGGGCTGCGGCCGCAGGATGCCGATAAATATCCGGCGGAGCTATCCGGCGGCATGACCAAGCGCGTGGCGCTGGCGCGCGCGCTCGCGCTCGATCCGCCGATCCTGTTCCTGGACGAGCCGACCTCAGGCCTCGATCCGATCGCGGCGGGTGATTTCGATGCGCTGATCGGGACCCTGCAAAAGACCCTCGGCCTCACCGTGTTCATGGTCACCCATGATCTGGCGAGCCTGACAACGGTCTGCGATCGGGTCGCCGCTCTCGCCGACGGCAAGATCATGGCGGTCGGTCCGATGCGCGAACTGCTGCAATCCGAGCATCCCTTGGGTGCGCGCCTATTTCCACGGCAAGCGCTCGCAGATGCTGCAACACGAGATGAGATGAGACATGGAAACCCGCGCTCCCTACGTGCTGATCGGCAGTTTTGTCCTGGCGGCGATCCTCGCGGTGTTCGGCTTCGTCTATTGGCTGAACAACACCGGCGGGATCGGGCCGCGCACCAGCTATCACGTGCAATTCCAGGGCCCGGTGCCCGGTCTTCTGGTCGGCGCCGGCGTGCTGTTCAACGGCATCCGCGTCGGCGAGGTCACCCAGCTCGGGCTTGCGCCGGACAATCCACGCTTCGTCAATGCGACGATCTCGGTTGCTTCAACCACGCCGGTGCGTGCCGACAGCAGGGTCGGGCTCGATTTCCAGGGGCTGACCGGCGTGCCGGTGGTGACGCTTGAGGGAGGCGTCATCGTCACTAAATCCGGCGAGCCCCAGACCTTGATTGCCGAGGCCGGTGCGGGCCAGAGCATGACGCAGGCCGCGCGCGATGCACTGCGGCGGGTCGACACCGTGCTGGAGGACAATTCGGGCCCGCTGAAGGACACCATCGCCAATCTCAAGACCTTCTCCGACGGGCTTGCGCGCAACACCGGCAAGATCGACGGCATTTTGGCGGGCCTGGAGAAGATGACCGGCGGCGGAACGCCGGCGCAGAAAGTCACCTATGATCTGCGCACGCCGCAGAACCTCGGTCCGGGCGGCAAGACGCTCTCTGCGTCACTGGCCATCCCCGAGCCGACAGCGGTCGCCATGCTCCAGACCCAGCGCATGCTGTTCGCGCCGGGCGGCGATAATCCGGGCTTTGCGGACTTCCTCTGGGCCGACAGCATTCCCAAGCTGATACAGGCGCGTCTGATCGACAGTTTCGAGAATTACGACATCGCCCACGCGCCGTTGCGCACGGCCGATCTCGGGCAGGCGGACTATCAGCTGCTGATCGACATCAGGCGCTTCCGCATTGCCACCGAGGGGGAGACGCGGGTCGAGATCTGGCTGTCGGCGCGGATCGTCGACAAGAACGGCAAGGTGATCGCCTCGCGTCTCGTCGAGACCAGCGAAAAACTCGACAAGATTGTGCCGGCCATAGCGGTCGCAGCGTTCGGTGTGGCCTTCACGCGCATCGCGAAGGAGCTGATCGGCTGGACGGTGCAGGCGGTGTGAGGGCGGCTATTCCAAGGTCTTGAGGTAGGACAGGAGATCGTGGATCTGGTCCGGACTGAGCTCGAAGGCCGGCATGTCGGCGTGGCCGGTGTTGATGCCCTCGGCCAGCGCCTCCCCAAGGCTCTCGATGGGATAGCGCTGGTGCAGGGTCCGCAGCGGCGGTGCGATCTTGAGCGGACTGTTCGACGCACGGTCGATCGCGTGGCAGCGCGCGCAATTGGCTCGCGCAAAGGCCTTGCCGCGTTGTTCGGCCGTCGGGGCCGCCAGGGCAGGGGTGATCAGAAGCGACCCGATCAACCCGTGACGCAGCATTCCTTGCAGCATGTAAAGCGACCCCATCTACGCCTGGGAGAACAATAGGGCGGGGATTCCCTCCAAAATTGATCTGGGTCAACCGGCTTTGGCGCACTGCAGTAAAATGCAGCTGCGCGGCGGAATGGGCCTGATGGGCAGCCGGCGCTTGGAGCGGTCGATGAAGCCCGTGGGCACGATTGAGCCGAACTGGCAGCTCTGCAGCGATTGCGCCGTCCGCGCATCAGCGGTTTGCTCGTCGCTGGATGCGGTCGAGCTTCGGGAATTCGAGCATCTCGGTCGACGCGTCCATTTTTCCTCAGGCGAGACTGTGTTCTGCGAGGAGGACATCACGACCTCGTTCTACAATCTCCTCGAGGGCGTCATGCGGCTGTACAAGCTGCTGCCCGACGGCCGCCGGCAGATCGTGGGCTTTGCCTTGCCCGGCGATTTCCTGGGGATGAATATTTCGGGCAGGCACAATTTTTCGGCCGATGCGATCGGCGCGGTGACCGTATGCCAGTTCGCGAAGTCACCCTTCGGCCGTTTCATCGAGGACCGGCCGCATCTCCTCAGGCGGATCAACGAGCTGGCGATTCGCGAGCTGAGCCAGGCTCGGGACCACATGGTCCTGCTCGGCCGCCGTTCGGCGGACGAAAAGGTTGCGGCCTTTCTGCTCGGCTGGCGCGAGCGGCTGGTCTCGCTGAAGCGGGCGTTGGACACGGTTCCGCTTCCAATGAGCCGCCAGGACATCGCCGACTACCTCGGTCTGACCATCGAGACCGTCAGCCGCACCTTCACCAAGCTGGAGCGCCACGGCGTGATCGAGATCATTCATGGCGGGATCAGCCTGCTCGATCCGGCGAAGGTCGAGGCCTTGGCCGCAGCCTGATTCCGACGCAGCGCTGCTCGATTTTGATCGGGATCAATGCATTCGGCCGCCTGCCCCGGATAATGCTTGAAACCACAGCGGAGGGCATCATGCCGGCTGACGCGTTGCTTATGAGCACCATTGTCGTGGCAATCTTTGTCACATTCGCCGGGGCTCTGGCCTGGGCAGACCGGCAAACCGGTGCAGGCCGGCCCGAGTCGGACGTCAAGCGTCGAAGCTTCTGAGATCACCGGCCCATCTTGCGGCGCCCGCAGGGCGGGCTATGCCGTGCGAGTTCGGGACGGTGGCAGCGCCTCAACGCAAGGTGGCGTGCGGCACTTGCAACTCTGCATCGACTGGGACGCATTGGCTCATCCTTCGGCTGCCGGCTTCACGCCTGGCCGCGGCATTTTCGCCGCGTTTGCCTCAAACAGGGCGCATGCTTTCCGGTTGAAAAACTGGGCTACACTGACTACGCAGGGACCCCAGTGCCTCGCAGTCTTAGGAGCCCAGTGGCGTGCCTCAGGACAAGACCGGCGACGACCCCAGACAAGCGGCGGGGAATAAATTATCGGTCCTGCGCAAGCACCCGATCTTTGCGGATCTGGAGCCGGAGGCGCTGGATCAGCTCTGCCGTTACGCCAAGCACACCACGGTGAAGCGCGGCGCGACGATCGCTGCCAAGGGCGATCCCGGCAACAATCTGTTCGCGGTGATCACAGGGACGGTGAAGATTTCCTCTTCGTCGCCCGACGGCCGTAACGCCATTCTCAATCTGATCGGTCCCGGAGAGATCTTCGGCGAAATCGCGGTGCTCGACGGCGCCCCAAGGTCGGCCGATGCGACCGCCAACACCAATTGCGAGCTCTACATCATCGATCGCCGGGACTTCCTGCCGTTCGTGAAGAGCCAGCCGGCGCTCGCAATGAAATTCATCGAGCTGCTCTGCGCGCGCCTGCGCTGGACCAGTCAGCAGGTCGAGCAGGTGATCCTGCAAAATCTGCCGGGCCGGCTTGCGAGCGCGCTGCTCGGCCTCACCGAAGAGCGCAAGTTCGACTCCGGCAGCGGCACGCTCGCCATCACGCAGCAGGAGATCAGCGAGATGGTGGGGATGACGCGCGAGAGCATCAACAAGCAATTGCGCGCCTGGGCGGGCCGCAACTGGGTTCGCCTCGAGCACGGCGCCATCGTCGTGCTCGACATAAATGCCTTGCGCGAACTCGCGGAGAGCGGGCTCGACAGCTAGCTGTCGATGATCGCGACGGCGCGGGTCCAGCCCGCGGACGCGCGCTCGATCTTCACCGGAAAGCACGAGACCGTGAACCCGGTCGAAGGCAGCTGGTCGAGATTGTGCAGCTTCTCGAGATGACAATAGCCGATGTGCCGTCCCGCCTTGTGGCCCTCCCAGATCAGGCCGGCATCTTTCGTTTCGGCATATTTCTTCGCGGTGTGGACGAACGGTGCGTCCCAGCTCCAGCCGTCGGTGCCGGTCAGCCGCACGCCGCGTTCGAGCAGGTACATGGTGGCCTCATAGCCCATGCCGCAGCCTGAGCTGACATAGTCGGCTTGGCCGAACCTGGCGCCGGCGCCGGTGTTGACGACGACGATCTCCAGCGGCGACAGCGCATGCCCGATCCGCCTCAACTCCTTCTCGACGTCGTCGGCGCTCGCCACGTAGCCGTCGGGCAGATGCCGGAAGTCGAGCTTCACGCCGGGCTGAAAGCACCATTCCAGCGGGACCTCGTCGATCGTCCATGACCGCTCGCCGCGATTCATGGTCGGATGGAAGTGCCAGGGCGCATCGAGATGCGTGCCATTATGGGTCGACAGCGAGACCTGCTCGACGGCCCAGCCCTGGCCGTCCGGCAGATCCTGTGCCGTGAGGCCGTCGAAGAACTGCAGCATCCGCGGCAGGCCCTGCTGGTGATCGATGTACTGGATCGTCGGGTGATTGCCCGGCGGATCCGCCGTCACGTCGTTCCTGAGCGGCACGGAGATGTCGATCAGCTTCCGCGGCATGGGCATTCCTCGGGATGTCCGTTTTGCTTCGCAGCATCTTGAGAGGACCGCACCGGCGGCGTCAAGCAACGCGCATGAACGCTTGCCGCGCCAGACGACAGATGATTTCGGAAAAACTGGACGAGGAGCCGGCTGTTGCCCAAAGCCGGTCTGATCCATCGATGCAACTCTAGCATTGATCGATGCCGGATTTGGCTTGGACAGAGAATGCCGCGCGCCCTAGGGACGACGATGGCGCTTGACTTCACACCGGAAGTGGAGCGACCCAAGGCGGCCCGCAGCATCTGCCCAACGATATAATCACCTCAGGAGGAAGCCCAGATGAAGATACTCACCGGCGTCATCGCAGCCGCTCTGCTGGCGGTCTCAGCCCCCTTGGCGACCGCACGCGATTTCCGTTCCGCCGACATCCATCCCGCCGATTATCCAACCGTCGAGGCCGTCAAGTTCATGGGCAAGCAGCTCGCCGCGGCGAGCGGCGGCAAGCTCGGCGTGAAGGTGTTCCCCAACGGTGCGCTGGGCTCCGAGAAGGACACCATCGAGCAGCTCAAGATCGGCGCCCTCGACATGATGCGGATCAACGCATCGCCCTTGAACAACTTCGTGCCGGAAACCATCGCGTTGTGCCTTCCCTTCATCTTCCGGGACACGCAGCACATGCGCACCGTCCTTGACGGCCCGATCGGCGACGAGATCCTGGCGGCCATGGCGCCCGCAGGCCTGATCGGCCTTGCCTATTACGACAGCGGCGCCCGGTCCATTTACACTGTCAAGGCTCCGATCAAGTCGCTCGCGGACGTCAAGGGTCTGAAAATCCGCGTGCAGCAATCCGACCTGTGGGTCGGCATGATCCAGAGCCTCGGGGCCAATCCGACCCCGATGCCCTATGGCGAGGTCTATACCGCTCTCAAGACCGGTCTGGTGGACGCTGCCGAGAACAACTGGCCCTCTTACGAGTCCTCGCGCCACTTCGAGGCCGCCAAGTTCTACAACGTCACCGAGCACTCCCTGGCGCCCGAAGTTCTCGTGATGTCCAAGACGGTCTGGGACATGCTGAGCAAGGAGGACCAGGCGATGGTCCGCAAGGCGGCCAAGGAATCGGTGCCCGTCATGCGCAAGCTCTGGGACGAACGCGAGCAGGCCTCCCGCAAAACGGTCGAAGCGGCCGGCGTTCAGGTCGTGACGATCGCCAACAAGGCGGAGTTCGTCGACGCGATGAAGCCGGTGTACGACAAGTTCGCGGGTGACGAGAAGCTGAAGAGCCTCGTCAAGCGTATCCAGGACACGAAGTAAGGCCATAGCGTCGGTCCGGCGTTGCCGACTGGCGACGCCTGACCGACGCATTGGACGCGCGCAAGGAGACTTGCAAGGAGACTTGGATGACAGACCCTCACGTCGCAGACCACGAACTGGACGTAGCCGGACGCCCGTCCACCGGCTTGCTGTCCCGGATCAATGCTCCCGTCGCTCGGCTAGGGATGTATCTGTCGGTGACCGGGCTGCTCGTCATCGTCACCATCGTCTTCTACCAGGTGTTCGGACGCTACGTGCTCAATTCCAGCCCGACCTGGACGGAGAACCTTGCGTTGGTTCTTATCCTGTATGTCACGTTGATCGGCGCCGCCGTGGGCGTGCGCGATGCCGGACATATCGGCATGGACAGTTTGCTGGTGATGCTGCCGGATCGCGCGCGGGAGAAGATCGAGCTTGTCATCCACGTCCTGGTCGCCGGCTTCGGCGTCGCGATGGCCTATAACGGCTGGATCCTCGGAGCGTCGGTCGGAACCGTGAAGATCCCCAATCTCGGGCTGCCCGAGGTCATCCGCTACGTGCCGCTGATCGCCTCCGGCGTCCTCATCGTCTCCTTTTCAATCGAGCACATCATCGCTCTCCTGCGCGGCGAAGAGGTCGTCCCCTCATGGAACTGATCATCCTCGGCGCCACTTTCTTCGGCTTCCTGGTCCTCGGCGTCCCCGTCGCCTTCGCGATCGGCCTCTCGGCGATTTGCACCATCCTCTACGAAGGCCTGCCGGTCGCCGTCATCTTCCAGCAGATGATGTCCGGGATGAACATCTTCTCCTTCCTCGCCATCCCGTTCTTCGTCTTCAGCGGTGAGCTGATGCTGCATGGCGGCGTCGCCGACAAGATCGTGCAGCTTGCCAAGAATCTCGTCGGACACATCCGCGGCGGGCTCGGCATGTCGAACGTGGTCGCCTGCACGCTGTTCGGCGGCGTGTCCGGCTCGCCCGTGGCCGACGTGTCGGCGATGGGGGCCGTGATGATCCCCATGATGAAGAAGGAAGGTTTCGACACCGACTACGCCGTCAACGTCACCACCCATGCCTCGCTGGTCGGAGCGCTGATGCCGACCAGCCACAACATGATCATCTATGCGCTCGCCGCCGGCGGCAAGGTTTCGATCGGCGCGCTGATCGCCGCCGGGCTCCTGCCGGCCCTGGTGCTGATGGTGTGCATGCTGGTCGCCGCTTACGCGGTCGCGGTGAAGCGAGGCTATCCGGCCGGCAAGTTCCCGGGCTGGCCCGCGGTTTTTCGCTCGCTCGCAGCCGCTCTGCCCGGCCTTCTGATCGTCGGCATCATCCTGGCGGGTATCCTGTCCGGTGTGTTCACGGCCACCGAATCCGCGGCCGTCGCGGTCACCTATACGATCCTGCTGACGTTCTTCATCTACCGTACCATGACCTTGCCGAACTTCCTGCGCGCCGCGGCCAAGGCGGTGAAGACCACGGGCGTGGTGCTGCTGCTGATCGGCGTCTCCACCATGTTCCAGTATTTGATGGGGCTTTACGAGGTGGCCGACTTCGCCGGCGAGATGATGAGCAAGGTCTCGACGCAGCCCTGGGTCATCTTCCTGCTCATCAACGTCATCCTGTTCGTGCTGGGCACTTTCATGGACATGGCGGCGACCATCCTGATCTGCACGCCCATCTTCCTGCCGATCGCGATGAAGGCAGGCATGGACCCGGTGCAGTTCGGCATGCTGATGCTGATCAACTGCGCGCTCGGGCTGAACACCCCGCCGGTCGGGACCACGCAGTTCGTGGGCTGCGCCATCGGCGGCATCTCGGTGGGCGCGGTGATGCGCACCATCCTGCCGTTCTACGCCGCCCTGATCGCAGCTCTGATGTTCGTGACCTACGTCCCCGCCTTCTCGCTGTGGCTGCCCCGCCTGTTGATGGGCTACAAGGGATAGCAGCAATACAGGAGAATCTATCCGTGACTGACTATCGCAAGCTCTTCGATCTCACCGGCAAGACGGCCGTGGTGCTCGGCGCGGCCTCGGGCATCGGCAAGTCGTCGGCCGAGGCGCTGGCCGGGCTCGGCGCCCGTGTCGTCTGCGCCGATCGTGCGATTGACGCCGCCGAAGCAACCGCCGCCGGCATTCGTGAGAAGGGCGGCTGGGCCGAGGCGGCTGCGTGTGACGCCTCGAGCGCTGCGGACGTCAATGCGCTGGCCAAGACCGTGATGCAGAAATTTTCGCGGCTCGACATCGCGGTGACGACGCCCGGGCTCAACATCCGCAAGACCATCCTCGACTACACCGAGGAGGATCTCGACCGCGTCCTCAACCTCAATATCAAGGGCACGGTCTGGTTCTTCCAGGCCTTCGGCCGCATCATGGTCGAGCAGAAGGGCGGCAGCATCATCGCTTGCTCCTCGGTGCGGGCGGTGACCATTGAGCCCGGCCTCGGCGTCTACGGCTCGACCAAGGCGGCCATCGGCCTGCTGGTGAAGGGCTTTGCCTCCGAGGTTGGGCGCTCTGGCGTGCGCGTTAACGCGATCGCGCCGAGCATCGCCGAGACCGCGCTGACGGGCCCGTTCAAGCAGCGTCCCGACATCTACAATCTCTATGCCGGCCACACCGTGTTCAACCGCTGGAGCAGCGCCGACGAGGTCGCGACAGCCGTCGCCTATCTCGCCTCGGACGCCGCGAGCTATGTCAGCGGCAGCACGCTGTTCGTCGATGGCGGCTGGACTGCCGTCGACGGGCCGCCGACCGGCCTCACCCAGTTGCACACGTAGGGCGCTTACCTACCCGGTGAAGCCGGCGCGCTGGCGCAGATCCTTGCGGTCCGCGCCGGTCAGCAACGCGATCAGCGCGGCCGCCTGTTGCGGATGTGCGGCCCGCGTGGTCACGCCGGCCGTGTACATCGTCACCAGCTCGCAGCCCGGCGGCAGAGCTCCTGACAGTGCGATGCCGTCGGTCGCGATAATCTCGGTCGCCTGGGTGCAGCCGATCGGATGCGCGGCGGTGGACGCCGCAAGCTCCCGCATCGCGGTCGCGCCGTTCGGAAAGATTTTGAGGCGCGAGGCGACCTCGTAGGCGATGCCCAGCTGATCCAGCACCTTTGCGACGTGCTGTCCCGCCGTCGAGGCTTTCGTGTCCGGGACGTAGATCGCGTCGGCGCTGCGCAGCACCTCGCGCAAATCGGCCTCGGTCTTCACGGTCACCTTGGGATCGCGGCTGCGGAGCGCCAGCGCGGTCTCGACCCGCCCGACATCCGAGATCGAGGAGGGGACGACGAGCGTCTCTTCGGCAAGCTCTGCAAGCAGCGCCTGCGTCAGGATCACCAGATCGGCCGCCGTTCCCGCCCGCAGCTTGTCCGCCATGATGCCGACCGCCCCGAACTCGCCGTCGATGCCGAAGCCGGTCTGCGTCTTGAAGGGATCGCCGAGGCCGCGCACCAGGCCTTGCGCCGCGCCTCCGCTCAAAATGCTCAGTGTCGTCACGATGCCAGCTCCATGGCTGCAATGATCTTGTCGCGGGTGATCGGCAGGTCGCGCACGCGCACGCCGAGGCAATCGTAAACGGCATTCGCGATCGCGGCCGTCACCGGGCCGTGGGCGGCCTCGCCGGCGCCGACGGGCTCGATCTCCGGCCGCTGCACGATCTCGACATCCACCATTGGCACCTCGCTGAAGGTGAGGATCGGATAGTCGGTCCAGGACGTCGATGTGACGCGCGTGCGGTCGAAGCGGACGCGCTCCTTCAGCACCCAGCTCGTCGCCTGGATCGCGCCGCCCTCGATCTGGTTGATGACGCCGTCCGGGTTGATGGCCTCGCCGACATCGACCGCCAGCGTCAGCCGCTTGACGCGGATGTCTTCAGTGCCTTCGACCTCCGCAATGGCGGCGCAATAGGCCCCCGTATTCTTGTAGCGGGCGAAGCCCACGCCATGACCGATGCCGGCCTGCTTCTGCGGTTTCCACTGCGCGCGTCGTGCCGCGGCCCGGATGACGTCCTTCGCGCGCTCGTCGCGCAGATGGCGCAAGCGGAACGCGATCGGGTCTTCGCCGCGCAGGGCGGCGACCTCGTCGAGCAGGGACTCGATGGCGAACACATTGCCTTGTCCGCCGAGTGTGCGCAGCGCCGAGGTCCGCACCGGCATCGTCAGCAGCCGGTGGCTCGTGACCGTCCAGGCCTTGAGGTCGTAGAGCGGAACGGAGTTGCGGTCGCCGCCGCCGCCATTGGCTGGGGGCGGATTGGTCGAGATCAAGCGCGGGTAGGGGTTCGTAATCTCGGTTGCGGCGAGCAGCGCGGGCTGGGCCGCGCGCCCCGGCCGCGCCGCGTGGCCGTTGCTCCAGATCGCATGGCGCCAGCCGACGATCTCGTTGTCCGCATTGAGATCGGCCTCGATCTCGATCGCCATCGCCGCGCCAAACGGTGCATAGGACATCTCGTCGTGGCGCGACCACTGCACCCGCACCGGACGGCCGCCGGCAGCTTTCGCCAGCAGCACGGCATCCAGCGCGACGTCGTCGGCGGCATTATGTCCGTAGCAGCCCGCGCCTTCCATGTGCTCGACCACAATGTTTTCTGGCGGCAGCTTGAGCACGATCACGAGGTCGGCCCGCAGCAGGTAGACGCCTTGGCTGTGGGTCCACACGTGGACGCGATCGCCGTTCCATTGGGCCATCGCACAGGACGGTGCGATCGAGGCATGCGCGATGTAGGGACGGATGTATTGCCGGCGGAGGGTGCGAGCAGCCTCCTTTATCGTTGCCGCAGTCGTCCGGACATCGATCACGGTGGTCTCGACCGGCTGGCTCTTCAAGAACCCGGCCAGATCATTTTCATCGGGCAGCGGCTCGCCGGCCGACCATGTCCCGCCCTTGCGCAAGGCTTTCAGCGCGGCTTCCGCCGCTGCCTCGCTGTCGGCGACCACGCCGGAAAAACCGCCATCGCGGACGATCGCGACGAGGCCGGGAACGGCTCTCGTCGCCGTCTCGTCGAGCGCGATCAGCCTGGCGCCCGAGATGTCCGGCCGCAGCACGCGTCCGTGCAGCAAGTCCGGCAGCGGACAGTCATGGATAAAGCGCGCCCGTGCCAACACCTTGTCGGGAATGTCGAAACGCTGGACCGAATGTCCGGCCACAGTGCGCTTGGCGACAATCTTCGCCGTCGCGCCCGCAATGGCGTCGTGGTCGAGCGAAACGTCGCCGGCCAACTCCCAATAGCTGGTCCTGACATTTCCGGGGCCCGAGATCGTGCCGTCCTGGATATCGAGCAGCGACGCATCGACACCGAGACGTTCGGATGCCGCGGCGAGGAAGCGCTGGCGGACCTCGGCACAGGCGTGGCGCAGCGCGCGGCCGGACTGCTGGATCGAAAGGCTGCCCGAGGTGACGCCCTCGTTCGGGCTTGCCGCCGTGGAGGCGCGGATCATCTCGATGCGGCCAATATCGACGTCGAGCTCGTCGGCTGCGATCTGTGCCAGGGCCGTGACGATGCCCTGGCCGATCTCGACCTTGCCGGGCGAGATCGCCACACGGCCGTCGCCGACGAGCTTCACCCAGGATGACAGCTTTGGATTGGCCGCAAGGCTAACCGGCAGTGTCGGGGCAGGGGACGGCGCACTCATGATGTCGCCATCTCCGCGGCCGCCCGCAACACGGCGCGGACCATGCGGTTGTGCGATCCGCAGCGGCACAGATTGCGATCAAGCGCGGTTCTCACCTCCGCCTCCGTCGGCGACGGATTGCGCTTCAGCAGCGCCGCCGCGCTGATCAGGATTCCCGATACGCAATAGCCGCATTGCATCGCCTGCTCGGAGATAAAGGCGCGTTGCAGCGGATGCGGTTGCTCCGCGGTGCCGAGGCCTTCCACCGTGACGACCTCCTTGTTGGCGACCGACCACATCGGCATGTCGCAGGAGGCCATCGCGCGATCACCGACCATGACATGGCAAGCGCCGCACTCGCCGGCCCCGCAGCCGAAATGCGGACTTGTGACGCCGAGCCGGCCGCGCAGCACATTGAGCAGCGTCTGATCCGGATCGGTCTCGACGGCCGTCGCCGTGCCGTTGAGCTGGAATTGAATGGTCGGCATTGTCGCGCTACGGCCTCAGGACTTGTCGAATTTCTTGACTACGTCCGCCCATTTCACGATGTCGCCGCGCAGGAACTTGTCGAATTCCTCCGGCGTCATCGACATGGGCACCGCGCCCTGCGCAGTCCAGAGTTTGACGATGTCGGGACGCTTCACCATTGCGTTCACGGCGGCATTGAGCTTGTCGATTACGGGTTTCGGCGTGCCGGCCGGAGCCATCAGGCCGAGCCAGATCGTGGCTTCATAGCCTGCGACACCCGCCTCGATCGCTGTCGGCACATTCGGCAGCACCGCTGAGCGCTGCTTGCCGGTGGTCGCGAGCGCGCGGACCTGGTTCTCGCCGATATTCGGCGCCATCGCCGGCACCGCGTCGATCATCATCTGCACCTGCCCGCCGATCACGCCGCTGCGTGCCTCGCCGCTGTTGCGGTAGGGGACGTGGACGAGGTCAATGCCGGCCATGGCTTTGAACAGCTCGCCGGCCATGTGATAGGGCGTGCCCTGGCCGGAGGAGGCGTAGTTCAATTTGCCCGGCTGCGACTTGGCGAGGGCGACGAACTCCTGCAGCGTCTTCGCTGCGACTTGCGGGTTCACCACGATGACGAGATCGGAAGAGTTCACCGGTGCGATCGGCGCGAGGTCGCGCATCAGCTCGTATTTGCGCTTGTCCGGCGTCAGCAGCGATTCGTTCGCGGTCTGGGTGTTGGACATCATCAACAGCGTGTAGCCGTCGGCGGGCGACTTCGCCGCTTCGACCGTCCCGATGACGCCGCCCGCGCCGGTGCGGTTCTCGATCACGAAGGGCTGGCCAAAACTCTCCTGGAGCGCATTGCCGATCTGCCGGGCCGCGACATCGGCGGGCCCGCCGGCGCCGAAGGGCACGACGATCCGGACCGTGTGGTTGGGATAATCCTGCGCCAGGGACGGGGCTGCGGCGAAGGCGCAGAGCAGACCGGCGGCCAGCGCCAGCATGAATTGTCGGGCCGTCACACCCACCTCCCTGATGTCGTTCTTGTTGGTAAGCACTGTAGCGGCAGGGGAGGCGGACTGTCGACGCCTCACAAGGCCGATGGTGCCTGGAATATCCGACGGTTTTCGGTGTGGCGGCGCCGCTCTTCGCGGTCGCGGCAGGAACCGGCGGCGCACGCGGTCTGAGCAAATCGCATGGGCGTTGCCGGATAAATACCCTCGGCTGACAGGTATTTTGGTGTTACCAAATTGGACATGAACCAGCACGCCAAGATCGAAATCCGCCATTCGACGTGTCCGCATGATTGCCCGTCGGCCTGTGCCCTCGACATCGAGGTGGTCGAGGGGCGCAGCATCGGTCGTGTCCGCGGTTCGAAAAAGCAGACCTATACGGCCGGCGTGGTCTGCGCCAAGGTCGCCCGATATGCCGAGCGCATCCATCACCCCGATCGGGTGACCTATCCGCTGCGCCGAACCGGGCCGAAGGGCTCCGGCCAATTCGCCCGGATCACCTGGGACGAGGCGCTGGACGAGATTGCGGATCGCTTCAACCAGGCCGAGCGCGAATTTGGCGCGGAGTCAGTCTGGCCCTATTATTACGCCGGCACGATGGGGCTGGTGATGCGCGACGGCCTCAACCGCCTCACCCATGTGAAGAAATATTCGCGGTTCTATCAGACCATCTGCGCAAATGTCGGCCGCATCGGGTTCGCGATCGGCACCGGCAAGATCGCCGGCGTCGATCCGCGCGAGATGGCGCTGTCCGATCTGGTGGTGATCTGGGGCACCAACCCCGTCAACACGCAGGTCAACGTGATGACGCACGCCGCCCGTGCCCGGAAGGAGCGCGGCGCCAAGATCGCGGCCGTCGATATCTACGACAACGAGACCATGAAGCAGGCGGATATCAAAATCATCCTGCGGCCCGGCACCGACGGCGCGTTCGCCTGCGGCGTGATGCACGTCCTGTTCCGCGACGGCTATGCAGATCGCGCCTATATGGACAAGTACACCGATTGCCCTGATGAGCTCGAGGCGCATCTGAAGACGCGTAACCCCGAATGGGCATCCGCGATTTCAGGCGTGCCGGTGGCGGAGATCGAGGCTTTTGCCAAATTGGTCGGCGAGACCAAGCGGACCTTCTTCAGGCTCGGCTACGGCTTCACCCGCTCGCGCAACGGTGCGGCGCAGATGCATGCCGCGAACTGCATTCCCGCGGTAACCGGCGCCTGGCAATATGAAGGCGGCGGCGCCTTCTTCAACAATTACGCGCTGTGGCACTTCAACGAATCCATCATCGAGGGTCACGACGCCATCGACCCAACTATCCGCGCGCTCGACCAGTCGCAGATCGGCCGCATCCTCACCGGCGATTCCAAGGCGCTGCACGGCAAGGGTCCGGTCAAGGCGCTGCTGATCCAGAACACAAACCCGATGACGGTGGCACCGGAACAGGCACTGGTGCGGCAGGGGTTTGCGCGCGAGGATCTGTTCGTCGCGGTGCACGAGCAGTTCATGACCGAGACGGCCGAGATGGCCGACATCGTGCTGCCGGCGACAATGTTCATGGAGCATGACGATCTCTATTACGGTGGCGGGCACCAGCACATCTCGGTCGGCCCGAAGCTGATCGACCCGCCCGGCGAGTGCCGCTCCAACCACGAGGTCTTGCAGGCGCTGGCGCCGCGGCTTGGCGCCAGGCATCCAGGGTTCGAGCTGACGCCGCGCGAGTTGATCGACGCGACGCTGAAGCTGAGCGACCACGGTGACATTGCCGGCCTCGAAGCTGACCTCTGGCGCGACCTGCAGCCGGACTTCCGGACGTCGCATTATCTCGACGGCTTCGGCCACGCCGACAGGAAATTCCATTTCAAAGCGGATTGGGCGCATCCGCCGTTCGGCCAGACGATGGGTGACTTCGACAAGATGCCGTCGCTGCCGGACCATTGGGCCGTGATCGAGCATTCCGACCAGGCCCATCCGTTCCGGCTTGCCACGAGCCCGTCGCGCAGCTTCCTCAACACCACCTTCAATGAGACGCCGTCCTCCCAGGCGCGCGAGGGCAAGGCGAGCGTGATGATCCATCCCCTGGATGCGGCCGCGCTCGACATCGCCCATGGCGACGCCGTGACGCTCGGCAACACCCGCGGCGAGACAACGCTGATCGCCACGCTGTTCGAGGGCGTGCGCCGGGGCGTGCTGATCGCGGAGTCCGTTCATCCCAACAAGAACCATATCGGTAACCGCGGCATCAACATGCTGACGGGCGCGGACACCATCGCGCCGATCGGCGGCGCCGCTTTCCACGACAACAAGGTCTGGATCAGGAAAGCGGTGGCGGCCTGATCCGCAACATGCCTTCGATCGGGTTACAAGTTTGTGTCGAGACGCTAAAGCGGCGCCGCGCCGCAAATTGCTCTTGCACCTTTGGCCCGAGCTGCCGCAAATGGCTGCAAAACGGAGAGCCCAAGGAAGCGAGCGCGCCATGACCGACACCACAGCCGTGATCACCGAGAAGCGCGGGCAGGCGCTCTGGATCACCATCAACCGGCCCGAGAAACGCAATGCGCTGAATGGCGAGGTCATCGCCGGCATCACGCGCGGCTATCGCGACGCGCATGACGACAAGGACGTGCGCGTCATCGTGCTGACGGGCGCGGGCGACAAGGCGTTCTGCGCCGGTGCGGACCTGCAGAACTCCGGCGCGGCTTTCGCGATGGATCATTCGAAGCCCAATGTCGACTATGCCGATTTGCTGCGCTTGTCGCGGAACGCGACCAAGCCCGCGATTGCGCGCGTCAGCGGCGTCTGCATGGCAGGCGGCATGGGCCTGCTCTGCATGACCGACATGGCCGTCGCCGCCGATCACGTCATCTTCGGCCTGCCGGAAGTGAAGGTCGGCGTGTTCCCGATGCAGGTGTTGAGCCTGTTGCAGTCCATTGCTCCACCGCGCCTCGTCAACGAATGGGCGTTGACCGGCGAGCCGTTCGACGCGAAAGCGGCATTGGCAGCAGGCCTGCTGAACTACGTCGTGCCCACGGCCGAGCTGGATGCCAAGGTCGACTGGCTGATCGGCCGCATCGTCGACAAATCCCCGACCGCGATCCGTCGCGGCAAATACGCGATGCGCGCCATCGCCTCGATGTCGTTCGACGAGAGCATCGCCTACACCGAAAGCCAGATCGCGCTGCTTGCCATGACCGAGGATGCCAAGGAAGGGCTGAAAGCGTTCAGCGAGAAGCGCAAACCAGTGTGGACAGGAAAATAGGCGATTCTTTCAGCGTATTCATCGGTTCTGCCGTCGGCCGACGTGCCTTTATTCCGAGGGGAGATTGGTGTTTAGCCGAATAAGGAGAGATCTTGTCCGCTCCTCGCGACGCTTTTTTGTGGCAATGATCAACTGCCTGGCCGTACGCTTGGCATAGGTTGGCAGTTGGCGACTTGATCTATGACGGCCAGCGGCGCGCAACTCTGCATCCGTGAGATCGCTGTCGGCGCCCTCGGTAAATCCTCCGTGTCGGAAAGACCTAAAAGAAAGCTCCTGACGTAGGCCAGCCTCTGTGATGATGGTTTTTACCACACTACGTAGATAGCGGAGATCCTTGCGTGGGGTAATCCATGGTAGCGGGATTGCCGACTGACGATGCGCATGATCACGACGGAATACCAGACCGGAGAGGGTGGTCCTCTTGATCTCGTCGAGTTCCTCCATAAGCTCAGGAAAGAGAGGGGTGCCCGTTTCGTCCGATAGTGGCCACCAGGCCTCCTCTCCATTCTTTGGATGCACGATTCTGACGCTATTTGGCCGCTCGCGAGGTCGATAATGCGAAATGTCGAAGGCGCCAAACACGTGCTGCTCTCGTTGCAGCCACTCCCACGACAATAAAGCAGCTGTTGCGATCGAGCGGTAATCAAGCTTTATCGCGGCGGCTCTGAACGCGACGAGCTCATCCCAAGTTGCGGTCGGTGTGGGCCGTATCGGCCGCCCAGGCGGATGAGATTTTAATCCCATCCGGGAAAACGGATTGGTCGCTGGTACGATCCTTTCTTGAGCACGCTCACCAACGAACCAAGCACGGCGACAGGCCGCCATAGCCATAGTTACATAGCGACGACGCTCGCGAACGACGACCTCTCCACTGTTATTGACTTTCGTCACAAGCAATAATTTTCGATAAACTGCGTCGACGAACGCTTTGGTGAAATCGGACAACTGTTTAGACCCAACGCGACTTCCATCTTTCAGCTCGTGATTGGCGAATAGTGCGAGACTTTTTGTGTAGTGCCGCTGTGTAGCGCTTTCGATTTCGGTCCACTTCTGGTGAGCTTGGAAGACGCCGACGAGCCAATCGAACGTGCCGGGTTCGATAGTCGCCGGCATGATGTCGCTTAGACCCCGTGAGTGCCAACTGTCGAACGCCGGCAGGAGGACTTTCTCTGCCCGCTCGACGGCGCTTGCGTAATCGCAGCCTAGAGCTTCAGGGTTTAAATCGCAGCCCTGTCGACGAGCCCAGGTTGGGGGCTCAAAATAGTAGGCTATTCTATTCTTCGCTAATATTTTGCGGCGACAATAACGGGGCAGATGCGGTGCCTTTTCAAGCGAAATCACACCAGGCATAAAAGATCCTCCCCCTGCTTAAGATCTCTTTTTCCGGTCGACGCTGCGAAGTGATCCATAGTCGCCTTCGACCAAACTGGCTGGCGCAGGCGCCCTGTTCCGCGAAAGCCGATTGGCGGGGGGGCGTCTCGTCGGCTGATCGCGCGCATGAGTTCGCTTGTGTCTCCAAAGTCAAGGTAAGCGGCGGCCATGTCCGCTCTCATCATCGTGGGCCAGGTTCCGGCGAGAGGGTAGCGGGCAGGTAGTGCGGTGCGCGGCGAGACTAAGCGGTTTGATCTCACTGCTGAATGCCCGTGGTGTAACATGTGCTGATTTCACTGACGAACGAGACGGGATCTGGTCGATCCAGATTGCTCTTCGCCCCTGGTTGGCGAGCGAGAGTTCGGACCGCGGATTAAGCGGAGTTTTACGGCCAAAGAATTTCCTCCTCTACTGCGCAGCGCGGTCGGGCGGGAAAAGGCTGGATTAGCGCGCGAAAGGAAGCCTTTGGCGTGGAGTTCTCCAGGAAAGCCAATCTGCTCGCGAAAGAAAAAGGGGACAGTTTGCGGCGTTCCGTCGGCGGAGGCAGGTAGCACGCAGTCACCTGCTCTGGACGATAGATCAATAGTCTATCCGACAGGTCCGATGGGAGATTTGTATCGAAGCCTTCGGATCGCTTTCGAGTCTCGGAATTTGAACGTGCGGGTTGGACTAAGCAGGCTATGGTTGCGGGGCCTGAGCACTGCTCGGCCGGCCATTGTTCAAATGGTTCAATTATCGCTCACGTATTGGGACTGAGTAGTTGCAGGTATCCGGGAGCTGCAGGCTCTCGTGACGCGCTTGAGCCGGATGGACGATGCAAGGCAGAATACAGCCCGAACTGCGCCTGGATGGGTAAATAGGACTAGGGTTCAGACTCAATTGATCCAATAAGCGACGAGAGCGGCGAGGTGGACGGCGGCCAAGAAGTTTCTGGCAAGTTTGTCGTAGCGAGTAGCAACAC
>NZ_JADPIX010000071.1:0-30895 GCF_023073155.1 Bradyrhizobium sp. 45 | reverse complement strand
CGGCATATCGCTCCTTCGGTGGAGAAGTGGAGGCGTCAAGCACCCCCACGATATGCCGCCTTTCCGATTCCCGCCGTCACCAACTTTGGGCGATAGCTCACCCTGGTACACACTTCGGCTTAAAGTCTGCGAGGCATGACTCGGTGCTCCGCGCACGTCGAAAACCGCCATCTTTCGACGAGAAGCCGGCGCTACGTCAAAGACGCCGTCTTGTGATCGCGTCTTCGTTCCGAACATTCTCGTAGCGATCTCTCCCCGATATCGATGCATTAGTCCGTTTCTGAGGGACGTTTCCGTCCGTCAACTACATTTCGGACAACTTTCTCCGCGGCACGGGGATGCCGACACTTTCGCTGCAAATCTCGTCGAGAGCTGCGGTTGGCTCCTGCACATCGACGCCTTGCAAGAGGGCTCGTACCCAACGCCGAACCACGGAGGCCTGCCGACACACAACTACTTGCGATCGAAAGGAACTGTTATGTGCATTCATCTTCAACAGGCCGCCAACTCGTCGCTCTCCAACCTAACGCCTATTTCAGCGCGTGCGGGTTAACGGGCGAGCCAAAGCCGCCAGTAACTTCTAGAGGCGGGGCAGCAAGCAGGAAGCTGTATTGTCCGTCGGCAGCGCAGTCGGCGGCCAGCGCGCCTAGATTGAACATCTCGCCTAGCGGCATGCCCATGTCGCGCAGCGCCAGCATGTGGAAGGCGAGCGGCATTTCCGAATCCATCCCCTCGGCGTCTAATATCTCCACAGCCATGTTGTCGGCGGCCACCGCAGCGAGCGACTTGTCGTGAGCCCACTCGGCGCAGGTATAACTCAGGCCTGGTTGCATTCCCATAAATTTATCGCGGTCTCCGTCAGCGGTGAACCGAAGCATGTGGCCGGTGTGCACCAAGAGGATGTCGCCGGGGCGAACGCTTACGCTCTGCTTCTCGCATGCGGCGTTCAGATCGTCGACAGTGATCGCATAGTCGAGCGGCAGCCGCTCCATTCCCTTCAGCCGTGCAATGTCAAATAGCACCCCGCGCGAAAGGATGCCGGGGGATGCAAGATGTTCGATGCCCATTTTCAGCGCGCCATTTTCCGTGAGGCATTCGCGCGCGACGCAGCCATTATAGAGCTGACCGTCATAGTGGACATGCCCCACCGCGTCCCATTGCGTTGAACATTGCAGGGGCATGTGGATGACATCATCAGAATAGCAAACTCCTTGCGCGCCAGGGCCCATCGGAGTGAAGAGGTCTGTCACGTAGACCATGGGGTTGAAACGCTTGCGTCCCGGCTGCGGCCCATTTCTGTCGAACCGCAGACCGAGGTTAAAGAGCTTTCCTTGTCGCACTTCGGCCGCCGCATTCTTGAGCGTTTCTGGCCCTATATGGTTGAGGGTGCCGCGCTGGTCCGCTTCGCCCCAACGCCCCCAGTTGCGCAGCTTATCGGCAAGGTAGTCAAAATTGGCAGGCCGCATGGCCGGTTCCTTCCTCGCTGCAAGAAATTTAACAGCTAGCCTCGCGGCTTGCTCAGCGTGTTTGATATGTCGGCGCGACCCGACTCGCTGTGCCAGCGTGAGGTGCCACTCCCGCCGAGAATGTTACTGCTTCACAACGGCTCTGCCTGCCCTGAATCAGCTGACGTCATACCGAAATTATGCGCTCGATCGCGACGAAACGCAGCTTTTTTGCGCAAGCAGCACGGCCCTCGTGATTTGCTTCAGAATGCGTTCAATCGGCGAGCTCAACTTACCAAGTGACAATGAGAGATGCTACAGCTCGATGTGCTGCTCGACATCGTCCCTCTGCCAAGCAGCCCGGCCTGCCACCCACCTGACTACTGCCGGTCAGACTCAGGAATTCGAAAGAAGGCCGGCACCACGAGCAAGCTCACGGAGGTCAAGTAGCGGTGGCGCAAAAGACGCCGGAGCCGGGGAGGTTGCGCAGAATTCAGTCCGCTAGCTGCAAACGTAAGCTCGAGTTGCCTTCATCGAAATTGGTAAACTTGAGCCAAGTCGAATGCCCTGGAGGAAATAAGCCATGGTGGCCAGACAGCGTGAAGTCGCACCCGTATCAAAAGTCAGTCTCTCGGCCGTACCAGCGGCCGGGAGCGCTACACGCATGACAGCGCGCCAAAGGACACGATCATGCCCCCGTGCGGCTGTAACGTGATCTCGTTGCTAGCGAGGAGAATGGAGGCACACGCCTCCTGCCTAGCTCACATCTGCTGCCGGACGGTCCAGACAGTTCCGTGCCTTACGCCGTGCCGACCATTGCGGCGGCCGGGAAGGCCAGCAGGATCGTCTTATTTGATGGAGGTTATGGCACGGCACGGGTCCTGGTCGTGTAAAAACACTGTTGCATGACGCGGACCAGCGCGGTTGAGCTCAGGCTACCGCAATCCGATCAATTTGGGCAAATTTTATGGCCACTCGACCAGAACTCATCCTGACGCCAATGTCGGGCTCTTTCACGCGCCCGATGACTCGCAAGGCGCGCGCCAGCGCCCGTATCACGCCCTCACCGCCGCCAGCAGCGGTTTCATCCCGACGATGTTCAGCACGCGGGTCAGATTGTAGCCGAGCACGCAGAGCGCCATCTCGGTCGCTACTTTCGGCAGCGTCACGCACAAGAAGTGCGTCGCGCCCATGCGCATCTTCAGTGTGCCGAACGGATGCTCGACGGTCTCGCGGCGTGTGCGCATGGCGTTTGGATTCTTGTCGAGCCGCGCCTGAGCGCGTTCGAGAACGTCCTCGTGCACCCACCGCTTGATACGACGTTGCGGGCTCGGCGTGCACTTCGATTTGAGTGGACAGGTTTTGTAGGCGTTCGTCCAATAGTTGCGCAGCTTCTGGCCGTCTTCCTCGCTGGTATAATAATATTTGAGTTGCTTACCGGCCGGGCAGCGATAAACATCCTCATCTGGCAGATAAGCAAAGTCCTGTTTGCCGAAGCGCCCCGAAGCCTTCGCACCCGATGTCATCGGCTTAGGCAACGTCACCGTGATGCCAGATTGCTCGCACGCCAGGATTTCTTCGCCCTTGAAGTAGCCGCGATCGGCGACAACATCGAGCGTGTCGGCCTCAAGAATGGCTTTGGCCTGCTGTGCTATGTTTGCAAGTTGTGACCGGTCAGCCACTTGTTGTCGCCTCGTGCGCGACGATCAGATGGTTTTCTGTATCGAGCGCCGTCTGCACGTTGTAGCCGACGATGCCGGAACCACGGCCGCTCGTGGCCATCGAACGGCTGTCAGGATCCGTGAACGATATCTGCTGATCGGGCGACGCCAGAACCTGTTTTTCCATGGCTGCGAGTTTCGCCATTTCAACGGTCAGATTTTCGAGCCGTTCTTTGATCCGCGTCTTTTTTAATTCCAGCGTTTCCGACGACTCCTGCCGGTCGGCGGTATCGAACTGAGCGAGATAGCGCGCAACACTCTCTTCCAATTGCGTGCGCCGCCGCTCGACTTTGCCGCGCGTGAAGTTCTTATCGCGATTACTGACTGCTTTGAATTTGCTGCCGTCCATGGCGACGCTGGCTGTCGCGAGCAACCCCATCTTGCGGCACACCTCGACGAAGCGCGCGCAGACTTTTTTGATGCCGGGACCATTGTCCTTGCGGAAATCGGCAATCGTTTTGTGATCGGGCGCAAGCCGGGCGAGCAGCCACATCACTTCGATGTTGCGGCCAGCTTCACGCTCGAGCCGGCGGCTCGAATGCATACGGTTGAGATAACCATAAATGTAGAGCTTCAAGAGCCCGGCCGGATGATACGACGGCCTACCCTGTGCCGGCAGGCTCAACGCCACCGAACCCAAGTTCAGCCAGATCGAGGGCCGCAACGAAGGCGTCGATCACGCGAACCGGATTGTCATCTAAAATCCAGTCATCCAGGCATTCCGGCAACAAAGTCGATTGCCCGCGATCAGCCCCTTGAACGAAGCGACTCATGCCCAGCCCCCGCCGAAGCTGCGCCCCAAGACGCATTGATCGGACAGCACATAGTCTGCAAGTGTTTCGCGCGAGGCGTAGCTCATAGGCTGCGGGCCGGATCGGTTCGAAACGCGCAAATCGTGGCCGCGATCGTGCTACTATTAGTCGAGGACGCCGAGGATGCGCCGTGATCAATTCGTGTCTCAAGATCCAGGCTCCGAGAGAACTCGTCAAGTCGCGTACCCAGGACTTAGCCGGTCCAGGCGGCGTTTGAGTGCCGCCCAAGGACGCGGATTCCTGTTGTAGCCTTTGCGTTGAAATTGCTCCGCGGTGTGGGAAGCGAGTTTATCAGACGGTAGAGCGATCCTTTGTCCACCTTGCGTAGCCGCAATCTGGACCCGGCAGGATTGCTCCAGGAGATACATGTTGAGGAACGCTTCGGAGGTGGTACGGCCAACTGTTAGCAAGCCGTGGTGCTTCAGGATCATCACGTCTTTGGTCCCGAGATCGCGCAAGAGACTCGCGCGCTCGCCAAGATCGAGCGCGACCCCTTCATAATTGTGATAGGCGATATTGCCGTAGAAGCACATCGATTTTTGGTTCAATGGAAGCAGCCCCTGTTCTTGAGCAGCAACCGCCATTCCTGCCAAAGTGTGCGTGTGAATTACGCAGTGGGCATCATCACGCGCCATGTGCACGGCCGAGTGAATCGTAAAGCCCGCGTTGTTTATCTTGGTCTCATCCTCTTTCTGAATAGCATGCCCCTCCGGGTCGACGACAACGAGACTAGAGGCCGTAATTTCATCGAACATCATTCCGTACGGGTTGAGCAGAAAACGATGCGCCTTGCCGGGTAGGCGCGCTGATAGGTGCGTGGAGATCAAGTCGTCCATGCCGAAATGTGCAATCAGGCGATACGCTGCCGCCAAATCACAGCGGATCTCCCATTCCTGGGAGGTGTCGTCAGACATGGTCGCTTCTCCTCAAGCGCAGTTAATGAATGTCAAGGGATCATAGCAACGGCCAAAGCCACGTTCCACTGATGAATACCGTTCGGCCGTGGATATTCCGCTTGTGGCAGAAGAATTCGCAGCTTTCATGCGTTTTGGCATTTCCCCAAACTTCTGAAGCTGTTCTCCGTTTGTGTCGCAGCCTCCTCCGGCCGCGGCATCAGCGTGACGTTTGAGCACCGCAGCTCGCGATGGACGAATGCCCAGTCCGGATGCGCACGTTGAGGCTGGGCCGATCGGAAGGCGGCGGAAACAGGCTGTCCTTGAGCTGGACGTCGGGCGCAGCACTTCGGGAATGTGCGCACGGACAGTCGTAAGTGTCGTTCTCGGCCACTACTTTCGGGGCCTGAGCGCGGCCGGCCCAGGGCAGTCGCTGGTTGATTCGCAGTTTGGTTGCCTGTTAAGATCTTGGTCAGGACGCCGGTGAGATAGGCGAGCGGATGCGACTGAACTTGAATGGCGGTGGAGCGTTGCCAACGACAAGAAGACCTATCGTTCGGACTCCGGCGAAATACAATCGCCCGTCACTTCGACGTTCGGAACCAATACGCCATATCTCAATGGCGCTAACACGATGGTACAAGAAAGGTGGTGATCCGGAACGGGCCAAGCAGCTCTTCGAAGAGGCTGGATATGCTGGCCCGAAGGTCATCATTCTGAGCCTACGAACAGTCCTTGGGGCACCAATAGCGCGCAGCTTCTGGCTGCTCACGTTAGGTGACATAGGGGGCAATACCGAGCTGACACCGAGGGACTGGGCGGCGCTTGTCGACCGCCGGTCGAACACGGGTCCCGTGGACAACGGCGGTTGGAGCATTTACCCCACGATCGAAATCGATTTTTGCTTCGGCAGCCCGCTCTCCTCGGAGTCGATGGCTATGGATGGGACCGGCATGGCTGGGCCAAGAATGACGAATACGAGGCGCTTCGAGACCATGGGCGGATAGCGCGCTCGATGACCGCAAGGTGCTGGCCCGCAAGATGCAGAAATCTGGTGGGATTTTGCGGGCTTCGTTTTCTTGGGGCAAACTATTACGCCCATCGCGACGCCGCAAAACTCTCACGGCCTTATCGGCTATCCAGCACTTTTCCACGTGTAGATATGCAGCAGGGAGCTCGAGCGTGGTGGGCACTTAAGCCCTCTCGCAGACTTATCGCGGCCACTGCCGTCAAGGCGATGGTCGGGACTTTTCTTCCTCTTGCGTCTGACGCTGGTGCCCGGCGATGCGGCGGCTATGATCGCCGGCACCCATGCCACGCCACAGATAGTTGCGGGCATCCGTGAAAAATTGGCCTAAACGGACCGCTAGGCGTTAAACAACTCGTCCATTGGCCGCTGGGTATTCTTAGCAGTGATCTCGCCGCGCTGCCAGTTTTCCCCTTGGTCTCACAGGGAGTGGCGCCAACCGTTTCGCTGTCGGTCCTGACGACGATTTTTTCGGTCACGGGTGTCGCCTTCGGCATTTTCGCCGCGTGGCGCCCGGCGACTTTGTCGATCGGATGGTCACCGCGTTCTCGGCAATGGCTATTCCGTTCCGGTATTTTGTCCTCGACTACTACTTCCTACTCGCTTTCTGATTGCACCCAGCAGAGCTGCCAGGGCCCTTCCGTGGGATATTGGAAATGACCAGGAAGCACCCCGCGCTACCGGCAGTTGCCATCAGCAAATTGTCAATGCTCAGCATGAATCGAACTTAGAATGATTCGCGTCGCCATCTCAGATGCCGCGCGGATCCGCAAATCTCCTCCGGCGTCCGGGGCCCGAGCCGCTTAAGATCCCAATTGTGGGTGTTGCGACATACCTCCCGCGAGCAAGATTCGGCTATTTGCGATGAGCGATCGGATCGTGCGGGACGAATGAGTTCCATCACAGATCACCGTCGATGATGCACCAGTGTTGACGCACGACACGGGCAATTGCGTATGTCATTCCGCAGGTGCGAGTTTTCAGGCCCACCCGGCCCAATCTGTCGCTCGCCCTCAGGTGCTAACACACCTTGATGGGAGAAGAGCTTGCTGCAGGCGCCGGGTCGGACATCCGCGTCGATTTCATCGTCAACAAGCCTAAACAGGCCTAGCCTGCTGTAGCGCTTAGTCCGGAGCACTGTCAGGCCCAGATACTCCCAAGCAACCCGCGTGCGGCGCGCGCTCGGCGTCGCTGCGCCGACGAGCGCCGTTCTGATCTCGAAGACTTGGGCGGACGGCGTTCTAGCCGGTAGCCGGGGGCGCCGCGGCACACCCATCCGAGCCGTATCTCGGCGAACACAGGCGTGTGCTTCAGGCCCATTGCTTTGCAGAATTGCGCCTTTGTTCGGAAGTGCGATGCAGGATTCCGTCGTGCGTTGCCAGCAATTGCGTGCAAAGTGGCGTTGCCGACAAGTTACGGTCGTCCAAAGTTCAAACTGGATATGCGCCTCTTGATCCGTCCACAAGCCGTGGACGTGCCGGGCGCCTAATCTTTCTCGAGGGGGCGAAACATGACGATTTCTCGGCGCAGTCTTTTTAAAGCCGGCATACTCACGGGCGCAGCCCTCTCAATTCCGTCCGTCCTGCGGGCGCAAACAGCGCCGCCTGCTGCGCGGACAGTGAAAATGCTGAATGGTCAGATTACTAACTTCGACCCGTATTCCAACTCCACATATCATACGGTCGATCATGGCTTGGCCATTTACGACATGTTGTTTGCACTAGACTCCAAATTCTCGCCCCAACCGCAAATGGTCGGTAAGTGGGGCGTTTCCGACGACAAGAAGACCTACACCTTCGAGCTCCGCGACGGCTTGGGATTTCACGACGGAACCCCTGTCACTGCCGCGGACTGCGTGGCATCGATTCGCCGCTGGGGTCAGACTGCCGGCGGAAGGTTGGTGATGAATCGCACGAAGGATGTCTCCAAAAAAGATGAGAAGACGTTCACGATCACCCTGAGAGAACCACTGGAGCTCTTGCTCGATCAAATGGCGCGTTCGACAGCTGCTGCGCTGTTCATAATGCGCGAAAAGGATGCGAACAACCCTGCTATGCAGCCGGTGACTACGCACATCGGATCGGGGCCGTTCAAGTTCAATGAGGTGCTCTTCCAGCCAGGCGTGAGGTACGTTTACGATCGGAACGAAAAGTACGTCCCGCGTGAGGAGCCGCCCAGCGGATTGGCCGGCGGTAAGGTCGTCAAGGTAGATCGCGCCAACTGGGAATCTATCGACGCCCAGACGGGCTTGACTGCGTTGCAGGCGGGCGAGATCGATTTTGTGAGCGACCCGCTGGCCGATTTTTACCCGATCATCGAAAACGATCCCAATCTCGTGCTCGAAGATCTGCACCGTTCAGGCGATAACTATTACCTCGACATAAACTATTTGCAGAGGCCGTTCGACAACGTGAAGGCGCGCCAGGCGTTGCTTCATCTGGTCGATCAGGACGCGTATACGCGCGTGCTTAATCGAAATCCAAAGTACAATCGGCCGATAACATCGTTGTTCGGAACCGACACCCCATATGTCAACGATGCCAACACCGGATGGTACAAAAAGGGCGGTGATCCGGAAAAGGCCAGGCAGCTCCTCAAAGAGGCCGGATATGCTGGCGAGAAGGTAATCATTCTCCAACCGACGAACTGGTCTGCGGGTAGTAATACTGCGCAGCTCTTAGCGCTCACGCTGCGCAATATCGGGGTCAATGTCGACCTTGCGCCGAGTGACTGGGCTGCGCTCATCCAGCGCGCGACGAACCAAGGGCCCGTCGAGAACGGCGGATGGAACATCTACCCGACGAGCAGCATCGACTTTAGTTTCGGTGCGCCGCTCTCCTCGGCACACATGGCCATGGACGGTAAAGGCGCTGGCTGGCGGAAGAATGAGCAATACGAGGCTCTTCGGGTCCAGTGGGCTGATAGCACGCTTGAAGAGCGCAAGGCGTTGGCTGCCAAGATGCAGCAAATCTGGTGGGATACCGTCGGCTCGGTTTTCTTGGGCCAGACTATTACGCCTATTGCTCGCCGTAAGACGCTTACGGGTCTTATTAGCTATCCGGCACTTGTTCCGATGTGGAATATGCAGACGGGGCGCAAGGGGTGATGGGCGCTTATATTCTTCGCCGGTTGATCGCGGCCATCGGCGTCATGGCGATGGTCGGGATCTTCATCTTCTTGCTTCTGAGGTTGGTGCCCGGCGATGCCGCAGCCATGCTCGCTGGCGATCATGCCACCCCAGACATGGTTGCGGGTATCCGCGAACAATTGGGGCTGAACGAACCACTCTCGGTTCAGTTCATCTATTGGGTGCTGGGTATTCTTCGCGGCAATTTTGGAAACTCCAGTTTTGCCGGGCTGCCGGTTCTCACCTTGATCTCGCAGCGCCTGGAGCCGACCATTTCGCTCGCAATCCTGACGATGATCCTTTCAGTCACGGCCGGGGTGTCTTTCGGCATTTTCGCCGCATGGCGCACCGGCGGCTTTGTCGATCGGATGCTCACTGCGTTCTCCGCCTTTGGCTATTCCGTTCCGGTATTTGTAATCGGCTATTTCCTCTCATATGTTTTTGCCCTCAAAACACGCTGGCTGCCGGTCCAGGGTTATGTGTCTATAGAACATGGGCTCAAGCCATGGTTCATGCATTTGATTTTGCCGACTGCGGCCTTGAGCTTGTCCTACATCGCCTTTATCGCGCGCATCACGAGGACAAGCATGCTGGAAGTCCTGTCGGAAGACTACATGCGAACAGCGGCAGCCAAGGGCGCCTCGACTTATGCCATGCTTTTTCACCATGCTCTGAAGAATGCGGGCGCCCCGATCCTCACGGTTATCGGCCTAAGCTTCGCCTACCTGATCGGTGGCGTGGTGATTACAGAAACGGTGTTCAACTTGCCTGGTAGTGGCCGTTTGGTCGTCGATGCAATCAACAACCGTGATTATCCGGTCATCCAGGGCGTGCTGATCCTCGCTTCTGGACTTTATGTCCTCGTTAATCTCGCAGTCGATCTTGCTTACACGCTGGTCGATCCTCGGATCCGGTATTGAGATGACCTTGCTCTCTGTATCGATTGACGCTCCGCCGCAGGCTTGGCCGCGAGTATCCGATCTTCCCCGTTTCGCAAAGCGGCACCCTTCGGTGCTCGTTGGCGGCGGCATGTTGGCACTGGTGACCATCATAGCAATCTTTGCCCCGGTTTACGCCGGCAATCCAATGAACATGGACCCGTTTGGAACGCTCGAACCTCCTTCATCGGGAATGTGGCTCGGGACTGATGGTTTGGGCCGCGATGTCTTCGCCCGAACCGTATTTGGCGCCAGAGTATCGCTCATGGTGGGAGCGATGGTGGTGGCGTGCGCAAGTCTGAGCGGACTTCTGATCGGTGTGCTCGCCGGCTACAGCGGCAGCTTCGATAGTATTGTTATGCGGGTCATGGATGGCCTGATGTCGATCCCCACCATTCTCTTGGCCATGGCTCTCGTTTCTCTGGCAGGCTCCGGGCTTGGTATACTCGTAGTCGCTATCACAATCCCCCAGATCCCAAGCACCGCGCGGCTGGTTCGTTCGGTTGTTCTGAGCGTTCGAGAACTTCCCTATGTGGAAGCGGCGGTCTGCGGCGGGGCCCACGCACCGAAGGTTCTGTGGCGGCATATCCTCCCAAACACGATTCCGGCGCTCATGGTTCAAAGCGCGAACATTTGCGCCGATGCGATCTTGATAGAAGCTGGGCTGAGCTTCCTTGGCGCAGGCGTGTCGCCCGAGATTCCCAGCCTGGGCAATATGATCTCAGGTTCTCGCTTGTATCTCGGCATTGCCCCAATGACGGTCTTCGCCCCTGGCATCTGGCTTGCTGTCACCGTACTTGGCGTCAACCTACTCGGGGACGGACTGCGTGATTTGTTCGACCCACGTTTAAAGCGCAGACGCTGACATGCAAAAGCAAAACACCGTTGGCGACGACTTGCTTCTCGATGTTCGGGATCTCGAAACTCACTTTTACGGTGATGAAAGTGTCACTCGCGCCTTGGGGGGTATCAGCTTCCAGGTAAAACGGGGCGAAACGCTGGGCGTCGTCGGCGAATCCGGATGTGGCAAGAGCGTTACCGCGCTCTCGATTCTTCGCCTCCTGCCGAAGCTCACAGCCAAAACCGTTGGCGGCGAGATACACTTTAACGGACGGGACCTCCTGAAACTGTCCGAACGCGAGATACGAAAAATCCGTGGTGACCGGATCGCCATGATTTTCCAGGAACCTATGACCAGCCTGAGCCCAGTTCATACCGTGGGCCATCAAATCGCCGAGGCCGTGCAGATCCACACGAAGGCCTCCCGCTCCGATGCGATGGCGAAGTCGCTGCAGATGCTCCATCTCGTCCGGATTGCAGACGCCGAGCGTCGCCTTAACAGCTATCCGTTTGAGATGTCGGGCGGCATGCGCCAGCGTGTCATGATCGCGATGGCTCTTGCCTGCTCACCCGAACTGTTGATTGCAGACGAGCCAACGACCGCGCTTGACGTGACCATGCAGGCGCAGATCCTGCGGCTCGTTATCGATCTAAAGCAACGTATGGGAACGGCCGTGATGTTCATCACGCATGACCTGGGTGTTGTGGCGGAGACGTGCCAACGCGTGATCGTCATGTATGCCGGCCGGATCATAGAGCAGGCAAGCGTAGTGGAGTTGTTCGCGCGCCCAGCGCATCCATACACCCAGGGCCTAATGCGCTCCGTGCCTGATCCGCGGCATGGTCGTCGGCAACGCCTTCCAGAGATTCCCGGCATTGTGCCAAGCCTGCGTGAGCCGATCGTCGGCTGCAGCTTCGCTCCTCGATGCCAGTTCGCTATGGACATTTGCCGCGAGAAAGCGCCCCCAATGCTTGATGTCAATCCTGACCATGCAGCGGCCTGCTGGCGTTCCGAAGAGGTGCTGGGAGCATGAGTGGTCCGCTGTTGAAGGTCGAGAACCTGACCAAGCATTACGGGCATGGTAGGAGCTTCCTAAAGAAGGCCGTTCCGGCCGTGCGAGCTGTGGAGGATGTCTCTTTCTCGGTGGACGCAGGAGAGACTCTCTGCATCGTCGGTGAGTCCGGCTGCGGGAAGTCGACGGTCGCGCGCCTCCTGATGCGGATCGTCGAGCCGACAGCCGGTCGCGTGATTATTGACGGGGTTGACATTGCCGGTCTCAAGACGCACGCGCTTCGGTCGTCGCGCCGTCGAATACAAATGGTCTTTCAGGATCCTTACTCGTCACTAAACCCGCGCCTCACCGCCGGGCAAATCATCACCGAACCCGTAGAGAACTTTGAGCGTCTCAGCCGGAGGCAACGGCAAGCACTTGCGGCGGAGCTTCTGCTAAAGGTCGGAATGGCGGCTGATATGATGCACAGGCTGCCATCCGAGTTCTCGGGGGGGCAGCGGCAGCGGCTCGGAATCGCACGGGCGCTCGCTCTCCGGCCCTCACTCATCATCGCAGATGAGGCAGTGTCGGCGCTTGACGTTTCCGTGCAGGCACAGATGTTGAACCTGCTCATGGACCTCCAGCGGCAGCTGGGTATCGCTTTCGTTTTCATCTCGCATGATCTGAGCGTCGTCCGGCATATCGGTCATCGCGTCGCCGTCATGTATCTCGGGCGGATCGTTGAACTCGCCTCGAGCGAGGCCCTCTTTGCCATGCCCGTCCATCCCTACACTGAGGCACTAATCGCTGCAGCTCCAGTGCCGGATCCCACGCGGGTTCGACACGAGGTGCGGGTGGAGGGCGAGGTGCCAAGTGCTATCAATCCGCCAAGTGGGTGCGCGTTCCACCCGCGCTGTCCGCTAGCGGTCGAGCGCTGCCGCATCGAGAGGCCGCCTTTGGTGGCAATGGCAGACGGCCGCCTTGTGGCCTGTCATGTGCACGCTCCGAGCTAGGCATTCGCGCTGAGTGCTGCCGAAAAACGACTAAGGGACCTGAGACGGTAAATCCTGAATTGCCGCTCTCAACGGTCGGAGCGATTCACGGTTCGGCCATCCCCTCGCGAACTCGATCATTGCTTCGCTCGCGATCTGATCCAAGCGAGCAAGAGCTGTTTCGGCAAGGCAGCGACAGCCTTCAGGAAGGGGTTGTGATGAAATTAAGCGAATAAATTGATTATGATCCGACGGAGTTAGCCTCCCTTGTGCGTGTAGGGGACGTTACGCCCTTGGAGCTGACGCACCTAGCCCGCAGTGCGCATGATCAAGTCAATTCTTGCTTCAATTCCATCATCGAGTTCTACGAGGATGCCGAAACAGTAACTGCCGCGAATGGGGGCGCCTTCAATGGCGTGCCTTTCCTTCGCAAGGATCTAGCAGGCTGTTGAAAAAGGCGAGGCGGTCCGTCTGCAGGAATGCGGGAGCCGACTGTTCAAGGGCCACCGCCCTCAAACGGAAAGCGACTTCATACGTCGAGCGCGTGAATCCGGACTTCGTATTGTTGGGAGAACAACCGTGCCGGAATTCGGCATGTCTGGGATGAGCGAATCCATCCTCCATGGAACTACCGCTAATCCATGGAATTTGGAGCGCTCCGCGGGCGGTTCATCTTCCGGAACGGCGGCGGCCGTGGCTTCGGGCATTACTCCTATGGCACATCGGAGCGATGGTGGAGGATCGCTTCGCATTCCCGCCGCTTGGTGTGGTCTTGTCGGATTAAACCCATCGCGCGGGCGCGTCTCCGGTGGCCCAAACAAGCAGGACAGATCGTTCGGCCTATCCCGCGACTTTGTTCTCTGCCGAACAGTGCGCGACATGGCCGCCGCGCTCGACACCTTTTCTGGCCTCATCCGGGCGATCTTTTCATCATCATCCAGCCGCATCGAACATACATGCAGGAACTTTCGCAGCCCACCGGAACCCTCAAGGTGGGAGTCGCCATGACGGGATCGGGTGCGGCTAACGTGGAGCCCGAGGTGCAACAAGCGGTCGAGGCGACTGCTGCGTTGCTTGAGGAAATGGGGCACACTATGATCGAGATTCCAACCCATACGATCTCAATGAATACTATAAAGAGTTTGCTGCCCGATCGAAATACAGCGCCGACTCGCTCGAAAAACGAGGCCCGAGCGCTGGGACGGCAAATCGATTCGAGCACCTTAGAGCCGCTTAGCCTTAAGCTTTATGAATTTGGCAGGAACGCTCAATCGGCTTCCTTGGGAGACATGTTTGAGGCTTGGCCCTTACGCGATTCCGCGTGGGTGAGGCGCTCGATCCCTTCGATATTCTGCTGACTCCGACTATGCCCGTTGTGGCGCCGCCAAACCATTCTGTATATCGCCCGACCAGCGAGACGCTCTCCATAGATGAATACATGGAAGGGGCACGTGCCCTCTTTCCGTATATGGGCGTCTTCAACGTAACCGGTCATCCATCGGTTTCGCTGCCATTGGCGCAGAGCGCGAGCGGGCTACCAATAGGCATTCAGATCGTTCGTCGCTTTGGCGACGAGGCCACGTTAGTCCATGTCGCACGGGATTTGGAGCAAGCCAAGCCGTGGCGTCACCGGCGGCCAGCGGTTAGAGCAGGAGCAATCTAACTTGTTGACGACGCTGATGCCCGGCGGCGAGAAGATATGGAGATGACGCACAGCGGTGCCACAAGATGAATACGGATTCCGATAACCTTAGACCGACAGCGTGGATTCGGAGGACGTTTGTATCCGCCGCAAACCTGAGCTTTTTCGGAGGCCGCTCTAACCTGGAAGCCACCGTAACGTAGCAGGCCTTTGAGCCGGCGGCGCTTATTCCGAGGCCGTCGCCGCTTCTGGGCATCCAGTGCCAGTCTTTGAGCGAACGCGACCGAACGCGTAATCTTGGCACCGGGCCTTATTCACGGGTGAAACTCGGTCGCGAAGCGTACATCGTCCCTGCAGGCGAGAAAGATATCAGTTTGTCGATGCCATCGCCAGCCGGCAGAGGTCCGTGACGCAATAGACTGGAAGCTTCGCAATACGGCGGATCGCCGGAGCGACAATCGGAAAGGCCGCGCATTCAAACAGGATGCTTGCGATCTCCGGATGCGTTGAGCGGAGACGCTCGATGCAGTTGGCGACATCTGCTTCGATTGCGGCAACATCAAGGGGCGGCGCCGGACGTTTCAGCTCGTCATGCCAGAACTTACCCCCTTCAATGCCGCCGATTACGGCCCTCGCTCGTTCGGACCGGTTCTCGATTCCAAGCAGATCTTCGCTGCAATAGGTAGAGTCATAGGTCAGGACAGCGATCTTTGCGCGCGGCGGCAATTGAGCGAGCAATGTAGGTAAGAGCAGCAGGCTCGACATGACGACCGGCACGTCAACCGAAGCAGCCACTGCTGATTGGTGCCGGACAGAGAAACCGCAGGTCGAACTTATCGCGACAGCGCCCCGATCGACCAATCGTCGAGCCGCGGCGATGAAGGCTGGCTCAAGCGTCGGATCGCCACGGACGACGTTCTCGACCCAAGCTCCCGCGACTGTTTCCGAAATAATCGGAAAGTCGAATGTCGCCGGATTCAGCATTGAGCCGGGGGCAGGAGCAGGCGGCGTGGTGCCGGGTGCCAGCCCGCGTTCGAGGTGCAATATGCCGAGAGAGCGTGGTGCTAAGTGCGAGGTCATACTCTAAGCCTACCGGAATCTAGCGCAGAATTCTGCAAAGAAACATGCCTCACAAAGCCGAATTTCTGCGTTTGCTGGAAGAGCGCCCAAAATCCGGATAGGGTGAGGTGGTTCGTTCGATTGATTTGGCGATGTTTCAAAAGGGGCCCGCAGGGGCCTAAGGAGCAGAAGTGTGCGCCAGCTTTTGCTCTAGCCAGGAAAAAATGTCGTTGTCGCGGAGTGCAAAGTTCTCGAACTCACTGTCTGGACTCGGTGCTAGCGGCGGCATCAATAGCCTGAGATCGATCCGCGCCGCTGTGCAGTCGGATTCTAATTTGATGCTTTCCGGAACGCTGACGATGCTGCGTCCGCCGGCAACAACCAGGATCGGGCATTTCAACCGTCGCGCTAATCGCGAGCGATGTGCTGAAGCCAACTGATCATCCAGCAGGTGAGAGGTTCCCGTCATCCACGAGATCGATGCCTGCGTACGAGCCCAATTCCACAAGCCGCCATCGCAAACGGCCGCAGCAATGCGGCCATCCGCCAGCGCTGATTCGGTTGCTAAAGCCGCCGCCAGCCCTTCACCGTAGATCCCAATTCGAGACACATCGATTTCCTGCTGAGTACACAAATAGTCCAAGCAAGATGACAGAATTTCTGATCGTCCATGCCGACTCGTCGAAACTTCCTCGTAAGCGAGAACAAGAGCAGCCATGCCTCGGCTTGCGATCACAGGCAGGAGCCGTCCTAGCAGCATCGCTCCCGTTTCGTCTTCCCTGCTTATGCAAATCACTGCGGGAGCACATAGGTCGGGCCGGCCAGCCGACACGTAAAAGGCAGATAGCTTGCGTTCATCCCAACAGGTGATTTCGACACCCCGCACCCTCTGCTGGAGAGATCCGAAATGACTGATGCCAGCTTCGAGTTTGGCCAAAACGTCTCCTGTTTCACGATCGTCTTTGTCGACGAGTCGCCTGGCGATCTCAAATGCGGTTAGTGCGCAAAGCCAGGATTCGGCCGCCGCATCGAAGGCGCCCCGTTCGACATTCAGGTCTCCGAACAAAGAGTGAGCATCTCCAATGTTTGTCCACCTTGCGACAAAGTGCCGCCGGCTGGTCGGCTCGTAACGCCCAGAGAAACTATCTAGGAATAGCGCGGCGCTTCGCCTTGTGGACTCAAGGCTGTCCGTCACTTCAGGCCAAGCAGCGCAAAGCATTGGTTTCGTCCCTTGTTGGATCCGCTGAAGATAGCCCTACAAACGATCGAGAAATGGCGAGCCTCGAAGCCCGCGAGTCATCTTGACTCCAGCCGTCACATTCCGCTTCTGTCGATTCTAGGGATCATCAAAGCTGGCGCACCCCGATCTATGGGTGCACGCCGCCGAAATTCTGCTTTGTTTTAAAAACGGTGCAGTATTTCTAATTGGGGCAGCGGCGTCGGCCTCAGAAGCCGGCCTAGTTTGCGCATCGAGCCATCTGAAATCGAGCATTCCTGCTATCAGTGGTGCCTGTTTGAGGGCCAACCAGCCAGCAATGAGTCAATCATCCACTTCAAGACGCGGCTGCGCAAGCTTTCCACGCATCTTCACTGCCGAGAAGTATACGTCTCCAGCATGTCCCTGTCCGAATGTGATCGGCCATCGGTGCCCCGGCCAACGGGGCCGCACCCGACGACCGGTAATGGAGGAGCGGGAGAAGGGCAATGCATGCTCGACGATCCCGACCGGCGGCACGCGATGGCAATGGCATCCGAGAGCGAGCAATGCTGCACGTGCCAATCTGCGCAGGGTTGCGCGTTTCCACGCTGACGGGCCTCAAGATGGATGAGATTATCTGCGTTTGCCTTTGCGCATCCGCGTACTCGGCGAGGAACGCCGGCAGCGGAGGCCGCCGCTGCACCTCCGGCTGGCAGCCCGCGGGCAGGTCGCGATACCCGCGGTGTTGGTTGGAGCCGCAACGAGTAGACGAACTCGTTTAGCACCTCGAGTTTGGAGCCTCTCATGCCTTCCAGGTTCATCTGGTTGCTAGGGGATGTGCCGGCCGGCCGTCGGGAGAAGGACCGAAACACCGTCTCGCGCTACGGCTGTTGCGCGACTGCCTCCGCGCGCAAAGCTTCGACAAATGCACCTCGGTTCTTTCGGTTATCCTCAATTTCTGCCTCCGGCCAGACGGAATTGATCGCGACAACCACTTTGTCCTGGGGATAGACGAAAATCGCCTGACCGGCATGGCCCAGTGCCGCATAGCCGTTCTCGAGACCCCACCAGGAGTAACCATAGCCCGCGAGCCCACTCTCAGCCTCCTCAGATTCCGGCTCAAAGGTCACGCCGACGTTCGTCGCATCGGCGACCCAGCCAGGTGGTAGCACCTGAAGATCACCTGCCATGCCGCCGTCGAGCATGAATTGGCCAATACGTGCATAGTCCCGAAGTGACATGCAGAGACCAAGGCCTCCATATTCATGGCCGGCTGAATTGACCCTCCAGAAGGCGTCGTTCTCCATTCCGTATGGTTGCCAGAGCTTCTCCGACAAATATTCTGACAGTGACCTGTCGATCGCGTTGGAAAGCAGGACCCCGGCCAAATTGGTTTCGCCGGTCTTGTAGACGAATTTGGCGCCTACCTGATCAGCCCTAGACACGCCGCGCATGTAGGCGACGGTCGGATCGAGCCCATCCGCGAAGCCCCCGGACAACTCGAGTTTGGCGTCCGAGTGTGGATCGTTCCAGTCCTCATTCCACTTCACCCCGGAGGTCATCATCAGGAGATGGCGGATCGTCACGCCATGATAGGCGCTGCCTTTCAGCTCATGAACGTAGTCGGTCACCAGTGAATCCAGGCTCTTGATGTACCCATCCTGGATCGCTGCACCTACAAGAATGGAGGTGACGGACTTCGTAACCGACTGTGAATCCCACTTATCGTTTGCGGTGCGGCAGAGCCCATAACGCTCGAGAACCACAAGGCCATCTTTCAGCACAAGAACGCCAGAGACGCGCTGCGCCTGCATATAGCTATCCATATCCATGGCCTGTCCCATGCAGGTCCAATGGGGTGAGATCTGACGGATGGAGAAGGGAAGTTGCCGGACAATCTCCCCACGACTAACGATACGCCCTGGAAACAACCTCGGAATCGCCCGATAACCAACGATCTGTTCGTTTGGGGTCCACTTGCTTTTCCTCCGACCACTCGGGAGCGATGCGATCTGAGGGCATGTCTTGGCCCCAGGCGACTGCGCTTCCGCAGCGCTTCGCAAACTCGGCGCAGGCTTCTGGTCGCTGCCAGCAGCAGAGCACATTGATGGTTTGGGGTCCGACATTCGCTGCTCCATTTTTTCTTCGGCTCATAACGCCGAGCAAGGGCAATGACCATTCGTACCCTTCAGGCGCCGAAGTTTTCTTTGTTTTCCAGTGGAACGACGATTAATTTATGCGGAAAAACTGCCAACTATGGTTGCAAACGCCAAGCCCGGAAGTGGTGGATGGCGAGAGTTGCTACAGGGCTTCAGTTGCAGACCGGCGCAAGGCCAGACGATCGCCTCTCCGTCAAATCCCTTTGCAGCCAGAACGGACAAAATCGCCCAAAAGTTCGCGCCCATACAAAGGCCGTTCGGCATGTTTCGGCGTTCAATCAGTGGCCGATCGTATCAGCACCGTGAAGAACTTGAGCTGGCGCGATGTCCCGCACCGGCTCGGTCGCGCTGACACCTTCTCTTGGCAAGCGCGCGCGGCCGGACTCTCGGCGTAGTTGGCGAAAGTGGATCCCGGAAGTCAGCCTTATCCTGCACCTTTACAACCAAGCAGCGGCCGCATCGTGTTTGGTAGGCAGGACATCACCCATTTGAGGGCAAGAGGCCGTGCCGGAGTCGCGCCGCATGCAGATGATCGTGCAGGCCCCCCAAGCGGGCCTAATCCTCAGCAGGCACAATAAAAAGGAACGTCAAGAATGCGCCCAGCATCGATCGAAAGGCCCACTATAAGAGCCCCAGATCCAGTTTTTGATGTGCAAGGCGGCTATTCTTCGCAATCGATGTCAGTCGCTTGTTGAGGTAGTCCAAAGACTCTTCGTCCAGACCAGCAACCATCGTGGAGTTAAGTGCCTGTCTTTTGTCTGATAGCTTCGCCATTTCCATTCGCGCCTTTGGGGTCAGCGATATCTGCAGGAATCTCGCGTCGTCTGGCGATATCACTCGGGCGAGGAGTTCGATCTGTTCAAGCTTCTTCGTTTGATTTGTCACGAAGGCGGGATGGATTCGCAGCTTGTTTGCGACAGCGATTCCGGAGACGCCGCGACCATCGTCAAGTTCGTCAATGGCCATGAGGATTAGCCATTGGGGTTCGGTGATCCCTAACAGCTCCGCCCAGCTCTTGTGTATTTCCTCCAGTTGAGAGTGGATCTCGACGATATTCCAGATCAGGTCTCGAACGGCTCGATCGAATTGTTCTTTTTGGGGCATGGTCGCTTTCTCATTGTCTCGCGAGAGGCAGAGGCCGTCGCGAGCGACTCAGGAAGAGGCCGCCGCCGATCGTATCCATCGCAGCTTGCCTGAAACAGCGTGCGTAGAGCATAGGGACCATGTAAGATAGCAATTGACTCGTACAATTAATTCGCTGTACTATATGCGCGATCGTTGGAGGTGTTTGAGGCATACACCAGCGGTCGCTGCTTTAAAATCTCCAAGTGAGGCCCCCGAGATGCCCCCTCGGGGGTTTTCTTTTAGGCCTATTGGCGCCGACTTTGAGTCACCCTCTCGCGACGCATAGCCTTTGTTGCTGAATTGCAACAGAACGCACACAAACGGTAGCAACTATAATTAATTAATTGCGCTAATTGATGATCGAAACTAAACGTGATGCCGACAGCGAGGGGGTCCTCGAAGTCGTTCCGTCAAGCACCTGCCTCCTGGCTAGGGTGACAGAGCGGATCTTTGAAGGACGGAAACGCAGTTTTGCAACGTGGAGGGTCATCGATGAAAGTGATGAAGGGTATTATCCTTGGATCAGCGGCAATGTTCGTGGGGGCTGGAGCGCAGGCTGCCGATCTCCCGGTCAAGGCCAAGGCGATTGAGTACGTAAAGATCTGCTCGCTCTATGGCGCCGGCTTCTACTACATCCCGGGCACCGACACATGTATCAAGCTGGGCGGGTATCTGCGCGCTGAGACCACCTTTAATACGACGGGGCACTTCGATGTTGCCAGCGGTTTCCAGCAAGGCGCTCGCAATCGGCTGAGCGACTATTACAACGCGCGCTCTCGCCAGGAGCTTACGTTCGATACGCGAACCGCGACCGAGTATGGCGTGGTCCGAACCTTCGCCGAATTGGCCTTCACTTGGTCCAGTGGTACCTATTCCGGGGCCGGTACCACGGCTGTGAATGGCGCGACGAGCTATACTTCATCCCTCACATCTCAGGTCGGCGTGGGTGGGCTTGGCGTCTGGAACGCCTTCATTCAGTTCGCTGGATTCACGATCGGTAAGGCGCAGTCACAATTCTCCTCACCCTGGACTTCATATCCCGGCAACAATCTGGAGATTCCCGGGGGCGGTGGCTGGGAGCCCGTCAACCAGTTCACCTTTACCGCGGACTTTGGTCAGGGCATCACGGCGTCGTTCTCTGCTCAGGATCAGGTTGGCAACTACACCACGAACATCTGGAATGTGAGCGGCGCCACAGCGGCAGGCCTGGCCAGCGGTGCGTATGGCTCCAACGACATCGGCGCTACGCGAGCTCCGGATCTCGTGGCGATGCTTCGTGTCGACCAGGCATGGGGTCTCTTCCAGGCATCCGTTGC
Source organism: Bradyrhizobium sp. 45 (assembly GCF_023073155.1). NCBI lineage: Bacteria > Pseudomonadati > Pseudomonadota > Alphaproteobacteria > Hyphomicrobiales > Nitrobacteraceae > Bradyrhizobium > Bradyrhizobium sp. 45. Next base: position 9,609 of record NZ_JADPIX010000071.1, on the reverse strand, counting down.
AGCACATGACAACCATGCTGCCTACTACGGCGCTTCCGAAGCGACGGGCTATCCGAGCGACAAGTGGGGTTGGGCCGGTCAATTGGCATTGTCGATTAAGAATATCCCGACCGGACCGGGCGACTCGATTAATCTTCAGGGCGTGTATACCAAAGGTGCGAGCGGCTACAATTTCGAGAGCTATCTGTCGCGAACCTACGCGATGTACGGTGGCACGGGCCTTCCGGGAGCATACCAGAGCCTTGGCATTGCTGGTGTCTCAGACTCGGTATTCGTAACTGGCTCGGGTCAGGAGTTGACGACGACCTACGGCATGAATGGCGCTTTTAACCACAACTGGGATCCCCATTGGAGTTCGTCCATCTATGGCGCATGGGCGGCCGTCCGCTACAACAACACGGCCAAGGGGTACGTCTGCGGCGCGGTGGTCGGAACTCTGGCGCTCTCGAGCGGACTTGCTGGCTGTAACCCCGACTTCAACTACGCCGTTGTCGGTGCGCTGACACGCTGGACCCCGGTTAAAGGCCTGACCTTCTCGGCCGAACTCGCCTACATGATGCTCGACCAGAAGTACACCGGTGGCAGCACAGTAACCCTGCCGCTGCAGTCGGGTATCGCCAAGCCGGGTGCTGCATATGAGCTCAAAGACCAAAACACCCTTGCGTTGCTGCTCCGGGCGCAGCGCAATTGGTGAGTTTGTTTCAACCTAGCGAAGGAGAACGCACAAGGCTCGATAATCTACGTTAACCTCCAAGAGGCCTCCGGCATGCCCGCCGGAGGCCTCTCTCGTTACAAGAAGACTTTCATCCGTGTGGCTCAATAGATTGGCTTCGAGAAGCCGTTCACCTCTCAGCCCGGGTCGAGCTGGTGCCGCAGAAGTCCAGTGGGACACGCTAGGCCGTCAGCAAGCAAGGCGACCTCAGTTTGCGTGGCTTCGTTACCGCTCGCGCACTCGCCGTAATCCGATACGCGAGATCCTGGGCACCGAGCATCGGCCCTGACCTACGGGACTGCTGGCGCGGCGAACGACAGGGGTTGCCGCCATCCCGCTCGCCGACGAGCTCGCCAGGATGGCTTCGGCGCTGACGCCCAGGAACGAGCGCTTCCCGGAAGGCCACGCTGGCGGTGGAACGAGATCGTGCCGGCCATTCAGGGACCACGGAAGGGTTGGAAGTCCCCGCAAGACGTAATGCAGTGCCTGTGAATCTGGCGATCAGCACAAGCCAGTGGAGCCACAGCATCTTCGCACGCGTGCTATTGACCGGGATCTGATCCGGGAATGGCATTATGGGCCAGCGGCCGCCTGAACCGGGTAAACAGGCGAAAAGATGGCTGCGGACCAATGCTGCAACGGGACGCTTCCTTTGCCAACCCGAGCCGTCCAGACATTGCCATGCGCACCTCATATGCGAGGCTCAGGTGCAAGTCGAAAGGCTTATGCGAACGGAGGAAATCGGAAGAGCCTAGGTCACCTGCTTCAATGCGCGATCAGGGATAGATCAGGGGAGCAACTAACATGCAGTTCGCTTTGCCCCGTGGGGCTTACGGCTACGCAGCCGGCGCTTACCGATCAGAAACGCAGGATTTCGACGGGTATATCTCTTATTTAGAGGAATTCACCTTTCTCAGGTTCTCTATAGTCGTGCGAATACGACATTTTAGGTCTTCGGGGACATGTGCGGCAGGCGTCCCCAAAAGCTAGAGCGGAACCGAGAAATCTGCTTCTCAGATGAAGTGGCGCGATGGTCGGCTAAGACTTGCGAAAGCATGCGCTCTCCTGAAAAGACTTCAGACACCCAAGAAACCAAGGAGCTAAGATAATGTCCATCAGCAAAGGACCTCAGGTGTTTCCGCGCGCCGAGTACGTGCGAAGGCTTGCTGCGGTAAAAGCAGAAATGGTCAAGAGGGAGGTCGACGCCCTTGTCGTCACCTTCGATCGAAGCATCAATTACCTGACCGGCTACACCGCTCGATCTGCCTATGTCCCGCAAGCCCTTGTCATCTCGGTCGGTGAAGAGGAGCCGACGCTCATCCTGCGTCTTATGGATGTGCCGGCGGGCATGCATCTGAGCTTCCTAGAGCGGAACAAGATAATTGGATATCCCGAATCGCTCGTGGGCAACCCCGATAAGGATGGTTACGACGCGATCATCGATTTTCTTCAGGAAGCGAACCTCACGAAACGTGGGGTCGGACTCGAAATGGGCCAGCTTCCAGCGCGAGCGGCGGAAAACTTTAAGAAGCGAGTGCCGGGTGCTAGATTCGTGGATTGTACGCATCTCGTCACATGGATTCGCGTCATCAAGTCGGATCTAGAAATAACTCTGATGAAAGAGGCCGCCGCGATTGCCGACGCCGGTATGATGCGTGCGGCCGAAGTCATTCGTCCAGGAGTGCATGAGGCTGATGCCGTCGCCGAGATCCTTTCGACCTTAGCCAGCGGTGCAAATGGCAACCACGGAACAGGGATTGCGAATATCTTCATGTGCTCCACGCCGCGTACGGGTACTTGCCATATCACCTGGAGCGACGACATCTTTCGGCAAGGCTCTCAGGTCAACCTGGAACTGGGAGGCGTCCGGCACACGTATACTGCCGCGGTGATGCGAACGTTTTCGATTGGCAAGCCCTCCGACCGCCTGTGCCGACTCCATGACGCGGAAGTGGCTGGTTTGGAAGCCGCGTTGGACAAGGTCCGCCCGGGAGCAACATGCAACGATGTTGCTGAGGCATTCAATCGTACGATCGGTAAGCTGGGTTTTCAGAAAGAGTCCCGCTGCGGCTATGGCATCGGCATTGATTGGAATGAGGCCGTTACGAGCCTCAGGGAAGGCGACATGACCGTGCTGAAGCCAAACATGACGTTCCATCTGATGCTGGGCAACTGGATCGACGAAGATTTCGGTTATGTCATAAGCGAAACCTTCCGGGTCACAGAATCCGGTGCGGACGTTTTGACTCGCGTACCACGAAGGATTTTCCAGATCTAACTCGACTTGCGGGAACGTCCGATCGCGAGCCGCGGCCGGCAGGCCGCTTACCTTGGCAACGTCCTTGTGGACGTTGCTGCTCGCTGATGCGTGACCTCATATCTGGCTGCCGCTCTGATCCGGCCTCGGGGCACTCACGAAATCCGCTAAGGATCGTCCCATCGGGATCGTCGCAGACGCTGTGGCGACGTGGCTTTCGCGCGCTAACGCTCGTCGGACCCGCCCCGATCTTGCACCGCCATTGGGACCAACCAGGGCAGCTTCGAACCGAGCGGAGACAATAACCGCGCGCTCACCTGCATCCTGCAGAATTTCCACCAAGTCGGCTCTATTTTCGCAGCTACTCGGCCCAAACCCGCGTTAAGATTTTTGCCTCTAAGGCCGAGAAAAACAGACATGGGAGCGGATCATGAACGGTTCTCCGAGGGCGCAAGTCGACCGAGATCAGTTAAACTCGGTCAAAGGTCAAATCGCCTTCGCTCGGCGCTCGCCGAGCGAGAAAGCCCCAGCAATTGTCGTGCGGGGATCAGACGGGCCCTTGGCGAGCTATGACGTCACCATACGCGACGCGCGTCCGATCGTGGAGGACCTGTCTCTCGACAGAGAAGGGTTTACTCTCGTTCAGCACAAGATTTCCTGTGCGAGCGAACGCGATCCGGAGGTCATGCGCGACAGGTATCTCGAAGAAATGGTCCCGTTCATCAAGGACTATTTCAAAGCGTCCTGGGTTGTACCCAAGCGAGACGCCGTCATCATTCGCTCTATTGGCGGCAGCTCTGCTCCGCCAGTAGAGAAGGGGTCTGGTCTAGTCAGGCCGTATGTGGCCAGCTTTGCTCATATCGACTATGCGCCGATCGCCGGCCCGGTGATGGCCGCGCGGGAAGACCAACTGCAGGGCATTCCGATCCGGGCCTATTCTCGCTTGATGATCATCCAAGCGTGGCATGCCCTATCGGAGCCTCCGCAGGATTTTCCCCTGGCGTTCTGCGATGGTAACTCCGTCGTGGATACGGATCTGGTAGATACCGTTTACGAGGACTATGACGTCAAGCATAAGACATGGCTTGTTCATTACAGTCCAGTTCACCGCTGGTATTACTTCCCTGAGATGACCTCGAATGAGTTCGCGCTCTTTAAGGGATTTGACTCCGAAGACGATCACAATCCTAGGTCCGCTCATGCGGCGTTCGACAATCGTCGCGCTTACCCTAATGCCAAACCTCGCAGGAGCGTAGAGGCTCGCTTCTTCGTTTACTACGACTGACACTGAGCTCGGTTCCTGTAGTCGAAATCATGTTGCAAGTTCATAGGGGACTTGCGGCCAGTCCAACTGAGGGGAGACATTCCTTCGATGAGCACAATTCTGATCACCGGCGCGAATCGAGGCATCGGCCTTGCGCTTACGCGGCAATACGCGGCCGAGGGTGCTGAGGTCTTTGCGTGCTGCCGCGATCCAGCAAAGGCCGATGACCTAAACGAGCTCGCAACTTCATCCAGTGGTCGAGTGCGGATCACCTCGCTCGACGTCGCCGACGAGTCCTCGATCGCCTCGCTTAAACGCAAACTCGGCGAACAGCCAGTGGACATTCTTATCAACAACGCTGGAATCAGCGGCCTATCGGCCGACCGGATCGAGGCCGAAGGCTTTATCACGACGATGCGCATCAACGCCCTGGCTCCTATGCTGATCGCGCAGACGCTCTACGACAACTTGAGAGGCAGCACTCAAAAGAAGCTGGTGGCAATTACCAGCATTATGGGCTCGACCAGCAGCGCCGGCGGCGGTAAGTATGCTTATCGGGCGTCGAAGGCCGCACTTAACAATGGCATGCGTGGCTTATCGCGCGCCTGGGCTCGCGATGGGATCCTCGTGGCCTTACTAAATCCCGGTTATGTGCAAACAGAAATGGTCAAGGGCCAGGTTGCCTTCATATCGGCTGAAGAGTGTGCGCGCGGCCTCATCGCTCGGATCACGGAGCTCACGCCAGCGAACACCGGTGTTTTTCAGGATTATCGCGGTGTAAGAATTCGCTGGTGAACGTCTCACTTCAGGCCAAACCATCGAGGCGCAACCCGGCTGACTCGCTAGGGTATGTGCATGCCGACCAAGTCTGGGCGGTTGGAATGCCAGCTCGCGCACGCTCTTAGAACGAGATCGTGCGCACGTTCCCGGAGATGGTGCGACGCTTGCCCGAGCGGAAGTTTCGGCGGGACGCGGAGTAATCTGCTGAAGATGATTTCGGCGCCGGAGCGCATGTTCAAAAGGCGCCTGCGCCAGGGCCGCGGCTCCTTGATCTGCGCAGCATTTATTGACGCGGCGTTCGGCTGAACAGGTCGTCGGCGCTTCAGCAGCCGCGAGCAGCATGGTCAGGTATGTCGAGCACACGGGTTAAATGAGACCGCCTTTACAAGGCGGAACGACAAAGTCGCGGTCCGCGCGACTTTGTCGGTATCTCGTGCAGATTACGTGCGTAGCGCCACGATCCAAGGAACAGGGTCGTGTTGAGGCTTGACTAAAGCGTCAGACCACCATCTATGACGATAGTCTGTCCTGTGATCATGGGCGCTGCGAAGCCGAGATAAACGATCGTTTCGGCAATATCCTCGGGAACGCATCTGCGCCGCAGAGGAGTTCGCTCAATGGAGCTCTGCCTTTGCGCCTCCGTCCACTCGATCTGCCAAGTGCTATCAACCGCCCCCGGCGCCACCGCGTTAATCCGGATCTCTGGAGCGAGACCTTGAGCAAGATGGCGCGTGATCGCAATGATACCGGCCTTGCTTGCCGCGTAGGCCAAACTAGATCCTCTCGACGTCAATGCTGACACTGAGGCCAAGCTTACGACCGAGCCATTCGATTGTCTCAAGGACGGGGCAGCGGCGCGCGTGCATCGGAAAAGCCCGATGAGGTTCGTCTCCAACACCGCCGACCACAGTTCGTCAGTAATAAGGTCGAGCTCGGAAGAAGAGATGGATTGCCGTGCTCCCGGCGTGCCGGCATTGTTGACGAGAAGGTCGAGCCCACCCAGCTTATCGACGGCAGCATTTACGAGTTCTGCCTCTTTTCCATCACCTACGGCGCCAGCGACTCCGAACACGTCGTAACCGTCCGCGCGGAGCTTGCTAACCTCCTCGGGCCCCCTTGGATCGTCGGGAAGATGATTCAGCGCAACGGTGCAGCCTGCTTGGGCCAGCCGCTTCAAAGTCGCCAATCCGATGCCTGACGCTGCACCGGTGACGAGCGCTCTTTTTCCCGACAGTTCGTAGCGGATCATGGTTTCTCCTTATTGCTTTCTCTCACACGAGCCCGTTGGGCGCGCCGCGAGGCTGGCCTAGGATGAACTCGCGTTGACGGCACTTTTTATATCATATAAAAGGTGCGCGCAATGCGAGATGCCCGTCGCGGCAGCTGTCGTGGACAGATGGGCGTGCCTCGTGAGCTTTTTTCGCGCCTCATTCGACAAACCGACAGGGTAGAAATGCACACTTCAAAGTTGCCTTCGGCTAATCCCGCGCTCGTTCCAGCCCGTCGCATGACCGGCGGGCGCTTCATTGCCGAAACCATCAAAGCAAAGGGTATCTCACACGTCTTCTTCATGGATGCCGTTCTGCGGCGAGCGCTCACGGAGATGGAAGACCTCGGCATCAAGCGGATCCTCGGGCACTCCGAAAAGGGTATCGCGTATATGGCTGACGGCTATGCACGCGCATTGCGTCGCCCGGCCGTCTGCATGGCGCAATCCGTCGGCGCAGCCAACCTAGCCGCGGCTCTCCAGGAGTCCTGGTTTGCCTACTCGCCCGTTGTCGCGTTGACCGGTCGCCACGCAGCCACCTACCAGTACCGAAACGCGTATCAAGAACTTCCACACGAGCCGCTTTACGCCTCCGTCACGAAGTTCAGAGGTCGAGTGGATGAGGTGGCGCAATTGCCCCATCTGCTGCGTCAAGCATTCAGAGAGGCGACAACCGGCGTATCCCGCCCCGTCCATCTCGACATCACCGGTTATACGGGCGACATCGTTGGCGCCGCCGAATTCACAGCTGCCATCTTTCCCGAAGAAACTTTCGCACAAGTGCCGGCTTTCCGTTCCTCTCCTGATGCGGCATCGGTCACCCGTGCTGCGGCGGCGGTCGCGGCTTCGGAGCGACCTGTAATTCTCGCCGGCGCCGGCTTGATGATGTCCGGAGCCGAAGGAGCCCTGAAGGCGTTCGTCGAACATCACGGAATTCCAGTCGTGATGTCCCTCGACGCGAAACACGCTCTTCCGGAGTTTCATCCGCAAAATGGAGGAGTGGCCGGCACCTACTCGCGGAGCTGCGCAAACAAGATCCTGCACGACGCGGATCTTGTGGTCTTCGTCGGCAGCGATACGGGCGACATGATCACGAACCACTGGAAGCTGCCGAGGCCCGAGACGCAGATTGTACAGATCGACATCGATCCGGCGGAGCTTGGTCGCAACTTCCCCGAAGCGATTGGAGTTCACGGCGACCCGAAAGCGGCTCTCGATCGCCTTCACTCGGAACTGCCGTCCCGTTCCCGCGCAGATTGGCAGCGGAAAGTCACCGATTACGTCGCCGAATGGCGGGCGGAAGCAGACATTGCGCGATCGTCCGAGGCGACGCCGATCAGGCCAGAGCGTCTGTGCCGAGATATCTCGGACTGGCTTCCGAAAAATGCAATGCTGGTGGCCGATACCGGATACGCATCGCACTGGAGCGGGACCCTCGTATATCTCACCGACCCGGCTCAGGGATACCTGCGAGCCGCCGGCTCCTTGGGGTGGGCGTTTCCTGCTTCGCTCGGGGTCCAGTGCGCGATGCCAGATCGCCCCGTTGTCTGCTTAACGGGCGATGGTGGCTTCATGTATCATCTGCCTGAGCTGGAAACGGCCAGGCGGCACGGACTTAACGTTATCACGATCGTGAACAACAACCATTGCCTCGGACAGGGTAGAAGAAACATCGACACCGCCTATGAGGGAAGGAAAGGCAACAAAGAGGAGATCTTTGCCTATCGAGACACGGATTTTGCGCAGATCGCGCGCGATTTCGATTGCTTCGGTGTGCGCGTTGACAAGCCCGGTGATTTACCCAAAGCATTTGACGCTGCGCGACGATCCGGTAAGCCCGCAGTTATTGACGTGGTGACAGAGTTTGAGGCCCTGGCTCCGTTGCCCTGGACCGCCCCATCCTGAGGCTCGGCCGGCCCGGCCCCGATCAGACATGTTAAGGGGCCCCTGCGGCCCCTTTACGCTTTTGTAGCTCAGCGCGGCCGTGGTACACCGTCGTGCCCACAGCAGCAGGCCCCGAGTGGTCGCGCGGCGCCGAGACAGGAACGAATAGAAAATGAGACAGGCAGGAGCTCGAGACGCAGAGTCCTCTGCTTCCCCGTCCACCTTCCTCATGCCAAGCGAAAGAGATCGGCTGCACGTGGGGCGTGACAACTTACACGCGAGAGCATATTTCATGCTTCGGAAGGCTCTGATGGCCGGTCGTTTCAGACCCGGTCAGCGGCTTCTTCTAAAACCATTGGCCGAGGAACTTGGAGTTAGTGTCACGCCTGTGAGGGAGGCGCTTCTCCGGTTGGCTTCCGAGCGGGGCCTTGTTCCACATCAGTCTCGCACCATGATGGTTCCAATCTTGAGTGTGGCCCGGTTCAGGGAGATTCGCGACATTCGAATCGAGCTGGAGGGACGTGCCGCGGAAGCTGCGGCGAACAACATCTCATCGCACGATGTCGTCGCGTTGGAGAAGATGCAGGAGCAACTGATGCTCGCAAGACGGCAGCGCGATGTGCAGACCGTGCTCTCAATCAACGAAGAATTTCATTTCAGTATCTACAGATCATCAGATTTGCCTGTGGTTTGTGGTCTCATCGAAAGCCTGTGGGTTCAGATGGGTCCGCTTCTCACGTTGAACGATTTCAGCGAATCCGCAACCGCGAAGGACCATCCTCACCGATCGATATTGGCGAGCCTAGCGGAAAGAGATGGCGCAGGCGCGCGCCGTGCTCTCGCTAACGACATACTCTGGGCCAGCAGATACCTCGAGAAGGCTGTCGTCAGGCTGAATCAGCCCGCTGAAAACAAGACGAAAAAGCGAAGTTCGACCTCAACCCTCGGGGCAAGCTGACGGCCAGTTGCGCCTGTCATCGGGGCGCTCATGATGTGCAGCAACAATTCGCACGTGCAGTTCAGTCTATTCCCTTGCGCCTTTTGCCTCACGCGCGGTAACCGAGCATCTCGCTGTAGCATTGCGCACCGAGTACCTGCCGATCGTTGCGCCAACCAGTTAACGGATGCGGGGCAGGCCACACGCGCACGTCAAATCCCAAAAAACATCACAGCTTGCAAGACCTCGCGGGCCGCGCTCGATACCCTCAAGGCGAAGGGATTTGCGCCGGATTAAAACGCGATGGCATCGAATATCGCCTAAACTAATATCAACTCTCGTTATTATGACATCAGGTGTTCCGTTTGGGAATCCTTGGTTCGCAACTTTGCTCCATTTGACCCGAGGACTAGCATTACAGTTGCTTTTTTGATTTGAAGTGGGCGCGTTGAGCGGCAGCCTGGTGAGCTCTGCGCCAGAAGGACCATGCGATGATGTGTGCGGGTTG
>NZ_JADPIX010000080.1:0-30903 GCF_023073155.1 Bradyrhizobium sp. 45 | reverse complement strand
CAAGACCCGTACTGCCCGGCCAAATTGCTGGCGCTGACCAGCACAGCCAGCACCGTCAAGAGCACCATCGACGCGATGTCGGCGAACGGCGGCACCAATTAGACCATCGGCCTGCACTGGGGCTGGCTATCGCTGCTGCAGCAGGCGCCGCTGAACGCACCGGCCGAGGACGTCAACAACGTCTACCGGCACGTGATCATCCTATTCACCGACGGCCAGAACATCGTCAACCGCTGGAACGGTGACGGGTCCATGACCTCGTCCTCGACTGAACGCGGCAAGATCGACACGCGGATGGAGGCTCTATGCGCCGCGGTCAAGGCTAAGAACACGACCATCTACACGGTCCAGCTTGATGGCGGGACCGGCGTGTCGCCCGTGCTGCCCAAATGTGCGAGCGGATCAGCAAACTTCTTCATGCTGAGCAGCCCGAGTGAGATCGACACCGCCTTCACCCAGATCGGCAACTCGATCTCCAAGTTGCGCGTTTCAAAGTAGAACCTTCTGAATTCGTGAGACGCATCGGGCTCGCCGCGCGGCATCTCGACGACCTGGCCGACTGCCCCGCGCCGCCGGAGAAGCTGCCCATCCCGATCGAGATCGACGGCGCCGTCTCGGTGAGCGCTTTCCAGATCGGTCTCTACGCATCGTGCCAGCGCCGCTTCTTCTACACACACGTGCTGAACGTCGGGGGCCGCCGGACACCGACCCCGTTTTTGCAGTTGCACGACGCGGTCCGCGCCGTGTTCAAGGAGATCGTTTCGCGGGGAGGTCCGGCTCCGGACGCAAGCCAGCTCGCGGGCCTGATCGACCAAGCCTTCGCAGAGCGGAAGTTGAACGAGCACGGTTACGCTCAGGAATTCCTCGCGCTGGCGTCGGACATGATCGGCTACTTCCTGGCCCAGCGCGCCGGTCTCGCCGCGACGGCGCCGGTCCCGCTGCGATTTTCCATCGAGGCCGACGAAATCGTCGTCGCCGGACGACGTGCTGGTGCTGAAGGGGGGAAAACGGTCATTCCGAAGAATCCAGACCGGCCACTACAGGGAAGACGACGTCAAGGAGATCGAAGCCGGGGCGTTCGCCATCGCTGCGCGGACGAACGCGCCCGGTGCCGCCGTGCAGGTGCAGCACCTGTCCGATCATGAGACGTCCGACATCTCGTTCACCGACAAGTCATTGAAAACAAAAAAGAAAAACATCGAAGATGCGCTCTCCGGTATTCGCGCCGGCGCGTTCGCCCCGAAGGCCTCTCTCTTTACCTGCCCGAATTGTCCGGCCTTCTTCGTTTGCGGGCCGGTGCCGGCTGGCTCCTTCAGAAAAAAGTTCGCCTGAGATTACCGGTCGAGGTTTGCCGCACCGATTAGTGGGGTGAGGGCCGCAGGGCTCACCCAACCGATAGGTGCAACATGACCATGGACGACCCCTCTTCCCCGCCGGAGCACGGAAATCCGGTGGAACGTGCTCTGGAACACATCCACCACGCCGAACAGGACCTCGAAAAGGCCCACCAGCAGGAACAGCGCGCCGAGCATGAGCTGGCCGACGCGGAGCACGAACTCGAGGAAGCGCTCCATCCGCGCGAGTCCGAGATCGTCGTGAACGCGCGCAAGCGCACGGTGAATGGCGACACCGTCAGCTTCGAGGAGATCGTGCAGATCGCCTTTCCCGGCTCGCACGATCCCGACGTGGCGTTCTCGATGACGTATCGCCACGCCGCATCGGAGCCGCACGCCGGCGAACTCGGCCCCGGCGGCCACGTCAAGGTCAAGAAGGAAGGGACGATCTTCAATGTCACAAAAACCATTCGATCGTAACCCCGACCTCGGCAAGCTCCGCGAGGAAGGCTACCCGGTGCGGATCCGCGGCGGCCTCCTCGTGATAGAGGTGCCCTACGTCGACGCAAAGGGCGAGGTCAGGCTGGGACGCCTGATCTCGTCCCTCACCTTGGCCGGCGACGTCACCCAGCGCCCTGATACGCACGTGGTGCAATGGGACGGCGATTATCCGTGCGACAAGGATGGCAAGGAAATCGAGGCGCTGCGTCACGCCAACGCCGTGGTCGATCTCGGCAACGGGCTGACGGCCAGGTTTTCCTTTTCCTGCAAGCCTCCCGAGGGCTACGCGGACTACCACGCAAAGATGACGACCTACGCCGGCGTCATCGCCGGCCCGGCGGCCGTGGTCAAACCGGAGCTCAAGCTTCGTTCCTACGCGGCGCCCGAGCCGGAGGACGACACCGTCTTCAACTACACCGAGACCGCGTCCGATCGCGTCGGCATCGGCGCCTTGACGGCGCTGCTCAAGAACGAGCGGGTGGTGTTTATCGGTCTCGGCGGCACCGGCGCTTATGCCTTCGACCTGGTCGCGAAGACGCCGGTCGCCGAGATCCGGGCCATCGACGGCGACGACTTCCTGACGCACAACGCGTTCCGGACCCCCGGCGCGGCATCGCTCGACGAACTGCGTCAGGTGCAGAAGAAGGTCCACTACCTCGCCGGCATCTATTCCAAGATGCACCGGAACATCGTTCCGCACCCGGTCGCGCTGGATCGGAACAACCTTCACCTGCTCGACGGCGCGACCTTCGCCTTCATCTGCATGGATGCGGGAGAGCCGAAGAAGCTCGCGGTGCAGAAGTGCGAGGAGATGGGCATTCCCTTCGTCGACGTCGGCATGGGCCTCGAGTTGGTCGACGGATCGCTCGGCGGCATCCTGCGGGTGACCGCGAGCACGCCGGACATAAGGGCGCACGTGCACGGCGGCCGCATCTCGTTCGGCAGCGCCGGCGACGAGAACGATCTGTATGCCACCAACATCCAGGTGGCGGACCTGAACGCGCTCAACGCGGCGATGGCGGTCGTGAAGTGGAAGAAGATCCGCGGTTTCTATCGCGACCTGGAGCGAGAACATCACTCCACCTACACGACCGACGGCAACATGCTGCTGAACGGTGACCGGTCATGATCAGGACCAGGCAGCTTCGACACCGCTTCGTCGAGACTATGCCCGACAGCATCGAGCCCGGCGTGCTGTACCTGTCGATGGAGTATGCGACGGCGACGCATCGGTGCTGCTGCGGCTGCGGCGAGGAAGTCGTCACGCCGTTCAGCCCGGCGCAATGGCAGATGTCGTTCGACGGGGATGTGGTCTCGCTGCATCCCTCGATCGGCAACTGGAATCTGCGCTGCCGCTCCCACTACGTGGTCAGCGCAGGCCGGGTGATCGAGGCGCCGCAGTGGACGAAGGCACAGGTCGAGGCCGGCCGCCGCCGGGACAAGGAAGCGCGCACGACCTACCTCGCTGGCACGCCCGCGGCGACCGGCGTTTCCGTGCAGGGCGAGAAACGGGGCGAACCGTCGTGGCTCGATCGGCTGATGGCCAGACTGAAGTCAGCCTTCACGGAGCTCTGACGAACGATACCGTCGACCGGACGCGAAACGCGGACGGTCGGCGAACCAGCGAACCCTCGATCCGAGCGATTGGAGAGAATGATGGTGAAGAACGTGGTGATCTACTCGGACGGCACCGGCCAGGCCGGCGGCTTCCGCTTCGACGAGGCGCGCACGAACGTCTACAAGATGCACCGGGCGAGCCGCTGCGGCCCCGACGACCATCGATCCGCGCGAACAGGTCGCGTTCTACGACCCAGGCCTCGGTTCGCAGGCCGACGGCGCCAACATCTTCGGCAAGGCGCTGCGCTGGATCCACAACACGGTGGCCCGGGCGACTGGCTTCGGCATCACGCGCAACCTAATCGACTGCTAGGCCGCGCTCATCCAGTTGTGGCGTCCCGACGACCGCATCTTCATGATCGGATTTTCGAGGGGCGCGTACACCGCGCGCTGCCTGGCCGGCATCGTCGCGCGCTGCGGAATTCCGGCGCATGTCGCCGACGATGCGAACACTCCGCTCAAGCTCAACGACGCGTCCGCGCGCGAACTCGCCGCCGAGGCGGTCAAGCACGTGTACCAGTTCACCGAGCCGAGGAAGATCGACAAGGCCACCGCGCGCCAGAAGTTCCTGATCGAGACGCGCGAGCGCATCGCACGCGCCTTCCGGCGGCGCTACGGATCGGCTGACGCGGCCGTCCAGGACAACGCCAACGTCTATCCCTACTTCGTCGGCGTCTACGACACCGTCGCGGCGCTCGGCAACCTCCCGACCTTCCTGCTCTCGTCGATAGCGAGCATCTAAAAAGATTTCGGCTCCGGCGCGGACGCGTCGGAGCCGACTCGCTCGGGTGGCGCCGGCTGGGGCCGGAGAACGACCTATCTGCCGCCGTTCATGCGATCGATGAGACCGCCGGCGGCTCCGCCGTAGAAGGTGCCGGCGTGATCGCCCATCGCCGTTCCAGCGGCGCCGCCGACGATCCCGCCGCCGACGCCGCCCGCAACGCCACCTGCAGCCGTGCCGACGGCTCCTCCCACCGCCGATCCGACGGCGCCGCCCACCATGGCGCCGACGGCGCCACCGGCCGCCTCGCCGTAAGCGCGCGCGGGGAGCGAGCCGTCCGGCACGTCGACGGTGCATCCGTTGCAGGCGGCGGAGACGGTGCTCGGCAGCAAAACGGGACTCGAAGCGAGGACGGCGATCGCGATCGTCAGAGCTTTCGTATGCCTGGTCATCTTGAGGTTCTCCATGGACGTGATGGCGGCTCAAAAGGCCAATTCGGGGATTGACGGCTTGCAGCCGTCGATGCAGGGAGCGCTGGGTGACCGGAAGCGCGGAATCGGCGGCAAGCCCCGATTGAGCCGGTCGTGGATGATCTTCTCCAGATCCTTCTTCACCTGCTCCCAATCGCGGCTGTTGAGGCCATCGACGTCGGCGGACGGAAGCGGCACGTACAGCATGCTGACGGGGCTGGGACGTTCGACCGCGCGCTGGTCGGCCGACGCGGACGAGACGTATCCTGCGACGGCGATCGTCAGAACGCTTGTCGCGAGTATCGATGTTTTGGACATGATCGTAGTTCCTCGTTCGTTGAGATGCATTCGTTGGGGCCACGGGCTCCAACACCGATGTTGTGGCAATTCGCGCTCGAAAAATCGCGAGGGTGCATCGGGGGCTCGGTCGAACGTGCCCCCGATGGGAAAAGCACCCGGGAATTTGTCCCCCGGGTGCCTTGACCTTTGTGAGAAGCAACGAGGCGGAAGAGAATATCTCCGCCTTTCGCTTTAGTAGCGGAAGCCGAAGCCGACGCCGGTCTGATAGCCGCCGCCGAAATTGCCGCCGACGTAGCCGCCGGCGTTCGTGTTGCCGCTGCGCGAACTCCAGTTCGCGCCGACCTGGCCGCCGTTCGCGCCGAGGGGCACGGCGTACCCGGCCACGCCGCCGGGTGCCGCGCGCGGCGACATGTTGTCGGGCGCGCCGGTGAAGCCGGGCCGCAGGTCGACCGCACGCTGGTCGGCCGAGGCGGGCGAGATGAAGGATGAACAACCGCTTGCGGCAGTCCCATTCATCTGCAGGAATGTTCACGTCGCCGATGTAGAGCATTACCGAGATGCACTCGATCAGCGCCCGACAGCGGCGATCAAAAATCCCCGCCAGCGCCCGCCCTAGGACCGGCAGACGACCTTCCAGTCGACTACTGGCGGGCGCTATTGGACGATTCGGGCGCCGAGGCGCGACCGAGCGGCTCCGGAGCGGCGCTGCGGCTGAGCCAAATTCCCCAGCATTTACTGCGGGTGGGCTGCCGCCGCTGCGGTCGTGCCGTCGAGATCCAGACGGTAGATGCCACCCGGCTGTACGGTCCCGACGCGATCTGGCGGGACGTCGGCCAACGCCTCCTAGACAACACGTGCTCCCAGCGGACAGGGCGACATGAGGAAGACGGCTGCTGGCCGGCGTACGACGTGCCCTAGCCGGCGAACGGCCATGGCACCGAAGCATCACCCGACGCCGCTTTCCGGAGGCGACCGCAAAGCGCTCGCCAAGGAGCTCGGCCGCGCCCGCGCGATGACGACGATCCTCGCTGCGCAATCCCAGGAAGCCAGAACCAAGGGCAAGTCCCTGATCCGGACGGCGGACAAGCTTCTTGCGGAAAGCTGGAACGAGCGCATGTGGTCGGACGGCGACCGGACGCTACTCTTGGTAAGGTTCCATCCTCTTCACGTTCTGAAGACCGCGGTCCCAGCATGGCGGGCGGCCTCGGCATATCGCCTAAGCCGGGGGACACGGTCCGGTCGCCGAGGCCGATGACATTCGCTCCGCCTGGACGTCCGACCGAGTCCGACACCTCGGAAATGGCATCGTCTTCGATCAAGATCTCCGCCGGTCCGCACATCGCGTCGCTCAGCCGTCGAACAGCTTGCCACAAACGATGACCTCTTTGCCATTCCAGCCTCCGCTCTCCGAGGGATCCGGAGCCGATCGTTGCGCATCCGCGCTTAGGAACTTCCGGGTCCCGTCTGATTTCGCTTCGCGACGTCGGCGTCCTTGCGTTTCGCGATTTTCGCGACCGGAAGGCGCCAACCTCGCCTGATCGCCACGACGCGGAGCAAGAAACAGGAAATCAGCGCCATCGACGTGACCGCGGCGACCGGCAACTGCATCATGTGGCCGACCACGACGATTGCCGACGCAACAAGGGCCGCGACGGCGTAGAGTTCGGCGCGTAGCACCGTCGGAATCTCGGCCAGCAAGACGTCGCGCACCATGCCGCCGCCGATCCCGGTGACCAGGCCCAGCACCGTCGCCATTAGCGGATTTAGCCCGAACGACAGCGCCTTCGACGAGCCTGCGACGGCGAATAGCGCGAGGCCCGCAGCGTCGAAAATGAGGATCGGATTCGACATCCGCACGATGAGGGGCGAGCAGTAAAAGGTGATGAGGCCGGCCACGAGCGACACGCCGAGATAGCGCCAGTCGCCGACCGCACCGGGCGGCACGGCGCCGATCAGAAGATCGCGCGTGATCCCTCCCGAATTGCCGGCAGCGAACGACAAAACCAGAACGCCGAACAGATCGAGCTCTCGCCTCGCGCCTGCCAATGCCCCGCTGAGTGCGAAGACGAAAGTGCCGGTCAGATCGAGTACGATCGGAAGCTTGTCCATTGATCCGGCTCTCCTTGCCTCAAGAGAGGACGAGCATGCTTCGATCGACCGGGAAACAGACCGGCATTCTAGGCCGGCAGCCAGGCGCGTGCCGCCGCGACCAGCGCTTCGACGCCGGTTTGCAGCGTCGGATGGAGAACGGGCGCGAATTTCGGACTGTGATTGACCGGTAGTTCGTTGATCTTGTTCGCCTCCCTGGCCTTCGCATAGGTCGCCGGATCAGTGCCACCGACGAACCAGAAGACCGATGGCACATGCCATTCGGACCCAAACGATCCGAAATCCTCGCTGGCCGGGGCCGGACCCGTTGCCCGTATACGGTCGGTGCCGAAATATCCTCGGAACGCATCCACCACGCGGCTTGTAGCTTCCTGGTTGTTCACGTTGAGAGGGTACTGATCGATGGTCGTGATCTCCGGCGGTCGAGGCGCTCCCGAAGCGGCCGCTTCGGCATTGGCAATCCGCTCGATGGCGGCCAGGACGCGCTGGCGGACCCCGGCGTCGAAGGTCCGGACATTCAGTTTGATGATGGCCTCGTCCGGAATGACGTTCTCCTTGGTGCCTGCCTGCAGGACGCCCACGGTCAGAACGGCGGCTTCAGCGGCAGCGACTTCGCGCGACACGATCGTCTGCAGCCGCAGCACGGTCGAGGCGGCCATGACGACGGGATCGATGCTGGCCTGAGGCATCGAGCCGTGCGCCCCTCGTCCGAACAGCCGTATCTGAAGGCTGTCCGCCGCCGACGTGATCGCGCCGGCGCGGCCGGCGACCGTGCCAGACGGACCCACCATGACGTGCTGGCCCAGGATCACGTCCGGTTTGGGAAAGCGCTTGAACAGGCCGTCGTCGATCATGGCCTGCGCGCCTTCGCCCGTTTCCTCGGCGGGCTGGAAGACCGCCATCAACGTGCCGCGCCAAGAAGTCCGCGCATCCGCCATCAGCTTGGAGGCGCCCGCCAGCCAGGTGACGTGCATGTCGTGGCCGCACATATGCGAGACAGGAACGGTGTTGCCGTCGCGATCCGTCGCCGTCGCCTTGCTGGCGTAGGAAAGACCGGTTGCCTCCTGGACCGGCAGCGCATCCATGTCGGCGCGCAGCATTACGGTGGGCCCTTCGCCGTTCCGGAGCAGACCTACAACGCCGGTCTTGCCGACGCCGGTCGTGACTTCGTAACCAGCGGCACGAAGACGGTCCGCCGCCAGTCCCGCCGTGCGGGTCTCCTGCATCGACAATTCGGGATGCGAATGCACGTCCTTGTAGAGATCAGCCAAGTCGGGGAGCAGGGCTTCCAGGTTTCGGAGTGCCGGATCGGAAGAGTTCCCGTTGACGGTCATGGGCGGCTCCATCGCATGACTGAAGCGATCCAGTCTTCGCTCCTTTCTTTTTTGGCGCAAGCGATTTTGACTGGGCTGACGAAGCTTCGGCTAGGCCACGGCGACGCCATTCCCAAATCTCTTTCATGAACTGCCACAAGCAGCGTTCCGTGAACTCCCGATTGTCAGAAAAGTGATCGTACCCGGCGCGAACGACACGGATCCCGTGGCGGTCGCCGCGCCTTCGATGGCCGGAAAATCGCCCCCCTCGTCGAGCTTGAGCAACATCCCGTTCAATTCGACATCGCCGCTCCGCATTTGCTCGGCGGAGAGAGTGTATCGCCTGCCTTCCAGCGGTATCTCCATGACGGTCTCACTGTTTGAATTGTTTAGGACAAGCAGGGCGACGCCGCCGGGCACGCCGCGCAGGCAGTGCGCGTAGACATGCTGCCCCTCGGCGATCTCAACGGCGGAGTCCAGAACCGTCGTCCCCATCAGCTTGCGCCACAACAACGCAGCCCAATAATTTGGGCGCGGGCTCAGCGTATTCTCGTCGAGGAGCGCGTAATCGCTCGCCGCCAAAGTGTTGTGCATCACCACTTGAACACCTTGCCTCGCCAAGCGCCCCAACTGGTCGAGATATCGGAAAGTATCGAGAAACGTGGAGGCCCAGGGATTTCCGCCGCAGGCGGCATCTGCCGTCTCGGTAAGCCACATCGGCTTTCCGGGATCAAACTCGTCACGAAGGTTGCGATAGAACGCGAGGGTCAGGTCGGTGCGGGCGAGCCACTCTTCGGAGAGCGCCGTATCAGCGCTCGTCTGCGGCATTCCGGCCGTTCCTGCGCATCGTTGCGAGGCCGCTCCATAGTGATGGTAGGAAAACGCGTCGAGGTCCGTACCCATCCGTCGAAGCATGTCAGACGTCGCTATCACGCCCTGAGACCCGTAGTGTATCATCGCATCCGGAGCCGTCGTCTCGCCTACGGAGCCAGGGCCCAGGATGCGCATGCCCGAAGCCGCCTGCCTGACGAACGACGCGAAGAGCTTGAAGTCGCGACCGAAGGACTCCGCGTCGTAGCCTTTCGGCGCGCCCCCCATCGTCGCCATCGTAGGTTCGTTCATGAATTCGGCCGCTGCGATGTCGCCGCCGATCGAACGCGTGTAATCGAAAAGCCGCCTCGCCTGGCCAGGCGTCCAGACGCCGGCTGAATCGCGAACCCCAGGACTGATCGCCATCGACGTCACTATCTTCGCATCGCTCGCCGCCGCGAAATCGACCACTCCCTTCCACCGTTCGCGGCTGAGCACGCCGCTGAATCCGGAGGGCGGCGACGAAGGCGCCGGATCCGCGTCCGCGAAGTACGTCGTATTCGCCCACGTTCCGCTCACTCGAACGTACGCCGGGCCCAACGCAGATGCGAGCTTGCGAAGCTTGCCGTTCGAAAGATCGACCGGCGGACGATATTCGTACAGATTGGCGTCCATGCCGGCGGGGACATCCGATTTCTGCGAAGTGCCGCTTGGTTGCTTCCGCGAAACCGGACCGTATGGCTTCCAGAACATCCCGCCGGTAACTTCCAACATTTCGATGTTGTAGGACTGGAACCGCTCATCGATCGAGCTTATCCGCATCATTTTCGAAGGATCGATTTTGATCGCCGCCTCTTGGGCGTGGGCATCGACGGAAAGCAAGGCGATTCCGGCGAAAAGCAGTCTGATACGTCTCATGGGTCACCGCCTCTCCGCATGCGCACGTTGACGTGGGCCTTCTCAATCCGGACGGCATGCCTCCAAGGCTGGCATCGCACGCAGTCTGAGCGTCAAAAGCAGTGAAATACGGGCTTGGTGGTGGGCATCACCGTATCCTCCGCCGGCAGGAGGGGGCCGAAGCCGAGGCTTACGGCTTCGGCCGACCCGGGAGTGATAAAATTGCGACCCAGGCCGGTCCGCTGTCGGTGAGAACGATGAAATTTTTATTCCGCCGGCGACAGCCACATATTGAACTCCCCCGAGCATGTAAGTCACTACGCCGCCGCCGACGGGGTCGCCTAGACTGACAAGGTGAATATCATGCGGCTTGCTCGGCTCGAGAGCCTCCGGTCGGGATCTACACCGATTCCTAAGCGGCGTCGAAGCCTTGCTGTGCCGTTCGGCTTAGCCGACCCTCCTCCTGGTGACGACATTTCGGGCACGTGAAACGAATGTGCTGCAGAAGGTTCGTCGGTTTCGGAAGGATCGCGGCCATAGGCCATGTGCCGCAACGGGGGCATTTCACCGAGATATTAGACATTTCGATCATCGCGGCGTCTCCGAGGTTCGCAGCCCACATCCCGGAAAACTCATTCTTGCTGTAGCCGTTCCGACGGCCTCAGGTTCGATCTGGGCCACACGACCGGAGAGGAGCGCGCATTCGTTCTCCTTGTGGAAGCGAGCGCGCGCACGAAGCGTACGCCACAAGCCAGGTGGATTTGCCTTCGGCTGTCGAAGATCGAGGACGTTCGCTTTGCCGATGAGCCCTGGATAGAGCAGGACTACCCGGGTCCGGTGCAGCGATGCGTCGATCAGGTGCACTTGGACGCGAGCCTGTTAGCTCGAGCGATAAGCCTCGGCTAGTTCGAGGCCAAGCGGCGCTGGGCGCGCGCTGCTCCGCTTTAGTGCAGTCAATTCCACACGATCGGCGCCCCGCGAAGTGCACTCCTGCCGATCTGCTTAAGCCCGTCGACCGAGGTCTCGCCCTTGCGCGCGGCTTCGAGGATCATGGAGGCCACGTGGGTGCGGGCAGCGGTCTCGTAGCAAGACACGCTCTCGCAGACATCTTCGAGGACCGCGCGCAAAAGCGCGGTGGTTTCAGCATCGAACATTGGAGGTCTCTCCCAGCGAAGCCAGCATCCTGCCTGAACCTGCCCAGCCTGGGATTCACGCAAGTTAGGGATGAGGAAAAATTCTGCGGAAGGACGGAGAGGATTGAGCGTGGCCCCGCCTTTTGGGGGCTGGGGGGCTTGAGGGCGGAGCCACGCAGGCCTTGCATTCGCGCGGGCCCGCCGCACTAACGGCATCCGGCCAAGCCAGTTCCAGGCTCACGACAAGTCCGCTCCCAACGCGAAGAACTATGGCTCCGGAGGCCGCAGCGGGCCGTGCGCCCATTTGAGGGCGTTGGGATCGCGCAGAGGGTCGTCGTTGCAATTGGTGCAGACGTACCGCGGCCGGCCTTCCGAAGCTTCGTCAGGCACAGCTTTCATCGGCTTGCCGCACGCCGGGCACGCCTTCCGGACCGGATGGAGCATGGCCATCAGTTTCCCCCTGCGATGGCACTCTAATTCAGCCGACATCGGGAGCTCAAGCTGGCCGATGAAATCCTGGCCGCGTTCACGCACTATTGCGACCTTCTTGACTCCGCGACCGCAGAGCACTCAACTTTCGGCAGTGATGTCGAGGGGCGTGTCATGGAGCAGGAGTTCTACCAAGGTCTCGCGCAGCGGGTCCGCGGGATGGCCGAAAAGGCTGATCCGTTCACCCGGCGTCGTCTCCTGGATCTCGCCAAGCGGTATGACACCAGGGGCGGTCAGCCCTCGGCATCTGGACCGACCGAGCGGCCGCTGCCGGTGTCTCGCACGACGCCGCCTGCATCGAGCTTCTCCGAATCCGGCGAGGCCTGACGCCCACGCCCCTGCTCGTTCTTGATGGTGGCGCAGAGCGCGCGAGCGTGGCCGCCTTCCCGCAGCGCGCGCAGAGAGCCGCCGATGGGCGCCTCCCGAGGACCAGGCTCGCGTACCAGCCGGTGGTTCTGGCCTCACCAGCGAGGATTTGAGGTCGTAGACGGGTGCGGCATCGCATTTCGCCCTGAACGCGGGTCTAGCGGCTTGAAAGGGGGGCGGAGGAAGCACGTGGACTTGCACCGGTGACGAGCTACCGCTGGAATGACGGCAGCGATGGTCGTCCGAAGAGCTGGTACATCGACGTGTGTGAGACTGCCGTAGACGAGGAGATCGCGTTTCTGCGGACCGAGATCTACATGCGTGACGTCGAGCCCGGCGTCCAGCGGCTGACCGCCTTCACTCGCTTTTCGAGCCGGGCTTGAGCGGCCGGCCTTGAGCAGGCCGGCTCCGGATTGGGGCACGAGAGAGCGCGGCTCAGCGGCCGAGACGCTTCTCGACCCGCTTGCGGGAATTGCCGACTTTCTTGACTGCCTTCTTGACGGCGGAGACGGAGCGGCCGGTCTTCTTCGCCTCATAGCCGACCTCGTACTTCTGCCCGCCGGCGACGCGCGCCCGGTCCTGCTTGCGTCCTCGCGTGGTCTTCTTCGCGGCTGCCATCTGCTCCTCCTTCTTGCGCATCTGATGGCGGTGCAACGCCGTAACGATTCCCGGGGTTCCCGAAGCTCCTCGCCATTGCCGCCGGACTCGAGACAAGCGGCCATCCGTCTGTGAGCGCCTGGGCTTCACCTTCGACCGGAGAAACGCGGTGGAATGGAGTGGAGCGCCGACTTTTAAGATCGCGCTGCCCACGCGTCAGGTTCCTCATGACCAGCCGAACAGGCTTCCGATCCTGCGGTGCCGACCGAACCATAGGCGATTGACTCCGTTTACCGAGATCATGTCCGACGCTTTTGATTATTTCCGCGCTTACGCTCTCCGGGCCCTTTGCAAAGCCCGAGCGATGCCGCGGGGCAGGATGAAGCATCTGCAGCTGGTGGTTGGCCGAATCTACAATCTCCTCAAGAAGGAGGCCGCCTATGCCCCGAACACGCAGCACCTTCAGGACTTCCGGGCAGCGCAGAAGCTCGAGGCATCTCTCGAGGGTCGGCCCGATGACGGCCGGATCTCTCAAGCTGGTTTTGCTGCGGCGAGGCGGGGCGCGGAACGGGAGGCTCGTTGAGTGGCTTCCGTCGACGCTCGCATTGTAGCAAGTCTCCTGCGAGAGTACGCTCAGCGCACCGCGTTGCGTGGCGGCAATCCCTACAGGGCAAAAGCGTATTCTCGGGCCGCCGACAGCCTGGCGGCCCTCGCAGTCCCTTTGCACGTGCTCATCGCCGAAGACCGGCTTACCGAAATCCCCGGCGTCGGCGAGGCGATCGCCGACATGATCACCAAGCTCCACAAGAGCGGCACTCATCCGCACCTTGAAAAGCTGCGCAAGGAGTTTCCCGAGGGTGTGCTCGAGATGCTGTCGGTGCCCGGCCTCCGCCCCGAGAAGGTGCTGCGTCTCTACAAGGATCTCGGCATCACCTCGCTCGCGGAGTTGGAGGCCGCCGCCAAGAACGACCGCATCAAGAAAGCCAAAGGATTGGGCGCCGCCCTGCAGACCAAGATCCTGCAGAACCTGGCCATCGCAAAAAGGGGAGAAGGTCGCCTCCACCTGCACCGTGCTGCCGCCCTGCTTGCGCACGCCAAGGACTCGCTTCGCAAGGCGCGGCCCGAGCTCAAGCGCGTGACGATCGCAGGCGAATTCCGCCGCGGCTGCGAACTCGTCGGGAACCTCGCGGTCGTTGCGGAGTCTGCGGAGTCTGCCAAGGCCGACAAGACGCCGAAGGCATCCGCGGCGGACGGATTGCAGATCCGCTTGTCCGATCGCGAACACTTCGGCGCCGCCCTACTTTTCGCCACCGGCGCTTGGAGACGGATGGCTTGCACAAGGGCCGCACGCTGATCGCCGGCGACGAAGTCGAGATCTATCGTGCTCTCGGCCTGCCGTTCATCGATCCCGAACTCAGGGAAGGGCGCGGCGAGATCGAACTGGCTCTGAAGGGCAAGTTGCCGAAGCTCGTCACAGACAACGACCTGCGGGGAATCCTTCACTGCCACACCGACGCCTCCGACGGCACCGAGACCCTGGAGACCATGGCCAAGGCCACGCGCCAGCGCGGCTTCGAGTATTTCGGGGTCGCCGACCATTCCAAGTCGGCGCACTACGCGGGCGGTCTCTCGGTGGAGGAGATCGCGCAGCAGCACCGCGAAGCCGACCGGCTGAACAAACGTTTCGGCAAGGATTTTCGGATCCTCAAAGGCATCGAGTCCGACATCCTGGCCGACGGCTCGCTGGACTATGCGAACGACGTGCTTGAGGGGTTCGATTTCATTCTTGCGAGCATCCATGGCCGCTTCAAACTGGACCGCAAGGCCCAGACGCAGCGCCTGCTTCGGGCCGTCTCCGATCCTCACACCACCATCATCGGCCACATGACCGGGCGACAGCTCCAGCGGCGGCCAGGCTACGAAATTGACGTCGAGAAAGTGCTTCGGGCATGCGCCAAGCATGACGTCGTCGTCGAAATCAACGCCCACCCATGGCGACTCGATCTGGATTGGCGATGGCACCAAGCCGCCCTCGACTTCGGCTGCATGCTGAGCATCAATCCGGACGCGCACTCGATCCCCGAGCTCGACCACATGCACTGGGGCGTCGAGATGGCGCGCAAGGGCGGAGTGCCAGCCGACCGGGTCCTGAACGCGATGCCTCTTCCGGAAATCACGCGCTACCTCCGCCAGAAGCGGCGCTCGTTCGCCCGGGCGGCCTGATGCCGCAGGCGCACGCGCTCTCGCTGGAGGGCGTCGTGGTCGCAGTTGCCGCCGATCGCGGTCACCACTTCAGCAAACCGATCCGGGACCGCATAGTCCTTGTGGAAGGCCATGGCATCGACGGTGACGCCCACGCCGTCGCGTTCGTCCGGCATCGCTATCTCGCACGTCGGATGCCCCGCCTACCCAATCTTAGACAGGTCCACCTCATTGCGAGTGAACTCTACGGACGCCTCCTAGAAGCCGGCTTCGAGGTCGCAGCGGGGGACCTAGGTGAGAACATCACAACTGCCGGCCTCGACCTCGAGCGGCTGCCGCTCGGGTCCCTCGTCGAGCTGGGGCCCACCGCGATAATAGAGCTGACCGGCCTCCAGACGCCCTGTGTCCTCATCGACCGCTTCCAGGCTGGCTTGAAACGGCAGGTGCTCTCGTCGGCGGAAACGGGCCCTCCATTCAAAATGCGGGGTGCTTGGCGTGGTGCGGGCCGGGCAGCGGTCGCGGCTGGCGATACGGCGCGGGTTCGGCTCCCATCGTCTTCGTTTCGCGCGTTGCCGCCTCTGTAGGACACTCAGGACGCGTTGGCCCTTGCTCGTTCGCGCGCCTCGCGCCGACGTTCGCGGCGTTCGCGCCGCCGCTTTGCTCGATCAACGGGCTGCCGCAGCGGAGGAAGCTGGCTCGCAGCGACTATCGGAGCTGCAGCCTCCTCGACCAACGGCGCCTGGATCGGTTCGGGCGTAGCGGGGCGGGTTTCCATGAACTCGAGCACCGCTCGTCCCTTCGCCGTGATCTGCCATCCGCCGCTGATGCGTTCGACCAGCCCGTGTGAAAAGATGTCGAGATCCGGCACCCGGGCGGCGAGGCGCCTGGTCCGGTCCGCCCAATCGCGACCACTGGTCGCCAGGATGGCCATGTCCCGCTTGAGGTCCTCCATGACGGCGAAGCCATCCGGATAGCTCACCAGGATCTTGAGGACCGTCACCTGGAAATTCACACCCGCCCCGCGCGATCAGGACCACATCGTGGCGCGCGGGACAGGGCGTCGCGGCCAACCCGCGTGAGCCCCTCGGGAGAGACCTCGCCTTGGGTAGCAGCTTCCAGGATCTTCGATGCGACGTGCGTACGTGCTCCGATCTCGCGGTGCGAGACGCTTTCGCAGACTTCATCGAGGACCGCGCGCAAAAGCGCGGTAGTTTCCGTGTCGAACATGAGGTGCCCCCACAAGGGAAAAGCCCATCCTACGTCGGTTTTGTCGGTCTGGGGATTCAGGCCTGTTAAGCTCCGTGGAAATTGCGGTCCCTGCGCTGCAGATCCCGGAGCGACGGTGCAGCAAGAAGAGCAAGATGACCGAAATCTTTCAGAATCGAACGACGACTGCGCTGGCGCGTCTGATTTAAAGCGATGGCGGCTCTGTCACGTGGACATTTCTCGGCTGGGGATCGTAGCCGAACGTATAGTGACCGGCCCGCATTTTTGCTCGCTGGCTTGAAACACTAGTCCGATGGCGTGTAGACCTTCCTTCTGAGAAGACCGATAAAGTGAGCGAGCGGACCCTCGCTCCCGTCAATATGGTGCATGCCCCGGACGTTTTCCAAAAACATGTGAGCGGGCTTTCATCGCCTGACCACACAATCGAACTTGAGCAGCAGCGCCTTGGATCTCCCTTGGTCTTGGCCGGGCTTTGCTTCGCGAAGGGTTCGCTGGGAGCGCAACGACTGAAAAGGATCTTCGCGCCCGTGCGCGACATTAGCGACCATTAGTTTCCGTGAGTACCTTCCGGATGATCACCGCGAAAGGATTGCAAATGTCTGGCCCGTAACTCTACGGGAGTCGGAAGTGCTGCCCGCCGACTCTGCGCGCCGGGCGCTTAGCGTCCCACCTCGGTGCTACATCGCAGTTGCGATGCAGCAATTAATCGTACTTCATTACGATGAATCCGATTGCGACTAACTTCGCACATGCTTCTCGTGCTTCGTGCTTGACGCGAATGTTCTGCTGCTCATAAAAGCCTCGACTACCTATTTTATAACTATCCAGTTGCGTCGCGAATTTAAGTCTGGGGGAAGCCCGGGTCATCCATTTTTGGTCGCTACGGCCTATCCGGCACAGCCTGGCTATGATCAGCCGACCAAGCTCTTTTCGGGGGGAATTGCCATGCCTAATTCACCAGCCGTCATCGGTGCGCCCACTGTTCACGATGTTATCGAGGATACCAGCCTGCAGACCCTGACCGCACAGGGGACGATCTCGATCTCGGATGCGAACCCCGGACAGGCGGCCTTCAAGACGACCGTGATCGCGGCTTCCGGCAACCTCGGAACGCTCTCCATCACCGCCGCCGGCGCCTACGTCTACTCGGTCGCCGACAGCAAGGTGCAGTACCTCGGCGCCGGCGAGACCAAGGTCGAAAACTTCACCATCACGTCCCTGGACGGCACCCAGAAGCAGGTCGCCTTCACCATCGTCGGCGTCAACGACGCGGCGGTGATAGGCACTCCCAGCGCGGTGGACGTCACCGAGGACGCCACCAGCCCCGTCCTCAAGGCCTCCGGCTCGATCTCGATCTCGGACGCCGACCAGAACCAGGCCGCCTTCAGGACCACCGTCGCATCGGCCTCCGGAAACCTCGGCACGCTGGTCCTGCAGAGCAACGGCAGCTACACCTATTCCGTGGCCGACAGCGCCGTGCAGTATCTCGGCGCGGGCCAGACCAAGACCGACACCTTCACCATCACCTCGCTCGACGGCGTCCAGAAGCAGATCTCGTTCAACGTCCACGGCACCAACGACGCCGCCGTGATCGGGGTGCCGACCCAGCGCGACGTCACCGAGGACACCACCGCCCCGAATCTCTCGGTGACGGGATCGATCTCGATCAGCGACGCCGACCAGGGCCAGGCCGCATTCAAGACCACCGTGACCTCGGCCGCGGGCAATCTCGGCGGGCTCGTGCTCGCCGCCAACGGGACCTACACCTATTCGGTGTCCAATGCGGCCACGCAATACCTCGGCGCCGGCGACACCAAGGTCGACACCTTCACGGTCGCCTCGCTCGACGGCACCACCAAGCAGGTCTCCTTCACCATCCACGGCATCAACGATGCGGCCGTGATCGGAACGCCGACCGCCCACGACGTCACCGAGGACGCCACCAATCCGATCCTGTACGCGGCCGGGACGGTCTCGATCGTCGACGCGGACCAGGGCGAATCCGCCTTCCAGCCGACGATCCAGGCCGGCAACGGCAATCTCGGCGTGCTCGTGATGGGAAGCAACGGCGCCTATGTCTACGCCGCGCTCGACAGCGCGGTGCAGTATCTGGGCGCGGGCGACACCAAGGTCGACACCTTCACCCTGACGGCGCTCGACGGCACCCAGAAGCAGGTCACCTTCACCATCCACGGCACCAACGACGCGGCCGTCATCGGCGCACCCGTGGTCCACGACGTCACCGAGGACGTGGGGGTCTCCGCGGCCGGCAACCTGACCGCCGCCGGCGTGCTTTCGATCGCCGACGCCGACCAGAACCAGTCCTCGTTCCAGACCGTCGCCGTCGCTGCGGCGGCCGGCACCCTCGGTCACCTGAGCATCGCCGCCAACGGCGCATATTCCTACACCGTCGCCGACAGTGCCGTGCAGTATCTCGGCGCCAACGACGTCAAGACCGAGACCTTCACCGTCACCGCCTTCGACGGCACCCAGAAGCAGGTGTCCTTCACCATCCACGGCGCCAACGACGCCGCGGTGATCGGCACGCCGGTCCAGCACGACGTCACCAAGAACGCATCCCCGGTGACGCTGACCGCCTCGGGCATCCTCTTCATCTCCGACGCCGACCAGAACCAGTCCGCGTTCAAGACCACCGTCGCATCGGCCTCGAGCAACCTTGGCCACCTCTCGATCGCGGCCGACGGCACCTACACCTATTCCGTCGCCAATTCGGCGACCCAGTATCTCGGCGCGGCCGACGTCAAGGTCGAGACCTTCACGGTCACCTCGCTCGACGGCACCCAGAAGCAGATCTCGTTCACGATCCACGGCGGCAGCGGCGCGAGCACTCCGGCGACGATCGGAAACCCGGACCACATCCTGGTGCGCGAGGACGGCGCCGTCTCGCCTGCCGGCGATCTGACCACATCCGGCAACATTTCGATCACCGATCCGGACGCCGGCCAGGCCGCGTTCCAGACCGTCGTGACGCCCGGCGCCGGCAACCTCGGCACGCTCGTGCTGCAGAGCGACGGTACCTACACCTATTCGGTCGCCAATTCGGCCGTGCAGTATCTTGGTGCCGGTGACCTCCGGGTCGAAAGCTTCACGATCAAATCGATCGACGGCACCAGCAAGGTGGTCTCGTTCACGATCCAGGGCATGAACGATACGGCCGTGATCGGCGATCCGGTGACCCACACCGTCACCGAGGATTCCGGCGGCGCGACGCTGTCCGCGACCGGCCAACTGACCATCGCCGATGTCGATCAATATCAGTTGTCGTTCAAGCCGGGATCGGTCGCCGACGCCAACAACCTCGGCTCGCTCTCCTTCGCCGTCGACGGCACCTACACCTATTCCGTCGCCAATTCCGCCGTTCAGTATCTCGGCGCGAACGACACGCGCACCGACACCTTCACCGTTCATTCCGTCGACGGTACGCCCAAGGTGATCTCGTTCACGATCCAGGGCACCAACGACGCCGCCGTCATCGGCGACCCGGTGCTTCACGACGTCACCGAAGACGCGGCATCGTTGTCGGTCTCGGGCCAGATGACGGCGACCGACGCCGACGCCGGCCAGTCGCTGTTCAGCACCATGGTGACCGCCCCCGTCGGCACCCTCGGTCAGATGACCATCACCTCCGACGGCCACTACACCTACACGGTCGACAATGCGCTGGTGCAGGGCCTGGCCGCAGGCGAGGTCAAGGTCGAAACCTTCACCGTTTCCTCGGTCGACGGCACCACGAAGCCGGTCTCCTTCACCATCCACGGCACCCAGGACGCACCTTTTCTCGTCGCCCACCACGCTTCCGGCACCGACGATGCCCCGATCGCGCTCGTCATCGACACCCATCTGGTCGACGACGCCGGCGCGCTGAGCACCATCACGATCAAGGGCATTCCGGACAGCTACAAGCTCGACCACGGCACCGTGTTCGAGGACGGGCACTGGGAGGTCGCCGCGGCGGACCTTGGCGATCTCCATCTCGTTCCGCTGTCGGGAGCGCATCAGCAGAGCCTCGCCCTCCAGGTCTCCGTTGCCTCGATCGAGGGCGGCCATCAGGCCATCCAGACCGCGACGATGACGGTGGACGTCGGTGCAGGTCTCAACGACAGCGTTAAACACGCCGTCGACGGCTACATCGCCGGAGCCTTCGTGTTCGCCGACGCCGACGGCAACGGCGTCTATACGGCGGGCGAGGCATCCGCGATCACCGCGGCCGACGGCAGCTTCACGCTGCACGATCCCCACGGCACGCTGATCATGACCGGCGGCACCGACATCTCCACCGGCCTCGCCTTCACCGGCACGCTCAAGGCGCCCGACGGCGCCACCGTCGTCACTCCGCTGACGACCTTGATCACGTCCCTCGCCGTGGGCAACGTGACCACGGCCCAAGCGACCGCGCAGGTCGCCGCCGCCTTCGGCATCGACACATCGACGAGCGGCATCGTGCTCACGGCCTACGACCCGGTTTCGGCCGCCGTCGGCGGCGATCAGGCGGCGACGGCGGTACTGTCCGCAGGCGTCCAGGTCCAGAGCACCGTGGCGCAGATTTCCGCGGTCGGCGCCACCTCCAGCGTCTTCGACGCCATCGCCGGAGCGATCAAAAACGTCGGTCCCGACGGCACCATCGACCTCAGCGTAGGCTCAACGGTCGGCGACATCGTCGCGGCTTCCGGCGTCAGCGGCACGGCCGCCGACGTCGTGACCGGCACGGTCAGCGCGGCCAACGACAGCATCCAGGCGGCAGGCACCGTCACGCAGATCGCCCAGGCCGGTCAGGTCGCACAGGGCGCCGCCACGACGGAACTGGCAGCCGCCGCCGCAGGCAACTTCTCCGACGCCGCCCAGCTGACGGCGATCCAGGACCACTACGCCGACCCCGCTGCCCTGGCTGTGCAGGTCGCCGCCGCCCAGGTGGCCGTCCTTGCTCCCGTGTTCGGCACTTCGGGCAACGACGTCCTGACCGGAACGGCGGAAATCGACACCATCGACGGGCGCGAAGGCAACGACGATATTTCCGGCGGAGAAGGCGCCGACGTGCTGTTCGGCGGCGCCGGCAACGACCGCATCGCCGGCAACGCAGGCAACGACCGCATCGACGGCGGCACCGGCTTCGACCGGGCGCTCTACACCGACGCCACAGGCGGCATCGCCGTGAACATGGCCGCCGGGACGGTGACGGGCGACGCATCCGTCGGCAGCGACGTCCTCGTGAACGTCGAAGCCATCGTGGGATCCGACTTCGCCGACACCTACGATGCGACCGGCTTTGCCGGCGTCACCGGCGTAGCCGGTGCGGTCGTCGGCTACAACGAATTCGAGGGTGGGAAAGGCAACGACCAGATCACCGGCCTTCTCAATGGATCCGGCCAGGCCCTGACCCGCGTCAGCTATCTCCACGCCACCGACGGCGTCACGGTGGATATCCAGGCCCACTCGGCCTACGCAACCAACGGAACCGTTGCGGAAGATCTCGCTTCCGTCGGCCAGGATAGCTTCACCAACGTGTCCGGCGTCATCGGCTCTGGGTTCAACGACATTCTGCGCGGCAGCAACAATGGACCGGGGACATACGAGAGCTATGAGGGACGCGCCGGCAACGATCTGATCGATGGTCGGGGCGGCTACGACATCGCCGTCTACTCGAACGATGCGGCGACCACCGCCGGCATCATCGTCAATCTGGCTGCCGGCATCGTCGTCGGCGATTCCACGATCGGCACCGATACGCTGGTAGCAGTGGAAGCCGTTCGCGGAACCAATTTCGACGACGTGTTCGACGCCACGGGCTTCGGCGCCGGGGGCGCGAACATCGGCTCGCTGGGCACCTTCAACGACTTCCAGGGAGCCGGCGGCAACGACACCATCATCGGCAACGGCGCCACGCGACTCAACTACACCAACGCGGCCGGCGCCGTGACCGTCGATCTCCAAGGGACGACCGTATCGGCCAATCCGCTTCTGGTCGCCGGCACGGCTAGGGCGTTTGGCGAAGGTACCGACACGTTTACCGGCGTGAACGCGGTTCAGGGGTCCTCCTTCGGCGACACGCTGCTGGGAAGCAACTTCAACAACACCTTCACCGGTCTAGGCGGCGACGACTTCATCGATGGCCGCGGCGGCTTCGACGTTGCAAGCTACAACAGCCTCACCACGGCGACCACCGGCGTCACCGTGAATCTTGCCGCCGGAACAGCGACGGGTATCAGCGACGGTTCGATCGGTCACGATACGCTGCGCTCGATCGAAGGCGTTCAAGGCACCTTCTTTGCCGACAATTTCGACGCCACGGGCTACGGCGTCACGGGCGCCCTCAACATTGGCAACAACGGCACCTTCAACCAGTTCGAAGGCCTCGGCGGCAACGACGTCATCACAGGCAACGGCAACACCCGCGTCATCTATGGCAACGCATTGGCCGCGGTCACGGTCGACCTCTCGCTCGGCACCGCCCACGGCACCGCCGCAGGGGACCTGGCTGGCATCGGAACAGACAGTTTCACCGGCGTCTTCAGTGTCGCCGGTTCGGCCTTCGGCGACACGCTGATTGGCGACGCCGGCAGCAACATGTTCGTCGGCAACGGCGGCAATGACACGATCGACGGCGGCGCCGGCGGCGATGTCGCGATCTATTCCGGAGCTCGGGCCCAGTACAACATCTCGACAACCGCCGGCGTCACCACGGTCACCGACAGCGTCGTCGGCCGCGACGGCACCGACACGCTCACCAACGTCGAGGTCCTGCAATTCAACAACGCCAACGTCCTGGTGGGTTCGGGGACGCAGGCGAGCCCGGTCGATCTGTCCGACAACCGGCTGTTCTTCAACGCCCAGGCGAATTCCCTGACGGCGGCGACGGGCTCGAACAACGACTACGTCAAGATCAGCCAGACGCTTTCGGGTCATCTGATCGACCTCGGCGCCGGAACCGACGACACCGTCATGCTCGGCGTCACCGGCGGCTACAACCTCAACCTGGCCAACGTCGAGCATCTGGTGGGCACCGGAGGCGACGACTTCGTCGGCTTCCTCTCCAACGTCAACGGCCTGACCGTGGACATGGGCGGTGGCAACGACAATGTGGTGCTGGCCAACGGCGTCAACTCGCTGAGCATCATCGGCGACGAAATCCTCACCGGCAGCGACTTTTCCCCCGGCAGCATCTCCAATGACACGCTCACGCTTCTGAGCGACGTCAGCGGCCTCTCGGTCAACCTCGGCAACGGCATCAACACCCTCAATCTCGCCGCCGGCGCGAACTCGTTCACCAACCTCTTCAACGTCGACAGCATCAACGGCACCGCCTCGGACGACGTCCTGTCGGTGTCGAACGGCGTCTACACGCCGAACAACGACATGTCGGTCGACCTTGGCGTCGGCAACGACACGCTTTCCGTCGGAGCGCAGTACGGCAGCTTCGCGCTCCACAACATCGAACACCTGGTCGTCACCGGACAGCCCGACGCGTTCTACACCCTGACCAACGACCAGGATGGGCTGACCGTCGATCTCGGCACCGGAAATTCCGGCCTGCAGATCGCCTCCGGCGCCAATACGCTGGCCTTGACCCACGTCTCGAGCGTCGGCTCGGCCGACGTCTTCGGCGGCACCGTGCCGGCCTCGGACGACACCTTGACGCTGCTGAACGATGCCTCGGGCCTGATCGTCAACCTGCAGCAGGGCGACAACACCCTGAACCTGGCCGCCGGAACCAACTCGATCACCGCCTACGGGGTCCAGCACGTCAACGGCACAGCGTCCGACGACGTCCTGACCATGATCGACGCCGGCGGCAGCATCGTCGATCTCGGCGCCGGGAACGACACCTTGAATCTCGTCGGCTTCTCCAGCGTCACCGTCAACGGCGTCGAGCACGTCAACGGCGGCGCCTTCACCGACTTCATCACCGTCACCGGCACCGTCGGCGCCACCGTCACCGGCGGCGGCAGCGCGGACTTCATCACGGCGGGCGCCGGAAACGACGTCATCCGCTACACCGACGCTTCGGAATCCTCCGCCGCCACCAGCGAGGACAGCGTCAGCAACTTCGACGCCGCGCACGACCAGTTCCTGCTCGACGGCGTGGCAGGCCTTGCCGGTTCGGTGCATTTCATGGCATCCGGCGTCCTCGACGGATCGCCGGCAGCGCCCCAGGCCGAAGCCATCCTGACGAATTTCGGCGGACAGCAGCAGCTGCAGATCGACGTCAACGGCGACGGCACGATCGGGGCGGGCGACATCACCGTCCTCATGAACGGCCTCTCAGGCTCGCTGAGCGACGCCAACTTCGCCGTCATCACGCCGAACCATGCCCCGACCGACATCCTGCTGTCGGGCGCCACCGTGCCGGAAAACAGCGCGTCGGGCTCGCTCGTCGGGCTGCTGTCCGACATGGACCCGGATGCAGGCGACGGCGCCACCTACGCGCTGACGAGCAACCCGGGCGCCCTGTTCGCCATCGTCAACGGCAACCAGCTCGTCACCACGGCGCCGTTGGACTACGAGACCGCGGCCTCCCATCAGGTCGGCATCCTCGTGACCGACGCCGCCGGCGCCACCTTCAGCAAGAGCTTCCAGATCGACGTCACCAACGTCAACGAAGCTCCGACCGACATCACGGCCTCGAACCTGTCGGTCGCCGAGAACGCACCGGCATTCACCGTCGTCGGCTTCATGACCCCGGTCGATCCGGACGCCGGCGATTCCGCCACCTACACCTTGCTCGACAACGCCGGCGGTCTCTTCAGCCTGGTCGCCAATCAGATCGTCACCACCGCGCCGCTGGATTACGAGTCGGCGGCGTCGCACCAGATCACGGTGCGCGCCACCGACGCCGGCGGTCTCACCGTCGACCGGACCTTCGTCATCGCCACCACCAACGTCAACGAGGCGCCGACCGCGGTCGTTCTGTCGAACAACTCCGTCGCGGAGAACGGCGCCGCAAACGCCGTCGTCGGTGCCCTGTCGGCGCTCGATCCGGATGCAGGAGACACCGCCACCTTCACGCTGGTCAGCGACGCCGGCGGCCTGTTCTCGATCTTGGGCGGCAACCTCGTCGCCACGGCTCCGCTCAACTACGAACAGGCTACTTCCCATTCGGTCACGGTGCGCGCCACCGATGCCGGCGGGCTCACCCACGATACCACCTTCGCGATCTCCACCACCAACGTCAACGAAGCCCCGACCGACATCTCGCTGTCGAACACGGTCATTCCGCAGGGAACGGCCAACGGCACCGTCGTCGGCGCTCTCTCCGCGCTGGATCCCGATGCCGGCGATACGTTCACCTACAGCCTTGCCGACAACGCCGGCGGCCAGTTCGGCGTCAGCGGCGGCAACCTGGTCGTCGCAGGAGCCCTGACCACCGGAACCGAGCAGATCACGGTCGTCGCCACCGACGCCGGCGGCCTCTCGTTCCAGACGACCATCGGCATCACCGTCAACGGCGGCGCCCTCGTGGTCGGAACGAGCGGTCCGGACACGCTCACCGGCACGACCAGCGACGACACCATCCAGGGGCTCGGCGGCAACGACAGGCTGCAGGGGCTCGCCGGCAACGACATCCTGGACGGTGGCCAGGCCTTCGACCGCGCGGTCTACACGGACGCGACGTCCGGCATCGTGGCCAATCTGACGGCAGGGACCGTGACCGGCGGCTCCGGATCGGACACGCTGATCGCCATCGAGGGCATCGTCGGCAGCGATTTCGCCGACACCTTCACCGCGGCGGGGTTCAGCGGCGACACCGGCGTCGCCGGAACCAATGTGGGCTTCAACGAATTCGAAGGCCGTGGCGGCGACGATCTCATCACCGGCGGCATCAACAGCCAGGGCGCCTTGCTTACCCGGATCTCGTACGTCAACGCCACCGGCAGCGTCACCGTCGACCTCCAGGCGCACACCGCCACCGGCGACGCCTCTGTCGGCACCGACACCCTGATCGGCAACGGTTTTGCCGGTGTGGTCGGGTCCGCAGGAGCCGACACCCTTCTGGGAAGCGCCAACGCGAACGGAACCGTCGAGGTCTTCGAAGGCCGCGGCGGCAACGACCTCATCAACGGGCGGGGCGGCTTCGACCGCGCCGACTACGCGCTCGACCAGGCCACGACCTCGGGCATCACCGTGGACATGGCGTCCGGCGTGCTTACCGGCGACGCCTCGGTCGGCACCGACACCCTCCGCTCGATCGAATCCGTGCGCGGCACCAACTTCGCCGACAGCTACACGGCGACCGGATTCGGCGGCGGCAGCACCAATGCCGGGTCGAACGGAACCTTCAACGAGTTCGTCGGCATGGGCGGCGACGACAGCATCGTCGGCAACGGCGCCACCCGCGTTTCCTACATCAACGCGACCGGAGGGGTCGTCGTCGACCTGCAGACCGGCGCGGTCGCGGGTACGGGCACCGCCGACGGCGACGCCTCGACCGGGCACGACACCTTCAGCGGCGTCAATGCCGTCCAGGGTTCGATGTTCGGCGACACGCTGCGCGGCAGCAATTCGACCGCCACCACGGAGACCTTCTACGGCGGCGGCGGCAACGACACCATCGACGGACGCGGCGGGTTCGACCTTGCGACCTACAACAACATCTACTTCTCGACCGGGGCCATCACCGTCAACATGGGGGCCGGCACCGTGACCGGAGACGCTTCGGTGGGCAACGACACGCTGCGTTCGATCGAGGCGATCCAGGGCACCAACTTCAACGACGCCTACGACGCCTCCACGTTCGGCACGGCAGGCGCCCTCAACATCGGCAACAACGCCAGCTTCAACCAGTTCGAGGGGCTCGGCGGCAACGACACCGTCACCGGCAACGGCAACACCCGGATGATCTACAGCAGCGCCGCCGCCGGCGTGATCATCCATCTGGCGGCCGGCACCGCGAGCGGCGACGTCTCCGTCGGCACCGACAGCTTCACCGGGGTCAACAGCGCCACCGGCAGCCAGTCCGCCGACACCTACGACGCCTCCGGCTTCGTCGGCGGCGTGGGCGCATTCAACAGCGGAACCTTCAACCTGTTCGAAGGCCTCGGCGGCAACGACGTCATCACCGGCAACGGCAGCACCCGGGTCGCCTACACCCAGGCCGCGTCCGGCGTCTCGGTCGATCTCTCCACCGGCAACGCCCACAGCATCGCCGCTTCGGACGGCGCCGGAATCGGCATCGACAGCATCTTGAGCGGCGTCAACTCGGTCCAGGGCTCGAACTTCGCCGACGTCCTGAACGGCGGCTCGGGCAACGCCCTGCTGTTCGGCGGAGGGGGCGGCGACACGATCTCTGGCGGCATCGGCAACGACACCCTCACCGGGCAAGGCGGCAACGACACCATCGACGGCGGCGCAGGCACCGACATGGCGGCCTTCACCGGCGGCCGCAGCCAGTACACGGTCACGACCAACGGCGCCACCGGCGTCACCACGGTCAACGACAGCGTCGGCGGCCGCGACGGCCTCGATACCCTCACCAACGTCGAGGTGCTGCAGTTCAGCGACGGAACGTATCTTTTGAACTCCGGCACCTCGCTCAACCCGGTCGACATTTCGGCCTTCAACCTCGGCGCCGGCACGATCACAGGGACTGCCAGCGACGACTTCCTGGCGGTCGGCAGCAACGTCTTCGGTCACCAGATCGACCTCGGGGCCGGCAGCAACGACACCGTGAGCCTTGTTTCGCCGAACTTCTACCAGTTGAACCTTTTGAACGTTGAACACGTCACCGGATCCACCGGAAACGACAACATCAACCTGGTCGCCAACGCGACCGGTCTCACCGTCGATCTCGGCGGCGGCGGCACCGACGACATAACCCTGGCCGGCGGCGTCAACTCGCTGAGCGTATCGAACGTCGAAATCCTCACCTCCAACGACTTCTCGGGAGCCGCGGTCAACGACACCCTGACGCTGCTCAACAACGCCATCGGCGGCATGAACGTCAACCTGGCGCAGGGCGACAACACCCTGAACCTGGCTGCCGGAAGCAACACGTTCACCGACCTCTTCAACATCCAGCACATCAACGGCACCGCGTCGGACGACACGCTGACCCTGACCGGCACGATCTACGAACCGGGCAGCAGCCCGGTCGTCGACCTCGGCGGCGGCAACGACGTCCTCGCCATCGGCTCGCAATACGCTGTCCTGAGCGCGGTCAATGTCGAGCATCTCAACGGCAACGCCCTCGACAACGGCTTCACGCTGAACAACAACGTCAGCGGCATCGCCGTCGACCTCGGCGCGGGCAATGACACCCTCATGCTGGCCGGCGGCGTCAATTCGCTGAGCGTGACTAACGTCGAGTACCTCAACACCAACGACTGGATCGGAACGCCGGTCAACGACACCGTCACGCTGCTCAACGACGTCAGCGGCCTGTCGGTAAGCCTGCAGCAGGGCGACAACACGCTGAACCTGGCGGCCGGGACCAACACGCTCGCCGACGTTTTCAACGTCCAGCACATCAACGGCACCGCAGGCGACGACACGCTGACGGTCACCGGCGGATACGGCACCATGGACGACAACATCAACATCGACCTCGGCGGCGGAACCAACGACACGTTGAACCTCACGCAAGGATACCTGAGCTTCCACGTTTCCAACGTGGAGTTCATCAACGGCGACGCATCCGACAATTCGATTAACCTAAAGAACGACGTCTCCGGAATCACAATCGACCTCGGCGGAGGCAACGACCATATCAACATGGCCGACGGCGCCAACTCGGTCTCCCTGACCGGCGTCGAAGGCGTCGGCGGCAGCGACTTCTCGGGTGCCGCCTCGGACGACACCCTGACCCTGCTCAACGACGTCTCCGGCCTCACCATCGATCTCGGCCAGGGAAACAACACGGTCAATCTCGCCGCCGGGTCGAACTCGCTCGACAACCTGTACAACATCAACCAGGTCAACGGCTCCTCGACCGACGATGCCCTGACCATCACCCAGCAGTCGTTCGCCACCATC
Organism: Bradyrhizobium sp. 45; assembly: GCF_023073155.1. Taxonomy (NCBI): domain Bacteria; kingdom Pseudomonadati; phylum Pseudomonadota; class Alphaproteobacteria; order Hyphomicrobiales; family Nitrobacteraceae; genus Bradyrhizobium; species Bradyrhizobium sp. 45. Next base: position 1,833 of record NZ_JADPIX010000080.1, on the reverse strand, counting down.
ATCGACATGGCCGCCGGCAACGACACCGTCAACTTCGCCGCCCAGGCCAACAACGTCACCGTCGTCAACGCCGAGACCGTCAACGGCAGCGCCGGCGACGACTACATCACCATCGGCAACACCAGCGGAACCACGGCGGTGACGGGCGGACTTGGGGCCGACACCATCGTCGCCAGCGCCGCCGTCGACAATTTCCACTTCGCCGGCGCCGCCGAATCGCAGACCGGAGCCGGCGACACCATCGTCAACTTCGACGCCGGCAGCGACACCTTCAACTTCGCGAGCATGTCGGCGCAGTTCGCCACTCCGGTCCATTTCATGGACACGGCTGCATTCGACGGCTCCGCGGGGTCGCCGCACTCCGAAGCGCGCATCGACCAGACTGGCGCGAATGCCACGCTTCAGATCGACGTCAACGGCGACGGCCTGATGGACTCCCACGACATCGAGATCCACGTCAGCGGCTACGTCGGCACGCTGCACGACCAGAACTTCATGCTGGCTTAGCAGATCGCGAGGTCTGAAGTTTGCCGACTTCGCCGCGGGCGGCCGTCGTGGCGACGCCCGGTGGCGGCGACGAACTGGGCCGCGACCAGAATGGAGCGAGACGGGCGTTCACGTTCGCCATCGGTCGCATTTTTCCGTTTTGTGGTTCGATCCCAACCTAGCACCCGGCCGGAGAGCGGGATGGTTGCGGCGAACGGCAAGGTTACGGAGCACTCCAAGCCATCATCGCCGAGGGCCCGAAGAACAGCCGACTGAACTCGGCCGTGGGGTGATCCTCAAACGCCTCCAAATTGTCCCAGGTTGACGGTCCGAAGAGCCGAATCGGTGGTACACCGCGGTGGTCACAAAACCCGACCGGCCTTAATCGGAACCCTTGTTTTTCGGCGGTTTTCGCGCGTTTAGGGCATAGGGGGAGGGAGTCCCACTTTCTCCGCCATCTTGCTTCCGAAGCCCAGAAGGGGACGGGCTCTCCGTCTCTAGGCGGCTTTTCGGTCGCCACGCAAGTCGCGGAACTTGCGGTTCTCTTTGACGTAGGCGGCGAGCAGCGTTTTGATCCACAGAGCCATCCCTTCCGCCTTCAGATCGATCTTCTGGGAGCGGCTGTAGTGCTGCTCAGTCACCGGCGCGAGCTTCTCGCGTTCCTTGGTATTGCCGAGCGAAGTCTTGTGCCCAAGAATGGCTGTCGCCGCTCCACCGAGCCGCTTGTCGTCAAGATAGGTGGTTAGCGTTCGCCTGCAGTCGTGAAGGGTCCACCTATCGATGCCGTAGAGCTCGAACAGGTCGACGCGCTCCTTCTTGGGGTGTGGCTTTGGCCCAGGCTTGCCCTTGCGGGAAGGCTTCTGCTTGACTGTGTGATCGTATACGCGGCCCTGGAGCCGATGCATCGCTAGATTCAGGGCCGATTGCGTGATGTGCTTCCTGGGGTCACGGCCCGTGAACATCCACTTTGACGTCCCGCCAGACATAGCGTGGTATTTTTGCATGATCTTGAGCGCCTCGGGCGGAAGCGGAAGCGAATGCGGCCTGCCGCCGTCCCTTCCGCCCTTCATCTCGTGGGCGGTCCAATTCGCGATCTTCCAGCCCCGGAGGCGTCGGACGACCTTTGCCGCATCGTAGAGGCGATCCGTGCGCAGCTTTAGAAAGGCGCCGGTCCTCTGTCCGGTAAGACACACGCCCCATAGCGCACCGAGCGTGCCAGGATAGGTTTCGTGCTCGCCCTCGGCGAGATGGGTGAATTTCTCCGCAATGACTAGGGTGCGTGCGATCTCGTCGATGGAGGGGGTGCGGGTGCGTTCGCTCGTGTGATATTCGAAGGACCATCTCGTC